>RFGF01000010.1 GCA_003695915.1 Nitrospirota bacterium
CGATCGCCATCGAGGAACGGCTAATGGCCAAAACCACGCGCGGGTCTCCTTGTCGCGGGCAATGTTGACGGCCAAGATGGTGAACGGCTCCAATGGATGGGAAAAAAAGATACACGAAGCGCGAGCCGCGCGGTCGTGTGTGGCATGGACGGCAGAGGCGAGCAAATGCCGCAGTTGTTCCTGGATCGTCAAGGCCAAGGCGCTCGAACTTTGAGCCAGCGTAAACGAGGGCAGCGCAAAACGCCGAACAAAGTAGATTCGACGCTCCTCGCGGCCGGGAATGGAGAGAATGCGAAGCGCATCTTCCAATAGCGAGGTCGCCTTCTGCACACTGTCGGGTTCGTGGGTTTTGACAACCAACGTGCGAACTCGGCAAGTCGGGACATCGAATCGGGGCAGGTCCGCATCTACGTAAGCCATCGAGCATCACCGTTGTCTGACGCGATTGCTAAAAAAGCCAAGCAGGGTTCGTCGTCTGGCGCTGCGCTTCCTGCCCGAGGGCTTCGGCCGAATTCCCTCCAACGAATTGCACACGCGCATCTTGCGGAAGTGTCGCTTGCGGTTGGGTGGAGGCGATGATGCGGGCCGTCACCGCCTCACCGGCGAGATCTTCGACGACCGCCCGTCCGATGACGGTGCTCCCTGAAAAGAGATGGATAGACATCCCCGCCCGGATGCGGCGTGCATCGAGTGCGCGAATCGTGATGAGCGTGCCGGGAATTGCGGATGCCGGTTCGGCAATGCGCCCAGCGATAATATCCTTGACCGGCGCATGACTGGCCAACAGTATACAGATGCGCACGAGATCGGTCATGAACGCGACGGCCTCGGAGAGACGGGCGTCGATGCGGCCATAGAGCCAATCGACGAACAGCTGCAGCTCTCGCGCCGTGGAAAACTCGACCTCGTGCCATCGGGGAAGGTTGGCCAGATTACGGAGGAGAACGGGTCGATCGAACTGGCTCAGCACTTGGACCCATTGGAGCCGGATAGGAGCAGGAATACGTCCCATCGCCTCATAGAGACAGGAGGCGATGCGGGCAATGGTTTCCAGCTCCCGACTGGCTGTGGCTATAAGGTCCGAGCGTCCATGGGGGGAATCGATCACGTCGCCGATCGAAACGGTGTCCACTACATGCCCGTACAATCCTTTCCAGGTCTGATCGGTAAGGAGGCCGAGATCGAAACGCGCCAGCGTGGTCCGATATTGCGCGACAGCATGGGCTTGCACTGCCAAAGCTTGAAGCAAGGGTTTCGTAGCCTGTTTGGTCATCGTGCGCGGAGCGTGGCTCGGGAATTCAAATGACGTACTGCGGGAGACGGGTCGCACCCGAGCGCGGGCGATGCTCGTGTGGATGGTGGTATAGAGGCTTTCCCACCGATCCAGCCGCTTCAACAACGGGGGAATAGCCGGAAACCATTTGACCGGGGCATCGCGCAGGACTTCCATCATCTGCTCGAGTTCGGGCGGCAGCTCGCCGCGGTGCGCCGAGCATGCCGGAACCGGGCTTTCGGTCAGTGCGGGGTGGAGCGGCCGAACAGGCATGTCACGCGGGTTCACGAATATCTCTTGGGTGCGAGGACGAACGAACGCGACGGCGGTAACGTGCTCCATGAGGATCGTGCGGCGACGTTCGTTGATGGCGCGAATACGGTCCATTTCCTCCGCGAACAGCGCCTGTGCGACCGCCACATCGTGTCGAGCTTCTGCGAGGTGCTCCCCGATGGCTTCCAGCCGACGCTCGATGGTCGACTCCAGGACTCGAAGATCGTGAAGCAATTCGCGACTGGCATTCAACAGTTGGCGATATTCCTGAATGCGAGCTTCGACGGCACGGAAGGTGGCAACGGTCGAATCCAAAACGGTGACTGCATCTTGAAACCAGGTGGCTTCATCGACTTTCGCGGGATCTTTTTCGTCGATGATCCGCGACAAATTGGTCCGAATCGTGCCGAATGGCAGCAGTTCTCGCTCGTACAAACCGGTCCGTGGGTCGGCATCGACGCCTGTTTTTTGAACACCGTATACAGGAATATCGTCCAAGATCGCTTCGTTGGCGGCGGCGAGCGCAGCGAGGCCGGCTAAGGTTTCATGCTTGCTCGCGAGACTGAATGCTTTGGATTCGGACGGTTTGGGCTCTTCGAACCGTTTGGCGATGGTCACGTTGCGGAGATCATACGTCTTCCCGTAGATGGGCAGTTGCTCGACGACGTCGTGTTTTTTCCCCACGTCGATGAGCATGCTGGTGGCCGGTGCGGTGCGAGCTTGTGATTCGACGGCTTTCCGCAGTGCAGCTCGATCGGCGAGCGTGAGCAGATCGGGCTTGATCGCGAGAGAAGGTTTCGTCGTCAGTGTCGATGCTGTGGCGCTCGCAATGAACGCTCCGGCCGGGACGGCGCGAAATCCTGTCGTGCCACTCGTCTCGGTGGTCGCACGAGCGGCCGATGGCGGTTCTTCCGCTTCGCGTGGCGTGCTGGCCCCCGGCGCCGACGGGCTCACGACCGATTGTTTCAGCTCGCTCAGGAACCGTTTGATCTCCTCTTTCGTCGCGCGAGCGCTTTCCCCTTTGGCGATGGACGCCAGGATGGGCGACGTCGCGAGACGGGTCGCTTCGGCGGTACCGAGGATATGCTGGCGGATCCGATAGAGATCCGTTTGCACGCGTACGAAACCAAAATCGATGTGATCGTCGAGCTTGGCGATCACGGCTTCGAGGTGCTGAATGAATGCCGTGAGCCCTCCTGACGTCAAGCGCGTCAGTTCCCCGGCGAGCGGATGCCCTTCCGGGAACATTTCGGCTTTGAAGGCTTCGACGAGATCGACGGTGCGTCGCGTAGCGGTCGTGCCGTCGGGACCGGTCGTCGTCGTGGCCGTGGTGCCGAAGGCATCCTCGGGACTGGCCAACAACGGGTCATCGGGATCGAGTGGGTCTTGAGCAACGAATTCATCCGGCTCCACATTGTCGGGATCGTCATTGTTGGATGGATACACGGGGGCTTCGCCGGTGATGGCCTGTGTGACGACTTGGGCCTTGCTGCGCACATCCGCTCGGCGGTTCAACCATTTTCCGCGCCGTTCCACCAGTTCCTGTACGGCCTGCTCGAAATGCGGATCGATCTGTTCGACAGTCAACAACGCCGGTTCGTAGGCTGCTTGCGGAACAGGAACGAGGAGCAGGACACGTTCATCGGACGCGTCTGTCCGATCGAACGGCGTCAAAGGCATGGTCTCCGACACGACTTGCCCGAGTTGGTCCTCGGGGATGGGCGCTGCTTCGACCTGAAATTCAGGAAAGAACCGGCTGGCATCGTGATGGGGCAGCATGGCCGGTGCTGTGCGCGGCATCACGCCGAAGGGAGGAAGAAAACGGAACTGTTCTCCGGCATGCTCGATGGGTCGCTTAGTCAGGTCCCATTCGGCGAGTTGCTCGGCGAATTGGTGAATCCGCGCATGAAGGAGCGACGGTCGACCTTCTTCGGGCATTAGGGGAAAGTGGTTCCGGCGCGTTCCTCCCTGGCGCGCGACAGCAGAACGATCGACGAACGGCGGCGCATAGGTGGTGAATAAACAATCACGATTGGAAAGGGGATTGCCGGTTTTCGGATGAAAGGCCGTTCCATCGGGATAGGCATTCCCGGTCGAAGCCGACCATCGCAGAATCTTCTCGTTATCCGCTGGAGGAAGCAGCTCTATTACATACGTTCTCCCCGAAACGAGCGGCAGCGGTTCGGGAAACTGGAAGGAAACCGGTCGTGATTCGGCACGACGAAAAGGACCGTGAAGAATCCGGGTCGCGCGACCCAGGATTCGTCCAGTCGGTGTGTCTTCGCGAATCTGCAGATGGATCGCAAGATCTCGCTCGTGCGGTCGTGCCGCATGAAGCTGCAGGGCTACCGATCCGAGGAGGGGACTGCGGGCTGTGAAACTTTGAAAGAGGCTGTGCCCCTCCTGAAACGCGAGATGCACAGCCGGAGAACCTGGGTTGGTTTGGTCCGCGAGTGGCAACCCGAGCAAGGCGATCGGAAGGCCGATCGGCTCCCATGGCAGGTGGAGCTTCTGCGCGGTCAACGCCGCTTCTCTCGCGAAAATCCGGTACGCCAGTTCGTTTCTCCACTGCGGCGAGACAGGGGGAAGGGGCAACCATTCGGTCGGCCAGGCATACCAGATCAGCCGGCATCCATCGACGATTTGCCAATCATCGAACGCATCTTGTTGGGGATCCTGTTCGCAGGGATCATGCGGATCGAGTTCACCGATCATTTCTGCGACGACCGGTTGTAGCATCAAAATACCTGCCGGGGGAATTGCCACGCCTCGAGCCTGTAATTCCTGAATGGTCGATCCCAAGCGACGGGGAGTCATGACGGTCGACTCGGCGTCGCTCGTCCCTTCGGCCTCGATATGTGTGTCTCCGCCCTCCTCGAACCAGGAGAGCGGCCCATACACGGGGATGTTCCCCAAAGGAATCCGTTGAGGATGGAGGACGACGAGATCGTCTCCGGCGAGGGTGAGCCCTCTTCCCGGGGCGACCGTGGCGACGATGTGCGCGGCCGAGGGTCCGGCGCCCGCCGACTCAGAAGAGAGCGCGACCTCGAGACCATCGACAATTCCCGGAGACAACGCCTGTCCGCTCAGGATGAGCCGCTCGTCGCGGTGGCGCTGATCGAGGATCAACGCGCCCGGACTGAGCGCCCGACCGGGGTAGAGATTCGAACGATGTCGCCCATCCCGTTCGAGATAAGGACTCAATGCGGGGTCGATTCCGACAAGGCGTTCTCCCGGCAATGGAGAGGAAATTTTTTTGATGTTCATAGCGGGCCTCGTGCCATGGTCGCGAGCGAGACGAGCCTCGTCGCGGTGTCCAGCAATGTTGCGTCAACGCGTCTCGGGTTCAAGTTTCTCCTTGCGAGGGTCGCTTCCTGGTCCGGGGTTTTCGCTGTGTTCCTCGCGTCGTTCGGGTTTTTCTCTTTTTCTTCGGTCGAGCGGCCGCTGGCGTGTCTTCGCCGGTTGCACGGATGTCGGTCTCGCGTGGCCGAAGCACGGGTGCTACCGGTTCGAGCGGACGGGGAATCACGACCGGTCGTTCCCCACCGACTGGAGTGAGACCCGGTGCGATCAGCCTGGCGCCTCCGGCGGGTGGAGGTACTGGTCGACCCGGAATCGGGGTGACCGGTTCGGTTGGTGGAACCGGCTGCGGCTGTTCTCCAGGTGATACGGCGATGCGTGTACCGGCGATCTCCGCCTTGATATGGATATTGCGCCGCCGCAAATACCAGAGAAACGGATGTTGGCCGAGCACCGATCGCCAGGTTACGCGATCCGATTCGGGTGGTTCCGGCAGGGTCGGCAAGGTCTTCGGCAACCGCAGCGCCAACAGCCGTTGAATGGGGAGTCGTTTGGCGAGCAGGCCGGGAGCGGCATGTTTGATCGGGAGCGAAAGCGTGCTCAATGCCTGTCGATGCGCACGAAATGCTTGGCGAGGAACCGGTGCGAGTACGAGAAGGGATGTCGATTCGAGTTCTTCCGCTGGCATCGTCAAGTCGATCGGCGGAAGATCGAGTGCGTGCTCGATGAGGACCGATACTTCATCCTCCGGCACGATCGAGAGTTCGATGTCCATGTCGCCAGGGAAATACATTTGCGTGAAATCGAGCGGATTGATCGCTGCCGCTGGAAACCGACCGCACGGCGGTAACGCCAAAAAATGATCGGTGGCCGGGAAGTTGGCCGGAAGCCCGAGTTGCTGACGCTGTTCCAAGATTTCATTGAGTTGTTGGTGATATTGATGGATATAGGCAAGGCGTGAGGCACGAGGAGCGAGGCCGAGACGGAGCATCTCCCGCGGATCGGCGCTGAGCTCTCGGCGGACCATGAAATTGTCCACCCATTGCAATGTCCCGCGGTCGAGCGCGATCATCGCCAACGGCAGCACTCCGGCCGGAATCCCTTTCACGCCATCCCCAAGAAAAATCTCCCTGGCCACCGCCGAACGGCGTCCGGCGATCTCGTTGCGCGCGGCGTCGTCCGGATACGGGATCAACGAGATGGCCGTGGCTTCGACGATGTCTCCGTCTTCCACGGTCCGCGTCCCCGTGACCGAGGTGGGGTAGGAGGTGATCGGATTGGCCGAAAACTCGACGGGTCGGAGTGCAATGATGAATAGCCCCGAGCGGGATCGTGGGGATTCGTGGGGAATCGGCAAAAGTCCGAATGAAGCATCGAGACGCTGCATCTCGGGAATATCCGAGAGTCGGAGGTTCACTGGCTGGGCAATGACTACCGGTTCGCCGGCCGGTGTCAGGCCGTGTCCGGGCTCGATGGTGAGGAGCGAACGGTGCTCCGCCTGTCCGACCATGAGGCCGGTGACGACGCCGCTTCCGTAGGCACGGTTGAGATCGCTTTGCCGTGTCAAAAAATACTGCTGTTCACGGTTGAGATCGCGCGCCGTGAGAAAGCGGCCATCGAAATACAATGGGCGTCGGCGGCGATCGTCGATGAACAAATTGCCGTTGCGGCGCAGGGATTCCGTCTCGTCGCGGTCGAGTCGTTCTCGTGTGGTGTTCATGCGCGTCGCCATGGGTCGTCTCCGTGTGAATGATTAGGTGATCCTTGTCGCGAGAAATGCTCGGTGCATCGACCTCCTCGAACGTTTTACAGATCCAGCCATCGCGCGATGCCGAAGGGTGGCACGACGAATGGCCGGCGAAGATTGTCGACGGTGACGGGATCGCTCGTGCGCACCGGCGGTGACCCGGCTGTCGCCGGGATCACCATGCGAGCGAGAAAGATCGACGCCGGGTCTTGCCCGACGCGGTGTTCCGGCAAAAGCGGCAAAGCATCGTCATCCGTGTCTGCAGTAGTTTCGCGCCAATTGTCGAGAATGGCGTTCTTGAGCGCGACGCGTTTCGCCTCCGGATCGGCGATGCTCGCGAGTTCCGGGTGCCACGGCCTGGGCAGCGGCGGGTCGGATTCGGGGCGCAGCACCAACTCCAATTCGTACCAATCGCGTAGGCGCGAGGGCGCGACGGCATCGAGCGCATCGAACGGCCCAGTGGCAAAGATCGGAGTTTTCCCCCGTTCGCACACCGTGAATCGAATGAAGAGATCGACGACGACACCGGTATACGGATCGTCGGGCACGGGCGGTGTGCGCGGATGAAAGGCTTGCGTCAAGAAATCGGGCTCTTGTGCGCGATACCAGCGATCGAGGCGCAGGCATGCGGATCGTGGAACTTCGATGATGCGGCCCCAACGATCGATGGCCAGTCCCGGTTTGACCGTCAGATGTTCCTCGCGAACGCCTTCTTCTCGTGGAGTCCACTCCACCCGGAGGCCGGCGACGGTCCCGCTGCCATGCAAATATCGCAATGCGCGCGCCAGCCGTCCCCGGTGATAGGTCTGCTCATCGCGAAAATCATCCTTCGCGAGCAGGGCGCCGGTTTCGTAGAAGAGCCTGTCGGGAAAGGGACGCAAGGTCAAGGGGTCCTGTTCTGGGGACACGCTCATCGGTGTTTCTCCTGGTAAGAAATCCTACGGATTCGCTCTGCGATCTCTTATCGACGCCGGTCCGAACGCACAATGGTGACCACGACGATATCGGGGTCGCTGACGTTACCGCTGTCGTCCCGCACCACCAATTGGAATCGGTGTTGTCCGGGAGGCAACCCCGCATCCACAGTGATGCGAGGCACGGTGGTTTCGATCGGTTCATTGATGCGAAATGTCGCCATACCGTTTCTGCACTGGCCTCACTCGTTGCTGGGTCGCCGTGGACGGACAACGGGCCGATCGACGATGGGTCGGACAACGTCCGGGTCGATGACCGGCCTGGGGGTGACCGGCGGCGGCCCGAGATAGGTCCAAATGTACGTCACGATCCGACCGCCGCCGACGTCGACGGATCGTTTGCCCGAGAGCGCGAAACTGGTGTTGAATTTCACTTGACTCGGCGCATCCAGCACCGCCGTGGGTTTTTCGGTGTCCACCACGCGCACTTCGACTTCGTCGGGCTCGGACTGGTTGCCGGAATCATCGACGACGACGAGTTGAAACCGATGCCGTCCCACTGCCAATGGAGCTTCCTCGGTCACGGTGACTTCGACAGTAGGTTCGGGTGTAGAGATCGGAGTGTCGATTTTGAACACGGCCATGGTGTCAATCCTTTCGTGTTAGAGGGAATGAAAGCAACAGTGCGATGCAGCCCGGCAGAGGTCAACGTCCTTTCTCATGACTTCAGTTCCCAGATAAATCGGGCAAGGCGATGCCCCGGGCCAGCTTCCGATCCTGCGGCATCGAGCGTGAAAGATCCGCCATGGGGCACGGTCGGTGGAGCCTGCAGTCGCGCGACCGGGCGTTGGGACGTGTCCCAGGATGCCTCTCCGCCTTCGACGCGAGGATCCACGCTCCCGGAGCCACGGAGAACATCGCGATACCCCACATAGCTTTTGTCCAGTTTCACCGGATCGATCGGTGGAACGGTTCCGATGAATGTTTCCACGCCGATCATGGCTTCGATGCCGACGAGCAATCCTTGGGAGGCCGTCGCCACATTGACGTGGACATGGGCCGGGGCTTCGGCAACAGCGACATCTCGAATCAACCCGAAGATGTCCGGGTCGATGCCTTCTCGAACTAGCACGGTCACGCGAAAGGCCAGATTTTCGAGGACATGCCGCACGGCCGCTTCGTCTTGGGCATCGTGAGCATCGGCCAGGTCGAAGAGGGCCAGGAATTCGCGTTGGTCGTCCGCTCCCAGGAAGAGGGTGTCGCCGACGTAGGCATTACCACTGACCACGAGTCCGGCGAGCAGCGGATCGTGTTCATCGGCGAGATCCGCGCCGAGAATGGTGGAGAACGTCCGCCGTAAACGGAAGAGTTCGACGACCACGATGTCGCCCCGCGTAATTCCGCCTCCGGAGATCAGCTCTAAGCTCCAGCGCAATCCATTTAACGTCCCGCGGGTCTCGTAGAGCTGTGGCGCATGCTGCAGCCAGCGCCGCCGTTGTTCGAACGACCATGCCGGGTGAAAGGTCGTGCCGATCCAACTGCCGAGCCATGGGAGCGATTCATCGGGAGTGGTATTCGGATGCGTCAGAATATGCGCCTGCGCGATGCGGTCTTCGAGCATGGTCAAGAGGCCCTCGAAGTTCAGTGTGAACCGCTCCAAGAAATCAGCAGGGGTGGCGGTTCCGGGAGCGTCGGCATCCGGGGGATAGACCGTCTCCCGATAGAGTTCCGGGAGATACTGATCGACATAGGAGAAGCGCGATCCGTAGGCACGGATGGCGGCAAGACTCGGAGTGGTTCGGCCATCGCCGAACAGCTCCACACGCATCCAAAGATATCGACCTTTCAAGGCGCGGACTCGAACGCCGGAGCGTTGAATGAGCACGGTAAACAAGCCGGCTTGCCCTGTTTCCGGGGCACAGCTCAACAGGCCGGAGTGAAAAGGAATCTCGGAGGCCTGCGGCAGCCATACGCCTCGAGGGACGGTGTCCGTGCTCGGCGGCTGGGGAATCCCCTGACCGATTCGATGTTCATGCCACCCCTCCGACGGTGGAGGTATGGCTTCATTGGTGGTGGCCAACCAAATGATCGCTCCGCAATGTTCGGGGATCGACGCTTCGATATAGAGTCGATGCCATTCGGTCGCACTGTCGCCGGAATCCAGCGGTGTCCAAGACTCCAGGGCATTACCGCTGGGCGTCGAGACCCAATGTTCCGCGAGGCCATGACTGGAAAAGTGCGGAAGGGAAATCGGATACAAGGGGGCGCTGCCCTGAATGGTAGGGTAATAGGGCGGCTGGCCGAGCGTGTGCAAGAACGGTCCTCCATTATGAGCCCGAAGCGGATAGATGTCTCCGGTGATAGGCAACGTGTCCAACGTGTCGTGTTCAGCAATATCATAGGACAGAGCTTCGGATAGATCAGGCATCAGCACGGCGATACGGCGATCGTCGATCCAGGCCAGGCTGTAAGGAAAACGAGCGCTGTCCAGCGTCGTTGGTCCACGATCCTGGCCGTCTGCAGTCCGGATTCTGATGTGTGCGACGCCATCCGATAGCCAACTGAGGATGCCC
>RFGF01000100.1 GCA_003695915.1 Nitrospirota bacterium
CGGGCAAGGGAGAATGACTTCCAATTGACGATACCCCAACGTGAGGCGATCGAGCGTCATCACAACCTCTATTGGAAGCAGGCCAACCATCTCATGATCTACCCCATCGAAATCACGAAGGCGCTCGGCGAGATACATCAGTCCCCCACACTCGGCATAGATCACGCCACCGGCGGCGGCGAAGGCCTTAACAGCCTCCCGCATCGAAACATTGGCCGCCAGGTCTCGGGCATACAGTTCAGGATAGCCACCTCCGAGATAGAGCAGATCGACCGCTGGCAATGTCCGATCGAACAGTGGAGAAAAGAACACCAATTCGGCCCCTTCTCTCACGAGAATGTCCATGTTGTCGGCATAATAAAAGCAAAAGGCCGGATCTCGGGCTATGCCGACCCGAAGTGGTGAAGCCTGCGCTCGTTCCGTTTCCTGTGGGTCATGTTCCGTGAAGTCAGAGAGAGCCGGAGCAGAACGAGCCAATTCCTCCACACGACCGAGATCGATCGTCTCCTCCGCTTGTCTGCCGAGCAGTGTATACACCTGCTCTCGCCATCCAGGCTCATTCGCCATAACGAGGCCCAGATGCCGCTCGGGTATGCCGAACTGATCGTTGGGAGGGAAATACCCGATAACCGGAATGTCCAGCGCATTTTCCACTGCCTCCTTGAGAAGACGGAAATGGCCCTCGCTTCGAATCCGGTTGAATACCACCGCAGCGATCCGCACATCGGGATCGAAGGTGGCAAACCCGTGCACGAGCGCCGCGGCAGAACGCGACATCGCGCTGCCATCGACGACCAGAAGTACGGGGGCTTGCAACTCCTTTGCCTGCTCCGCCGTACTTCCGGCATCGCTGACGGCCGAGCTCCCGTCGAAGAGTCCCATGACCCCTTCGATGATCGAGAGATCCGCTCGCTTCGCCGCGCGCAGAAACGTGGCACGGTTGTACGCCTTCGTCAGCATCCAGCCGTCGAGATTTCTGGATTCGCGCCAGCAGGCGGCTCGATGATGACTCGGATCGATAAAATCCGGCCCCACCTTGAACGGTTGGACCGTGCGCCCACGTGCAGCAAAAGCTGCCATGAGCGCTACGGCCACGGTCGTCTTCCCCGCGCCGCTATGGGTGCCGGCGACGAGTAGGCGCGGTGGCATCAGAGAGAACCCCCTGCCGATTCATCCGAGAAAAAGGGGAATTCGAAATTCATACGCACTCCGCCGTAAATCGAACGGTTTGGCGTGCCAAAGAAACGGATTTCTTCGTATTCCTCGTCGAACAGATTTTCGACCCTGAGATAGGCTTGCATCTGGGGAACGATCTCGTAGGTCGTGGTCAAGTTCACGACCTCGAAGGATCCGACCCGTTGCGAGTCATCCTGAGCCACGCTTGGAGAATCAAACTGCGACCCCACGAACCGAAAGTCCACAACAAGACTCAAGGGATCGAAGGGTTGGTAAAAGACACTGACGCTCGCCTGATCGACAGGCCACCGCTGCAGACGTGTCGCAGTGGTCAAATCGCGGGTTAAGGTCATGGTGTACTGGCCACGGAGTTCCAGGCGTTTCAACCACGGACGATCTTGAATGACGACAATATTCGCCGATGCCTCCCATCCTTGAGTTTTCGCCGAGGCCACGTTCACAGGGCAAGAATTAAAGGGATTTTTACAAATCGCTGCACTTCGATTTTGAATAAGATCACGGAACCGATTCCAGAAATATCCAAGACTCAGAGTAATTCGTTTTTCAAAGAGCGATTGTTCAAGGCCGACATCGAAACTCTGGCTTTTTTCCGGTTTCAGATTCGGGTTCCCAAAGTTAAAGTCAGGGGTGCGAAAGAATAGTTGATTGATCGTTGGAGCGCGAAATCCGGTCGCATAACTCGCCCGAACCTTGGTTCCGGTTTCCTGATGCAGATATCCGCCTGTCACCCGATAGGTGGTGGCATCCCCAAAAGTGTTAAAACTGTCATGCCGAATCCCTGCGGTACCGAAGAGCCGATCCCAGAGATCGACCTGCACTTGGGCAAATCCGGCATGCGAGGAAACTATTTTTGTGGATATTCCTGTATCATTTTCCCCTTGCTGTTCCCGGAATTGATAACCGGCAACGAGAGAGACAAAAGGGCCGAGTTGGAAATTGTGCTGCGTTTCGATCCGATTGGAGAGCACCCGGGTTTCGTCCGGACTTCCAAACGGCACACTCACCACGCCAGTCGAAAGATTGCGTTGAGCAATGCCTGGGTCGAACAAGCTCGCTTCTTGTGCGCGCGAGACCGTCAGAATATGCGTGTACCAATCCGTTACCGGCTGCTCATAGATCCCGCTAAAAATAAGCTCGTTGCTATCGTTTCTTGACTTGATCACATCCAAAGGCGGGCTATCGATATTGAGCGAACCATTCCACCAGCGAAAATTCACATCGGCGCGTCCGTCCAGTGGCAAATCCACGCCAAGGCGCGCTGAGGCCTGCCAATTCCTGTATGCATCGCGTTCCGAAGCCCCCCGTCGATAATTGACCGCCGAAATGCTCGAGGTATCCCAACGCGAGAGTGTAAGCGACACGTCAAACGGCCCCTTTTTCCCACTCAGCGCTCCACCTTCTCTCAGCGTATTGAATGAGCCATACTCCAAAAAGCCGCTCGCCCGCAATGGGCCGCGTCCGCGTTTCGTCGTAATCGAGATAATCCCACCCATGGCATCCGCACCCCATAAGGTGCTCTGTGCTCCTCTGACGATCTCGATTTTTTCGATATTGTCCACCGTCAAATGGCCAAAATCGAATTGTCCCAATGTTGCGCTATTGACGATAGCGCCATCGATCAGCACTAATGTCTGCTTGGCATTCCCTCCGCGGATCCGTACACTTGCCGACGTCCCAGGTCCACCATTGGAAAAGACGGCAAGACTCTGGCCCAATCGCAAGGCATCCACCACGGTCTTCACCTTGCGCCGCTCCAGTTCCTCGCCCGTGATGACTTCCACGGCACTGGTCACATGGCTGATAGGAACCGGTGTTTTCGTGGCACTCACGACGACCGGTTCCAAGACAGGAACGGCATCCGTAGATTGGGATTCACGCGAAGGATCATTGGCGGGGTCGGCATTCGCCGCCACAGCAGATGTACCAGCGAACACGAAGAATGTGAACAGGACAGCAAAAAAAGTTTGTGCACCAGACAGCCACATAGGTTCCACCTCCCTTGTGCTCGAAGGGGTTATGGAATTGTCCAGTCGTTGGGTCTCCTGACTCGCGGATCGTTGCTTCCCTGCGCCTTCCCATGCATGCCATAAAACCGCGGTACCCGGGACTATCGGCCTTCTTCGAGGCAATGACCGGGCTTTGCGTTTCACGCAGAGGCACAGTGGCTGTTGTGCAGAGTCGCTCCCCGCTTACAGTGGCGGCACCGTGATGGATTCACACCATCTTCCCCGTCGCGACCGGATCGGTTCCGTGTTACCCTCCTCCTCGATAATAGGTTGATATGAATGAGGAACGGGTTCGTTCCTCGGTGAACGACACAGACACTTGCGGTCGACCCGAATGCGGATGCGTGTCGACCGAGACGTGGCATCCGTACACGAGCTCGAAAAGCTCCGGACGGATCACCTCTTCCGGCGGGCCTTCGCGAACGAGCCTGCCCTGATGCATGACCACGATCCGATCGCACACTTGGCTGACGAGATTGATATCGTGGGACACGACCGCGATCGTCAAGCGCTGCTCCGCATTGAGTCGTTGCAGCCGTTGCATCAGATCGACTTGGTGTCGAAGATCCAAAAACACGGTCGGTTCATCCAATAGCAACACCCGTGGCTCCTGCGCGAGCGCGCGTGCGATGATCGCGCGCTGGCGTTCGCCCCCCGATACGTCGGTCATCAATCGATCCCTCAGATGCGCGACATCCATGGCCTCCATGGCCTGCTGGACGACGTCCCAATCGTGTGCGGATTCCCATCCGAACCGTCGTTGATCTCGCTGATGCGGAAACCGTCCCATGAGCACGATTTCGGCGATGGAAAAGGGAAACACCGGTGCGGCGTCTTGCGGAACCAGCGCCACGGTTTTGGCGATGTCGCGACGGCTCATTCCATGAAGTTCCCGACCGAAGACCAATACGCGGCCCGATTGGGGCACGAGTAAATGGGCGAGGATTTTCAGCAGGGTGGTTTTGCCGGAACCGTTCGGGCCCAGGATGCCCACGATCTCACCCTCCCCAATGGTGAAGGTGACATGCTTGAGCAGAGGCTCCCCTCCCTTCGCTGGCGATCCATATCGAAAGCAGACACCTTGGATTTCGTAGGCGGCCGCAGACCCGTTCGTCTGGTTCATAGAGCGCTTCGCCTCGATCGTTGAACTAAGAGATATAAAAAGATCGGCCCGCCGACGATCGCCGTGATCACGCCAACGGGGATTTCACCGGGGCTCACGACCGTGCGAGCCACTGTATCGGCGACCATGAGAAACATGCCCCCGACGAAACACGAAGCCGGGAGCAGCAGGCGATGATCCGCACTCACCGCTAGCCGAATCATATGCGGCACGATGAGCCCCACGAATCCGATCATGCCGCTGAACGCGACGACCGCACCGGTCAACAGTGCGGCCGACACGAAGATCCCTTTTTTGACGCGCTCCACGTCCACACCCAGCGATCGCGCCACCTCTTCACCCAACGCCAAGAGATTCAAGGCACGCGCCTGCGCAACCATCATGCCGATCCCGATCGCCACATACACGGTCAACGTCCCCAGCGTCGCGGGATCCGGCCCGGTCAGGTTCCCCATGAGCCACGCATACATGCCGAAGGCCCGGCTCGGCTCGGCAATGCTCGTCAAAAACATGATCACCGCGGACAAGATGGCATTGAGCACGACGCCGGCCAACAAGAGCGTGTACATGGACAAGCCGGAATGCCGCGACGCCAAGACATAGACAATCGCCAACGAGCCCAACGCCCCAACGAACGCACAGAGAGGCAAAGTGGAGAGACCGCCGATCGAACCTCCCACACCGAAGAGGATGGCCACGGCCGCGCCGAGTGCCGCCCCGCTCGATACACCGATGACATAGGGATCGGCCAATGGGTTTCGAAGCAAGGCCTGCAAAGCCCCGCCGACCGTCGCTAGACTCCCTCCGACCAAAAACGCCAGCACGATTCGGGGCACGCGCACCTGCCACACGATCGTGCTGGTGATAGGATCCACCGTGTTCGTTTCCCACACGCTGCGAAGCCCCGGAATCACGAGGGGCACAAGTTCCGAAAACGAGATGGCCTTTGTGCCGAAGCGAAGGCAGAAGAATCCGACGAGAACGGAGAGGACCAGCAACACGACCATCCAGAGTGCCCACCGAGTTGGCCCAACCCACGGAGTCGGCTGGTGCCGCCGAGGCGCGCGTTCGGTCGCCTGTGCTTCGGCCTGCGCACAGGTGCGGGAGAGAGGCTGGACCGGGGAGGAGGCCATCGAAAGCCCGTTTTTGACGCGCTCGCTCATCGAGCATCCTGCCGATCCGAAAAGATCTCAGGATGGAACGTGCGCGCCAGCAATTCCAGGCCGTCGATCACCCGAGGGCCCGGACGATTCAACAAATCGCTGGGAATCTGATAAAGCCGTCCATGGCGAACGGCCGAAAGATCCGTCCATCGCTTCCAGCTATCCTGCTCGTCCTGCGGAATGCCTTCGAACCGGCCCACCGGAAACAAAATATATTCGGGATTTTTGCGGAGGACATCTTCCATGTTGATCCGGGGATAAGGGGCATGGGCATCGGTGGCGATGTTGTCCCCTCCAGCGACTTCGATCAGATGATGAATGAAACTACCGGGCCCGACGGTGATGAGCGGCTGGCTATTGAGGATGTAGAGGACCCGCGGACGTTGCAGACCTTCGAGCCGAGACGACAGTGTTCGCACCCGCCCACGCATGGCTTCCGTCACC
>RFGF01000101.1 GCA_003695915.1 Nitrospirota bacterium
ATTATTGGCACTCCGCCGAATCTCATCGGTGTCGGCTTACTAGCTGAACAAGCTGGCATCTCGTTGTCGTTTACGAGCTGGCTGCTCGTGGGCGTGCCGTTAGCAGCTTTGATGCTAGGGATGATCTATGGCGTTCTTCGCTGGCTGCATCCTCTCCCTGCGGATCTGTGCAATTTTGCGGACAACTTGGTTCGACAGCGTGCCACGCTCGGTCCTTGGTCGGCCGGGGAGCGCTATGCCTGTGTGGCCTTTGGTATCGCGGTTGTCCTCTGGCTGGCCCCCGGGGTCTTTTCTGTCTTCTTGGGTGCGAATCACGCGATTGTGGCATGGTATCGGGTTCACCTCCCCAAGGAGTTGGTACCGATTCTTGCGGCAGGCTTATTGTTCATGCTGCCAGTGGACGCTCGGCGGGGAGTTTTCACGTTGTCGTGGAAACAAGCGGCAAAGATTAATTGGGGAACGATCCTCTTGTTCGGCGGAGGACTCTCGTTCGGTCACTTAATGATTCAAACCAATCTGGCGAAGACGGTCGGAGAGTCGTTGGTGTATGCGCTCGGGGTAGAAACGGTGTGGGGATTGACGGCTGTGGCGATCATCGCCGCGATTGTCCTCACGGAGATGGCTTCAAATACTGCAGCGGCCAGCATGATTGTTCCGGTCGTCATTGCTATTGCCCAATCGGCCAGTCTCTCACCTGTGCCCCCAACTTTAGGCGCATGTATGGGAGCGAGTTTGGCTTTTGTTCTTCCTGTTTCCACCCCACCGAACGGTATTGTCTATGGCACAGGGCGTATTCCGATCCTGTCTATGATTCGAGCTGGGTTGCTATTAGATCTTTTGGGGGGGCTCTTGATTTGGGGTGTGCTGCGGGTGGTGTGTCCTCTTGCGGGATTGAATTGAACATTGAAATATGTTCCATACGATATGTTCTGTACGATCCGGAAACACGCAAGAATTCCTTCCAGAGCCTCGATGCGTGAAAAGGATTGGCCGGCACCGAGACATGGCAAAAGATGCAATGATCTTCATCTGATTTTGTAACACTGTGCCATCTCCGTTGCGTCCCTCATCGTCTCGTGGAGAACCAGCTGAGTGTACAGGCAATCGTGGCCTGTTTGACAAAGCGCCGACAGTGTTTCATAATTCACTGCTTTCTGCCTGACGAGACGAATCTTTCCTCCTGTGTCCAAACAGCCTTCTCAGCCTGCGTTCCATATTGTGATCCTGAGTCGAGATCAGGAGCTTTATCCCAGCTTTGATCCCGATTTTGGAGATGTTCGTGTCTCCGTCGTTCCCACCATGTCTGCCTTAAAAGACACTCTCGCTTCCGGCAACGTTCAAGGCATCGTGATCGACGGAGGACATTGCTCCCTCAGCGAATTGGCGGCTTTAGGGGACAGTGTGGATCTTGCTCAGACCATCGTTATCGCGGGGTCACGGGTCGGGACCAGCAAGCTCCTTCACGTCGCGCAATCCATGCTGAAACCCGCCGAAAAACAAATTCGACATCGGGAATTGACTCTCACGGATTATGTCCAGACAAAATTTGAGGATTTTGTGCGGGCGATGAAAGAAGGGTCGGCTCGCGATATTTATCCCATGCTGATGCAAGCGGTGGAACGCCCGCTGATTGAGCTGGCGCTGCGAGAAACAAACGGCAATCAAATGCAAGCAGCTCGGCTGCTGGGGATGAACCGAAATACCCTGAAGAAAAAGATTGTGGAGTTTCGAATCCCTGTCGCCCGACTTCGGGACCGACGCAGGGACCGTTCCACTTAATCACCGAATAAAAAAAGCCTGCGAGCCTTCCTATGGGGAAAGGATCGCTCATGTCCCCATTCCATCGTATTCTTGACAACTCGAGGGCGCGAGACTAGCATGACCTCAGAGCATTTTCTGGATAGGCGCGTAGCTCAGGGGGAGAGCGCTACCTTGACACGGTAGAGGTCGGCGGTTCAAAACCGCCCGCGCCTACCATGAGAAGGCATTTCACGCCAACAACCAGGCGGAAGTGCCTTTTCTTGTGTCAAGGTATTAAAATCGTGCACGCCGAATAATAAAAATAAAGACGATGACTCAAGATCTCTCAACAACAATGACAAAGGAGATGTCCTCCCTCGTCCATGTTAGGTGCGAGGATGGGAAGAGCCAGACGCTCCCGGCAGGGCTTAGCGCACGCGAAGCCTATCAGCGCATCAAAGGAGAGGTCCCAGCCGATGCCTTAGCTGTCAAAATTAACGGGATTCCGAGGGATTGGAATACAATCATTGAAGAAGATGCGACCCTAGAACCGATTAGTTTTGCTTCTCCAGAAGGAAAAGAAATTTATCGGCACAGTAGCGCGCACCTTATGGCGCAAGCGGTGAAAGAGTGTTTTCCCTCAGCCAATCTGACCATCGGTCCTCCCATTGAGGAAGGCTTTTATTACGATTTTGCGTTCGAACGGTCGTTTACGCCAGAAGATTTGGAACGCATTGAGCAAAAAGCCAAAGCCCTTATCGAAGCCGATCTTCCCATTACCCGACACGAAATGAGCAAGACCCAAGCTATCGAACTGTTTCGTCAACGCGGAGAGCGGTATAAGGTCGAACTGCTGGAAGGTATCCCGGATGACACAGTTTCTCTTTACCAACAAGGGGAATTTGTGGATTTGTGCCGAGGACCGCATGTGGAATCCACAGGACGCATTAAAGCCTTTAAGGTGTTGTCCAGCGCTGGAGCATATTGGCGCGGCGATGAACGCAATCCGATGTTGCAACGGATTTACGGCACGTCTTTTCCCTCACAGGAAGAGCTGGATGCCCATTTGGCCAAATTAGAAGAAATCAAGCGGCGGGATCACCGAAAGTTGGGAAAGGAACTCGACCTCTTCAGCATTCAAGAAGACATTGGACCGGGATTGATCTTATGGCATCCCAAAGGGGCGCGCGTCCGGCTGGTGATCGAAGATTTTTGGAGAATCCAACATCTTCGGCGCGGCTATGAACTCGTGTACTCGCCGCACATTGCTCGACTAGATTTGTGGAAAACGAGTGGGCATCTTGACTATTACCGCGAAAATATGTTTGCACCGATGACCGTGGAGTCGTCCGAATATCAATTGAAGCCCATGAATTGCCCATTTCATATTATGCTGTACAAGACCCATTTGCGGAGCTATCGGGATCTTCCCATTCGGTACGGCGAGCTCGGCACGGTATATCGGTACGAGCGCTCGGGCGTTCTGCATGGCTTGTTGCGTGTGCGAGGCTTCACGCAGGATGATGCCCATATTTTTTGTCGTCCCGATCAAATCGCGCAAGAAGTGAAACAGGTATTGGAGTTTATGACGGAGGTCTTACGAACCTTTGGGTTCGAAAACTGTGAAATGTATTTATCAACTAAGCCGGACAAAGCGGTGGGGACGGACGAACAATGGGAGCAGGCCACGCTGGCGCTGGCCACGGCCTTGCAGGAGACTGGATTTGCTTACGAAGTGGACCCTGGCGAAGGAGTCTTTTATGGTCCCAAGATCGATGTTAAAATCCGTGACGGCTTGGGTCGCTTGTGGCAATGCTCCACCGTCCAAATCGATTTTAACAATCCACAGCGATTTGGTCTGAGCTTCATCGGCGAGGATGGAAAACCGCATCAGCCGATCATGATCCATCGTGCGCTGTTGGGCTCGATCGAGCGGTTTTTTGGTGTGCTGCTTGAACATTACGCCGGAGCATTCCCTGTCTGGTTGGCACCTGTACAGGCTCATGTTTTGCCGATCACGAACAAGCAGCATGATTATGCCTGTGCGGTTGCGGAGCAATTGAGACAAGCGGGGTGTCGAATCGAGCTAGACTTGCGGAATGAAAAAGTAGGTCTTAAAATCCGGGATGCAGAAAAAGCCAAGATTCCGTACATGTTGATCGTGGGGGAACGTGAGCGTCAAGCCCAGAGCGTTGCTGTGAGGAAGCGGAATGGACAGGATTTGGGAACCATGACGATTGCCGAGTTTCGGGACCTTGTGCGTCAAGACGAGCCTCCTGTGCTGAGAGGTGCTACGCTTTCCGAATGAGTCGCCCCGTCGTTGTCAGCAAACATCGGGTCAATCAGCTTATACGGGTCCCGGAGGTTCGTGTCATTGGTCCAGAAGGCGAGCAGCTTGGAGTCATGCGCACCTCGGAGGCGATCCGACAGGCTAAGGAAATGGGATACGATTTGGTGGAAGTGGCCCCGACAGCAGTCCCGCCAGTCTGTCGGATCATGGACTACGGGAAATTTAAATATGAACAGAGCAAAAAGGAACACCGCATACGGCAGCATCAAAAATCCACGCATGTCAAGGAGATCAAGCTGCGGCCGAGGACAGACAAGCATGATCTGGAGACCAAAGTGCGGCAGATTCGGACTTTCTTGTCTGAGGGCAACAAAACTAAAGTCACGGTTATGTTTCGGGGACGCGAAATGGCCAACCGCGAACTGGGGTTCGCGGCCATTAACAAAGTATTGGAGGAAGTGAAAGGCGAGGGTATTATTGAGCAGCCGCCGCGAATGGAAGGGCGAAACTTATACGCGGTGCTGGCTCCAAAGAGTTCGTAATCGTTACCGCCGGAAAACCGGGCTGTTGCACACGAACGTCGAAAAGGATGAAGCGGTATGGCTGAACAAAAACTCAAAAATCACTCTGGAGCGAGTAAACGCTTTAAGTGGACTGGCCGAGGAAAATTAGTCAGGCGGCGAGCGGGCATGCGCCATATTCTGACAACCAAGGCGCGAGATCGAAAGCGTAGGCTGGGACGATCAATGCCTTTGAGCAAGGTCGATGCGAAGGCCGTTGAGAAATTGCTTCCATATCGGTAGGCATGGAAGTTTTCAGCAAGCTAGTGTCGAGTAACGAGAGGAGCCGCGAAGATTATGCCGCGAGTCAAAGGTGGACCTAAGACACGACAACGCCGCAAGAAACGTCTGAAGCTAGCTAAAGGGCAATATGGAGCCAAAAGCCGACTCTTTCGGACCGCGACAGAATCGGTCGATAAAGGTCAGGCGTACGCTTATATCGGCCGGCGTCAGCGGAAGCGAGATTTCCGTCGCCTCTGGATTGCCAGAGTGAGCGCAGCCGTTCGTGCGCACGGCTGGACATACAGTCGATTCGTCAATGCATTGAAGCAGGCCAAAATTGAGTTAAATCGTAAGATGCTCTCAGAAATGGCCATTCGTGACCCCGAGGGATTTTCTCGCCTCATTGCTCACGTCCAACCACAGCACGCGAGCTCAGCGTCACAATAATCCTGTCTTTAAGCTGGGCTGATCAGCTTGTCGCAGTGAAGTTCCACTGCGGCGATAGGCATAGTAATTTGCCAGGCTTCCAGCACTTCCGGGTGAAGTTCACCGATCACCCCTATTGCCTGCCCCTCGTAGACGATTTGTCCGACGCGCCCCTCCAAATAAGAAGGGTGTACGATGGGTTCTAGACGATAGGTCTTCAGTAAATAATACAATAACACATCTAACACCGCATGGATTTCGGAGAAGTTAGCGGTGGCAGACGCCAGCAATAGGGCAAGATGCGTCTTGGTCTCGGATCCAAGCTCTGCTCGAGGGTCGGGAGAGGCAACCTCTCCGATTTCAAAGAGTTTGTGTGGATAAAAAGCACGAGGGCTGGTTGCCTCGACACGAAGAAGGCAGGGCAAAATGGCAGAGCGCAGGCAAGCATAACTAAGAGACAGGGGATTAGCGACTTCTACGACGGCTTCGTGTTCGCTCTCTGTTAGGCGCATTCGCTCGATCAACTCATCTCGGGCCATGAGGATATTCGAAAAAATTTCCTGAAAGCCGAATCCGATCATCAACGTGCGGATTTGATCCGAAAGTTGTTCGATCTGAGAGAGCGCTCCGACCGTAAATTGGGTGGGCATCAGTGGTTGGAATGCATCGTAGCCTCTGCTGATTGCCACGTCCTCGGCGACATCGACCGCATGCATGAGATCATCTCGATAAGGGGGCGGGGTCACCGATAGGGTGTGTCGGGTCGCTTTGACATGGTGCCCATAGGATCGGAGAGCGGCTTCGATGGCTTCCGTTCCCAACGCCATGCCCAATGCCCGTTCGATCTCGCTGGCCCGCACTCGTTGAGGCCTGGCTATGTTGAATGGCGTTCGGACAATGGTTCCCACCTCGGTCGCATAGGGATACACCACATCCACCGGCTCAATGGAGGCCCCTCGATCTGCCAAATTCGTCGCCAAGATGTTGAGAGTCAAGAGAACCATCCGGAGATCGGTGCCCGTCACTTCCAGCAACAAATCGGTGTCGCCAACGCGCACTTCGCCGATGTCCCGGCTGTTGATGATGGGAGGAAAGGACAGAATTTGGCCTTCCTTGTCCCAAAAAAGAGGAAATTTTTCATGGCCGCTGAGAATATGGCCGTATTCGACCCCTTTGGGATGGACGGCCAAGATTTCCTCGAGCGTCATCTTTTCAGAGAAGCCGAGCGGCGTGAACCGCACTTCAGTGGGCTTGACGAGTCCATACGTCAAAGGAAAGGCGAGAGGGCTCAAACGGTAGATGCCGATGGACACGGTTTGTCGTTTGCGGCCGAAAATCTCGGCCAGCTTTTCTTGGGTTTGAATCAATTGAGTAAGCCCTGCCTCTGTGACCTGATATCCGACTGCTCCGCAGGCAGCGATATAAGGCCGAACGGACTCTGTTTCGGGCAGGACAAGCACACGGCGTTTAATGCGACCTTTTGTCGACCAAAAGGGGTAGACGGGCGGAGTATTGGTCAGTGCAATCCGAATTTGTCTGGCAATGCCTTCCACGCACCACAGATCCGGACGATTGCTGTCTTGGAGCTCAACGCGCAATTCGCCGGTTGATGAAAGGTAGTCCTTCAGTTCACCTTTCACAAGCGGGAGCCACGCTTCGATGTCGGGCAGCGAAGCCGATCGCCCAAGCAGCGTTTGGAGATCAGCGTGGGAAAAGGAAATTGTCGGCATCGGTCAAGGAACACGCGTTACGGAAACTGTCCGCGCATAGTCCGGATCGCTTCCAAATCGGCGGTGAACAAATCACGGATATCATGAATCCCCAAGGCGACCATCGCCATTCGGTCAAGCCCGAGGCCCCAGGCGATGACGGGAACATGGACCCCGAGAGGAATTGTCACTTCTGGCCGAAACAATCCGGCTCCTCCGAGCTCCATCCATCCGAGCTTCGGATGGCGTACGTGAAGTTCCACCGAGGGCTCGGTGAACGGAAAATAGGCAGGAAACACTCGAATTTCTTGCGCTTGCGCCATTTCCGTTGCAAAAAGTTGCAAGAGCCCCAACAGGGTTCGAAAATGAATGTCCTCGCCGAGGACGATGCCTTCGACTTGGAAAAAATCGGTTGCATGCGTGGCGTCCACTTGATCGTACCGAAAACATCGCGCAATGGAAAAATATTTTCCTGGAATCCGAGGATTGGATGCGAGGGTTCGAGCGGAGACGGCGGTTCCCTGACTTCGCAGAATGAGGCGTTGCGCTCGAGATTTGTCGTACCGGTATCGCCATCCTCGAGAACCGGTTTCTCCGCCATGCTCGTGCACGGCTGCGACACGCGATAAAAACGGCTCGGGAGAGGAAGTCGCATGTGTGGGATGCTTGACGAAATAGACATCGTGAATAGCCCGGGCCGGATGGAATTGGGGCATGAACAGCGCATCCATGTTCCAAAATTCGGTTTCCACGAGCGGGCCACGCATTTCTTGAAAGCCCATGCTGATCAGCTTGATTTTGACAACATCCAGAAACTCGCGATAGGGATGACGCCGTCCGATCGCTAACCGTGGTGGGCGCAAAGTAATCGTATATTTGCGGAAGCGATAGTTGCGCCATGAGCCATCTTTCAACATCTCCGGTGTTAGCTGCGAGACTTCTTCCTTGGGCATGGCGTGCACGTGTTCGGCGAGCGTTCGGCCTTGATCTGTCAATAGATAGGCACGAATGGTGCGATCTTCGATCCGAAAGGGTTCATTCGTGTTGCCGCGTTTCACGGCGTAGAGTTTGATCAGGGATTGGATGGCCGGGGGAAATGCTTCAAGAGGTCGGCTCGACTCGCCAAGCTGCTGAAGCACGGCTCGCAATTGCTGGCAGAGCGAGCTGGGCAGGCCGGTAGCCTCAAGGGAGCCCCCGGGGGCTAATTGCACCGATCCTTCTTTTTTCAAGAGCCCGATCGCTCGGCTCAGTGCATTGGGTGGAAATGGGCTTTGGGTTTGTAATGCTTGAACGGTGAGGCGAACGTGACGGTGGTGGGCTTCCTCGATCTGCCGGAGAATCCATTCGGGAGGCGATGACTCCTGGAGGTAACGAAACCCAACCTCCGTCAAGCTGACGATCGGAATGACGGTTTCTGATTCGAGCCGGACCAACGATTTCGTCTGAAGCCAGCCGAGCGCCATACTGATTTGCGAGGGCTCGAGACCGGTCGATTGGACGAGATCCGAGTCGGTTTGCGGCGCGTCTTTCTGGGCTAGCGCCAGGAGAACTTTGATCTCTAAGGGATGTAAAGTTTCTATGGTGGTAAGGTCCATCTGGCGTTAGACTGAAATCGTCTCTCCTGCCATGCGGAGCTGCGAGATGGTTTTCGAGTAATCATTGCTGGTGAAGATGGCTGATCCAGAGACCAAGACGTCCGCTCCTGCTCGAACGATCGGGCCGGCCTTTGCGAGATTGACGCCGCCGTCTACTTCTAACAGCGCCTGCGAGTGAACATGATCCAGCATCCGACGGACACGGGCAATTTTATCGAGACAAGACTCGATGAAGGGTTGCCCGCCGAACCCGGGATTCACCGACATGACCAACACGATGTCCACCGAGGTCAAAATTTCTTCCAACGTGACCACTGACGTCGCCGGGTTGAGCGTGACGCCGGCTTTCATTCCATGTTCGTGAATGCGCTGAAGTGTGCGGTGAAGATGGGGACAGGTTTCGACATGGACAGTCAGATGGTTGGCGCCCGCCCGGGCAAACTCGCCGATCAATGCATCGGGGTTCGTCACCATGAGATGGACATCCAAGGGCAAATCCGTTACGGATCGTAAAGCCTCCACAATGGGCGGGCCTGCCGTGAGATTGGGGACAAAATGCCCATCCATGACATCCACATGAATCCAGTCGGCCCCGGCGGCTTCAACCTGTTTGACGGCATCGGCGAGATGGCCAAAGTCTGCCGACAAGATCGAAGGAGCAATCAGCACCGGTCGCAGGCTCATGATGGCTTTTCCTTTTGCAGGCGCGCGGCGAAAAATCCGTCCATATTCATGGCCAAACTGACGAAATACCCTTCGGGATCACACAACGCTTGCCCCGACGCTGGCAACCACGGTTCGACCGATTCCAATAGAAATTCCGGATGATCACGGAGAAAGCGCTCAATGAGTTCTCGGGTTTCTTCCGGCTCGATCGAGCAGGCACTATAGACCATGAGTCCACCAGGTCTCAAGAGCCGAGCGGCGCTGAGCAACAACTGATACTGGAGACGCTGTGCTCGCTGAATCGAGTCAGGGCTCTTGAACCATTTTCCTTCCGGATGGCGGCGAAGGACGCCGAACCCGGAGCAAGGTGCATCGATTAAGATGCGATCGAAGAGGTGCTCGAAAAGGCGTGAGCGTTCGGAATGATCTTCTGGAGAAAACCGGCCCGGCTCGGGGGTAAGAGCAAGATCACCGCAAACTTCGACGACATTGGTCACGCCCAGCCGTCGACAATTTTCCGCGAGTTTCCTCAATCGGCAAGCATCTCGGTCAACGGCTACAATAAGCCCTTGGTTGCGCATGAGTTGGGCCATGTGCGTGGTTTTTCCCCCTGGCGCGGCACAGGCATCCAACACCCGATGGCCCGGCTGAACGTCGAGCAGGAGAGGAATGAGCTGAGCGGCTTCGTCTTCCGCATAGCACCAGCCCTCTTGCCAGACGTCGAGTTGGGACAGCGATCCGCAATGGTCGAGCGTAAGACCGACCGGACTGACGGCCGTTTCGTGCACACGAATGCCTACATGAGCCAATCGCTTAGCGAGTGTCTCCCGCGTGCATCGCAACGTATTGGTTCGCAAGGTGATGGGAGGGATCTGAATCGTGTGGTCGCAAAGACGCGCGACAGTGGCAGGATCCTGACGAGAGAGCCATCGATCGACGATCCATTGGGGACAGGAGTAACGGATACTCAAGGCCGAACTCGGCTCCCCTTCGAGGTCGGGCCCCAAAGGGGGGGGCGTCCGGGCAAGTGCCCTCAGTACGGCGTTGACAAATCCCCGCCAATCTCGCCCACCGATTCGGCGCGCCATCGCCACCGCCTCGAAGGTAGCTGCGGAATGAGGAATGCGATCCAAATAGAGCATTTGATAAGCCGCGAGGCGAAGAATCATGGCTACGACTAACGGAAGACGGGCCATCGGCCGATCAGCGACGTGATTGAGCCGCCAATCCAATGTGAGCAAGAATCGCAGGACGCCGTAAACCAATGCATGGACAAGGGCTCGGTCTTGGACGGACAAGTTCGTGCGCTCGAGTTCTGCGTGGAGCACCTCATCGGCGGATTGTCGCCGTCGAAACACGGACATCAAAATCGACAAAGCTACCGATCGCGCCGTCTGCCGGGCTGGAAGTGATGCTACGCGAAGCGCCATTTTTCCGTCGTTGGTGAAGCTCGAAAAGCTTGAGAAGTCTCTGCCAGGAGGTCGCCTCAGGATCCCGAACCATGGGTCTGGTTGCTCAAGGGTTCATCGACGAACGGCGTTCCGCAGCCAGACGAGCCCCCAGCGCCATGGCTTCCAGGAGGCTAGCAGGATCGGCTACTCCTTTCCCTGCAATGTCGTAGGCTGTACCATGATCCACGGAAGTCCGAATAATTGGGAGGCCCACCGTGAGATTGACACATCGGCCAAAGGCCACTGTTTTTAACGCAATGAGTCCTTGATCGTGATACATCGCAACAATCCCGTCGAACGCTCCGCGCACGGCCTTTCCGAACAACGTGTCCGCTGGCAACGGGCCCGTACAATCAATCCCCTTGGCTTGGGCCTCCCGGACGGCTGGCACAATGTATCGTTCCTCTTCGTCACCGAAGAGTCCGTTTTCTCCAGCGTGTGGATTCAATCCAGCGACGCCGATGCGCGGATGCGTCAGTTTAAAGATATCACGCAATCCGGTCGAAGCCAATTCGATGGCCTCCACGATGGCGGTCGCCGAAAGCAGGTCGGGGAGTTTTCGAAGTGCGACATGCGTCGTGACGAACAAAACTTTAAGTCCACCCCCGACAATCATCATCCCGACACGTTTGGCCCCGGTAAGGTCTGCGAGCATTTCAGTATGTCCCGGATAGTCATAGCCGGCGAGTTGCATGGCTCGCTTATTGATCGGAGCGGTCACGATGGCATCGACTATCCCTGCCTGTGCCAGGCGCACGGCAGTGTGAATGCACTGAACCGCCGCTCGGCCGCCAGCTGCGCTGGGCTGCGCTGGAGGAATGGGTGGCAATGGCGCGTCAAACGGATCGAGAATCGGGAGAGTCCTGGGTGCGGAGTTGAAGACATTCACTGTCAAATCCTGCTTGGTCAGAGGCCTGATGGTCAGCGAAGCGCCTTGTGCCAAGGCCGCTTGCTCCATGACGATACGGGACGCCAGCACGACGGGTCGGGCATAAGTCCAAATGGATTCAGTGCGCAAGGCCTTGATGATAATCTCGGGTCCAATCCCGGCAGGATCGCCCATGGTAATGGCGAGAATCGGAAGGCTGTCGCGTGAAAGATGCTGGGGCATAGTCTGATACCGCGCTGGCGAGTGATTATAATTTTGATTTCGCCGATGAACGGCGTGCAGTGGGTTGTTCGAACCGTGAGCGCTGATGGTGCTTGGCAAAATTGTGCAAAGCTTCTTCCATGATCATGTGGAGCGGCTGGCCGGTTCGCTCGGCGATGGCTCGACAATCTTCATACTCGGGCATGGCCTTGCGGAATCCGTTGATCATAGCGGTTTTGATTCTGACCGATCCGTTTCGTACGCGGACGGTGTCGATCCGCCGCGGCAGGACATACCGCCAGACCTCTTGCACACGGACTCCAAGGGTGGTGGACTCGCGAAACAAGACATCAAGAAGGCTGTGGACCGAGGGTTGCGAAGCCAGCACAGTCACAACGGTTCCGGGTCGCCCCCATTTCATAATGACCGGTGTCAGGCACACGTCCAGGGCTCCTCGTGCGAAGAGCTGTTCGATCAGAAAGGGATAGGCTTGGGGATTGAGATCATCCACGTTGGTTTCGAGCTGCACGATGGGCTCGAGCGTTCCATAACGAGATGCTCCCCGATATGAGCGAAATACGCGTAGGACATTGGGCCACCCTTCGGGATCGGCTGTCCCAGCTCCGTATCCGACGGCTGTCGGAGTAAGGGGAGGAAAGGCGCAGAACTCTCGGGTCAGTTGCGTCGCGATCCCTATCCCTGTCGGTGTCGTCAGCTCCAAACGCGGTCCCGAGGAAAAGACGGGCACCTCTTTCGCTAATTGTGCGACGGCCGGAGAGGGAACGGGAAGCGTACCATGAGCCGTCTGCACGGTTCCTGATCCGAGATTGATCGGGGTACAAGACACGGTCTTGACGTCAAGACTCTGACAACCGAGAAAGGCCCCAACAATATCCACGAGAGAGTCGATCACGCCAATTTCGTGGAAATGAACCTTATTCGGGCTTACGCCATGAATATGCCCCTCTGCCTCGGCGAGGCGGGAAAAGACGGCGAGCGAGTGGTGTTTTACATAGGACGATAAACGGCTTTGCGAAAGCAATCGTCGAATGGCTGCAAACGAGAGCGGCTTTGTGAACCCTTCGCGGACCCGGATATCGACTTTTGTGGCCTGAATATTGCTACGCATGACTTTCTGCGCTTTGACGGTATAGCCTTTCACGGGAAGTTGACGAAGCCCTTGCTTCAATTCCGTCAACGAGAGTCCACAATCAATGAGCGCGCCGAGGAACATGTCTCCGCTGATGCCCGAAAAACAATCAAGGTGAAGATGAGTCACCCCATCCCCCTTGCGTTGATTTCCGACTTCACGTGTATGGTCGACATGCTGGCCTATCATACCAGAGGTCAATCAATGGGGAAACGAACCCGGTCGTTGACGAGGCCGAAAGGCTATGGTATCCGAGCTCGTTTGCCTGAAGTGGATGGGCGGTTCTTGTGCGATCATGTACGTTCAACCGGTATCCCGAAGAAACGAGGTGGTTTCATGAAGCGGTGTCCAATCCGAGCAATCGTCATCATCTGCGTGGTCGTCATGGGTATGAGCATCGTGGCCGAAGGGAAGCGGCGACGATCGGCTCCCCCTCCCATCACTATTATCGATGTGCGCACTGATCCAGATCCATTTCCCGTTGGAAATGGGATGCTGACGTTCACCGTGATGGTCAAATTGCCCAGCTCGGTTGAAGAAGATCACGTGCTGGAAGTATCGTCGTTGGTGACGTCGCCATCGAAACGCTCGATGCGCTTTCTCTTCGAGCGCATGCCGGTTCACGCCGTTTCCGCCGATGGGGGACAGCGCATCGTTCGAGTCGTTCTCTCATGGGATGGGAAAGATCAAACACAACAGTATGTAACGCCAGGAACCTATCATTACGACATTCGCGCAAAACTGATGGAAGACCGCGGGTATGGATACCAAATGGTATTGATCTCTCGGCATGCACGGGGGACCCTAGAGGTGGTCAATGCTCCGGATCGGGATGGGCTTCCTCGTCAGGGCTTCGAACCGTTCGACGCGGAAGATGAACCGCCCCTGGAGAATCTGACGGAAGAAGAAGCCCTCGAAGAAGATCAAGCAGATCGTTCCGACCGCGATACATCTTTACCGCTTCTCCTCCATTCCGAATCGACCGAGAGGAGTGGGGCCGCCCCGACATTGGTGGAGCCTCGACCAGCTTCCCCCATTCCGTCGTCATCGGGGGAGAGTCTGGGATTCTCCGAGCAGGTTGATCCGGTGCGCGAGGCAGCCGGCTCCGAATCCATTGTCGATATTGACGACCCCGATGCCGCTCGAACAGGCGTTGAGCATAGTGAGCAAGGGCGCTAAGCCACCGAAGTGAGCTCCATACCCTTGACTGGTGGGAACCGCGACGATCGGTCGATCGATGAGACCCCCGACGACACTGGGAAGTACCCCGTCCATGCCGGCAACGACTATCACTACGCGGGCGGCATGAAGGTGTTCCTGCCGATCGAGCAGGCGATGAAGCCCCGCGACGCCCACATCGTAAAACGTCTGGACACGACTGCCCATGATCTCAGCGGTGACTTTCGCCTCTTCCGCCACCGGAATATCCGAGGTGCCAGCGGTCAAGACGACGATGTTTCCAATCGCGGAGTCCGTCGATGACAGTTTGGGGACGGCCACGATTCGTCCGGCCTCATGATAGACGGCACGACGGCTTACCCGTTTGAGTGCATGCGCGACATCCGGCTGAACGCGAGTGGCCAGTAGGGCGTTCCCTGTTTTTAATAATTCCCGAGCGATTCGTATGATTTGATGTTTGGTTTTCCCCTCGCAGAAGATGACCTCAGGAAATCCTTGTCGGATAGCGCGATGGTGATCCAACGAGGCAAATCCTAAGTTTTGATAGGGAAGCAGGCGAAATTTTTGGAGCGCTTGGGATACAGACAGTCGCCCTTTGCGCACATTCTCCAATAGCGTTTGGAGCTGGTCTCGATCCATTCGCGCGATCGTTCCTTTCGTTATGTCATGGCATAGAGGAACGAGGTCTCCTCATGCGCACCTGTCAGTGATCGGCGCTAGGACGTGCAAGGACGGGGTCCAATTCCGACCGTGCTGCGCGGGTCATTAATTGACTGACGGCGTCGCGAGGATTCCTCCCGTTGAAGAGGACATCGTACACGCTTTGCACAATGGGCATGTCGATCCCGTATCGGCGTGCGAGACCGACGGCAGCCCGGGTCGTTCGGATGCCTTCGGCCACGGTATGGGTTTCGGCGAGGATGCGATCGAGGGATGCGCCACATCCGAGTTGAAAGCCCACCGTATAGTTTCGACTCAGGGGGCCGGTGCACGTCAGCACGAGGTCGCCTAGGCCGGAAAGGCCGTACAAAGTGGCGACATGTGCCCCCATCGCCGACCCCAAGCGGATCATTTCAGCCAGTCCGCGAGTGATAAGCGCGGCGCGGGCATTAAAGCCCAATTGCAGGCCGTCGACGATGCCCGACGCAATCGCCATGACGTTTTTGAGGGCCCCACCAATTTGAGCTCCAATGAGATCGGTGCCGCCATAGATCCGGAATGTCGGGGTCATCAACAGCTGTTGGAGCTGCTCGACTAATTGCGCATTGCGTCCGGCCAGGAGAACGGTCGTGGGTTTATCTTGGCTGACCTCTGCGGCAAAGCTGGGTCCTGAGAGGACAAGAAGCCATGAATGCCAATACGACGGCAAGAGGGCATCGACGACGTCGGACATGAGACGCAAAGATTCATCTTCGATGCCTTTTGTGGCGATAACGATCGGCATGGGAGAAGGTAGCGAGGGGGCAAGCTGCAGCAGCAACGTATGGAAAACATGAGAGGGAGAAGCGAGAATAAGGGCTTGTGCGCCATGAACGGCTTCGTCCAAGCGCGACGTTGCGTAGAGAGAAGACGGTAAGCTGACTCCTTTGAGATAAAACGAATTTTCACGGCTGGCATTGATCGTGTGGGCCACATCCGGTTCGTAGGCCCACAGCCGCACGGCATATCCTTGATGAGCGATCAGGCGGGCAAGCGCCGTTCCCCAGGCTCCGGCACCGATGATTGCAATGGTATGGATGCGATCAGCGGTCATGGATCCATTCGTCGGCCGAGCAGGAGGCCCATCCCGAGCAGCGACGTAAGATGGAGGAGAACGGAAACGTAAACATGGGTCATCTCTTCGTTAAGAAATCTTGGCAATTTGGCTCGGTAGCCGGCCGATGGCTACCCCTTGCGACCGGTTGACCAGATTGAAAGTATAAGGACGTCTCTGTTGCTGTCAATGTGGAGTCGTTTTTTCATGGACCGTCAGCGCCCTATGCGCGCTCGTCAGGATGGTTGTCATGCATTATCGAATATAAGCAAAATATATACTGACGACTTTGCGAGGAGCGAAGAAGATGGTCGTGACATGTCCAACATGCTCAGCCTCCCTTCCAAAAGAGGGAAAATTTTGCCCAAATTGCGGAACGCGAATTCAAAGGCTGTCTGAAGACTCGCAACCTCCGGAGGCGCTGAACGTCAGAATTTTGTATCTCATGGTGGGACTGCTGCTGTTGGCCGTATTGTTCCCGCCGTGGGAGTCTCCGCCAGAAGCCCCACCTGAATTTTTAGGCTTTCATTTCATCCTCTCGCCGCCTGTCTCCGGCGCGATCGTCAGTCGAGTGCTCCAGACCGTTCAACTCGTCACGATTGCCATCGCAGGCCTCTACCTGTCATGGTTGTTTCGGGAGAAATCGACGTAAACAAACAGAACGGTATTATGCAGTCAACGCCGTTTGCAGTTCTCGGTAGACGTGCATCAGGCGCTGATCTTCAAGCCGATACGCGAGCGATAACAGAATCATCCCGAAGGCAAGGACGAGCAAGCCTAATGCCACGATTCCCAAGGCTAAAAGGACGCCACCGGCTGAGCGAAATCCACCGTCTATCCAGAACATCACCACAAACATAAGCGTGCCCATTGCGACGAGAGTAAGCCAACCCATGGTCAAAATCGCTGAGGTCCATGGAATTCGTTTGACAAGGGTGAACACCAAGCCGCCTTGCTGCGGATCAGAAGCGATATCGATGGTTCCCTTGAGGGGCCATGCCGTACGAAATCGGAGCGAAAACAAACGGTACGAAGGTCGAACAACGATGACGGCTTGTTCCGGGAACCATCGCGCCACGCCATGTGGAAGTTGCAAGGCACGATGCTGACCAAAGACAGTGTGTAAATGTGCAGGTTGAATTGTGAGGAGATCGCGCCGTCGGGCCACTCCGAACCCATACCGGCTTGTCCCGCCGTGGAGACTCGTGAATTGATACCAATCTCCAATAATGAGGGCCACAAACAGCAAAGCACCGAAGACCGTCGCGAGCATCATAACAGTGGGACAATATCACAGAGGCGAGATATTGCTGAAGAGTCGTCGACTCGTTATGCGTTGACTTGATGCGCGATTCTCGTCTAGTATCGATACCAGCGGGGTGGAGCAGTCTGGTAGCTCGTTGGGCTCATAACCCAAAGGTCGAGGGTTCAAATCCCTCCCCCGCAACTCTCCTTGGTGTTGATTCCCACAAAAAGAGGTTGAGGCCCCTTCTCCCATGGAGGATGGGCCTTGTTCTTTAAGCATCCCTGTGATTACGGCTTAATTTTCTGTGAACCTTGCCTTTGGTACGAGTGGTTGCCGGATCATGCCTAAGAAAGGCTGTAGCGGCGGCGAATGACAAAAGGCCCTCTTCGGTACAAGCGGAGGGTCTCGCTTGCGGCGATTCGATTACTGGAAAGGCTGCGGAATGCTTTGTTATCACGTGCATGCCTATCGGTCTGTAGCTCGGTGTAAGTCGAGGCCGTACTCGGATCCATGGCCTTGGCCAAGAGTGATTTCGTGGACGGTCGTTTTAGGAGCAATCGTTCTGATCGCCGGATGTGGATACGATCCGATAGTGGTCAGCGATCGAGCCGGAATAGCGGAAGGCGCGACCAATGATGGGAGGGCGGTCGTGCTTTTTCGCCTTTTCGTCACAGAAGAGGGTCGATCGCCGATGCTGTCTCCTGTTCGATGGTCATTCGAGTCCTTTGAAATGGGGCTTGCACGTATTGATGCCGGCGAACAGATGAAACGCGTGCAAGTGTTGTCCCCCTCATCAGCACTCGCGTCACAAGGATGGATGTTCATGAAGATGAATCCCGGACGCTATCAACTATGGATTGTTCCCCCAGCGGGATCGCTGAGCATTCTCGGTGCCCAAGACACTCACCGAACGATCCCGGACATTCATCTCGATATCCCATCGGGTGCCAGGTGGGTCTATGCCGGTTCTCTGCATCTTGTCTGTTCGCCACGAGCGGGCTTTTGGGGAAATATGATGCCCACGCATTGCGCCAACACGGTGAACGTGGTCAATGAAGCGCAAGCGGCTCGCCGGGTGATTGAGCAGGTGGCACGGCGCCCTGTGCCGTTCATAGTCAGATTGGGAGTCCCGCATCGGTGGAAAGTGAATGATTCTCGGTTGCGTACGGTCATGCCGATCGTCAAAGCCCAGAAAAAGCCGATTCGTTGGGTTCGGCCCGATTGGCGTCGCCGGGCATTGGAGCGTGTGGGAATAACGCCTCAGGGTGTGGAATGGTCGATGTGGGGGTTTGGAGGGATCAGTACCATCGCGTATCTATTGTACTTGCCATTTGGGATTCTCACCGGTGAACTTTTGGGCGCCTCTGATCAGGACACATGGAAGGATTGTGTCGATCGGTGGCAGGAAACGTTCCAACAAAGCGATCTTCAACGGCACTGGAACCAAATGATGCGCCGTGCTTTGGAAATGAAGGTGAATGGCCTTGCCCACGACAGAAGGTCACACGCCGCTCGTTCCGACGCTGAGCCTGCGGTTTTTATCTGGGAAACCGGCGTTGAACGCGTGCAACTTCGAGAATGCGAGGAACGCGGATCGTTTTGTCTCGAACTAGCAGTTCGTCTGCAGATTCGTGAACGATCGGCTGAGGAAGGTCAATTGGTATACGACGGGTTTTTGCTCTATTCCAATCCTGCTGCTCGCCCAGTGCCGTTTTCTGAGCAGCCGTTCTCGCAGGCTCAGCTTCCTGTTTATCGGACCTATGAGATCCCATTGTCGGATCGCGCACCGTGCCGCAATCTCAAATTTTATTGTGCGGATGAAAATGCGAGGCTGCTTCACGAGGAAGTGAGCCAGGTGTTTTCACGGATGATCAGCTACTTTTTGACAGATCTGGGGATCAATGCCGAGACGTCACAGGACGCCCATTAGGTCTAGGTCGCCGATCACATCGCTATGTCCTGAGAGAGCAGTTTCCGAAATTTATTCTCGAATCGCTTTTGCCCGCTTTTGAAGGTAAGCGTTTCTCACTGCCCCATACAGATCGACGGTTCCCTCTTCTACGCCTTGGAAGCGTTCTAAATTCAGTGCGCGAAAGTTGACGGTTTCGCCGGATCGGTATCCTAATTGCGAGAGGGTAATGGTGGTATCGTGTGTGACCAATCGTGGGGCATCGGCAATTTCGATCAACGGCAGAACCAGCCAGTTGAACGGATCCAGAAAAAGATCCCCAATGTAGCCCACTCCATCTCGTACTGTGAACGAGCCGAGAAAGGGAATAACGAGATACGGACCTGCTGGCATACCGTATACGGCTAGTGTTTGACCTGTATCTTCATCAGGGGTTTCCATATCGAACATGTATGTAGCCGGATCGAACAATCCTCCCACTCCTAAGGTCGAATTTATGGCAAACCGGCTGAGTTCGATGCCTGCGCCAGAAAATTTAGCTTGAAAGATATTATTGAGAAATCGAGGGGCTGTCCGGAGATTTTGGATCGCATTAAAAATAGATTGTTGAACATCAGGCGGGATGAAAAAATTGTACACTCGGGCTACAGGTTTAATGAGGTATTTGTCGAGCCGGTAGTTAAATTCGAACGCCAGCACGTTATAGGCTTCCCATGGATCGTACTCGTCGATGTCTTCTCCCGGTTCGGCAAACGGGTCATACGCCAAGTCGGCAGCGGCTTCTCCATCGTTCATGTTATGGATTTCATCTTCGGTCGATAAGGAACTCGCCTGCTCGTCAATCACCGCCTTCGTGGGAAGAGGGGCGGTTTCGGAAATGGATGGCCCCCGGGTAGCACAGCCGGGACTGGTTATGGCGACGAGGAACACTGCAAGGAACAATAGACATCCACGCCGATGTAGTTTCTCAGTCAAATGAACCTCCTCTTTTGTCCTCTCGCTCGATCAATGTTTGATATGAGCCCGAAAGCCTTCATTGATGAATCTCCGTTTCATGCTGTCGACGAATATGAGCGGACGTGATGGAAGAGCGCATTTCAGATGAACGAGACAATGAATCTAACAGAAATACCAAAAGAAGCCAATAAAAAATGGTCAGGGTTGCACTGTGGCTAATTGTTAAAAGATCGGCCTGACATGTTTTCTTACACGGATATCATCTCGAAAATCTGAACCCCTTTTAGTCGATTATCTGCCGCCTATGGCCTTTAGACAGGCATGTTGTCTGTAAAAGATCTCGACAGCAGCTTAGTTTTTTTAACGGCTTGCCTTCTCAATCGGTCTCTAATATGCAGAAAACTCAAACAAATTCATGTAAATTTCACATGGCGCACTGGCATTGTGTTTGCTGGTCTTTATCGTGATCGAGGACGAGAACCAAGCGAACTGTACACCTCAGGGAGCGTGTTCATGAACGACCTTCTGCTTGATGCCAGCAACGAACAGTTATTCGATGAATTGCCAGAATCCGATGAGACGGTCGAAAATCTTGAAGCATTAGATGGGCCGGACGGCTATCTGCCTTTGTATCTCAAAGAAATTGGCCGTGTCGCTTTGCTGGATAAGATTGGAGAAGCCTCGCTGGGGAAGCAGATCGAGCGAGGGCGCCGAGAAATTGAAGCGGTCCTTTTTTCTCTCCCTCTGACGGTGAAAAAGGTGAATGCAGCGATTGAGCAAGTGGTATCGGGCGAGATAGCGCTTCGCGAACTTGTTCAATTGCCTGAATCGGCGTATCTGGCTGCTCGCGATGGGAAGGCTGCCTTGGCTAAAGATGAGGTCAAAGCCCTAGGCCGAGCCTACCGAACGATGATCGTGAATCATCTCATGGAACTTTTATCGCTCGCTCGGAGCTACCTCGGGCTTTTCGCTACTCGGGAAGCCGGAACAAGGAAGCGCTTATCATCCAATCGAGAGCTGGCACGCTTAAAACGTACGCTAGTCAAAAAAGCCCAAACCATCAAATGGCAGCCAGCATGGCGAGAACGGCTCATCGCGCAGCTGTTGATGATCAAAACGGAACTCCAAGCCGTGATCCATGAAGCTGTGCCTCAATCCGGCGATGTCTCTTCGACCGAGGGTGCGTCTCAGATGCGAGCGCGGAAAAAATCGTTGATCTTAGCCGACCGTGATTGTTCGCATGAACACAAGCTCCGGCAGTATGAAGAAACCATTTTGTTCATGCGAGCGGAGGAATTCCTTCTGGAGATGCAGCGCCTCGAGCAGGCTCAACAAATCATGGAAGGCGCCAAGCGCGGGCTGTTCGAGGCTAATCTTCGATTGGTGGTCAGTGTGGCGAAGCGGTATGTTCGCCGCGGCTTGGATTTGCTCGATCTTATCCAAGAAGGCAACATTGGCCTTATGAAAGCCGTCGAACGGTTTGAATACGGGCGTGGTTATAAATTTAGTACCTATGCCACATGGTGGATTCGCCAAGCGATCACCCGTGCGTTAGCCGATCAGTCGAGGACGATTCGCTTGCCCGTGCATATTTCCGACGGGCTCGTAAAATTGCGCCGGATTGTCGAAAAATTGACGCGACAATTGGGACGCGAACCGATGGCCTCGGATATCGCCGGCCACATGGGGCTACCGTTAGATCGGGTTCTCGACCTGATGTCGGTCGCTAAGGGAACGCTGTCTTTTGAAACCGCTATCAGTGACGAGGACAGCTCTCGTTTAGAAGACATGATGGAGGATACGGAAAGCGTCACACCACTCGAGTCGGCTGAACGAGTTGATTTACAACGGCAAGTCAACGCCGTGCTGGCGACGTTGTCGCCCCGCGAGGCTCATATCATTCGGCGCCGTTTTGGCATCGGATGTTTGTCCGATGCCACATTGGAGGAGATCGGACAGGAATTTGCTGTGACGCGCGAACGCATTCGGCAGATTGAAGAGCGAGCTCTCAGCAAATTACGGGACCCCCAGCGGAATCATGCATTGCGAGGGTGTCTTCGATCCCCCTACGACTGAGCCAAAGGTCTTGCGCCTGTACTTGGTTGTTCCAATAGAGGCGATGGCCGAATCTCAGGCGGATGACGGAGGAAAAGGAATATCGAGTTCAGTGTCTTGCGCGCCGGAGAATGTGGGGCCCGAAGCGGATGGTTTCTCAATTCCTGGGAGAGCATCATCGAGAATGGCATTTTCGATATCGCTTTCTCGCAGGTCAGCCCACGACAAATCTGCATGGGTCAAATCCGCTCCGCATAAATTAGCTCGATACAAATTCGCACCCCGGAGATTCGCGTACCGCAAATCCGCGCCGTGTAAATTGGCATATTGGAGGTCACTCCAAAACAGGTCGGCATTTTGCAAATTTGCCCATCCCAAATTCGCTCGACGAAATCGTGCATTGCGAAGATTTGCGTTCTGGAAGTTAGCCCCACGTAGATCGGCCTCATCGAAATTCGCTCCGCGCAAAAGAGCATCATGAAAATCAGCTTGAGGAAGGCGAGCAGCACGAAATTGCTGGCCTGATAAATCGACGCCAGGTGGCGTAACCCATGTTTCTACCAGCCGCTCAGGCAATTCGTGTTGTGCTTCAGAGCCGGACGCGGGAGAGGAGGACATACGTGGTTGGGCTTTCCATTGGGCATGGGCCTGAAGAAGCGCCTCGCGTTCCCGCTGTCGCCGTGATGGCTTTTGGGGTTCGCCTAGAAAGGTGTCTTGGGGTGTTTCGGGCTTGCGCTCATGTTTCATGGAGACATTCGCCCTTTCGATCTCGCTGCGAGTAAGGAATCAATCTGTGGGGGCTCGATCGCTACGCACAGTCGCTACCATATCCCGAATGCCGTCCAAGAGTCCAGACAAAAATTCATGACAAAAAGCCCGAACATTAGCGTAATGCGGAATCCGCATGGGCGAGAAAAAGCGCATGGATACTGGCCGAACGACCTTAGTGAGGCAGCCAACCTTTTCTTTGGCGCCCGTGTCTTTTCGTTGAGGCTCGCCAGCGGTCGATGGAGTCCTCTGAGCCGTGACATGCTGTGTTTGTGACCCGAGAAAATCCCCGGTTGGCACTGTCAGGAGATCTTGGATGGGCTATTTGAACATGAACCTGGCTCCCAATTGAATCAGGCTTGGCGAGCAACTATGAAGTGCCCTGTTGCGGTGAGCGCCTTGAGCAAGGTCTACTCAAAGACGAGGTCCAACCAGATCGTTGCCGCCATGACTTTTGAGGATCGAGCGTTGAGGCGGTATGGAAAACAGTCTAGAACCGGTCATATATTGACCCAAGCGTAGGGTCTTGGATTTTGGGGTGCTATCGACACATCTTGCGTCGCTCTCAAGGCGACTCGATATCTTATATCTCATCTCCATTGGCTTCGAAAGAAACCGAAGAGAGATTAATACTACTTAACAACGCTTTGAAACGATCTATGTAAGCTGTTCGGTCTCATGGCCAAAAATCATCTACCCTCGTTGTCATGCGTACACAGCAATGTCGTTCGCAGGAGAGAATCAATAGCGGTTGATCAGGAAATGAAGAATGATGATCAGGAAATGTAGAATGAGAAAATGGGGACCGACATGTCCCGGTACGATCGATCTGAAGGAACAAGGCCATTTGGGAGCGGCTCAAATTCAAATGTTCTAACGCGCTGATCGGCACGTCTTGGAGGCAGGCGAACAGATCGCTCAATGGACACGTGCGGATTGCATACGAAACCGATCTTTACGGCTTCCTGACGCGTCTGAGTCAGTGCATAGAGCAACAGACATGATTGGGTCAGGGTGCAACGGTTGGTGCTCGTCGCGTTTCCCGTCGAGCCGTCACTCAATATCGTCCATCGTGCGCTCAGCCTGACAATGATTTTCTCGGCAATTTGAGACCGAAGATTTGTCCTGCATGCGCACTGCGAAAAATGTCTTTGCCCGCTCCAAGGATCGGCCAATAGGCTCTGGCGACCTTGTGGAATGGTTCACGTGTTCATGAAAGAGACGACGACGCGCGCGGTTGCGAGAATCGTCCGGGGCAGTAGCGATTGGTAATGGCTCGTGTCGAACAATTCGATCGTGTTCCTGATGCGCCGAGTCGCTATCTGGATTCGTAATGTCCGTCGGCGCGAGGTCTTCTAATAAAAGAGGACGAGCGATCGGATCGACATCTGACCACATAAGATTATAGAACAGTTTCTGGGTTTCGATTCGCCGAATACCGTGAATCTCGTTTTCTGACACAATCTTGCGCTGACTTTTGATCAAGGCATATTTCCACCAAGAGCAGTCCGATTTGACATAAAGACCGATTTGAAGTTGAGCGAGATTTTCTAAAGGAATAATAGCCATAAGAGGCTGGGTGCGCGTGGAAGCGAGACGGGTTCATGGCCGAAGAACGAGGAGGCCGCTTGCACACACGTCAAAATTGAGTCCCTTGCAGCCGACACGGTTAACAGCATCCTCGACATCCGTGCAAGCCTTATAAAAGGAGAAAGGCGTGGCATGAGATGCACCTGCCAGCTCTCAGATCGGATGGGTCAGTGAAACTCCGAAGATCTCGAACTCACACGCGATAGAAGAAAGGCCTTGAGAATCCTACCAAATCAGCAGGCAGACTTGACGACACTCTCAACATTTGGGCTGAAATTCTCTTCGATCGCTTGGGCGGGATTGACGAGATCGGCTGCGACGATCATGATGAAACCGTGCTGAAAGGCTTCCAGCGAGAGAAGAGATACCTGCAGAACTGGTGAGGGAGAATGGAGTTGCAGCGTTGGCTATGGATCATTCTGCTGGTCGGCCTTTTTGCGCTTGTTTGGGCTATTCGAGCAGAGCGGGTACGTCGTCGTTTCCGAACATGGCTTATCGGCGATCTCAACCGGTCGCCTTCGACCTCACACCGAGAATGGCAGGATCGATTTCAACAGTTGGCCAATCGATTGGATGCGATTGAGTTAACCCTTTCTCTGTCCGGTCGGACGATGCTTGCGTCCTCTGACCTTCAGCGAGGACCTGAGGCAGCCTTACCACCAACCTCACCGCCACTGAATCCCTTATCTTTATCTTTGAGGCCGACGACCGTTTTGCGACGAGGCGTACGAGTGGCCGTGACGGATTTTATTTGGCTGGAATTAGGGGTGAACGATCCTGTGAGATTGACGGATCAGCAGCTGGATCGATGCCTACAGGGGCCTTTTTGCCGGCAATGCTTGCGATCACTGGTGTTCACGGATGAGAAACGCGGCAGACAGGTCCGTACTCGTTGCCAATATTGCTTCCTGACGTGGCGTTACGATCATCCTGCTGAGCCGATTCCTTTAGCACGTTTCAAGAGGATGATCTACGAAATGCTTGATGCGGAATTTCGGCAAACGGGGGCTCTCGCAGAACGCGGCGAATCATGAAGTTGGTTGTGCTTCCGCCTTGCAACAAGAGCGATGAAGGTATAGAGAAAGCGTGCGAACCAGAGAGTTCGGCACTTGTGCCGTCTGGAACGTGATGCTATAACCTTCGCCCGATGAAGCCCTGTCCTGCGTGTGCACAACAAAATCCAGATGAAGCACGGTTTTGTTTGCAATGCGGAAACAGCATTGTGCAAGGCGCTACGCCCTCTGAATCCCAGGAGCTAGCGGACGAAGAACGTCTCTGGGAGATGTTTATCGGCCCGAGCCGCTCAATCCAATTTTCATGGAAAGAAGGTTGGTCGTGGCGACCGGCGACGGTCTATTACCTGCAGAAATTTCGTCGATTTCAGATGCCGTCCGGTCCCCGCTTTGCACTGACCTGGCATTGGCCTGCTGCGCTTTTCGATCCGTTTCTCTGGTTTCTGTATCGAAAAATGTATATGTTCGCGCTGGTGTATGCCATAGGACCGATTCTGTCAGCCTTACTTACTGGGGATATGAGCGTAGGGATCGTTTGGCGGATTTTTGCTGGGGCGAGCGCGAATTATATTTATTTTTGGCATATCAAAGATTCTCTCAATCGCATTCGAGCAAAAGCTGGCGGAGACCAGCGCGAATTAGAGCAACTAATTAATGAGGAAGGCGGAGTCCAACCGTATGTGATTTGGTTGGGCGTCGCCCTGCACTTGCTCATGCTCGGTGTGATTATTGCGGCAATTGAACAAGGCCCACCGCCGGAATTAGAGAGGTCGGAGATGGAAGAAGGAGTTTCGGGATTTCGGGAATTTTAGCGGGCCTCATGGCCTTAACCTATAAGCCTTAGGCAAGAGGGTGTGAATGGGTAGTTTGCCAAGCCAACCATGATTGGAACCATTGATAGTCACTCTGATACGCGGTATGGGGAGTATTTGCCTCGCCCTTTTCTTTGAGCATCGTGTACGTCCGAGGCCAATTTTTCGTCCACCAGGATTTCACTTCTCTGGGAGAAGCAGGCTGCCCGGCGTTGGGCGAGATTTCTGCAGCCGTGAGAATGTCGGCAATGAGCCCCCACAGGCGATCCTTGCCGATCCCTAGGCTGCGGAAATGCTCTCGGAGAAGAAAGATGACCCACAGTTCGGCGCTGTGTTTTTTGTTGTGCTTGAACGGCTGAATTTGACGCAGTGGAACGGGATCGAAGGGTTTGATCAACGACGTGTAGTCGGGACCGCCATAGCTTCCGACGACTTCGGCAATGTCTTCCAGCATACGCGCTAACGCAACTTCAACGACAGGCGATGACGAGCGGGAAGTATCGGTTAGCGGATTCGGCATGGTGAGGAGATCGATAACCGGCTTCAGCTCTTTCAGGCGGGCGACGGCCGTTTTCAGGATATGCTCCGATTCCAGCCAGTAATCCAGATCGTTTTTCGTCAAGCGTTCGCGCCCAGCCGGAGGAAGCACAGCCGGAATCCAATGACGCAACAAGACAAACAAGATGTAATCGAGATCGCCGCCTTCGCGGTCCGCGCGATCGAACACTTTACCGGGACCGAGAGCGTTGTCGAAAAACGCGGATGCTTTCTCTTGAACTCCGAGGCGAGCAGCGAGTTGCGACCACCAGTGTCTCAATTGTTGCCATTCTTTCGACGAAGCCATAGGGAACGTACGATGCGAGAGCGCGGAGCGTCGGGACGCATCCTACTGGCTTGTGAGCAGCAAAGCAAGGAAAGGTCCGTCGTTGGAGACGAACCAGGAAAGCGGTTGAGATCGTGCATTGGGAACGAACCACTCAATACTACAAGACAGCAAGGGTGATCGATGGCACAAATGGTGCTGCTTCGGCATGGAGAGTCTCAGTGGAATTTAGAAAATCGGTTTACCGGATGGATCGATGTGCCGCTCTCGCCGAAGGGGGAGCAAGAAGCTAGAGAAGCGGGAGAAAAACTCCGATCTTTCCGGTTCGATTGTGCTTTTACCTCTGTGCTGACTCGGGCCAAGGAGACCTTGCGAATTGTCTTGGAAGTGATCGGGCAGACGGATATTCCTGTTGAAGAGAATCCCGCGCTTAACGAACGGCACTATGGGGAATTGCAAGGCCTCAACAAAGATGAAACTGCTCAGCGATACGGGGCCGAACAAGTCAAACTCTGGCGTCGGAGTTACGATATTCGTCCGCCAGGAGGGGAGAGCTTGAAGGATACGGCGGCACGAGTCATTCCCTATTTCGAGCGCCGGATTTTACCTAAATTGTTGGCGGGGAAGAACGTACTCGTAGTCGCGCATGGCAATAGCTTGCGAGCTCTCGTGATGCATCTCGATAGATTGTCGAAAGAAGAAGTGCTGGAATTGAACATCCCCACCGGAGCGCCCCTTCTCTACGAATTCGATGAGAAAGGAACAGTCACCGGACGACGCTATCTTTAGTCCTAGGGCTTTAGCCCTCGGGTTCGGCATCAGCGCTCAAAGGGTTCGTCATATGGCAAATTGCGCTTCGATCGCTATCAAGACGCTTCCAATTTCTTCGATGGCCACATAGTCCAGAAAAAACGCCAAGACCTGGTGTCGCTCTCGTTCCTTGATCGTGCCGCGGTCTTCGAGAACGGAAACAGCGTGGCTCAATACAGCGATAGGCTCGTTTCCGCTTTTTGTAATGTGGTCCCACTGGGTATGAAGCCGTTCAACCATAGCGTGAACGTCTTCGTCATGCGCCCATCCACCGTGGGATTTCTTGAAGTCCTCAACCCGATACGAAATGATTCGTTCGATTTCATTGGCAGGTTCTTTAGGGACAGACACCCGTAATCCGCAATTGACCCAATACAACCAGAGGACCACCATCATCCAATGCACGTCTTGCCGCTGAGGCTCAGTCAACATCAGTCCGTAGTCTGCCAATATCTCCGGCTCTACAGTGCAGGGAAACGTGTCGATGAGCTGATCTGCCGCTTGACGAAAAGGATCAGACATGTTCAACAGCTCGGCTGTAATCACTCGCGGTATCTGCTTAGAGCACGGTAGCATAGAACAAATTTTTATGGTCGGCAACGGGTCCCCTGAGCCGCGATAATGCTATGAGCACCTTGTCTGTCAGGCTTGAGAGATATGAGGGATCCTAGGGATTACTTGACAGCGCGCTGCGGGGAGTGAGAGCGTATTGAAGAGATGAGAGCGTCCTTAACTCGCTCGTGACCTGCGGGAGCTCGCAAGGGATTTGAGGTTTGGGGGCTTCACCAATTCGCGAAAGGGGTCAGGGTGGAGCCATGCCGTTTTTGATGTTCGCCATAGCAGGCCTGTGGTTGGCCGACGGGCTTGCGCTTTTAGTGGCGCCGGACCGCGCCATGGCCTTGCTGCGCCAGGCAGTATTGGCCTCACCGCGACTCGTCAAATGGGGAAGTGTGTCGGCTACTCTGGGACTGATGCTTCTCGTGGGAACAAAAGGGCTACGCTATCAACCGTTATGGCATCTTGTTGGCATAGCTATGATCGGGAAAGGCCTATTTTTCTTGTGGGCTCCCGATATGTGGCGACAAGGAGTCGTCCAATGGTGTCTGAGCCGGGACCCCGTGGATTATCGGATCTGGGGATTGGGGCTTTGCGCGTTGGCTCTGCTGCTATTAGATGCGCTGGGATGGTTAACTTCAGCATCATGAGACATGTCGAGGCTGGGAATATCGATCCAAAAAGCGCATGGAGATTGTAAGCAGGTTTACGAGAAAGACTGTTCCAGGTACCGTTGTGGATATGGAAGAGCTCATAACCGATGTGAGCCGGCATGAAATGCCAAATATACAGGATTCCTTTCGATGATACCTGATCATACTCGCGGACATTGCTCAGACGATCGGTTGGCCTTGTTGTGGACCGTGCATCAACATGCGGCCTGGCCGGCAGAAATCGGTCCACATGAAGGCGAATTGATGATGATAGATACAGTCATTACAGGCTGTTTGACATATTATTTCGAGGAGGTCGATGGTCTGGACACTCAGCGAATCGACATCCTTCGAGATAGCTTGACGCAATTAGAAGATTTGCTACCGGAAATTCCCGATACCGCCTTGGAATACTTTTCTCGCACCCGCGACTTGGCGACTCTTCTCCTGAACCGACACAGCCTGTCATAACGCATCGCTCACAGCCGTCGGCATGGGTATTCCCTCTGGGCTGTCTGACGTTGTCCGCCAAGATTTACTTATCGCTGCATGGCGATCCCGACGGCTTTTCCTCAAAAAATGGTTTGCCTTTTTATCCAGGAAAGCCTAGGATTTTCACGAAGCACACGCATCGATCGTTCGAGAGGCCTTCCATAATCCATACTTGCACGGAAAGGAGAAAGGCCATGTTGCTCCCAACACGCCCCCCTCACAGAGACAGTGGAACATGGAAGGCTCTCGCTTTTTTGACGTTGGTAAGCCTGGTCGGGTGGAGTTCGGTGTTGCTGGGCACTCCGCTTCTGGTCGAGGCGGAGAACGGCCCTGTGGTGTCTGGCGACGTTCAGATCAAACAGGGGTTTGAGCATTTTCAGTATGGCCAGTTCAAGGAAGCAGCCACAGTATGGGCTGAAGCGGCATGGAGGTATGAAGCAACCCAACGGGTGTCCGAACAAGCTTATGCGTTGGTCTATTTGGCGCGAGCACTGTACCAACTGGGCCAATACGACGATGCCAATGCGAGTTTGCGACAAGCGTGGGGATTGGCGAAACAACAAGGCGATAGGCGATTCTTGGCCATTCTTCTGGAGCAGGCAGGCAACGTCTCGCTTGCCGCAGGACAGGTGGATCAGGCGGTTCGGTCGTTACAAGAAGGGTTATCATTCGCACGAGAAGAAGACGATCCGACCCTTGTCGCTGCACTATTGAATGATCTGGGAAACGCCTTGGCCAGTCAAGGCAAGAATGACGAAGCCCTAGGCGCCTATATCGAAGCTGCCATTCTCGCTGAGGCCATGGGCGATGACACGTTGGCGACGAGATCGCACATCAATACAGCCATGGCGTCCATTCGCGAACATCGCTATGAGGAAGGCAAGGAACGTTTGGACTTCGCGGTCAAGCGCATGAGATATCTTCCCTCGACTCATGAGCATGCCTCAAGTTGGCTGAATATTGGATTAGCCTATGTGGAATTGCTTCGTTCTTCCTCTGACCGACATAGCGACGTGATGGCTCCTGCTGCCCAGGCCTTTCGCTCGGCTGCCGCCATGGCAAAGGCCATTGGCGATGCCCGTGCGGAATCGTATGGATGGGGATTTCTCGGAAATTTGTATGAACGAGCGCATCAGCATCGCGAGGCTCTGCGGTTAACGGCGCGAGCCATTCTTGTGGCTCAGCGGATCACCATGCCGGAGGCGCTCTATCGATGGGAATGGCAACAGGGACGAATCTATCGCGCGCTCCAGCGATTTCCGGAAGCTATACATGCATATCAACGAGCTGTGGACACGGTTCAGCCTATGCGTCGTGAATTGACTGTTGCCACCAGTGACGGACGCCTCTCGTTTCGAGAATCGGTAGGTCCTTTATTTTTCGAGTTTGCTGAATTGTTGCTCCAGCGGACCGAGGCGGTTCCCAGTGAGCGCGAACGGCAGGCGTTGTTGAGGCAGGCCCGACAAACGATCGAAGGGTTTAAGGCTGCTGAACTGCAGGACTATTTTCGCGATGATTGTGTCGAAGCGGTGCGATCGCGGATCGCCACGCTGGATACGGTATCGGACGCCACAGCAGTGCTCTATCCCATTATTTTCCCCGACCGCATAGAGATGCTCGCGAGTTTGGGTGCGAGAATCGTGCGCGTGACCATTTCGATCGACCAAGTACAATTGATCGCTCGAACCAATCAGTTCCGTCGATTTCTCGAAAAACGCACCACGCGTCAATACCTTCCTCATGCGCAAAGCCTGTATGATTTGTTGATCCGGCCATTGGACCACTATTTCCGTGCGCATGGCATTGACACGCTTGTGATTGTCCCCGATGGGGTGCTTCGGACAATTCCGTTTGGGGCCCTTCATGATGGCAAGCAGTTCCTTGTTGAAATGTATGCCATGGCTGTGACGCCGGGATTGACGTTAACCGATCCTCAGCCCATCGATCGGCAACGTATCCACCTCTTGACGGTGGGATTGACGGAAGGGGTGCAAGGGTTCCCCCCGCTCCCATTCGTCAACCAGGAAGTGAGCGCCCTTCAGAGGCTATATGGCGGTCAGCTGCTTTTAAATCGTCAATTCCTTGTTTCCAACTTAGAACGCACCCTCAAAAATGAACAATTTACAATAGTGCATGTGGCTTCCCATGGACAATTTGAACCCGAAGTCACGAACTCGTTTATCCTGGCCTTTGATGATCGACTCACCATGGATAAACTCGATGAATTGATTGGACTGTTTCAATTTCGCGAGACACCGCTTGATTTGCTTGCGTTGAGTGCCTGTGAAACAGCAGTGGGGGATGATCGAGCGGCTTTGGGGCTGGCAGGCCTGGCGATTAAGGCTGGAGCTCGGAGTGCGCTGGCCACCCTCTGGTTGGTCAACGATCGCGCAGCGTCAGCCTTGATTAACGAGTTTTATGTCCAACTTCGACAGCCATCCCTGTCCAAGGCTATGGCGCTTCAGCGCGCGCAACAAAAGCTGATTGCCCATCCGACGTATCAGCATCCCGGATACTGGTCGCCCTTTTTACTGATCAATAATTGGCTGTAATGCCCGCAGGTTGATATGAGATGGCTCCGTCAATGTTGGAGTTCATCTATAACCTGGGGGCTAGCTATGAGCCTTGTGATCGGAGCCCTCGTTGTGGGCGTTCGTACCAAGGGATGGTTAGAGCCGTTGGAATTGGCGGCCTATGATCTCAGCCTTGCGATTGAACCAAAGCCTTCGGATTACGCTCCCCCTATCACGCTGATTACGATTACGGAAGCCGGCATTCAACGGCTGCGACACTGGCCACTCACCGATGCCATGCTCGCCACAGTCTTGCAGCTTTTGCTGGATCTCAGTCCACGGGTTATCGGCTTTGATATATACCGTGACCTCCCGATCCCGCCGGGACACGCGCAGTTCAATGCCTTGGTACGTGAAAATCGGAACGTGGTAGGCATTATGAAGTATGGCCCGGTAGCGAAGGGTGGGATCGCACCGCCGCCTGTACTTAAGGAAAGTGATCAAATTGGATTTAGCGATATGGTGGTTGATGCCGATGGACTGGTTCGTCGCGGCCTTTTTTTTCTTGATGATGGTCACACCATTAGTTCCTCATTTGCGCTAGTCGTGGCGCTCCGGTATCTCGAAGATGAGGGGATTGGCCTTGTCCCTGATCCTCTGGTTCCCACCTCCCTCAAAATCGGGCGAACGACGTTTCCGCCGTTGGAACCCAACGATGGGGCATATGTGGAGGCTGATACCCGAGGCTATCAGTTTCTGTTGGATTTCCCCCACGGAACGTTCATGTTCCCTACTTATACCGCAGAGGATGTGCTAGATGGAAAGATCCCGATGGAGGCCATTCGGGATCGCATCGTGCTTCTCGGCGTCGTTGCCGAAGGCGTGAAAGATTACTTTTGGATGGCGACGCATCATGACGGGTGGCGGGTTCAGCGCGTGGCTGGCGTCAAGCTGCATGGCGACATGGTGAGCCAAATTGTTCACGCCGCATTGCTGGGGAATCCTCCACGACGATTTTGGGACGATCGAGGGGAATCGAGCTGGATCATAGGCTGGGCGGCACTCGGAAGTGTCAGCGGATTGCTTGTGGGTGGGATCTGGTCTTTTATCGCCGTCGCGTTCGGCGGATTCTTGCTTATCGGCACCCTCGTCCTATGGGCTTTTGTTCTCGGTTGGTGGCTCCCATCCGTTCCAGCGATGCTGGCATGGGGTGGAGCGCTCAGCCTCATGACGGCCTACAAGGTCAATAAAGAAAAAAGGGAACGACAACTTGTTGAGCGCGTATTTTCGCCCTATGTAGCGCCTGAAGTAGCCCAGGCGATTTGGCTGAATTGCAAGCAACTTTTCGATCGTGGAAGGCTACGTCCGCAAATGTTGGTCGTGACAGTGCTATTTTGTGACTTGGAAGGCTTTACGCCAGTTGCCGAAAGCATGGATCCTGAACGATTGATGGAGTGGCTGAATGCGTACATGGATGAGATGACCAAAGTCATTATGGATCACGGTGGAGTGATCGATGACTATTATGGAGACGCCATCAAAGCCAATTTTGGCGTGCCCTTTCCTCGTGCGAACGAAATGGCGATTCGAGATGACGCAATCAATGCCGTGCGATGTGCCGTTGCGATGGAACGCGCCATGAACGACATGCAGGCGAGATGGTGGGAAAATCAGTGGTCGGCACTGCGATTGCGGATCGGCATATGCACTGGATCGGTCATGGCTGGAAGTTTGGGCAGTGCCTGGAGGTTGAAGTATACGACAGTAGGGGATACCGTCAACATTGCTGCGCGACTCGAAAGTTTGCACAAAGAGTCGCAGGCCTCGTTTTCCGGGGAGCGAGTCTGCCGCATTTTGATCGCTGAGAGTACCAAGCGGTACGTAGAGGGGCTCTGGTCTCTCTACGATCTCGGGGAAATTCAGGTCAAAGGGAAACAACAGGTCATTCATGCTTACCGCGTCGTCCCGTCGGCAGGTTGAAACGCTGGAGAGGCAGAGTGAAAGTGTGCCCGGTGAAGCGTCGAGAGGTAATTAATAGGTTGTGGGAGGGGGAAGGTTAATTTCAGGCGTGGTGGCCTCAGGGATAAGTTTGCCGAGACGGGTGTGGTACGTTCGGAGGCGGTCTTGATCCGATTGGCGGAAGAGAATTGTTCCCTCGTTGTGAAGTTGGACCAGTCGATCGATGACTTGAAAAAGTGGCCAGACTGCATCAAACACACGGCCGGCTTCAAATGCCTCCAATGAATCGAGCAAAAGGGGAGCAATGCTTTTGTACGTTGTCCCAGTTCGATCGCGCATTCGATAGACGGTTTCTTCATAAGCTTCGACGGCTTGCGGATCAGGGCGACGACTGTCCGTGATCATCATGACCGCGACTGCAGGCACCTTGGCTGCAAACGCAGCAAGTGTCGAGATCAATTCACCCAGCGAATCCAGTACATCACTGGGACTCATTTCCTGCGCATTCTGTGGCATACAGCTCTTCCTCTCCCTGGTTGGTGGGCGTGTGCGATTCGCTCATTGTTGTACGGGCATCTTCGTTATTGTGCGGAGTTTTTCGATCAGTTGCATCATATCGCGTGGCAGCGGTGCGTGAAAGAGTAAACGTTGTTGACTGACAGGATGGATGAAACCTAAGTCCCGAGCATGCAGCATGACCCGGGGAGTGGCAATCTCGTCAACCTTGACAACTTTCTTCCCGCCATACGTGAGATCCCCTAGAATGGGACAGCCAATGGAAGTCAGATGAACTCGAAGTTGATGTGTGCGGCCTGTACCAGGGACAAGTTCCACGCGACTCGCCAAGTCCCCGAACTGTTCAAGGAGCTGATACATTGTCAACGAAGATTTAGGACGAGTTGTCCGCGCTGAAAACTTTTTCCGGTCTTTGGTGTCTCGTCCAATGGAGACCTCGATTTGTCCCGTTCGGCTTTTCGGAGCGCCCCAGACGAGGGCCTCATAGATGCGCTGGATACTGTGCCGTTTGAATTGGGCAGAAAGAAATCGATGGGCCTGATCCGTTTTGGCGATGACGAGCACTCCGGTCGTATCTTTATCGAGTCGATGAACTAAGCCAGGGCGCTCTCGTCCCCCAATCGTGGACAACGTTCCATTTCCTCGGGCCAGATGGTGCAACAGCGCATTGACGAGTGTTCCCGTCCAATGGCCGGGTGCTGGATGGACAACGAGGCCGGCTTGTTTATTGAGCACCAATACTGCATCGTCTTCATACAGAATATCAAGCGGAATTGGTTCTGGTGTGAGGTCGATGGGTTGCGGGCGAGGAAGGATCAGCGTAATGCGATCGCCAGGTTTGATCTTATGGCTGGGCTTAACCGTTCGATCATTCACTCGAATGTGCCCTTCTTCAATTAACCGCTGCAAGGCGGTTCGTGAATAAAAGGGCTCGCGAGTGGCAAGAAAATGGTCGAGGCGCTTAATCCCCTCTCCTGCTGTTACGAGGAGCTCGGTACGCGTCTCTGCCTGAGGCATGAAAACGTGAAACCGCGGTCGATGATGGTTAGTGGGTGTGCTGGTGGCGTTGCCGATGCCGTTCGGCAAGTTTTTTGCGGAGACGAGCTTTTTCTAGGCTGATTTGAGCCTCTTTGAGCTCAGAGGGAAGGCCGCCTCGCTCGAGGCGTTCGAGAGCCCGACGGACAGCCGCTTCGGCACGTTCCACGTCGATATCTTCTGCCTTTTCAGCAATTTCTGCCAAGATCGTGACTTTATTTGGCGTGACTTCAGCAAACCCCCACAGGACGGACATATATTCGACGCGTTCGCCGATCCGGTACAGAAGCTCTCCAATCCGTAACGTCGAGAGAAAATGGCAATGTCCTGGCAGCACCCCAAAATCTCCTTCGCTCCCCGGTGCGGACACGTAATCTACCTCTTGGCTGAGGAGCAGATGTTCCGGGGTGACCACTTCGAGGAGTAATTTTTTTGAGGGGCCTTCAGTGACAGCCATTATCGCTTGTATCCAAGTTTTTCTGCTTTTTCGAGTGCTTCTTCGATGGGACCGACCATATAAAACGCTTGTTCCGGGAGATCGTCCCATTTGCCCTCGACGATTTCTTTAAAGCTCCGTACGGTGTCTTTGAGTTTAACGTATTTGCCCGGCGTGCCGGTGAACGCTTCGGCCACATGAAACGGCTGGGATAAAAAGCGCTGAAGTTTTCGGGCTCGCGCCACAATTTGCTTGTCTTCTTCCGAGAGTTCATCCATGCCCAAGATGGCGATAATATCTTGGAGATCTTTGTATCGCTGGAGCGTTTCTTGGACGCGCTTGACCACATTGTAATGCTCTTCTCCTAGGATATGCGGATCCAAAATGCGCGAAGTCGAGTCCAAAGGATCGACAGCCGGGTAAATCCCCAGCTCTGCGAGTTGACGGGAAAGTACCGTGGTGGCGTCTAAGTGGGCAAAAGTTGTCGCCGGGGCGGGGTCGGTCAAGTCGTCCGCCGGAACGTAAATAGCCTGCACAGAGGTGATGGACCCTTTTTTCGTGGACGTGATCCGTTCTTGAAGGCTTCCCATCTCCGTTCCTAGTGTCGGCTGATAGCCGACCGCCGACGGCATCCGTCCCAATAAGGCTGAGACTTCTGAACCGGCTTGGGTAAATCGAAAAATGTTGTCGATAAACAGCAGCACGTCCTGATGTTCTTCGTCGCGGAAATATTCCGCGACGGTCAAACCCGTCAATCCGACTCGCAACCGCGCTCCTGGAGGTTCATTCATTTGTCCATAAACCAAGGCTGCCTTGGACTTCGTATAATCCCTCGGATCGATCACTTTTGACTCTTGCATTTCGTGCCAGAGATCATTACCCTCACGAGTTCGTTCTCCGACACCGGCAAAGACCGAAAATCCGCCGTGGTGGAGCGCAATGTTATTGATGAGCTCCATGATGATGACGGTTTTGCCCACGCCCGCGCCACCAAAGAGGCCGACTTTGCCTCCTTTGGCATACGGTTCGAGAAGATCGATCACTTTAATACCGGTTTCCAGCACTTCCGTTCTGGTTTCTTGTTCTTCCAGCGGGGGCGCCTGGCGATGGATCGAGTAAAACTTTTTAGCTGGGACCGGGCCAAATCCATCGACAGGTTCACCGAGGACATTCAAGACCCGCCCCAACGTTTCTCGGCCCACAGGAACGGAAATGGGAGCTCCAGTGTCCTGAACGGGCATCCCCCGGACCAACCCATCTGTGGAAGACATAGCGACGGTCCGGACCCGATTTTCGCCCAGGTGTTGAGCTACCTCCATCGTCAAGTGAATCGCTGTTTGTCCTGTAGCGGGATCGGCTGGTTGATCAATCTTGAGGGCGTTGTAAATGTTTGGAAGTTTCCCAGGAGGAAATTCCACATCGACGACGGGTCCGATAACTTGAATCACTCTTCCGGTTTCTGTGCTCACAACTTACTCCTTGATTCGCGTGAAAGCCTCATCTTTAGTCCGTAGACTCGATTATTTCAACGCCTCAGCTCCTCCAATGATATCCATGAGTTCTTTGGTGATCGCAGCCTGTCGGGTTTTGTTGTAAAACAAGGTGACCTTTTTGATCAACTCCCCGGCGTTCCGCGTGGCTCCATCCATTGCGGTCATACGGGCCGCTTGTTCGGCAGCAGCAGACTCCAAGAGGATTCGGTACGTCTGGATCACGAAGTGCCTGGGAAGCAGAGCGGCTAACAGTTCATCCTCATCCGGTTCATACAGGTAGGCGCCTGTCCCTGTGAGAGAGGAAGAGGTTTCTGGAGCTAGTGCATCTTCAAGCTGTTCAATGGGGAGCAACTTTTCGACCACCACGTGCTGCTGGAGCATGGATTTGAATTCATTGTAGACGACATAAAGATGGTCAAAGCGGCTTTGTTGAAATTGATCGATAATGGTCTGCCCAATATCGAGAGCATGTTCGTAGGTCAAGCGATCGAACACGCCCGGCCATTCATCGAGAATCGTCCATTGCCGTCGACGAAAAAAGTCGATTCCTTTCCGTCCGACCACGCTGACCGCCACGTGTTCCCCGCGGGCGGTATGGTCGGAAAGAAATTCTTGAGCCTTGCGCAGGATGTTGGCATTGAAAGCTCCGCATAGGCCTCGGTCGCTGGTGATGACCAATAATTCGATGTTTTCGGGCGGGCGTCGCGCTAAAAGCGGGTGGGCGGCCCGATTGACCCGCTGGCTCAAATTCCCCATGACTGCCCGAAGCTTATGGG
>RFGF01000102.1 GCA_003695915.1 Nitrospirota bacterium
ACTTTAGAAATGTCGGCTATGAGCCGATTGAGCACCAACGAGGCATCAATTACGCAGAGCAAACGTCAATTCGCTCGCCTCTCGTTCACGGCGTTGGGGCGAGGTCAAGCCCTGTTCTCATGCCCCATGCTTCGATGACGGATCAATCGCCTCTCTGCACGGCGGCACTGCCAGACGATGGTCGGCATGCTTCGAAGCCTGCTTCCAACGACACTCTAGAGTCTCTTGAAACCGTTCTGGCAGAAATGGAGACTCGTGCGTCCGGACTCGTGAAGACGGCCGGACATGTGGCGACGGTTTGCCGAAAATTACGCGATGCGGCAAAAGTCGGAGATTTAAATAAGCTCCGCAAGTATCTTGATGAATCCAGTCAAGCTGTCCTGGCACTCGGCTGCGATCTGGTCAAAGCTCAGAATGCGTGGAATGTCGACGAGAAGGCCTATTTGGCAGGACAAGCTTTTCGTCGGGAACTGCTTACCACAGCGGCTCAGCTTGGCGTCGCGATGCATGAGCACGATGGATATTTGTTTTCCTATCCGGTTCTGCTCAAGATTTTGCACAAGGAATGCATGGTTTCCATTGATCGCGTGCGAGAAAATCGATTGCGCCCCTCTGTCTTGGTTAAAAAATTGAAAGAAGTGCAAAACAAACCCCTTCGGTTTAAGCCGCAAGGGTTTTTGGATATGTTGTATTCGGCCTACTCCATTGTTGTGGCGGCTAGGGGAAAACATTTAGTGGGGACAGGAACCGTAATCCCACTTGTGGAAATTTATCAGCTGTTGACCCTCTTGCCATGGCAATCCGCGGAATATACGCGACAGGAATTCGGGCGTGATCTGTACTTGCTCGATAAAAGCGGCGTCACGACGACAAGAAAAGGCCAGCGAGTTAATTTTCATGCCAGCACAGGCGTGCGTGATGCCAACAAAACGCTCACGGTGATTGCTCAAGGGGGGCGAGAGAAGACGTATTATGGCATTTCCTTTGTACAGCGCCCCTGACTGCGTTGTTGGGACCGCGAGATTTTACCCGCCTTAAGTTTGAGCAGAGGAAACCGAAGAGGCAAACACCATTGTTCTCAATGCTATCGAGATGTCGAGCATGCACCCCTCAACCTGGTTCACCGTGCTTCAACAGGAATACCTTCGTGATTACGTGAAAGCGGGGGGCTCCGCTGTCAAGTTTGCAGTATTGGTCGATGAGAGCGAGCCTCGTGAGATTTGTCGTGCCGTAACCGATCTCGCGATTCATGAACACTATCTTGGTATCCATCTCGATGCACGAGAAAGCAAGGTGCATCTCATCGATCTCTTGTTTTACGACATGGCGAGGCGGATCGATTGGGATGAGTATGCCCGACGCTTTGTGGTTGCCTGCCTTGAACGTCAGGGATGTACCCTGCCTGATCCACAAGATTCGCTGAATTGGGGCTCACTGGCGCGCTGTAATCGATCAGACGAAAATTCCCTCCGACGCGAGGTGCACGCTTGGCTTGAACAAGCGCTCTATCATGATTACGCAATGTGTCTTGAATTCCGTTTGGCTATGATTCAGCTGTGTTTGGCGCAGCTCGATTCTGAACGTGATAAATCGATGGGGCCCTCTATTTGTGCATGGTTGCGTGGGGAATTGAGACAAATTTCAGTCTTGAGAGATGCCTTGATCTTTCAAAAAATCACGCGGAGCAATGCCCGGCATATGCTCATGTCCTGTGCGCATTGGCTTCGCCTCGCCGGCACACATGGATTGGTGATCAGTCTTGATATCTCAGCATTCGTCAAACCGTCACCTGTCAAACAAGCTTCCATCTCCTATACCGTTTCCGCTGTTCTCGATGCCTATGAGATGTTGCGCCAGTGTATCGATAGCACAGAGGACATGGAAGGCATGTTGATGGTCATCGTCGCTCCGCAGGATTTTCTGACCAATCAGCGACTGGGGTTGAGCCGGTACGAGGCATTAAAGTTGAGGATTTTCGATGATGTTCGAGATAAGCATCGCCAGAATCCCCTAGCCCCGATGGTTCGACTCTCTCATGGATCGACGAGCCAGATGCGAACAGGATCCCTGAATCCCCCTCAGGCTGTGGGTCATCCTCACGCGTTGGCTGGCCGTCGCGTGATCGAGTCTCTTAGATGTGGCGTGCCGAGCACGGCGGTGGTGCGCGTTTTAGGGTGCTCGCAACCGACAGTTCGTGCCCGCTTTCGACAATTGCTGCATGAAGCGAGAGACAGCATTGCCAAAGGATGGACGACCAAAGGGTTGCTCATTGAGGGGGGCTTTGGAACAGGAAAATCCCATGTACTGGAGGCCCTCCGGCATATGGCGTTAGAGCAACGTTTCGTTTGTAGCAAGGTTGTGATCGGTAAAGAAACGCCATTGTACAGTCCTTCGCTGATATTTCGTGCCGCTCTTGAATCCGCTGCGGTTCCAGATCGGCGAGGCGAAGTCCTTAGAGAAGTCCTCGACGCTGTGAATTTTCAGAGCCCCCAATATACGCAATTCTACGAATGGGTGCATCGACAAGGGGGAGAGGTCGATGCGCGGTTTGCGGCCACATTGTTTTTGTACGAGCGCATGGTGAACGATCCGGAGCTGAGTTACCGATTGATTCGGTTTTGGTCAGGTGACCCGCTTACGGATACCGACATCAAGCGGTATCTGAAAGCCTGCAAAGCCGCGCATTCGTATCGATTCGATCGCATCTCACCGCTCGAGCTGGCGTTGCAGCGATTTAAATTTGTCTCACGTTTGATGGTGGCGGCGGGTTATGCGGGGTGGATTTTGTTGATCGACGAAGCGGAGATCATGGGGCGATATTCTTTTAAGCAGCGAGCGCATTCCTATGCTGAATTGGCTCGGTGGATGGGACGACTCGAGGCTTCCAGTTTCGCAGATCTTGGATACCGATCAGGACTGGCTGCGGTGTTGGCACTGACGGATGATTTTCAAAGCGCTATCTTGGACGAAAAGGGAGATCGGGAGAAAATTCCGTTGAAATTGCGCGACACGGGATCAGAAGCCGATTTGGTGCTCGCCCGACAAGCAGAGCAAGGGATGCGGTTGATTGATTGCGAACGCATTCCGCTTGTTGGACCTTACGATGAATTGGTCGAAGATCTCTATCATAAAGTTCTCCAGCTTCACGGAGCGGCTTATCGTTGGGACCCTCCGCCCGTGCCGACTATTGAACGATTATCCAGCACCCGCTTGCGAGAATATATCAAAGGATGGATCACTGAATGGGATCTCAAACGTCTCGAACCGGAAGCGGTTGTCGATCTTGAATTGACAGAGGTTCAACAAGATTATTCCGAAGATTTAGAATTGGAATCTGTCGCCGAGGACCAACCGCATTCCTTGACCGCCATTGTTTAGGCGATCCAATCCTCCTCCATTTTCTGGCGTTGAGTGTAGAATGGACTCTTCAGCGTCGAACCGAAACGATTGCTTGCAGGCCATTGCAAGAGTCGCTCGTCTCTTCGAACCGATGATCCGAATGTCAAGAGCCACATTATGAACGATTTACGTCCATCAGAATGGATAGCACTGATTCATCAACATTATTTGCAACATTTTATTCGTAACGGCGGATCGGCAGTGAAAATCGTTGTCGGGAATACCCCGCACACGTGCTCTACGGTTAGGGAGAAGCTGGGGCGCCTTGCAGAGCAAGAGGGATTTATCGCCGTCCATGTCGATGCGCGCGACACTAAGCTGCATATGATGGATCGATTGTTTCATCAGATCAGTCGGTCGATCGATTGGGATGAATTGGCTCATGAATTCGTCGTTAGGCTATTAATCGAACACGGCTACCAACTTCCAACGGATCGCGCACAGTTTCAATTATCGCACATTGCTGCCATGAATGGACGTGCTGAACCATTGTTGCGACGGGATCTGAATACCTGGCTCGAGCGGGCGATTTATTGGGATCCCTCGATGAGTCAGGAATTCCGTTTTGCCATGATCCGCCTGTGTCTTGCACAGCTCGATCCAGGAGCAGTGAGCCCATTCATGACCGATGCAGTGAAAGCATGGCTGCAAGGGGAATTGCGCCACTTATCGGCGCTGAAGGAAGCCCTAATCTTTCAAAAAGTCGCCCGTCACAATGCCCGGCATTTATTAGCATCGTTGGTCCATTGGCTGCGACTGCTCGGTAAAAGCGGACTCGTATTAACACTCGATCTCTCGCAATATCTAGTAGTTAAGCGATCAACGTCAGCTCAGGGATTTTTATATTCAGCCGCTGCCGCGATGGATGCCTATGAGTTGTTGCGCCAGTTCATCGACGGAACCGATGAAATTGAAGGTTTAATGTTGGTGGGGCTCGTCCCTCCTGAATTCCTGTCAGATCCGCGACGCGGAATCGGTCGCTACGAGGCCTTGAAATTGAGAGTGTGGGACGATGTTCGAGATCGGACGCGCCAAAATCCTCTGGGTGCCTTGGTTAAGCTGACGGCTGATGATGAAGCCGAAGCCCTACCGCTCCCATCTCGTGCTGATGCTTCGCTTGCCGAACATAAAAACGTGTTCCATGAGCAGGTTATCGAAGCGTTGCGTGCCGGAGTGCCCAATGCGCAAGTGGTCCAAGCCTTGGAAAGCCATCAGCCAGAGATTGAAGGACGGTTTCGTCGGATGCTTCAAGACGTAGAAGCGAGCATCACGACCGATACCATGGCAACCGGTCTTCTCGTGGAAGGGGGGTTCGGCACGGGGAAGTCTCACCTTCTGGAAATGCTGCAACACATTGCGCTCGAGCAACATTTCGTGTGTAGTCATGTGGTCATTAGCAAAGAGACGCCGCTTCACAATTTGGCCACCATGTTTCGTGCCGCGATCGAATCAGCCAAGGTGCCGCAGAAGTGTGGCGATGCGCTCACGGAAATTGCTGGAGAATTAAATTTTCAAAGCCCCCAATTTTCAGAATTTTATGAATGGGTACATCGGGGCCCTTGCGAATTGGACTCCCGGTTTGCTGCGACGCTCCACTTGTATGAGCATCTACTCAATGACCCGGAATTGAGTCATCGGATGATTCGATTTTGGGCCGGCGACCCGCTGAGCAACGGGGAACTCAAGAAATATCTCCAAGGTGCTTCAGCTCTTGAGACGTACACATTCAACAAAATTTCTCTGCAAGATCTCATGTTTCATCGATTCAAATTTGTCGCGCGACTAATTAGGGCCGCAGGGTATCGTGGATGGATTCTCCTCATCGATGAGGCGGAAATTATTGCGCGCTACTCGTTTAAACAACGAGCGAAATCTTATCGAGAAGTGGCCCGATGGATGGGAGTACTGCCGGATGCCGGGATTCCTGGACTCGGAGCAGTGATTGCTCTGACGGATGATTTTGTTTCCGTGATGTTTGAGGAAAAGGGCGATCGGAATCGTGTTGCCGATTTAGAGGGCCAAGAGGAATCGGTTGGACTGCAAATCCTAGCACGAGAAGCAACCGAAGGCATTCGTCACATTGATACGAGTCGGGTCCCGTTGGCACGCCCCTACGATAAGCTCATCGAAGAGACGTACGACAAAGTCAGGGTCATGCACGGTTCTGCCTATCATTGGGAGGCTCCGCCTCTGGATCGCGGAGAACAGCTTACGAGCACGCGGATGCGTGAATATGTGCGGGGGTGGATTACCGAATGGGATCTTCGGCGCCTCTATCCGGGTGAGGCGGTGGAGATCGAATTTACCAAAATGCAACAAAACTATTCGGAAGATGCAGAGTTTGAAGTCAGCGATGAGGGAGAGCCATCACATGACGAGGCGTTTAGTAATCAGGATGCTGCCTTCGCCATGCTGACTCCCCATCACGAACCCTAGCGCTCTTACGAGATTCCTGGAGAGAGTTGGGAAGAATCGGTCGCTTGCGCGCGGTCGGTAACGTCCGCCATCGAGGCTGAAGTGTCTTGAGATTGAGAGGGTGAAGCATACTCACGCGGGCCTCGCTGTCCGCCTCGGAAAGGAGGGCGTTTGTCTTGTGGTCGTGCTTCGTTGACCACCAAAATTCTGCCACCGAATTCAGTCCCATTGAGATGAGTGATAGCGTTTTGCGCTTCATCGACCGAAGACATTTCGACAAAGCCGAATCCTCGAGATCGGCCGCTATATCGATCGGTGATGACCTTTGCCGACACAACATTCCCATGTTGTGCAAACACATTTTGCAGCTCTTGATCCGTGGTAGAAAATGGAATGTTGCCAACATACAACTTTGCAGTCATGTGATGCCTCCATGTTGCTACGCTGAATCATGCTCCTCAGCGTCGAATGAACATTACCTGGCTTGATGAACGGAGAACCTCCACTCCAGCCTCTAACGTGCCATCCAGCGTAGCATTAGGCTGATAGCGGGTCAACTATTCCGCGCCCAGTCTACTTGTGCGAATCCCGAAAGCAAAAGGAGAGAAATTCGTTCCTTTGGCTCAATTTGCCAACCAGGCGTTCCGATAAATCTTTTCGCATCGCCAAAATGCGATCGTCCATCAACGTTTCGACTGGCCGTTCGCGAAGCCGGGGTCACGAGGCATCATGCTTTCCTTTGGGGTTCTCCCAACGCGATAACGTCATGATAAAGAATACGGCCTCCCGTCTCATGCACAGGCTCCACGAGCGCATTGTGCTTGTGCTGTCGATACTGTTTGGTATTTGCTTGGTGATCATGGCCGTGCATGTGACGCAGATCCAATCTCTATTAGTGAAAGCCGTGGCCTTCGCTGCTGCCGATGTCTATATGCGAGCGCTCACAGAGTTTCGGACACTGTATACCAGCGAGGTCGTACAACGCCTCCAGCCCATCCATGTGAGTATGAGCCAGAATGATCAACACTATGTTTCTGCGATCCCCCTGCCTGCGACATTGACGAGGATGCTTGGGCAACGAATGGCAGCACGCCACCGCGGAGAAACGACTCGTCTGTACAGTCCCTATCCCTTCCCATTGCACAATGGCACCGGCGGGCTACAGGATCAATTCGAACAGGAAGCGTGGGCGTATCTCAACGCTCATCCTGATCGAGTGTTCTACCGGTTTGAAGAGAGGGATGGGCAACAGGTTTTGCGATATGCGACTCCGGACATCATGCGTGAGGAGTGTGTCCATTGCCATAATACCCATCCAGAAAGTCCAAAGCGTGATTGGCAAGTTGGACAAGTTCGAGGGATTCTCGAGGTTCGATACCCTGTTCGGCGCTGGGAGGCACTGTCGGGAACGACGTTATGGAATACGTACGGACTCATGGGAATCATGGCGGTGCTGTGGCTTGGGGGACTAGGGCTTGTCGTGACAAAGTTGCGGCGCACTGCGCAGGAATTGGAGCACAAGGTCGAACAGCGTACGGCAGCCCTCAAATTCGCTAATGGGCAATTAGAAGAAGAAATCCGCATTCGGCGGGAAGCAGAGGCCGCCCTGCGGGAAGCGCGTGACCAACTCGAGCAGCGAGTGTCTGAACGAACAGCTGCGCTGGCCGAGGCTAACGAAGAATTGAAACGAGAGATTGCGGAACGCCGACGTGCGGAAGAAAGTGTTCGAAAGTTAAACGACGATCTTTTACGGCGAACAGCCCAACTCGAGGCGAGCAACAAGGAGCTCGAAGCTTTCAGTTATTCCGTCTCTCATGATCTTCGCGCTCCGTTGCGCGGCATCGATGGATTTAGTCAGGCTGTGCTTGAGGACTACCATGACAAACTGGATGACATGGGTCGCAGCTATCTTCAGCGAGTGCGGGCAGCGAGTCAACGTATGGCCCAACTGATCGATGCCATGTTGAATTTAGCTCGGCTCACTCGTGCAGATGTGTCTATTGAACCCGTCAATCTCAGCGAGATGGCAAAAGTAATAATACAAGATTTGCAGCGAACCCAACCGCATCGGACAGTGACCTGTACTATTGCGGAGGGGCTTCATGCCGAAGCCGATCCGAATCTGATCCGCGTCGTCCTCGAAAATCTTCTTGGAAATGCCTGGAAGTTTACGAGCGAGCGAACGGACGCGCACATTGAATTTGGATGTCATAAGGCTGAAACCTCCACGGAGGTTTGCTATTACGTCCGAGATAATGGAGCGGGGTTTGATATGACGTACGTTCACAAGTTGTTTGGTGCCTTTCAACGGTTGCATGCATTTAGCGAGTTTCCAGGAGTCGGCATCGGGTTGGCGACGGTTCAGCGCATTATTCAACAACATGGAGGTCGCGTATGGGCTGAAGGAACCGTAGGGGAAGGCGCGACGTTTTATTTTACCTTGAGGACAAACGGAGGACGTGCACATGAGAGATAAAGAAAAAGTCATTCTCTTGGTCGAAGATCATCCGGATGATGAAGAATTGACCATGCGAGCGCTGGCCAAAAACAATATTATCAACGAGGTCGTGGTTGCGCGTGACGGCGTTCAAGCGCTTGAATACTTGTTCGGGACAGGCGCCTATGCCGGTCGGGATATGACAAAAATGCCGGAAATCGTGTTGTTAGATTTAAAATTACCGAAAGTGGACGGCTTAGAAGTTTTGCGGCGTCTCCGGGCCGACGATCGCACGAAATTTCTGCCGGTCGTGATTCTCACATCCTCCAAAGAAGAGCAAGACATTATCAAAAGTTATCAATTAGGGGCAAATAGCTATGTCAGAAAGCCTGTGGATTTTCAAGAATTCACAAAGGCCGTTCAGCAGCTTGGTCTCTATTGGTTGATTCTCAACGAACCGGCTCCCGAAAAATATGCCTCGCGCTAGTAAAGAGGCTGCCGAGCGATCGAATCCAAGTGCTGCATTGGCTCGTCTGCACCGATCCGTTAGGTCAATTTCTCCGCGACCTTGCTCAATGCCTCGGCTACTTTGGCCACTTTGGTCAGCGTCTGATTGATCTTGGAAATATCGTCCAGCGTCTCGGTCAGCGATTGATTGGCTTCCCGCAGCGCCACCGTGGCCGTTTCGTATTCCTCCCCTGCCGCCTCGAGATTTTTGCCGATCAAACGCTCCTTGGTCGTTTGAATGTGATTCAAGCGATTCCGAAGTTCTTGCTTTCGCTCGATATCGGGCGTTTCTTGTATTAATCGTACGAGTTTTGCTTCTAATTCGATTAAATTCCTGTCATTCGACATAGCCGTTCCCCCTTTTCTGCATGGAGTGATTATCGTCCGGCAATGGCTTTGATCGCCTGGGTCAATCCTTTGACTTCCTGCACGGCTTGTTTGATCTTCTCGATCGGCCCAGCTTCGTCCTCTAACACCTGCACAAGTTCCGCATTGGCTGTTTTGAGTGTCTGAAGAGCCTGGATGGCTTGCGTAGAAAGAATTTGGAGCCGAGCGCCTTCTCGTTCAGCGAGCAGTCGGGCATCGACAGCGATCCATCGATCACTGTATGAGGTCTGCGGTGTGTTCAGGGCAATATTCGAATCGACCTTTAAACGATTGACCGCGGTTTGGGTCGCTTGAATTATATGTAATTCCTGAAGATCGAAGTCCTGGATCAATAAATCACAGATTTTGGCGACGTCGTCGTGGACGGCAGGTACGAGTGCTTTGAGTGCATCGGCCTTTTTCTTGTTCAACCACCATTGGCCGGATTCGTACAGCAGTTTGCCGAGTCCTTCGAGCTGACGATCAGATAAGGTCTTGTTCGCTACTCGCCGAAAGCTGGAAACGAATTTGTCCGATGCCCGACGAAGCTCCTCCTGCCCTGTCGATTCTTGCGCCAGCGCCATAAGTAATTCTCCGTATTCAACCAGTGCATCGGTTGCCGCAAGGCGAGTGGCGATGACGGAGGGATCGAGAGGACCGTCCAAGTCGTCAGGGTTCGCTGTGCCATTGAGAGCGAGGCTTTTGGCGTTCATGGCGATGGTTGCTTGTCGAAGTCGCGGAAACTCGGATGAGGTCAGTTGGCCGATGTGGATCGTGGCTGATGCGAACCGTCCGACCGCGTCTCGTTGGACGGTGCTGAGACCGCATCCGGCTTGGACAATGGTCAGTGCGGCCGCAAGCGCAATGAACAATTTTGGGATTGGATGCATAGAAATCTCCTTGATGAAAAGTAGACGAATGCGCACCATGATGGCTAAGTGGCCGATCTCATGACAGCAATGCTACTCTCCGGATTTTTAGATCTCGTGTCAACCGATCGCCGATATATTTTACGTATGCCTCACATCGAAGATGGCCGTAGAGCATACCCATAACGACAGGAAAGGTTGAGTCGTAAGGGGAGCAGGCTGTCAATATTCACCACACTACACCTGTCAAACAATCCCCGTCGATTGTATGACAAAGGGTGTTGAAAGGCTCCTTGCGTTCCGGACCCGATGCTCCGCAGATGTGATCCCTGTGCATTCAGTGCAGAGGCCGAGATAGGCGAGTTGGAGGACAGAGTTGGTACGACCTTTGCTTGAATTCCGCGAAGAAACTTCCGCATGATCGTCAGACAATGGATAAAGGGGTTTGCCATGGCTTCGATGATGCTTATTGAACAGCGATGCTATGGAGTCATGACCGAACAGCGATGGACCGTGAAGGGGAAAAGCAGCCGCGCCTGCGTGTTCGCAAATTCCTTTCATACATCCCAAAAACTTCATAAGCTCAAGGGTGTGGCTGGTGGGACTATCCAATGTGCGGAATGCGGAGAGCCGGTCAAAGTGCTTGTTTCGCCCAAACGAAATCCGCATTCCGGCAAACTGGGGCGCCCCGTTCCCATGAAGGATCACGATCTGTGCCGGCGGTGTTGGCGGCGATTATTCCAGCGAAAATGTGCCTGACGAAAAGCCCACAGGGACCGGCTCGAGTCGGAGCATAGGATCATGGTCATGCGATAGGGACCGACCATGTTTGGTTGAAGATGAGACACGCAACGATCGGCTTGCCGATCATGATCATTGGATGCCGCGCGCGCGGGGGTTAAAACCGAACGTGTGGCGTCTCTCGCGCGGCCTCTTGGATTTCGAAATATTCGGCCGGTTCCACCCCGGCAAGGCTCGCAAACAATCGCCCGTGCAATTTTCGAATATAGGTATTCAAGGCTCGTACAGCATCGTTGTATCGCTTTCGCTCCACCGCTAAACGATTTTCTGTTCCCTCGAGTTGATCCTGAAGTTTGAGGAACGATTCATTCGATTTGAGCGCCGGATAGGCTTCCCGAAGCAGCAACAGGCGCGAGAGTCCAGTTTCCAATTGACTCGCCGCTTTGGCTTTTTCATTGAGTGACCGAGCTTGGAAATAGGCCTTTCGTGCTTCGGCGATCCCTAAAAAAATTTGCTGTTCTTGTTGCGCGACACCTTTGACGGTTTCGACCAAATTCGGGATGAGTTCGAAGCGGCGCTGTAATTGATTTTCGACTTGCGCCCATTGACTCTTCACTGCTTCATCCAACGTCACGACATGATTGTAGCCGGTATAGACACAGCCGCCACCCAAAAGCAATAACCCTGCAACCGTTGCCAAGGCTATCGACATGATGTTCTTAGCACTCACGATGTTCCTCCTTCATGTGCATCGATCTGTTCGTTCGTTGGTGCCTCGAGACCGCGACAAGCTGTAACGATGGGGCTTACCAACTCGCTCCTCCACCC
>RFGF01000103.1 GCA_003695915.1 Nitrospirota bacterium
ATACATTACCGATCGGTTTCTGCCTGACAAGGCCATCGACTTGGTCGACGAAGCCGCGGCACGCTTGCGGACGGAAATCGACAGCATGCCGGCGGAAATGGACGAAATCTCTCGAAAGGTTTTGCAACTGGAAATCGAGCGGGAGGCGCTCAAGAAGGAAACCGACCCGGCCAGCCAGGCCCGGTTGGCATCGATCGAACAGGAACTGGAGACCAAGCGAAAAGAGCTCGAAGAGCTGAAGCGGCAATGGGAAGCCGAAAAAGCGTCGGTCTCGCGGCTCCATCATCTTCGGCAACAAATCGAAGAAGTCAAACATCAAATCGAACAGGCCGAACGCGAGTACGATCTCAACCGTGTCGCTGAGCTGCGCTATGGCGTGTTGCCGCGTCTGGAACGCGAAATGGCCGAAGAAGAAAAACACTTGGCTGAAAAACAAGGCCAAACCCGTTTGCTGAAAGAAGAAGTGGACGAAGAAGATATCGCCGAAGTGGTCAGTCGGTGGACCGGGATCCCTGTGAGCCGCTTGATGCAGGGAGAAATGGAAAAGCTGCTGCATTTGGAAGACTTGCTGCATCGACGGGTCGTGGGTCAGGACGAGGCGGTCAAAGCCGTATCGGAAGCGATTCTGCGGGCTCGTTCGGGCATCAAAGATCCCAATCGTCCGATCGGCTCGTTCCTCTTCCTCGGCCCTACCGGTGTGGGGAAAACGGAGTTGGCTCGGTCTTTGGCAGCGACGTTGTTCGACGACGAAAACAATTTGATTCGCATCGACATGTCCGAATACATGGAAAAACATACCGTGGCTCGGTTGATCGGGGCTCCTCCTGGGTATGTGGGGTACGAGGAGGGCGGCCAATTAACGGAAGCCGTGCGGCGGCGGCCGTACTGCGTCATTTTGTTCGATGAAATCGAAAAAGCCCATCACGATGTTTTCAACATTTTGCTCCAAGTGCTCGACGACGGGCGCTTGACCGATTCGCAAGGTCGCACCGTAGACTTCAAAAACACGGTGCTGATCATGACCTCCAATTTGGGAAGTCAAGAAATCTTGGACGCCCAGCAACGAGGATTATCCTATGAAGAGATGCGGTCGATCGTAATGGGTGTCGTGCAACGGCATTTCCGGCCCGAGTTCCTCAACCGGATCGATGAGATTGTGGTCTTCCATCCGCTGGCGCAGGAGCAGCTGGAAAAAATCGTGGAAATCCAACTTGCCCGCTTGCAGGCGCGATTGGAAGAGCGGCGGATTACGCTCGACTTCACGCCGGCCGCTATTCGCGATCTAGCAAGCCGAGGGTACGATCCGGTTTATGGCGCACGGCCGTTGAAACGGTTGATCCAACAGGATATCGAGACACCGTTGGCTCGATTGATTGTCAAAGGCGAGGTAAAGGACGGGCAGACGGTCCGGATTGATTACCGCGACGGCCGATTGGTTATCGAACCGAAATAACGTTTTGCGTTCTCGGAGGGTGTTTGCGATCATCGGCGCCCTCCGTCTTTTCTCGGGCTCTTCTCGGCATCCCACTCTGCGGTAGAAGCAGGATACGCTGAATGCCGATGAAACGGTAGACAGATCTGCTAGTTCAGCGCCTGCAGTTTCAACGCCAGCGACATCGGCCGGCCATTTCTCATGATCTCGATTGTGACACGGTCTCCCACCTGATGGCGATCCAGAATGGTCGCGAGATCGTCGTACGTTCGCACGGGCTCTCCGTCGACGTGAGTAATCACATCGCCGAGGATGATGCGGCCGCTCCGTGTCTCTCGCGCGCTTTTGAGCCCGGCTCGATCCGCAGCCCCGCCGGGTTCGATGCGAGCGATGACGAGCCCTTCAATGCCCCAGCGTGCGGTAATGGTATGGGGAATGAGAGAGATGCCCAAGCCCGGTCTGATGACTTTCCCGAATTGAATCAACTGAGGAACAATGCGGGTAACTGTATCGACGGGAACGGCAAAGCCGATACCGGCAAATGCCCCGCTAGGACTCATAATCTGGGTGTTCACACCGATCAATCGCCCTTGGCTATCCAGGAGCGGGCCGCCCGAGTTGCCGGGATTGATGGCTGCATCGGTTTGAATCACGCCCTCGATCGTTCGTCCGTTGATGGATTTAATGGTTCGCCCTAACGCGCTGACGACGCCGGTCGTCACCGTATGGTCGAGCCCAAATGGGTTTCCAATGGCCAAGACGCGTTGTCCGACGCGAAGATTGTGCGACCGACCGATGGCCAGGGGAACGAGATTGGGCGGCGGGTCGGCGATTCGCAGGACGGCCAAATCGTGATCGGGGTCCATCCCGACCACCGCGGCCTCGAAGGAGGTTTGATCGTCCAAGACGACGCGAATGGCGTCTGCTCCGTAGATGACGTGGAAGTTTGTCACGATATGGCCGTGTCGGTCCCAGACGAAGCCTGATCCCGAGCCTTGGGGGACTTCGAACGTGTTGAGCGACCAGAAATCGCGGTGAATGGCGGAGTTCGTGATGTAGACGACGGATTGACTTGCTTGGTCGACGACTTTGATCGTGGCAAGTTCTTCTGGTGTGAGGCCGGCAGGAAGGGGAGGAGGTGAGGAGTGGATGGGTTGCGGCGTCGCGTAACTGGGTTCTGGCGGAGGGACCCAGTCATCCAGAATGGATACCGAATAACCGATGACGATGATGGCCATCGATGCCAAGAGCAAATTATGGGGCGATTGAATGAGCTTCATCGTCCTTCACCGCTAGTGCGTGATATCGCTATTGCAATTGTTAATTATCATAATAGCAGGAAACGGGTGAGCAGAATGAGGGCCCGGCTCTCTATTCTCCGATCAGCTGGAGAAGGATGCGGCGCGTTCGTGGTTGAGTGTCAAAATCGATGACTACGATCTGTTGCCAGGTTCCCAATGCCAGAGCAGCATCGGTAAACGGTACCGTGAGCGAAGGTCCTTGAAGCTGCCCGCGGAGATGGCTGTGCCCATTGGTTTCACCGGGATTCCTGGTGTTGTGCTGCCACGTTGGATCAGGAGGAATGAGGCGATCCCAGAAGGATTTGGTATCGGCTCGGATACCGGGTTCGTCTTCGATGATCATCACCGAGGCTGTCGTGTGTTGAACGAAAATCGTGAGAATCCCTGCCTGCAAACGAGAGCGTTCCAGTGCATGCTGCACGTCTTTCGTAATATTTTCAATGTGACCATCGCCCTGGAGGCGAAGGTTCAACCACTGGGTCACGACGGGCATGGCGGAATGCGATGGGCAACGGCCATCAGGTGATGCCGATCTTCAGCGCAAAGCGTCGATCCCCGAGCGGCAGCAAGGACCTCGTCGAACACGTGATGCAAGGCGAGACGATAGACCGTTCCAAGAACGGTTCGGCTAATGAGCCCCTCGTGATGCAAGCGAATCAAATACTCGAACGCGTCCCGCAAATTCTCGTGCTCGCGCGTATAGTAGTCCCGCCCCCGGCGAGCGTTGCTGTAAGCTTCCAGTTGTTCGCAGGCGACGAGGATTTCAGCCAATTGGCGAACCCAAGACGGACAGCGTGCCAGTTTTTCTGGATAATAATAATACAGCATGATCCGTTCCATCCATGGGCTCCATGCAATGCCCCAAGCCAGGAGTTTGGGTTGAGCCATGCGCAACTGTTTTCTGAGTCGTCGTGCAAATCCCAAGCGCATCTCTACTTGCTCGCGCGCCCATTTGTCCATGACAATCCCCGCAGCTTCGAGCGATTGGGAGAATCGTCGAAGAAAAGCCGCTGTCTCTTTTCCTGGCAGGGTGTCCGGGTAGGCATCACGCCACTCGCGGGGTCTGGTCGGGATGCCTTGGGCTTTCGCCCAAGACCAGATTTTGCCAAAGAGATCTTGATCCAACCCGACACGACCGAGATCGTGGAGGAGACAGGCAATTTGGAACTGTTCGATGCGAGGGGATGCATAATGCAATGCTTTGGCCACCGCTCCGCACATTTTAGCTGTTCGAAGTGCATGTGGTTTATCGTAGCCGATGATGATGCGATCGGGCTGGAATGGGTGCGGAACATCGTACAGTTCTAAAAGCTTTTGGGCGAGATGGTGACTGATGTACAGTGTGGCGCGCGGAAGAGAGGGCGTCGAACATGTGTTATCGTCAATTGGACGCTCGGCAATGGATGGCATCAAACGTGATTCCTATGGTGAATAGGTTCGCGGCTGACATTATCGGTCGGCCGTTGCTGTGTCAAGCGGCTCGCACAATGGCGTGTGGACGCGTGTAGGAGCGAACATTGCGCGAGGTCGGTTACTCGGTTCACGAACGCTCACAAGCTCACGCACGCGAGATACGTGAACGCGCCCCCAGCAGCAATCGACATGAACAGCGCCGTAGAAACATAGGGCGGTATCGCTGGATAGCGGGAAGTGATCCATGGAAAGATCACTCCGGCCAAACTGCTCACGATGCTAGTTCCCCATACGATAAGGGCCAGCAGCCATGCGGTCCAGAACGATTGCGTCCACAGCGCCACAACGACCAAAAGAACGATGGCGAGGAGGACGCCTTGAACGGCCGTATACATGGCCTCATTGAGACCGCGAGTACCAACAAAAAATGGTGATGGGCCGCTGATGACCGACGTGCGCAGGGTTGCAGCCAAGGATTGGAGCCCGCAAGCCAAGGGAACGAGCAGTGCGATGGGAATCAGCGAGACCAGCCGGCTTGTCTCGGTCAGGGGCAAGACGGTTGACAGCATCCACGCGGTCGCTATCGCGACAGCCAGGATGAGACTCGTCCACGGGAGCCGTTGTTTGGCCACAGCACTCAAGGATGTTTCATCCGACTCCCGTTCACTGACACCGAACAACTTGAGCCAAGGAGCGAGGAGCGAAGTTTTCCACAACGCGATCATCCGCACCGATGGAACGACTCCTATGAATTGTTCGCGATGATCCACGACCGGGAACGATGTGACGAGACCGGTTTCGCACACGCGTCCTGCGGCTTCCGGACCGTCGGTGAGGTGGAGAACCGGAAGTGTCCGAAGCGGCAAGCTCGCCAAAGGCCGGGCTCGATCTGCTCTCAGTAGATCCGCGATCGTCACCATACCCACGACACGGTGATCGCGGTCGAGCACGACGACTTCGTCCCAACCTTTTGCCGGCTGCTGTTCAAGATATTCAAGGGCTTCGTGGACAGAGCAATCCTCATAGATCGCATGAACTCCGTCGGTGATGATCCACTGACCGACAGAAGTCGTCGGTAAGTCCAACAAGGCCAATATGGATTCCGCGACGGATGAAGGAATCAACTCGATGATCTCCTGCCTCGTTCGGGGCTCGAGATGCCGAAGAAGAGCTGCCGCGTCAGCCAGTGGGCATTGAACGAGCGCTTCGACGAGCAGGTGGTGAGGGAGTGCGCTCATGACCTGCTGGGCCAGAGGAGCTGGGAAGTGCAACAAAAGACTGCCGACACAGCGAGGCGGCAATGATACCATCGTTTCACAGATTTCTTCTAATGGACACGCAGCTAGCGTGCGGGCTGCACCTCGTGGGTCCTTGGCACAAAAGGCCTCGTGAAAACATTGCAAGAGTGTCATGGCAATACCGTTGTGATTCTTGATCGTGTTGGATTCCGTTGTCGTCATGATTCAGACGGTCCCGGCCTGAGAGAGACGGGAGTCGAACGAGCATGCCATCTTGTGAGCCGTCTGAGCCGAGATCATGAGGAGCGATCGCCGTGGTCTCTCTGCGACTGTCGATCCCGTAGAGCTTTGATGATGCTGGAATATCGCAGAATTCCAAGAAAAGCTCCCGATTCGTTGACGACCGGAAGCACCGACGTCAGTTCCCACTGTGGCCTAGAGACGAGATAATCCAGTGACCAGCCGGCTTGAAGCACATCCATGTTCGTCTCCATGATCTTTCCGAGCGGCGATTCCAGGTCCGCGAGGAGCAAGCTTTGTATGGAGACGCGGCCGAGGATGTGATGCAGCCGATTGATGATGAACAGGTCGTTGGTCTCTTGAGCTGGATAACGCCGAATCCATTGAATAGCGTCGGACACCGTCCGGTCGTCCGTCAACACGGGACAGTGAGGATCGGCAAGATGTCCTGCCGAATGCTCGGGATAGGTGAGGGCTTGGAACAAAGCGCGGCTGGTTCGAGCTTCAAGCTGGCCGATGACAGCGACCTGCCAGGCATGTGGAGTACGCCGAAGCATACTGACGGCTGAAGCCGTCGACATTTCGGGGAGCAGGGCGGTGACGATCTGTGCGGGAAGCGCTTGCAGGATCGCGGCGCCGATGGCCGGATGCGTGTGTTGCAACACGGCAGCAACGCGCACAGGAGAAAGTTCGGTCATGTATTGGACGACATCCTCGATAGCTTGAGCCTCGAGCAATCGCGCAGCCTCAAGCGGATACTTTTCAAAAAATGCGAGAGTCAAGACCTGACTTGCGTGCATATGGGCTACGAGAGCTCCAGAGTGGCTCATCTGCTCTTCATTTTAGCGGCATGGAGTGATATGAAAAAGTCGGAAGTCACGGTCACGATCAATCAAGTGGGTATCGCGTACACGCTGCGATTGTTTCTTTCGGACAATTTTCTCGTTAAATAGAGCATTCCCGGAACGAGATGTACTTTAATGAAAATCGCCCAATGGATTCTAGATCTTGACGATCTTTATCCGGTGTGTCCCCATCGTTCCCCGTCAACCATGACACGTGGTCGCGTACACAACGATGGTGTGGTAAAACCAAAGCCTTCATGAAGACGGTACAGCGCGGCAGACGGTGGATTTTGGGCCTGGTCCTCGGGCTGGGTGTTCTCATTCTTTTGGCACTAGCGTTTGCGCTGTTCGTTGATCGCACGACGATTCAACGATTGGCATTCGAACAGATCGAGCGGGCCTTTGGTCCGTATATAACTGTGGGTCGGACGGAGCTTTCGTTGTTTCCCCGGCCCCGTCTGGAATTCACAGACGTCGTCGTGAAGGCGCATCGTGACGCCCATGCCATGTTTCGTGCTCAGTCGCTATCCATGGAAGTTGCATTTTGGCCGTTGCTCGATCACATTCTCGATATTCGTTCTCTCGTCATCTCTCGTCCCGAGCTCGAAGTGCATCGAGATCCAGAAGGACATTGGCGTGTGCCATTGCAGCATCCGGGAGACCGGTCCATGATCGCCGGATTGTTCGCCGTTCGACATCTGATGGTCGATGACGGCCATGTGACGCTGATCGATGAGCGACCGAAAGAAGGCGTTCGCGGCCTGTTGATCGACAACCTCCGGATCCGATGGAGCGCCGAACAACCAGCGCCATCGCCTGCGGCTGAATTGGAGTTGCGTGGTCGCGTGCGAAACCAAGGCCATATGGCACAATTTTCCCTCGCCGGACGCCTCGAGGCGAAGCCGCCAGAACCCATGCTGATGGATCCTGGCACCCCACCACAATCTCCTCCCGTCGCGTTCAATGGATATCTTGCGATACAGGATCTGGACATCGAACACGTAGTGGCATTCCTGGCACTCCGGGAGGAGGCTGACAACGGCCTCGGGGCTGTCGATATTCAAAGCCAGATCAAGGTCGCACCTGGCACAGCGGGATACGATCTCTCGTTGTTCGACATGACCGTGCAGAACCCGTTGCTCTCCTTTACCGGAGCAATCCATGTGGGAGCGTTCAACACGGAAAACATGACGCTGTCCATCGTTGGAAGTTCGTCACCGATCTCCTTGAAGCAAATCAAAGAGCACGTGCCGCTCGCATGGCTGCCTGAGGCGCTTCATGCCCCATGGGAGGAAGTCGACGTGGACGGAATGATCGAAGTGGTTCGTGCCACCGTTATCGCTCCGACTCGGTCGCCTCTCGGGATTTCCGTCAATGGGGAAATCAAGGTGGCTGATGTGGCCCTTCACTCATCGACCCAGGCTTGGCCTTCGCTCGACCACGTGCAGGGGACAATTCTGCTGGAACCGGACCGGATTCGCTGTCGCGATTTTACAGGTCGATATGACGGGATACCCGTCGAGACGGCACAGGCCTTAATTCTTTCGAAAAAGTCAGAAACTTGGTTGGAACTGCAAGTGCAAGGCCCGGTGCCGCCCCAAAAAGTATTGGCGGAATTTCAAGAAGTTCTGAGTTCCGAGGGATCAGCTTCTTCGGTTCGGGCATGGCAAGTCCTGGGAGGCGAGGGACGGCTTGTTCTGCGATTGGCGGGGCCGATGATGCTGACTGCGTCTCCCTTCGAACGCGTTGCGCTAGTCGAAGGATCCTACGACGTCGAACATTTGCAGATCGAACTGCCACATATCGGAGTGGCGCTTTCTGATGTTTCCGGTCGATTGCGATTTACTCCGGAGGAGACGGCTTTGAACGACGTAAATGGCTGGATCGGCCGCGCACCGTTTCATCTCGACGGCGTCATCGATACGCGAGCGGCACCCGTCTTCGACCATGTTATTTTATTGACGACAGTGAATGCGGATTCTCTGTCCGACATACAGGTGCCTCCAGGGGTGACACAGTATGTTCCTTATGGTGAGATCGGCGGCCGATTCGAGATCGCTGGTCCTCTTGCGACTCCGTTGATCAAGGGCGAGTTGGATTTTGTCCGCGCAGCCCTTCGATTCCCCATGATCCTGGAAAAGGTTCCCGGCGTTCCCGGGTCATTGGAATTCACTATTCGCGTAAAACCGCATGGCCTCGTCGTCAAGCAGTTGGAGTTGTTGGTACTCCCGATTCGTATCAGTAGCCGGGGACTAGTCACATGGTCCCCGACGTTTGCGATTCGGGCCACGCTCGGTACCGGCAGCGTGTATGTGGGACTCCTTCCGGATGGCTTGACGGTCGCAAATGGCGTGCTGCGCTCCGGTATCCTCGAACTCTCTCTCGATGTGCGCGGCCACAACCGCGATTGGCGAACCTGGCAAATTGACGGGTGGATCGCGCTCACCGAGGGCGTGATGATAGCCGAAGGGCTCGACCAACCGTTGTCTCATGTCTTTCTGCGCGTCAAGCTGAATTCGCAGGCTGCTGCGATTGCACGCTGTGATTTTCGGCTCGGCGAAAGCGACGTGCGCATGACTGGATCCATCACACATTGGAGAGATCGGCCAAAGATTGCCGTGAGCGTGGAATCGGACCAGTTCGACCTCGATCAACTCATTCCGAAAGGCGAGCGCTCGCCGTTGAGAGAGGCGTTGGAGCTTCTCGCGGCCGAGACGACGGTAGACGCGCGCGTCACCATCGCTCGGCCTTGGTATCAGCGGATTCGGCTCAAACAATTAACGAGCACCGTCACGGTGCACGATGGGCTCATTAAATTCGATCGCATGAATGCGCAGGGGGAGGACAGCGGGACATTGAGCGGCCGGCTCCTCCTGCATCTTCCTCGTGGCAAACCGGGAGCGATGCGGGTCTCGTTTGCTATTCAGGATTTCCCGTTTCGTCCTATCGAAGAATCTTTCGAGCGCGGACAACGGCTTGTGACGGGACGGTTGACCGCCAAAGGGATGCTTCAGGGGCATGGACGCCACCCGCAAGGTGTGCGACGATCGTTGCAAGGCAAGGTGCAGGTGACGCTGGTCGATGGGTATGTGCAGCGCGGGACCATTTTACCGCGGATTTTGGCGATTCTGAATCTTCCGACCGTTCTGCGAGGAACCGTCGATTTAACCAAAGATGGATTTCCTTTCGATCAAGCGCGTGCGACATTGACCATCGAACACGGGATCATGACCGCGCGCGACATCGTGATCGACAGTCCCATTATGAAGTTGACAGCTGTCGGATCTTATGATGTCGCAAACGATCGCTTAGACGGCGTGGTTGCCGTGAGTCCGTTTGGCCCCTATTCGGATTTCCTGAAATCCATCCCGTTGTTTGGAAAAATTCTGACCGGTGAGCGGAAAGGGATTGCCACAGCGCTGTTTAAGATCGCGGGACCGCTCGATGATCCCACAGTAGAGTACTTGCCGCTCGAATCGTTCGCGACGGGGTTGACTGGTCTAGCTCAACTTGCTTTTGATATTTTGAAAAACACGGTGATGCTGCCGACAGAACTCTTGCCGAAGCGGGGATCGGCCCCATCAGAGGATGCGGGAGCGCGCGAACACGTTCCCATTCCATGAGCCCGTTGATGCGTATTCTGCGAGCGTGGCGCCCATGAGTCAGGACATGGCGAGTCGTTTCCCAACGTTGGGTTGAAGGTGCGATGCGCAGCATCAACCATCGAGACGATCGTGTCGGCGCATGTCGAGGCCTCCCATCTTTCGAAAAAGGCAGACGATGATTCCTACGATCGAATGGAAAGACGGAACGGTTCACCTCCTTGATCAACAGGCGTTGCCGGACAAGCTCGAAGTCCTCATCTGCCGAGATTATCGCGAGGTGGCGCAGGCGATTCGGGATTTACGGATCAGGGGTGCAC
>RFGF01000104.1 GCA_003695915.1 Nitrospirota bacterium
AAGTATGCTTGCCTATAAAGAACCCGGTCACATCGACGCCATTCCCCTCCACGCCATCGCTCCCAAACCGTTCGACTGGGAACTCTTTGCTAGGATGCATGGCACGGACTTGCTCCAGTGACCCATGCCGATGTCCCATCACCGAACAGACCTGGTATGACTCAGCATCTTGCCTTGCACTTCTCATGTATATACTGCCGGTGATGGGGCTTTGCCCCGGTTTCGATAGCCTGGATGGGGGCGTTGGACATTGCAGTCCGCGTCGTCCCATCCTAGGCCCACTCTTCCAGCGCGAGCAGACGCTCGTGTTTTGAACCCATGTCGTTCTTGCTCGCCATTTTCTGAAGCGGTCGCAATGACAGAAGGACGTTCAGCTCCGCTGGCGAGAAAAGGTTCTTAGCACTTGTTCTTGACTAGCGCCCTCATTTGAGAAACGAATCTTCAGGAGGTGCAAATGATGCGATCCAACACCCGTAGTCTCGACCAAACCTTTTTACGCGGGGTGCTTCTGTTCGTGGTATGGCCTCTCCTTTTTTCCCTACTCGCGCTGTCCAGCGCATGCCATCATCATCCTCACCATGAAGGAGGGGTCAGCCCTGGGCATCTGCCTCACGCTGAGGACAGCACGGCTGAAACCGTCAGCCAGCCACACATTCACCACACCTTCAAGGATGCCGAACTGTGGTCAAAAAGGTTCGATGCTCCAGACCGGAAGGATTGGCAAAAGCCCGAGGACGTGATCGAATTGATGGACATCGAGCCGGGCATGACCGTGGCGGACATTGGCGCGGGAACCGGCTATTTCCTCGGTTACTTGAGCCAGGCGGTGGGTGCCCAGGGAAGGGTGCTCGGTCTCGACATCGAGCCGAGCATGGTCGACTTTATGACCAACCGAGCCAAACACGAAAACTGGACCAACGTCGAAGCGCGCGTGGTCCAACCTGACGATCCCGGTCTCCCGCCGAACTCAGTCGACCGCATTCTGATCGTGAATACGTGGCACCACATCACTGATCGGGTGAATTACAGCAGGAAACTCTATCAGGCCCTCAAGCCCGGTGGAAAAGTCTTGATTGTCGATTTCACCTCTGAAAGCCCTCACGGGCCGCCGGTTTCGCAGCGACTCCGTCCGGAGGAAGTCATGGCCGAGCTCCAGGCAGGGGGATTCGAGGTCGAAATTCTCCAAGAAACGTTGCCCTACCAGTACATCGTGGCCGGGGAACGTCCTCAAGAATAGAAAAAAATATGGGCAGGAACCTGTCATATTCTCAGTTTGTCAAGACAGGTTTACTCATGCAGAGCGTAAGTCATCGTGCGCTGCCGCTTGAGCCGTACCCTGCGCGCTGGGCGCCGCTTCGAACTCGACCAGCTCGTGTCCCCATGCGCGTGTGGGCGTAGCGCTCATGGTATTCCACCGCCGTCTCATGGCAGATCGCCACCTTGCGCCTGCTTGTACGGTACACCTGCCTGCTTGGCTCGGCACAGGCAAGACGCTAACTCCAGGATCCTGAACATCCGTAGCCATAGCATCTCCTCTTTGAACGTGCGCATCAGCCGCTCGGTCTCGGCATTCTCCTTAGGGCGCCAATCAGGTTAAGACCGGCTTGATCGCCAATAGGCCCGTGTCGGCCATCAGCCATGTGTCGGTAGGCTGGTTTCTTTTTTCAGAAACGAATGTCGGCCTAGCTCCTCGCATGCTCTGTAGGAATACCGCCTGCACTCCCTCTCGGAGCGACCTCTCACTCCTGCTAGTGACCGCGAAGAGCCATCCGGCAGGCCGCTGCCACTGTCCAGGCTCCGTGGTGGTCAAGCTACCCACTCACTCTCCAAAGCGTCCAAGAACTCAGAGAACAGTATAGAGGAGCGCTGCCTCTATCAACCGTTCCTCCATACACCACCGTCCATCACACCCATGTCCATCCTAATTCTCCCGAGAAAAAGTCTTTTAACATTGCTCTGCCCATCAGCCGGTCAGAAAATCTTACATAATGCCATAATGCTATAACCCCATGTATCTAATATGTTTTTTAATTGCACGCTTCTTAGGCTGCCGGGAATTTTTGCAATAAATGTCGTATGCTTCCCTGCATGATGCTAATTACTTTTTAAAATTTGAAATAATGTGAAAAATCAATGCATTACTCACTGCATTACGAGGCTGGTATGGGGTTTGCTGAATGATTAGGAGACAGCAGGGGTTGCAAGGGATAGAGATTTGACGATACTCGCAGGCACTCACTGACAAACTTGTCTTACCAACAGGAAATTCCGTCTTCAATATGCGCCCGATTTCTCAGAAGATCCTTCAGGTATTTAGAGCGGTAAGAATGTTGGAAATGACGTAAAGGAAAGGAGGTAAAAATATGAAAAGAACATTTCCTATCCTGTGCTTTATCGTATGTGTGATAGTTTTTGCAGGGATAGGGGAAAGCAAAGCAGTTGTTTTAACTTTTGATGATTTGCCGTGGGCAAGCAATGCTACTATCCCTTCTCCCTATGGCGGACTCTATTGGTCGAATACCTTTCATTATACTTATACGTATTATGGAAACGGTAGAGTCTCGGATTCAGGAATAGCGTTTAATGATTGGGCAAAGGATGTAAGCGTCTATTCCACTTCAGGTACTTTTAACTGGAACGGGGCCTATTTTACGGCTTATTCCGGCACCAAAGATTTAAACCTCGATTTAGAAGGATGGTCAGGAGGAACGCTCATTTATTCCACCACCTTATATCCCATTACAGATTCACCAAGCTGGTTTAACGTTAACTGGCAGAATATAGATACACTAACAATTCATTCCTACAGATCGAGTGGCCATTTTTATGGCAGCCATTTTCTGATGGATAATTTTACCATTAATGAGCCTTTTCAAGCTCCTGTCCCGGAACCCTCCACCATTCTTCTCCTTGGAAGCGGCCTTTTAGGAATAGTCGGGCTAAGAAAGAGGATGCAAACCAAAACCTCTTAGTCTCAATTTTTGGCCTAAGGCAACAACGCCCACTGTACCTGTACTTTAGGGACAGTGGGCACTTTTTATTTTGTAACGAGAACGAGCAGCGTGAATTGTTGGCTACCTGACATGCTCCCCGTTTATCCAACCACTTTTGCTCGTGCAGAGCATGAGTCAGCGTACGCCACCGCTTGGGCCGCTCCCTGCTCGCGGAGCGCCGCTTCGAACTCAAGCGAACTCTTGGCCCATTGATCCCCTTCCAAGACACTTGCCAGGGATTCCTCTGCTGTTCGGGTTCGTCCCTTCAGATGAACGCCGCTTTCATTGAGTGCAATGACGCCTTTCCACTCACGCTCGAATGCACCTCTCGCTCAGAAGAGCAGTAAGACTTGCTCGACATCTTTCGCTCGTTCGAGATTTCGCAAGAGCATCGCTGGCAATCGTGCGCTTCACCATCCTCGGCTTATTTTCACGGCAGCTACCAGGATGAATTTCTATGCGATCCTGTTTGCGCATAGCCCTCCCAATGATTACTCCATTTTCCAGCGCTAAAGACCGCATGGGCACTCACCGCCTCAATAGAGCTGGTGAGCACCTCGGCATCTCGTACCTAGATCATTGCATGGGCGGTGTACTCAGATGTTTGCTGACGAAGCTTCTTTCATCTAAAGCCTCGTTTTAAGTTATAAGGAAAAAGACAGGGAAGCCTCCACCAAACCTTTCTCACCCATGCAAAGCAATAGGAAAAGGCTCCCAAAGGTTTGATAAAAAGGCCGTCAACCAAACGAGCAAACCAAATCTCAGAGCAAGCCCGCCCTCAGTACCGCCTCGTAAGCACACGGGAACACAATGAGAGAAAATTTCAAAACTGGGAGCCGCTGGGTAATAGAGAAAGACGATAGTGGTTTGATATTCAGGGGCGTCATGAGTGGAAAGCTCGTTGCGTCAAAGAGGTTGAGGCAACGGAAGTCACAGTGCAATTTTATTCAGCGCTTTATAACGAAGATGGCAGACTCGTCGAAGTCCATCATAGACATCCGATTGATCGAGGGCATCAAATGGTAGAGGGATGAAGGAAGTCATTACTCGCCAAACCGTTATGGATAAGCTTCGCGCATATCTGCAACACGAGCTCGCATTGGACGATCTTGGTTCTTGGGCGGAAACGGCAATGATGGAAGGCGAATTCGAGGCTGATCATGTCGGAGAGACTCGCGACGCTGTGGCCAAGGTTAGGGGTGGCCGATATCCGCGCCTTTGGCCTGACATGGGAAGACTGCGAGCAATTTCTCGATCGATTAGGCTATTCGGCTCGCGTCCATATCGAAGCACCTTCTTCTTCCTCGTGATATTTTTCAGGCGTGAAATGCCCAGGATTCGCGCTCCAAATCTCCCAAAGTCAGCGGGCGAGCTCAAAGGAACGCTGGAGCCCTTCCGCTGCCGAAGACAGAAGCAGCAAAGGCACAGGGCATTAGAAATGCGCTGTGTTGCGACCTCGCCGGCAGGGAGCCAAAGGGTGTTGTATAGAGACGGCGAAGCTCAGGAATAAGCTTGGCCGTGAGCGCGTCTATCTCGTCCTCACATGTGTTACATTCAAAAGACCGTCCTAGCCAGATAAACTGGTTACTGGATCGTTTCCGATCGAACCGACTCAAAAGCACACCTCAGCCACCGCTAGCCGTCCAACGGCCGCTACGCTCCGTGCACAACAAGCCGTGTTCGAACTCGATCTACCGCATCCCTTAACGAAGCGAGCTGTCTTGGTCATCTCCAGCAAACTTCCGGCGTAAGCCGCTCGTGCCGGGCTCGCGCTGAACGAGCGCCTTCAACGGCGGCATGAGACTCCATCCACGGCATGCTCTATTAGGCAACGGTTTTCATGAAGATCGACTGTTTAACTTGTGGTTCACTCTTCGGCGAGATGGAGCTGCGCACTCACACGCCATTTGGTGCGCATTTCGACAGGCCATCGGAGAGGCCCGATAAGCGTGCCGCACTAGCGGGGCCGGTACAGCTGGAGCACTGCCGATCAAACCTTCATGCCAAATGATCGAGATTCCGCAGTACGGGAAACATCTACTCTGTGTTTTCCACGATCTAGCAACAATCAGCCTCGCAACGGAATATTCATAAACTTTGTCCTTCTGTACAGCAGTGCATGATACAATCCATGCCGCTGGTGCATGAGGCTCCAATCCTCGAGGCCATCGAAGACCTCATCGAATCCCATGTGGACGCGCAAGGAATTTTTACGCCGGATGGCGCAGAGCGTCGGACTCATTCCCTTGCTCGGCATGGCCCCGCCGAGCCGATGGAGCGATCTGCTTTTTTATCCGGAGGCTCCGACGGTACCCGCCAAATCGCTCCCGCCGAACCCGTTTCTCGGAGACGGACGCGCATTGGTCGCCATGGTTCACGGGGACGATCCCCATGCCATGCTGGAAACCGGCATGAGCCTGCTGGGCGGATGGGAGCGCCTTGGAGCGTCCGGCACCCGCGTCTTGGTCAAGCCGAACGTGGTCAATAACCGGCCGCCGCCCACCATTACCAGCCCGGCGGTGTTGCATGCCGTGCTTCAATCCATCGCCGAGCAGCGGCCTGGCGAGCTGATCGTGGCCGATAGTTCCGGAATCATCCGTTTTCCGACGCGCGAGAATCTCGAGGAAACTGGCATCCAGCGCACTGCCGAAAGCGTCGGAGCACGCGTCCTGGCGCTCGAAGAGGAACCCTGGGTCCGGGTCGCTCCTGCACAGGCCCGGATCCTCCAATCCTATTATGTGTCCAAACCGGTCTACGAAGCGGACCTGGTCATCAACCTGCCGGTCATCAAGACCCATCGATTTGCCCATTATTCCTGCGCGCTCAAAAATTTAGTAGGAATCGTCCATCCCAAGGACCGGCCGTCCGTCGCCTTCCTAGCCGGCCAATGGCACGAGCGGATCGCCGAACTCAATCTCGCCGTGCATCCTCGTCTTCACATTGCAGACGGCATGACGATGATGATCGCCGGCGGTCCGACGAGCGGGACACCGGCCCGCACCAATCTGCTCTTGGTGAGCGGCGACCGGATCGCATTGGATGTCGTGGCGCTATCGTTGATCCGTTTTCATCGAGCGTGGCCGAAAGTGCTGGAGTACGAAGTCTGGGAGCAGCGGCAGATCCGCCATGCGATAGCGTTGGGATTGGGGATCCACGGCCCCGAGGAGATGGAACTGGTGACGGCCTCGCTTCGACGCTCCGCGCCGGCATTTACCGAGATGGTCGAATTCGTGCGGCGCGACATTGGGCAGCAAGGGCCGCCGGAGTCCCGGGCAAAATGACGTTCCTATCTCACTCAGCACGCGAGGGGCATGGACGCCGGTGCATTGCCGGGCAGATCGCATGCACGCTGCTGCCGAGATAGAAATGCGTCACTGTCCGGCGATACGGTGGCGGCCACGCTCGAGCTCGGGAACCATAATCGAGCATGAGAATCGAGAAAACATCATGGTGAGCGAATGACAGGAAAACGCTCATCAATGATCGAATCGAGTTCCTATCTCTCGTGATCGATCATCTGACCGAACATGGCATGGTCGAACCATCGCGGTTAGTATGAATAGCCATTCAGCGATTCGCAAACGATTCGTAAACGAGCTCGAAGCATCGCCAAAGAGGCCGCCTGCCTTTCGCTGCTAGCCCCGTGAGCATCCTCTCGATCAATGACGGCAACACCCGATCCGATGCCGGCTCACCGAAAGGGTTCGTCATTTTGTCTTTAGGGTTTTCAGCCAGGCATGGATGTCGGCGATCGCCTGAGGCGACAAGATGCCCCGCCATGGAGGCATGCGACCCGCACGTCCTTCTAAAACGGTATTCTGAAAACGTTCGTAATTCTCGAGAATGGGGTTCTCGGACAGCTTCGGCCCATAGCCTCCTTTGGCGTTTTTGCCATGGCAGGTCTCGCATCGCAGAGCAAAGAGGTCTTCACCGCGCCGGATATTGCCCGACATTTTCGTAGGTCGTTCATGCGCTGGCTCAGCGAGCGCCGATGCAGCCTTCTCTTGGGAGGCCTTGCGGTCATCCTGCTGCCTCCCGACGATCATTGCCGTCAGCATCCCACGCGGATACACGCCGTCATCCATCACGTGCGGAAACACGTGGCAGTGAAAAAGCCATGTGCCTTCGCGATCGACCAGCGTTTCGACGATTTTCACCTCGCCCGGCGCCACGCTGATCACGCCATTGGGATCGCCGTAGTGGATGCGTTGAAGATTCCCGGGATCGCGCACATGCCATCCGTGTCCGTGAAGGTGCGGGGTATGCACTTCCTGACCCACATTGACCAAAATCAAACGCACGGTATCGCCGACGCCAGCGGCCAACGCTTCGTACTCCGGGGCCGATCGGCTGTTGATCGTATGCGTATCGATCGCTCCATCGCCATCGGTATCCCATTCGTCCCAAAAGATCACGAATTCCCGGTCCACCGCCGGCCATTGCGGATCCTCGACGATCAAGAGCCCGTACATGCCGTGGTCGACATGCGTCGGGGTATCGAAATGGCAATGATAGAGATAATAGCCCGGCGTCTCGGCGACGAATTCGTAGGTATAGGATTCGCCAGGCAGTTGCACTTGTTCCGTGCCGAGCGCCCGCTGACCGTTTCCGTCCATCTCGAACGGATGGACCCCGTGAAAATGAATGGTATGGGGAAGCGTGTGGCTATTGTGAAAATGCACGCGCACGCGATCGCCTTTCTGGACGCGCAAGACCGGCCCGGGCACACTGGGTTCCTGTCCATCGAGGGCAAACGCCCAGACCGTCGCCTGCTTGGTCGGTTCGGACAGGAGCGTCAAGGATTGCTCGTAGACCCGCATGGTGAATTCCTTGACCGGCCGAGTCTCAGCCTGAGCCAGGCCTGCGAGACTGTTCACCTGGAGGCAAGCAAACCCCAGTATGATTGTTAGGGCGCCTCGCCGAATCCACATGAGGTGTGTCGGCCCGGAGCCATTCCTCCCGTCCCAGCCATCATGCTCGGATGATCGATTACGAATGGCGCAGCACGCATGTCTTCTGTTCATCGCTGGCTCCTTGGAGAAATTGAAGACCGATGGAAAGACCATGGCAAGCCCGTCCGGCCCCGGCCTTCGTCCACGGCTTCTAGAGGAAGATCTCGAAGACGTCGTTGGTCCTTAGCATAGCGGAGGCTCGAGGAGATGCAAAAGATGATCGTAGGGATGGATAGCCCGTCGGAAAGGCGAGGGATCGTGCTTCAAGCCACTTTCTATCGCATGGAACGACGCGAGCCCCATCTCCGGCGCAACCATTTTTCGAACCCGACGATTGCATACGAGATCAGGCCGATAGCCATGATGGCACCCCACTCCTCCCCACTGACAGCGGCCGAATGGAACAGCCTCTGCATGAACGGGCTATAGGTAAAAAGCAGTTGCAACCCGATCATGATCGACACACCCCACGTCACCCACGGATTGCTGAAGAGGCCGAGCTGGAACATCGACCGCTCTAAGGATCGGCAATTGAACAGATAAAACAGCTCGACCATGACGAAGACATTGACCGCGATGGTGCGCGCTTCGGCCAACGAGGCTCCGCGCTCCAAGGCCCAGACAAACAGACCGAAGGCCCCGGCCAGCAAGAGCGCACTGACCATCACCGTCCGAAAGATCAGTGTCCCGGTCAAAAGCGGCTGCTGAGGATCCCGCGGAGGGCGCTGCATGAGGTCGGGCTCTTTGGGCTCGAAGGCGAGCATCAATCCCAAGGCGATCGCCGTCGTCATATTGATCCAGAGAATTTGCACCGGAAGGATCGGGAGCATCGCGCCAGTCATGATCGCGGCCAAAATGACCAAGCCTTCCCCCATATTTGTGGGAATGGTCCAGACAATGAATTTGGTCAGGTTGTCGAACACGCCCCGTCCCTCTTCAACCGCCGCTTCGATCGAGGCGAAATTGTCGTCGGTCAGCACCATGTCCGCGGCTTCCTTGGCCACTTCTGTCCCCGACCGCCCCATGGCGACACCGATATCCGCTTGTTTCAGCGCCGGGGCGTCGTTCACGCCGTCGCCGGTCATGGCCACGATGTGCCGGCGGGCTTGAAGCGCTTCCACGATCGAGAGCTTTTGCTCCGGTGATACGCGGGCGAACACGGCTGCTTCGTCCGCTGCGGCCGGCAGCTCGTGCGACGGCAACGTGGCTAACTCTGCACCCGTCAACAGCCGCGCCGCTGGAACATCGGTGGCCTCGTGCCCGAGGATGCCGATTTTTTCCGCGATGGCCCGTGCCGTGTTGAGATGGTCGCCCGTAATCATCTTAACGGCAATGCCCGCCGTGTGACAGGCGCGAACCGCCGCGATGGCCTCGGGACGGGGAGGGTCGATCATGGCCTGAAGCCCGAGGAACGTGAGTCCGCCTTTTTCGACGAGTTCCCGAGTCAGCGCCGCCTCCGACGGCACGTGTCCTCGGGCGAACGCCAACACCCGCAGGCCTTCGTTCGTCAACGCCTCGGCCGTTTGTACGATTCTGTCGCGATTCAGCGGGAGCTCGGTTCCATCCGGCCCGAGTTCCTGTGTACAAAACGGCAACATTTTTTCCAGCGCCCCTTTGACATAGCAGACGACTTCTCCGCTGACGCTTCGATGAAACGTCGCCATGTACTGATATTGGGATTCGAATGGAATCACGTCCACGCGCGGGGCATCGCGATGCATGCGGTCGAGATCGAGCCCGGCCTTCCGCGCGGCGACCAGAAGCGCCCCCTCCGTCGGATCGCCGACCACGTCCCATGTGTGTTCACGTCGAACGAGTTGCGATTCGTTGCACAAAATTCCAGCCACGAGACACGCATGCAGCGCCGGTGCCTCGTGCAGATCGACCGGAACGCCGTTCAAGGTCACCTGGCCTTTAGGGTCGTACCCCACTCCTTCGACACGATAACACTGGCCTCCGGCAAACACGGCCTGCACCGTCATTTGGTTTTCGGTGAGCGTGCCCGTTTTATCGGAGCAAATCACCGTCGTGCTTCCCAGCGTCTCGACGGCCGGCAATTTGCGGATAATGGCATGGCGCTGAGCCATGCGATGGACCCCGATGGCCAGGGTGATCGTGACCGCTGCCGGCAGCCCCTCGGGGATCGCACCCACGGCCAACGCGACGGCCGCCATGAAGACCTCCACTGCCGGCTGCCCGCGCCACAAGCCGATCCCGAACGTAACCGCGGCCAATCCTAAAATGACTACGGTCAACAGCTTGCTGAACTGGGCGAGTTTTTTGGTGAGGGGGGTGGAGATGTCCGGGGCTTGGCCGACCAATTGGTGAATCCGGCCCAGTTCCGTTGCGGCCCCGGTGGCCACGACGATCCCAATCCCTCGTCCGCGAATCACCAGCGTGCCGGAGTACGCCATATTGAGCCGATCGGCCATGAGCGTTTCTGGCGGCAGGATATGATCGACCTTGGAGACGGCGACGGATTCGCCCGTGAGCGCCGATTCGTCGATGGAAAGTTCACGAACCGAGACCAGTCGCAGGTCGGCCGGCACCTTGTCGCCGGATTCCAAAAAGACCACGTCGCCAGGGACGAGCTCTGTCGACGAAATGCGTAGCTTGCGACCGTCGCGGAGGACCGTCGCCTCCGTCTTGATCATGGTCATGAGCGCCTGGAGCGCTCGCTCGGCCCGGTATTCTTGGATAAATCCCACGATGGCATTGATCACCACCACGCCAAAAATTACGCTGGCATCGACCACTTCGCCGAGCCAGGCGGTGATGGCGCCAGCAGCCAGCAGGATGTACACCAAGGGATGGTGAAATTGCAGCAGGAATTGGACCACCGGTCCATGGCGGCGCATCATGGGCAGCACGTTGGGACCGAACCGCTTGAGTCGTTCAGCCGCTTCGTCCTTCGACAGACCCCGCGAGAGATCCGTTTCCAGAAGAAGCAGCACCTCGTGAACAGGCAGATGATGCGTATCCTGAGGAATCATGAATGGACTTCGGTACTCTCACGGCGCGACGGCGAGGAACCGCCCGTGAAAGCCTGAGCGCTCTTCGGAACGATTCCCCTCGCGTTCGATCGGCACAGACCATTAACGCACACTCCTGAGGCAAAAGCCAAGGCTGGATTTGTCTCGACAGCATCTCACGCAGCATGCGAAGCGAAAATCCCCAGTCGAGTTGTCTCAGCGCATATTTTTTTCTCTTGTGATGGCCTGCCGGTCGTTTATAATGACGACAACGCTCGATCAGTAGGCACATCCGAGCGCCAGGGTTGCGAACACGGGTTGATCGAGACCGAACATTCACTGCTAGAGTTGTGAGCGCTCGGAAAAAAGAACGCGTTCCGAGTGATCGCGGAGTCCGATGATGGACAAAAAATTTCGCTTTTCCATCTGGTATTTCATTTTCGCCTTTTGGCTCCTCATCATGCTCCAGGAGCTCTATTTCACCGCCCAACACCGGAATGAAGTGCCCTACAGTCAGTTCAAATCGTGGGTCATGCAGAACAAGGTCAAGAAAGTCGAGATCTTGGAAACCGTCATTCAAGGCGAGCTCTATCCGGAACGGGAAGGCCAAGCGCCCCAACGCTTTCAAACCGTGCGCGTGGACGATCCCGATTTGGTGCATTTGTTGGAAGAAAAGGGTGTGGAATTTACCGGCGTCGCGGTCAGTACGCTATGGAGAGACGTGGCCTCGTGGGTCGTGCCTATTCTGGTCTTTGCTGCAATCTGGTTTTGGATTCTCCAGCGCGTTAGCCAGGGTGCCGGCGGTGGATTCATGCGAATTGGCCAATCCAAGGCCAAGATTTATATGGAAAAGGATATTCCCGTCAGAATGAGCGATGTCGCCGGCGTTGATGAGGCTAAAGAAGAACTCATGGAAGTTATCGAATTTTTAAAAACCCCAGACAAGTTCACCCGCATCGGAGGACGGATTCCCAAAGGCGTCTTGCTGGTGGGACCGCCGGGAACCGGGAAAACGTTGTTGGCCAAGGCCATCGCCGGAGAGGCCGGGGTGCCGTTTTTTTCTATCAGCGGCTCGGAATTCGTCGAAATGTTCGTGGGGGTTGGTGCGGCGCGGGTGAGAGATCTGTTCGAGAATGCCAAAGCCAAAGCACCCTGCATCATCTTCATCGACGAACTCGACGCGCTGGGGAAAGCGCGCGGCACCGGGCCGGTGACCCACGAGGAACGCGAGCAGACGTTGAACCAATTGCTCGTGGAAATGGACGGATTCGATCCCCGTGTGGGGGTCATCATCCTGGCTGCCACGAACCGGCCGGAAATCCTCGACCCGGCTTTGCTGCGAGCCGGACGCTTCGACCGGCAGGTCTTGGTGGACCGTCCCGATCGTCAGGGCCGCGAAGCCATTCTTCGCTTACATGCCCGGCACATCAAACTGGCTCCCGATGCCGACTTGGGAAAAATCGCCGCTATGACCCCCGGCATGGTGGGCGCCGATCTGGCCAACGTCGTCAACGAGGCCGCGTTGCTCGCTGTACGACGGAATCGCGACATGGTCCATCAAACGGAATTGGAAGAAGCCGTGGAGCGGGTGATCGCCGGCTTGGAGAAGAAAAACCGGGTGCTCAGTCCGGCTGAACGGGAGCGTGTGGCCCATCATGAAGTGGGACATGCCCTTGTAGCCTTTATGCTTCCGGGCACCGACCCCGTTCAAAAAATTTCCATCGTGCCCCGCGGGATCGCTGCGCTTGGGTACACCATGCAACTGCCGACCGAAGATCGTTACCTGCTCACGAAATCGGAACTGGAAAACAAGATCGCCGTGCTGCTGGGCGGGCTGGTCGCCGAAGAGCTCGTCTTCGGGGAAATGTCCACCGGGGCCGCGGACGACCTGCAAAAGGCTGCCAACATCGCCAAGCGCATGGTCAAAGACTATGGCATGAGCGAGACGGTAGGCCGGGTGGCTTTGGAACTCACCCCACCGCCGGCATTTCTGAAGCCCGGCGATGTTTCTCCGCGCGGGGACTATTCGGAACAGACCGCCCGAGAAGTCGATGAAGCGGTGAAGGGCATCATCCAGACGCAAGAAGAGCGGGTTCGAACCATCTTGACGCAACTCCATCCCGTCTTGCGGGAAGGAGCCCACCGCTTGCTGGAACAAGAAATCATGACTGGCCAGGAGTTGCAAGAGATGCTCGCTAAACATCCCGTCGGCCAACCTGCTCCCGTTTCATGACATAGTGTATCTTTCGATGCGGATACCCGAGTTTAGAAGGAACCGCATGCCCTGGTCCGGGATCTCACTCCAGCGGCAGCCGGCGCAGCCGAAGGGAATTGAACACCACACTGACCGAACTCATCGCCATCGCGGCCGCCGCCAGCACAGGATGCAACAATCCTTTCTGCCCGAAGATGATCGTCAGCGCCGGTGGAACGCCGCCGAGACGGGCAAATACCGGATACAAGACACCCGCAGCGACGGGGATCAAGGCCACATTATACGCAAAGGCCCAAAACAGATTTTGATAAATAATCCGCATTGTGGCCCGACTGAGACGAATGGCTTTCACGACTCCACGGAGATCTCCGCTCATGAGCGTAACCTGCGCGGTCTCCATCGCGACGTCCGTCCCCGTGCCAATGGCAATGCCGACATCGGCTTGTGCCAGCGCAGGCGCATCGTTGATCCCGTCGCCGACCATGGCCACCCGTTTGCCTTCAGCCTGCAATCGTTTGATTTCCGCAGCTTTTTGATCGGGCAGCACCTCTGCCAGCACCCGATCGATCCCCAATTGTGCAGCAATCGCTTGGGCCGCCTGGCGGTTGTCTCCCGTCATCATGACCACTTCGAGACCGGCCTTGTGCAACACGGCGATGGCCTCCTTCGCCTCGGGCCGCACGGTATCGGCAATCGCCACGATACCTTTCACTTCTCCATCGATCACGACCGCTGCTGGGGTCTTCCCAGCCGCAGCCAGCGATTCAGCCGCCTGCGCCAAGCCGTCCACATGGACCGCCTGGTCTTTGACCGCACGCCAACTGCCGATCATGACGGACGTCCCGGCGACGCGGCCGCGAACACCCAATCCGGGAGTGGCCGCAAAGTCGGTCGGCTCTTCCAATGTGAGCGCCTTGCGTTCGGCATAGGTCACCAAGGCCTGAGCCAGAGGGTGCTCCGATCGCCGTTCGACCGATGCCGCCAGGCGGATCACCTCGTCTTCGCTCATATCCTGGCTTACGACATCGGTTACGAGAGGCGTGCCCATGGTCAACGTACCGGTTTTATCCAGTACGATGGTATCGACGCGATACAAGGTTTCCAGTGCTTCGGCATTGCGAATCAGAATGCCGTGCTCGGCTCCCCGACCGGTGCCGACCATAATCGCGGTAGGCGTAGCCAATCCCAGGGCGCACGGGCAGGCGATGATGAGCACGGCGATGAACGACAACAACGCATAGGTCAGGGCAGGAGGCGGTCCGACGAGAGACCACACCGCAAAAGCCGTCACGGCAATGCCGATGACAATAGGAACGAATACGGCGGCCACACGATCCGCAAAACGTTGGATCGGAGCGCGGGACCCTTGTGCCTCTTGGACCAACTGGACGATCCGCGCGAGGGTGGTTTCCTTTCCCACCGCCGTCGCCGTAAATGTAAAACTGCCCGTTTTGTTGATCGTTCCGGCATAGACGCGAGAACCTGGCGTTTTCTCCACGGGGAGACTTTCGCCCGTGAGCATGGATTCGTCCACGCTCGAGTACCCTTCCTGTACCACGCCGTCCACGGGAATCCGATCGCCGGGCCTCACGACGACGACATCGCCCGGCACGACGGCATCGATGGGGATCTCGATCTCCTGCGCGCCCCGCCGAACTCGAGCGGTCGATGGCCGCAGGCCCATCAACTTTTTGATGGCGGCGGACGTTTCTCCTTTGGCTCGTGCTTCCAAATATCGACCGAACAAGATCAACGCGATGATCATGATAGCCGTGTCGTAATAGACATGGATCTCGAACCCGCCGCGAGCGAAAAAGCCCGGCGCGAACGTCGCAATCACACTATAGAGGTATGCCGCCATTGTGCCGATGGCGATGAGGGTGTTCATATTAGCCGTGCGATGCCGGGCCGCATTCCACGCTGCGAGATAGATGGGCGAACCGGCCCAGATCAATGCGGGCGTCGTTACGGCAAACAACAGCAGAAACCGCGCCTGATCGCTCCAGCCTCCGAGCCACGGGATCATGTTCATCGAGGCCAGGAGGACGAAGAGCCCCACCGTGGCACTTACCACAACCCGTCGTTTCAATATTCGAAGTTCCTGTCGGCGTTCGCGATCGACGGTCTCTTCCGTTTCCGCAGGCACGTACGCGAAGCCATAGCCTTCTTCCTCCACGGCCCGCCGAAGATCATCGAAGGTACACGTCCCCGGCCATTTGGTCACGGTCGCCCGCTCGGTGGCCAAGTTGACGGTGACGGACACGATACCGGGAACTCGCTGGAGCGCGCGTTCGACATGTTTCACGCATGAGGCGCAGGTCATGCCCTGCACAGCGAAGGTTTCGGTTTCTACCGGTACCTGGTAGCCAGCCTCATGAATCGCCTCGACCAGCTCGCGAATCGCAGTCTGCTCGGCGTCATATTCCACGGTCACCGTCTCCGTTGCCATATTGACGGTGACCGAACTCACACCGGGCAACCGGCGCAACGCCTTTTCCACATGTGCTGCACACGAGGCACACGTCATCCCGCGAACCGGCAAGACGAGTCGTGTGAGATTTGTGGTTGTGGCCAATTCGCTCATGAAGAAGCCACATCCAGTGTATAGCCTGCATCCGCCACCGCTGCGGCCAGGGTTTCGCGCGAGACTACTGCCGAATCATATTCCACCGTCGCTCGATGGTTGGTCAAATCCACCGTCACCGAGGCGACGCCTGGGACACTCCGTAACGCTTTTTCTACATGGCGCACGCAGTTTTCGCAGGTCATACCCTGTACAGGAAAGTGTTCGGTGATCATAAGCAAGCCTCCTTCCTCAGAATGGTGGCTCGCCGCACATAGGCCCTTGCGCAAGCCTTCTGTCGATGCGACGAGACGCTTCTATTGTTGCTGATTTGCTCCGCTGGAGCAATGGAAATCAGAGTGGCGGATGAGATCGGAGCTCAGTGTTGGGAAAGACGGCGTGATTTTTGGGCAAGCTGTTCATACACCTCGAACTTCGTTTCCAGGCGCACGAGGCGATCGCGATGATGGCGTAATTCCGGCGCCATTTCGCTTAAATTTTTCTCGATGCGCTTCATCTGGTCTTGAAGACCGACCAGTCCTTTGAGGGTTTTATAGATATCTTCGGACACACTCATGAGGCTTCTTTCTTGGACTGTTTCAGTGCGCGCAACACGGACTCGAGCTGCCGGTTTTCACGTTTGGCTTGCACCGTCATCGCCTCTACGGCTTGCCGGGCACTTTTCGCGGCTTCCGCCATCGCTTTCGGATCGATGCCCTTGACTCCGAAGGCCAGATAACATTCGATCGCATTGCGCACCTCTCTGGCCAAGCTCGTGTGGCGGCGTTTCGCCAATTGGGCCAGACGCCGCTTTTGCGAGAGCGGTAAATGGATCAACGTCGATTCCAAAGCAGCCATCCTCCATCGCCTTTCGTGAACGCTATATCATACCTACTATATCAAAGGCCTTCGTGTTGGCAATGCGTAACGAGGCCATCGGAGTCCCTACGCGCTGATCGCTGAATTCACCATCCATAATGCGGTGCAATTGCCACGCGAGTCCCGCCCGCGTGATGGCCCAAAAGGGCGAAATCGGAAGGCCGGCTTCTCGAAGCGCACGAGCCGCATAGTGATAGCAGTGATGAAAAATATGATACGCGCGCGTGGCTCGATAAAACCGAGACGACCCGATATGGGCCAACACCGTGGACTCTTTGGTTCGAAGCAGATAGCGCCGCAACCTCTGAAATCCTTCGTACGAAAGGGCCAAGGTGAACAGTTCCGCTGGCGGTTGCGGTGTGCGATGCGCCCAGAGGTCTTTGGAGCGGGTTACCTCCACGACGCCCTCGGTCGGCCAGAAGAGCGATCTGAGCACTCCCATTATCCCTTGCCGGCCTTCTATATAACAGGCGCGCTCGGCATAGCCCCATTCCTCGAACGACCAGGAACCCTGTTCCTGGAAGGGTTCCACGTCCAAAGACAGATGGCGATCGACTTCACCCACGAGATCCTCTCGCCTCAATCCGATGACGGCATGCCATACGTCAATGGACACATACACGGTTTTGGTCGGCGTTCCCGGCTCCGGAGGCCAGAGATAAGGGTCCGCTGTGGCACATCCTCCGACTAGTAGGAGCGCCACTACACCGTTCCGCCAAGCTATATCCACGAATCCTCGCATGGCCGAACGATGTCTGTTCTTGCAAGAAGGGGCGCGCTGATCCCTTTCCGCCGAGACTCCCATCCCCCGACACCATCGAATCCGATACAATATTTTTATGACGACTGAATCTCCTCGAATGCCATCGCCCCAGTCTTTGCTCTTTTTTGCCGATGTCATGCTTGGTAAACTAGCGCGCTGGCTTCGGCTGCTCGGATACGATACGGCATACGAGCGGGATATCGACGACCGAGCGATCGTGGAACGGATCGTTCGCGAAGGCCGATGGCTTTTGACGCGCGACCGCTATCTTTTGCGCCGGAACATTCTTGCCGGCCGAGCGACGTTGATTGTGCATGATTCCGTGGGTGACCAATTGCAGCAATTGGGGCAAGAACTGGGGATTTCTCTCGTCATCGACCAGGCCACGGAAAGCCGATGTATGAAATGCAATGCGCCTCTTGAACCGCTTGCTCATCGGCAGGCCGCCTCTCGCGTCCCGCCTCATGTCGCACGCGAGCAGACCGAATTCGTCATCTGTCCCCGGTGCGAACGCATCTTTTGGCCCGGATCCCATTGGACTCACCTCCAACGCCGATTGCACGATTGGCAACTCGGGGTCACCTTGGGGATCGTGCCGCGAAGCTCAGGAGCCTAACGGCGAGTCCGTTCTTCATAACGGCAACTGAACACGATGCCTGCCCTGCATCATCCATACCATGACTTCCACGGGGACGCCTGAATCATGCCCCAGCTCGGATGCTTGTTCTTGCTCCTCATTGTCACACTGATTGTCCTGCTGCCCTTTCTGTTCGCCCAGATTTTCGTCACTGCCTTGGCCAAGCTGCGCTTGGCACCGGATACGGCCTTGCTCATGGTCATGGGGATTTTTCTGGGTAGCGCTATCAATATTCCGATTACGAAAATCGCTCGGCACGAGGATGTCGTCATGCATCCCCTCGCCATGTTCGGCATGATGCATTGGTTGCCGCAACTTCGCCGGATCAAGCGGGAAACCATTATCGCCGTCAACGTGGGCGGGTGCCTCATCCCTGCCAGCTTGGCGCTCTATGAAACACTGCAATTGCTCGCGGTCAGCGGATCGTATTTGTTCATCTTGGCCATCAGCGTGGGGATCAACACCGTCGTGTGTTATTGGTTTGCCCAACCTGTGGAAGGAATCGGCATCGCCATGCCGGCCTTTCTTCCCCCATTGGTCGCTGCCTCGAGCGCCCTGCTGTTGGCGCCCGAAGAAGCCCCGGCCGTCGCGTTCGTCGCGGGCGTCTTGGGTCCGCTCATCGGCGCGGACCTGCTTCACCTCCGCGACATCCCTCGCATCGCTACCGGTATGGCTAGCATCGGCGGAGCCGGGACGTTCGACGGGATCGTCCTCTCCGGCGTCTTGGCCGCATATCTCGCGTAACGCTTAGCTCGGGTAGGCAGCCGCAGCGAGCGGCTGCGTCTCAGGTCGTCCATCTTTGGATCACAAACGGTCTAGCCTGGGCTCTGGAGAATCCGAGGAATCGAGAACCTAGGCCGTGCTCCGCTAGGCTGGCCCGGATTCTTCGCTTTGTAAGCTCGGATGTCGCTCGCTCCACGCCGCAGCGATTTTGGCCATTTCGGCCAGCCGCCGGACGGCACGGCCGTAAATAGTTTCAGGAGGGAATTTTCCATCTGCCCCTCGCTCGCCGGCGGGGAGGCCTGTCAAGAGTTCCAAAGCTTCTTCCACATCGGTCACGCCGTACACAGCGAATTTCTCCCCGGCCACGGCTTCGACAACCTCTCGAGACAAAGCCAAGTTCTTAATATTCCGCGAGGGGATCACCACGCCTTGACGGCCAGTCAGCCCTCGTTGCTTACATGATTCGAAAAATCCCTCGATTTTTTCATTCACCCCGCCAACGGGTTGGACTTCGCCTAATTGATTGACCGACCCCGTCACGGCCAAGGATTGCCGCACCGGCACATCGGCCAGACTCGAAAGGATCGCGATCAGCTCGGCCACCGCTGCGCTGTCGCCTTCCACTTCCGAATATGTTTGTTCAAAGGTGAGTGTGGCGCTGAGGGCAAACGGCTGATCACCGGCAAATTTTCCGGCCAAGTAGCCCGCCAAGGTCATCACGCCTTTGCTGTGGATATGGCCGGCGAGTTCGGCTTCGCGTTGAATATCGATCACCCCTTTATTGCCGACAAAGGTACGCGCGGTGATGCGGCATGGCCGGCCAAATGCATAGTCCCCGAGTTGATGGACCGATAAGCCATTGACCTGACCGACGGTCTCGCCATCCAGGTCCACCATCAAAGTCCCTTCTTTGATTTCGTTTTGAATCCATTCTTCCAGGAGATTTTCTCGCCGCTGTTTTTTGGCGATCGCACGTTCCACATCGCTCGCGGTGACCACCGTCCGGCCGTCCTGTTTGGCCCAATACGCGGCTTCGCGAACGAGATCTTTGATCCAGTTCATGCGAAGCGTCACACGATCGCGGCGCTCGGCGAGGCGCACGGCCCGGCGGATCACCTCGCCCACAGCGTCCGCGCTGAAATGCGGCAAATGTTCGTCACGGCAGACTTGGCCGATGAACCGGGCATACAAGAGTTCATGGTCGTGATCGCGGGGACTGTCGACGTCGAAGTCAGCCTTGACCTTGAACAATTTTGAGAAATCATCGTCGTAGGTTTGCAACAGATAAAAGATCAGCGGAGGTCCATGCAGAATCACTTTGAGATCCACCGGTATCGGTTGGGGGCGGAGGCTGGTGATCGCCACACCGAAATATTCTCCCGGATCTTCGATCTTGACCGAACGGGTTTTGATCACCCGTTTCAACGCATCCCAGGCAAACGGTTGACGGAGCACATCCCACACATCGAGGATCAAAAAGCCGCCATTGGCCTGCAAGCAAGCGCCGGCTTTGATTTCCGTAAAGTCGGCATAGACCACGCCCAAATGGGCTTTCCGTTCGATTTTCCCGATCAGATTGGCATAGGTCGGATGGGGTTCATCCACGATGGGAGCTCCCCCATCGGGCGCATGTTCGACAATCACGTTGACTTCGTACCGGGTGAAATTCGACTTCCGTTCTTCGCCTTCACCACCCAACACGGCAACGTGCGAAGCCGCACGCGGCAAAAAATCTTTGTAATTTTCGACGATATCGTCCTCGACCTGCTGGAGATATTCCAAGACTTCGGGGAGAGCTTTGTAATGTTCCCGGAGCACGAGAAAACGGCTTTGCATCACCGCTCGCACGACGAGGCGATCCATCTCGCCGATGCGCGATTGCGCTTCGTGGTCCAACGCGTGCAGACGAGCATGCAATTCGCGGAGTCTGCCTTCGAGGGCTTTGCTGTGCTCGATGAGTTCGCGTTTTTGTTCATCGGTCAGCTTGGCTGCTTCTTCTTGGGTCATGGGTCGTCCTTCTCGAAGCGGAACCAGCGCAAACCCGATGGGTTCTTCCCTGATGGTGAATCCCTGGACCCGAGCCTCTCCCTCTATGGCTCGAATCAGATCCTGTTTCTTCGCCTCGTGCTCTTCGAGAATCTTGGCGCGGGCATCCAGGTATTTACTGCTCTCGAAGGCAGCGGGAATATCTCGGCGCAATCCTTGGATCAACGCGGCCATGGCCTGCTTGAACGCCCGTCCCTTGGATGCCGGAAATGAGAGACAGCGCGGGCTGGAATGATCGCGAAAATTGTGCACATAGCACCAATCCGCCGGCGTCGGTTTGGATGCGGCAACCCGCTGGATTCGCTGGTGCACGATCTCCCATTTGCCGATGCCGGTGGAGCCAGAGGCAAAGATGTTAAAGCCGGGGCCTTGCATCCCTAACCCGAAGTCCAACGCTTCGATTGCCCTATCTTGTCCGATCGGCACATCCAACGGCGGGAGCTCGCTGGTATCGGCAAACCCCCAACAAGCCACGTCGATGTCCGGAGAGAGCAACGAGACAGGAATTTTAAACTTTTCCATTCCCGTGCCTGTGCTTCTTGTTATGAGGAACGACCTTCCACATCATGGAGTGGGCCGCTTCACGGACGGCTTCGCCTAGGAGCAGAGGACAACCTTTCATTCGGATGGCATGCATCGGTGGATTGATCCATCCCCCGTTACAGCTGACATTCGCAGGGATCGCACTGCGATGCGTGCTCGACTAACACCGGTTCGGTTTCTGCACCGACCGAGAGCACCTGGGCCCCTTTTGATCCATAGCGATAGACGGTGATGCCTTTCAAGCCCAATTCCCATGCCTGCCAATAGGCGCGGCCGACATCATCTCGTGTCGCCTCTTCGGGTAGATTGATCGTTTTGGAGACCGAATTGTCGACGTGACGCTGGAAGGCGGCCTGAATCTGTAAATGCTGTTCTGGGGAAAGATCCAGCGCCGTCACGAACAATCTCTTGAGCGCATCAGGCACTCCAGGGATCTCGCTCAAGCGCCCGTAGCGGAAGACCTGGTGTTTGATGGCGTCGGGGTCGATCCCGAACTTCTGACAATATTCCCACAGTAATGGCGTCATCTCCACCAGTGGCTTACCGCCCAACGAATGGGTTCGCGTGTAGACTAAAGCAAAAAGCGGCTCGATGCTCGCTGTCGTGCCGGCGATGATGCTGATCGTGCCCGTCGGCGCAATGGCTGTGCAGGTGGCATGCCGCCGGGGCTCTCCGCGCCTCCCGTAGATGCTCTCGGGCCAATTGGGAAACACGCCGCGCTCTTCGGCCAACTGCCGGGAGGCTTCATGCGCCGACCGGGCAATGATCTCCATGACAGATTCTCCAAACTGCACGGCGTCGTCGGAGCCGTAGGGGATCCCTAAGCGGATCAAGCATTCGGCGAATCCCATCACACCCAGCCCGATTTTTCGATTGCCTCGCGACATCCGCTCGATATCTTCATTGGGGTACCGGTTCACATCGATCAAGTCGTCGAGAAACCGCACGGCTCGCTGCACCAGTCCGCGCAAGCGGTCGACATCCAGCGAAACACGTCCGGCCTCTTCCTTGAGCACATGCGCCAAATTGATGGATCCCAAATTGCACGACTCGTTGGGAAGTAGTGGCACCTCGCCGCACGGATTGGTGGCTTCGATCATGCCGAGTTGTGGCGTCGGATTGGCGCGATTGATGGCATCCAAAAACAGCAAACCTGGATCACCGGTTTTCCAGGCTGTATCGACGATCGTCTCGAAAATAACCCGAGCCTCCAGACGATCCGTCACGGTATGCGTGTGGGGATGACGGAGTTCGAACGTGTCCCCTCTTCGCACCGCTTCCATAAATGCGTCTGTCACGCCGACGGAGATATTGAAATTGTGCAAGCTCGTCCCATCGGCCTTGGCGGTAATGAATTCCATGATATCCGGATGATCGACGCGCAGCACGCCCATGTTTGCTCCACGACGCTTTCCCCCCTGTTTGATGTATTGGGTAGTATGATCGAAAATTTTCATGAACGAGACCGGTCCCGACGCACGCCCACCGGTCGAGTGCACGAGGTCGCCCTTGGGCCGCAGCTTGGAAAACGAAAATCCCGTCCCGCCACCGGTTCGCTGCACCAGCGCCGCCTGTTTGAGCGTTTCAAAAATGCTCTCCATCGTGTCTTCGATGGGGAGAACAAAACAGGCGCTCAGCTGTCCGAGCGGCAGCCCCGCGTTCATCAATGCAGGGCTGTTAGGAAGAAAGTCCAATGAGCTCAACAATTCAAAAAAGATTTCTTCCCACTGCTGTTGGAGGCTTGGCGGACCATGGAGTGCTTCAGCCTGCGCGATCGCGCCGGCTACACGCCGAAACAGTTGCTCGGGGGTCTCGATGACGTGTCCATCGGCATCGCGCCGCAGGTACCGAGCTTCGAGCACTCGGAGCGCATTAGGAGATAATTGGGGCGCCACTGGGCATGGTTTCTTAGCACATCCAGAAGCAGAATCCACCGTTGATCCTCGAGAACGGTCACATCGTCACTTTGACCGGCCCTTTCCAGTCGATCCGTGCCAGTTTGTCTTTGTGCGACCACTTATATTGCACATCGCCATGGAAGGCCTTTCGCAATCGCTGACCGATCCGCTGGGCCATTTTTTCCGTCGTCGTTTCGATATCGATCCCATCCGGTCTGGTACGGATGTTCATGATCCGCGCCAAGGGATTATCCTCCCGAGCGCGGGCCTCTTCATTGTGAATCAAGTTCAAGACCTCGGTCTGATATGTCACCCAATTCGGCCAATAAATACTCACGAAACCTTCCGGATAACGATCGCGGAGCTTGCGGCAGGCAGGACACAAATAGGGTTGCGGGGGTTGCGCTGCTTTCCCCGCTTTTTTGCCGGATGACTGCGCAGCGCGCCCATCTCCCGATGCCCCTGGAAGCACCCACCGTTTGCGATAATACATTGCATGACATTCCGGGCATTCCAATACACCTTTTGGCGCACCGCGCATCGAATAGGGATCGTTGCCCGTTTGTTCTTTTTCTTTAAACGATTGCACGGTATAGCGCTTGGCTCTTCGCATCGTCATGCCGCGTAACCCCCTTCGTTCTAAAAAATTGCTTGGTTGATTTTAAAATAAGCCGCATTCCATGAAAATCAAGCTTAAAACTTCAGAGATTTGACAGTCATCGCATTACCCATGCCGGCGTGGAAAAACCATCCTGACGGGTCTCTCGTCCGCCAACGACAATCTATCTCTTGCCATAAGCATTATCCACCACCGAGATGTTTTCGCTAATTGATCGAACCTCAGAATCCATCGACGTGCCTTCAGAGTTTCCGCATTATCTCATAAAGCTCTCGATGGCCGCATGGCTTCGCTCATGCATCGAGCCTCTCTCATTATGAGTTGATCGAATCGCGCGCTGTCCTATCCGCGCAGTCTGTCCAGGAACAGAAATCCCATATGTTCGGGCGTTCCGACTCCCGCATCTGTCAATCATACACGTTGTCAGAGGAACATAGAAGAAATTTTCAAAAGCCCGACCGAGAGTCTATCCCTGCCTCAGGCGGACTATTCGTGAGAGGACGATCCTCAAAAGCCCTCTCGACGTCTGCTGTGAACCGTGAGTTTTTCATTGAGATTTTATTGCAAATCAGTTCTCATCGTTCACAGAAACATTTTCGGCACACCGTCTTCCCCATCACGCGTAGCGGCCTTTTAAAGCAAATTCCGGATTAAATGCAATGACACCCCAGCTTGTCGATCTCATTCCTACCCTTTTATGGTTCTCGTTGACGGTCAGCGTGTTGGTGTTGTTTTATCGGCCCCTCCGGGACCATGTGGTCCCTCATCTCACCACGCTCAATGTCATGGGGGTCGAATTTTCCTTCATTCGTGAATCGATGGATCGAGCCATCGAATCCGCCTGTCGTCATGACGCACAGATGGCCTTGGCGGAAAAATCCAAACAATGGAAAGTGGAAATGTCTCCTAGCGATCGCGAACGCGCCTTGCATCGCGCCCGAACCCATGCCCGCTTGTTGCAGCAGGTTCGGCTGCTTTGGGTCGATGACCATCCTGAAAATAACGAAAACGAACGGCGGATGTTCCGTCAACTCGGTTCCGACATCGACCTCGCGCAAACAACGGAAGAGGCCCTACATCAAGCTGCGTGCGGGTCCTATGATCTCGTCATTTCCGACATGGAACGTGGCGATGATCCCATGGCTGGACTTCGGTTGGCAGCACAGATTCAGCAGAAGGGGATGAAGGTTCCCATGGTGCTATATATCGGCGTGCTGGATTCGTCAAAGGGCGTTCCTCCCTTTGTCTTTGGCATCACCAACCGTCCGGATGAATTGTTGCATTTGGTTCTCGATGTCTTGGAACGGTCTGACCTGTTGGGCATGATGGGGCCATGAAGGTAGACAAGACCCTATTGGTATGAATCTAGATCCGCCCTATCTCTTCATTCGTAATAAATTGTTCGTCATAAATTTTGGAAGGAAAAGTCATCCCTTTCCTGGGAGTTGGAGCCTCTTTACCCGTTCGCCCAATGGGCGTATCTTGGCACAGTCCGAACGATCAATTCCTTCCAAATGCAGACGAGCTTGCGAAATAGCTCATCCAACAAAGTTAATTCCCGCAAGAAGAGACTGCCGAATTATCTCGTGTGGCCCAATATTTCGATGGTGTGACGGGTCGCGCAGGGCTTAATGAAGATTGATAGAATATTTGCCAAAGAGTAGACGCCCACTTCCCTTCATCAGTTTTTGGCTGCCATCCCCCGTAATCTCCTGATCGTGACAACCAATTACGATGACTTACTCGAGCGCGCTTTTTTGGGCAAAACCGGCCATTCGAATTGGTCATTTCGAATCAATAGGGGTTCCGAGCATCTTTCAAGCAAGGGAATTGACAGCAAATTATGACGATCGGAAGTTAGGTTCGAGAAATCCGGAATCTGGCTCGAAACCATCGTCTTTCCACTCCATTATCAAAGGTCCCACGCAACCAAAGACGAGGTCTTGGAGAAAGACCCATTTTTTCAACTTCTATATAGGTGATAGCAGCCAAGACCATTGCATGGCTGCATATCTCCATATATCTCCGACCAACGACATTCCTGGACGAGACTCGGCCAGCAGTCTTTTTCAACCGATATCCTTTTGGCATATTTTTCTCGCACGACGAAGCCAAGCTCTCACCTGCTTATTAAAGGCTTGCTGGCCGATCTGCTCGGATAATAGCTTGCTTCGCATTTGCCCAATCTTTAAGCTTCTAGCCGATGATCTTTCTCTTGAGAATCCTGAAGAAGAGCCGGATTTCATAGGAGTCGGGATCATGGCCAAACGAAACCAGCGCAAAGATCCCCTTCAGCGCAAACAGGCCACGCATGAAACGATGCCTCTGCCCGCGTCCAAGGCGCGTGCGCTCGAACTGGTTCTGTTGATTCTGGCCTGCGCCGGACTTCTTGTAACCGGCTATCTGACCTATAGCAAATGGTTCGGGGTGCATCCGGCCTTCTGCGAGGAAGGGTCAGGATGCGACATTGTCCAGGCGAGCCGCTGGTCCACATTTCTCGGACTCCCTATGGCCCTCTGGGGATTTCTCACGTACCTGACCATGGCCTGGCTGATTTGGCAGGGCCGAAGAAGGCCCAAGCCGCTGACCTGGCTCGTATATGTCAATCTTTGCGGATTTGCCATCAGCGCATATTTGACCGTGATCTCGATCGTAAAAATTCAAGCGACCTGTGCCTATTGCCTGGCTTCCTTTAGCATTATCACCGCCATGCTCATCTTGACCATCCTGCGGCAGCCACCGCAATGGCTGACCGCCGTCAAAGAAGGGGCACTGGTCGCCGTCGTCTTGGTCATCGGGTTGCACCTTCACTACAGCGGTGTGTTCAGTCCAGCGGCAGGCCCGGAAGATCCGCAGCTCGCCGCATTGGCAGAGCATCTGACCGAATCAGGGGCGAAGTTTTATGGCGCCTCGTGGTGTCCTCGCTGCCAGGAGCAAAAGGACCTGTTCGGCGCATCGGCATCCCGGCTTCCCTACATTGAATGCAGCAGCGGGGGACGAGGAAGCCCCCTTACTCCGGCATGCGCGAAAATGAACATTCGGTCGTTTCCAACTTGGATTATCAATGGCAAACGCTACACAGGACTCAAAACGCCCGAGGAATTAGCCGCGTTGTCCGGTTTTCGTTGGCAGAAGCCAGATCGAGAGAACTAGGTCATTTTTTCAAGAAGAATTATCAGGAAGGCTCTTCGCCTCAAATACACAAGACAGGCCTTATGACAGAACCAACGGGCGGAAAAACGTAAGAGAATTAATTAGGGTTGCAACTCAACCGGTTTACCAGGCTGGAGATTCTCCCCCTTAATGAAAGGCTGAGTGCATGTGTCATCGGCAAGCTGCTTCTGGCCATGCCTTACCAAGAACGAGGGCTCAAAGGCTCTTGGCCGTTGTTCCTACCCTCACCTCCTGTCATACCGATCCTCTGAGGCTTAGGCGCATGCCAAGAAACATTAGCCGGGCCCGAGCCGACTCGGACCAAAATTGAAGACCAGCACTTGCTGAATGATCCCATCGGCATCGATCGCATAAGCCACCATGGTGTGGCTGGTGATGACATCGGAGTCGGACCCTTTGATGGTGTGAATATGGTATGCCTGAAGCACTCGGCGGACTTCCTCCGGCTGACCGGTCAATAAATGAAGACGTTCAGGGTCCAATCCGAGTGTTTCGATATATCGACGCAGTACTTCCGGGGTATCCGTTTCCGGATCCATGGTAATGGCGAGGAAAAACGGCGCATCACCGACGACCTTGCGAGCACTGGCTTCCAGTCTGGCACGTCCTTTGAGAATTAAGGGACAGTAATCACGACAGGAAGTATGAAAGAAAGTCAAGATGATCGGAGTTCCCCGAAGATCCTGTAAGCGAATAGGTTGCTCGTGGTGATCGATGAGCTCGAAATCGGGAGCAGGCTCGCCTTTTTTGAGAAATTCCATAGGTAAGAGGCGCGAGGTCGGCTCGGATGACTGCTCAACCTGTGCGGCAACGAGCAGACCCGCAACCGAGAGGACGGCAACCAGTGCGGCCGTCGCTTCCAAGACTTTATCGGCGAGAACGCTTGGCATGTTCTGTCAGTCTTTTCACTCGTGCATTGGAGCGCATGGCCTGCTCCGCCTTTGACGACTCGCGCCTTTTGTGACTCCGCTCAAAAGGCCCATCCACAGGAACGCCTGCCCATCTATTCGGGCAACGTCGGAAATTCGATTTGTAAGTCTTCGCCCTTGAGTGCGTTCAAAAAGGCCAGCAAATCTTCCTTCTCTTGGGTCGTCAATCCCAAAGGTTGAAGCAACGGACTTCGATTGGGATCGTCTCCCCCGCCTTTGTCCAAGAAATCGATGACTTCTTCGAGCGTCTGGAACACGCCATCATGCATATACGGAGCCGTTTCCGTGATGCTTCGCAACGTCGGTGTTTTAAAGGCCCGCTTGTCTTTCTCCTGTTTGGTCACATAGTAGCGTCCCAGATCTTCTTTCTGTGGACCCACCTGCGGGACGCCAAGGTTGTGAAACCGATTGTCTGTAAAATTGGGCCCATTGTGACAGAGAATGCAGCGTGCTTTTCCTTTGAACAAGGCCATACCGCGCACTGCCGCGTCGTCCATGGCAGATCGATCTCCGAGCACATAGCGATCGAACGGGGAATTTGTCGAGAGAATCGTCCGCTCGAACGCCGCAATGGCATTGGCAATGCCTTGTAAATTCACCTCCGTGCCGAACACGTTCCGAAACTGCTCGCGGTAGCCCTTGATCTTCGAGAGCTTGGCGACCACGTTGTCGTGCGTTTCAGCCATTTCCACAGGATTTTCGATCGGGCCGATCGCTTGCTCTTCCAAGGAGCCAGCGCGTCCATCCCAAAACTGCACAGGATTGAACGCCGTGTTATAGACTGTGGGGGCTTGTCGCCCTCCCCGTTTGCCACCGACCCCGATGGAGACCTGTTTGGGATCGGCAAATCCCGCCGTCGGTAGATGGCAAAAAGCGCAAGAGATGGCGTTGTTTTTCGAGAGTCGCCCATCGAAATACAACTGCTTTCCGAGCTCGATTTTAGCTTTATAATTCAAATTATTCGGAGGAATGGGCACGACAGCAGGAAGCGGACCGATGTCGGGCACTGTGACGCCGTCAATGGTAATCATGGATGTGGTCGAAACGCCGGTGCCGATTTGCTGGGCCTGAGCGGGAAACCAGCAAAGGCATAAAATAACGATGGTCAGACTCCGCAAACCCAGATGAACAAGGCATCGGCTTGACGCATCCATAACGACCGGCTCCTTTCTGCTTTGGATTGAGGACTTCTGCACTTTCGACAAAAGCTGATCCCGTAGGGGAAATTCGATATTCCGTTTTGAGCAACTCACCAACTCCGAGTTCCGAATTATCCGATTTGGGCTGTCACAGGCGGGATTTCGTAGGAAGACTCACGCTGCTCATCCTGCCAGCGTTGGGCCACCGTGTTCAGTTGATCGAGGATCTTCGTGAGCTCTTGGCCTTCCGCTGTCAGCCCGTATGTCACTCGAGGGGGAACCGTTGGTTCTTGATGCCGATAGATAATTTCCGCTTTTTCGAGCATCCGCAAGCGCTCGGTCAACATCTTGGAGGAAATGCCCGGCATTTGGCGTTTTAATTGTCCAAACCGTGCAGGTCCGTGCTTATGAAGCCGACAGAGAATATAGATGGTCCATGGTCCGCAAATGACGCGAAGCAAGGAATCCAGTGGACACCCGAAGGCGCTCGGCGGCAATTTCATAGTTACTTTTTAGTACCTACTTTACTTTTTTAACTATTGTGTTATCTTAATAATGCACCTCCCAAAAAAGCAAGAGGTGCATATTTTTTAGGAAATCTTAATAGAATAAGGATCGAGTGCCATGAAATGTCGACGATGCCAAGGCTTGATGGTGAAAGATAAGGTGTATGACCCCGATGGTCAATTCTTACACCTCGATATTTGGAGATGTATCAATTGCGGAGAAACCGTCGACCCGACGATTCTCCAAGCTCGGAAAGAGAAGCAGGCAAAAGAGGAGCAACAAGACCCATTGTATACCAAAAAAGCCGGCTAAAGGTATTTAAGAAGATCAGGTTAACATACCAGTGGGGCTCTATGCGGCAGCAGAAATCAGTCGAGATATCGCTGGGGCAGAAGCGAACCGATGCATTCCCGAGAAAAACGGTGTCTGCGTTCGTCTGTTGTCTCATCCTCATATGGTGTGTGGCATCCAGCGGAAGCATCTATGCCGAACCGGTTTACGACCAGATCACGAAGGAAGAGGCCTTACGTCTCGGAGAGGAATTTGGAGTTATTGTCGGTGAGGTCGACGAAGAGATTCAGAATCTTTTGGGGTTGCCGCGCCCGGAAGGGGTCGTGGTGTTCGAGGTGATTGGGGGAAAACCGGCAGAATTAGCCGGCATCAAACCCCGAGCCTTGATCAAAGAAATCAATTCTGTAGATATCGCAAATTTAGAAGACTTTGGCCGCGTGTTGAAAGCCGCGTTGGCTACCGACAATTTTACCGTGGCCACGTATGAACCGCCTGATCCAGACAATCAAGGACTGAGCGGCGGGATTCAGTTCCATTTCGTTCGACGGGAGGAACCTTAATACGGGTTGGCTTGTGCGAACGAGGAGGAAACTGCCCCTTGTTTTCTGAACAAGAAGAGTTAATTACCAATTACCTATTACAGGACACACAAGATCGAGTCGATCGATCGCAGAGATAAATGATTGAGGTCACTATGACACGAATGAACGATAAATATACCGAATTGCTTTATGAGGATTTGGCGCGCACGTCCAACGGGGAACGCGAGAAAATTAGCGCAGATGATGTGATGGGAGCGGCCGTCGTCAAGACGGATTCACCAGATTCTCTCAACCAACTGCTCGCCTCGCCAAAGGCGACTTCGCGCGCGGGAATGGTGAGTGCGCCAAATCCGGACATTGAAGACGAGGAGGTCGAACCCTCGACGCAAGAAGACTTGGCGACTTCTGGGCTTCCGGTCACGCTCTTTTTAAAAGAAATGGGCAGCGTGCCGCTGCTGTCCCGGTCGGAAGAAATCGAATTAGCCAAGCAGATCAAAGAATCACGCGCTGAGTTGATCCGTGCTTTGTACAGCTTGCCGGTGACCGTGGATCGCCTGATCCAGATCCGCGATCAACTCAAAGACGGCGCGTTACAGGTCAGCGATCTCGTCATTGTGAGCAGTACGCCGACGGCGGAGGATAAAGCGGAAGAGCCAACGACGCCTCCAGATGATCGTGGGCAATATTTCCATAAAACCCTTCGCAAGTTGGACACGCTCTGTCGGGTCGCGAAGACCGTCGCTGCACAGGCGAGCGGATCGCGCGCACGGCAATCAGGCGGACCGACGTATTCCGAAAAACGGATGCGATCGGCACTCGATCATGTCGTCAAGCTGGTCGAGTCGCTCGGATTCCGGCCTGATGTCCAAGAGTCGATGATCCAGCGGGTTCGGGAGATTGCAGACGAGATCGCGGCGGCCCAACGCACGGTGCAAACGTGTGCAGAGAAGCTGCATATGCCCCAACCCCCGCGAATGACTGCGATCCGAAAGCTAGCCAAGGACAAGCGCGCGTTAGTCTCGGTCCAGCGGAAAGCTGGCTTGTCGGCTGACGCAGCTCAGCAGATAGTTCACGATTTTCTGAACGCATATCATCGACTTCAGAAAATCGAGCGGGACGTGGTGCGCATGCCCATCGCGCAATTTCTGGACGCTGTACGTACGATCAACGAAGCTGAAGAGCGCATGAAACAAGGTAAGGCCAAAATGGTCGAAGCGAATTTGCGCCTGGTCGTCAGCATAGCGCGGCATTACACCAACCGAGGGCTTCAATTCCTGGATTTGATCCAAGAAGGCAATATCGGGCTGATGCGGGCCGTCGAAAAGTTCGATTACGAACGCGGCTACAAATTCAGCACGTATGCCACGTGGTGGATCCGGCAAGGGATTACTCGGGCTATTGCTGAACAAGCCAATACGATTCGCACGCCGGTGCATATGTATGAAACGATTCAAAAATTGAATCGGGTCGCCCGGCAATTAGTCCAACGGCTGGGCCGTGTGCCTACGGTTCAAGAAATTGCTAAGGAACTGAATCTGGCACCTGCTAAAGTGCAGGAAATTCTCGACAGCGTCCAAGACATGGTCTCTTTGGAGGCCCCCACGATCAAGGGCGAAGATTTGCGGTTGAGCGATATCATCGAGGATAAGACTGCTATTTCTCCGCTCAACGTGGCCGATCGGATCGACCGCCAACGACAAATCGAATCGGTCCTCGAGTGCTTGACACCTCGGGAACAGGCCATTATCCGACGGCGATTCGGTATCGGGTATGACTCCGACGCCACATTGGAGGAAATCGGCGAGTCCATGGGCGTCACCCGAGAACGGATTCGCCAAATCGAAGCCGTAGCACTGAAAAAACTGCGGAATCCCGCGCTCAGGGAACGGCTCGAAAAGCTTGCTGAACAGTCCTAATTCAACCCTGATCGACGGGACGCTTTTCACTCGAAGGGGAAGGAGCTACGCTCCTTCCCCTTTTTGTCATTTTGGTTCGCTCGGCAAGAGACATCCCGACGGTCTGCCTCAAAAGAAAAGTTCATGGATCGATTCTCCCTTCTTCCCCGATTTTCTTGACTCGCCCATTGGCCTCTCGTTTATGGTAGTGGCCACACCTATCAAACAGCCACGCGGAGAGGACGACGATGGATATTCGATCAAGTATGCTCCTCACGGATCTGTACCAATTGACCATGCTCCAAGGATATATGGAGCAGGGCATGGAAGATATCGCCGTATTCGAATTTTTCATCAGGAAGATGCCGCCCCAGCGGGGGTTTTTTCTCGCCGCCGGACTCGAACAGCTTCTCGAATTTTTGGAGCAGGCGCACTTCACCGCATGGGAATTGGAGTGGATCGCCAAAAGCGGTCGCTTCAGTCGATCCTTTGTCGACTATCTCGAACGCTGGCGGTTCACGGGCGATGTGCATGCCATGCCGGAGGGAACGGTATGTTTTGCGAACGAACCCCTCGTCAGAGTCATAGCTCCGCTCCCGCAAGCGCAACTGGTCGAGACCCGGTTGATCAATCTCATGCAATACCAAACGTTGGTGGCTTCCAAAGCTGCCCGATCGGTGTTGATGGCTGCAGGCAAACCCGTCATCGACTTTGGCTTGCGTCGGGCGCACGGAGCGGAGGCCGGCTTGCTCGCTGCCCGAGCCAGCTATCTGGCCGGATTCGCCGGGTCGGCCACCGTGTTGGCCTCACCGCTTTTCGGCGTGCCGGTCTTCGGCACCATGGCCCATTCCTTTGTTCAGGCTCACAGCGACGAAATCGAGGCCTTCGAGCATTTTGCCCTCGCGCAGCCAGGTAACGTGATTCTGCTGATCGATACCTACGACACCGAAGCCGGTGCTCGAAAAGTCGTCGAGTTGGCTCCGCGCTTGAGCCAACAAGGGATTACGATCAAAGGGGTGCGGATAGACAGCGGGAATCTGATCGATCATGCCTTCAAGGTCCGTCGTATTCTCGATGAAGGGGGATTGACGCATGTGTTGATCACCGCCAGTGGAAACCTCGACGAGTATGCGATTGCCGAGATCGTCTCGTCCGAGGCACCGATTGATTATCTGGCCGTGGGGACCAAGCTGACCGTTTCCTCCGATGTGCCTTACTTGGATTGCGCCTACAAGTTACAAGAATATGCCAGGCGTCCCTGTCGAAAAAAATCCGAGGGCAAAGCCACTTGGCCCGGGCGCAAACAAGTGTTCCGATACTACGACCAGCACGGCCGCATCGCTCACGATGTCCTGACGCTGATCGACGATCCACAAGAGGGCCAACCGCTGCTCCAGCCAGTCATGGAATCCGGGAAACGCCATGTCGCACTGCCATCGCTAGCGGCAACGCGGGACTATGTCAGCCAGCAATTGCGGCAATTGCCCGACTCGCTCCGTCGACTTCAAGAAGGGGCCACCGTGGACGTCAAGATCGCCCCCGCCTTGGAACGGCTCGCACGCATCGTGGATGCTCCCCGATGAAGACTCGTTCGCCGGTCAGGATTACCGGGCTCTTGGCAAAGACCCGACGTTGAGCCAGAATAGTCTGGCAAGAAGATCGACGTATGGCTATTCATAACGCCGAGATCGCCCGTATCTTTTCGCTGCTCGCCGATCTGCTGGAGATCGAAGGGGCCAACCCGTTTCGAGTCCGAGCCTATCGCAACGCAGCACGGACCATCGAAAGCCTCCCGCACAATGTCGAAGCCATGGTGCGCGAGGGAGCCGATCTTTCTGAGCTTCCGGGAATTGGCGAAGACCTGGCAGGCAAGATCAAAGAAATTGTCGAAACCGGGCGTTTGGGCCTGCTCGAAGAAGTGAAATCCCGAATTCCCGGGGCCTTGGCTGAATTGGTGGCCATTCCGGGACTGGGGCCCAAGCGAGTCAAGGTGCTGTATGACGCATTGGGAATTCAAGACATCGAGGGACTCGCTCGAGCAGCGAAAGCCGGCAAACTCCGAAACCTTCCCGGTTTTGGCGCTAAAATCGAGGAAAAAATTTTGGAAGAGCTGAGTCGGCGTGCGACCGCTGAAAAACGCATGAAGCTGATCACCGCCGAACAATTTGCGGAACCATTGCTCAACTATTTACGAGAGGCGAATGGTGTTACCCGAGCAATCATCGCGGGAAGTTACCGCCGCCGCAAAGAAACCATCGGCGACATCGACATCCTGGTGACCTGCCGAGACAGCGACCCCGTCATGGAACGCTTCGTGACGTATGACGAGGTGGAGCATGTGCTATCCAAAGGCAAAACTCGCTCGACGATTGTGTTGCGATCCGGGCTTCAGGTCGATCTTCGGGTCGTCGCCGAGGAAAGCTACGGATCGGCGCTGCAATACTTTACCGGCTCTAAAGCGCACAATATTGCCGTCCGGCATCTGGCGGTGAAACTCGGATTGAAACTCAATGAATACGGGGTGTTTCGCGGAGAGACGTACATCGCGGGGCGCACGGAAGAAGAAGTGTATCGAACCGTTGGGCTCCCTTATATTGAACCGGAGCTCCGCGAAGACTGGGGCGAAGTCGAGGCCGCCCAGCAGGGACGCTTACCGCATCTCGTCACTCTGGCCGATATTCGGGGTGACTTGCATGCCCACACGAAAGCCACCGATGGACAAGCGACGATCGAGGAAATGGCTGCTGCCGCCAAAGCCAAAGGCTATGACTACCTCGCGATCACCGATCACACCAAACGGGTCACGGTCGCAAATGGCATGGACGCCAAACGCCTCGCCCAACAACTCGAAGCGATTGATCGACTAAACGAACGACTGTCTGGTATGAAAATTTTGAAATCCGCCGAAGTCGATATCCTGGAAGATGGTTCGCTCGACCTTCCCAATGACATCCTCAAAGAATTGGACCTTACGGTCTGTTCCATTCATTACAAGCTCAATCTTTCCCGCGAAAAGCAAACAGAGCGGGTCATTCGAGCGATGGACAATCCCTATTTTACGATCTTCGGCCATCCATCCGGCCGCATGATCGAAGAGCGTGCCCCTTATGCCATTGATATGGAACGCGTGATGCAGGCTGCGCTGGAACGAGGATGCTTTCTAGAGGTTAACGCCCAACCGTCTCGGCTCGATTTAAACGATGTGCATTGTAAAATGGCCAAAGATATGGGCCTCAAGGTCGCGATTTCGACCGACGCACACCGTACCACCGATTTGGACTTTATGCGGTTTGGCGTCGATCAAGCCCGACGTGGATGGCTGGAACCTTCGGACGTGTTGAATACCAAAAAATGGTCAGAGTTGAAATCCCTCATCACGCGAGCCTGAGTCTTGGCTACATAGTTTAAGCCTGATCACTCGGCCTTTCCGATTGCGCCACTCGTGAACCTCTCGTGCCTGAACTCCCCGACGTCGAAGCCTTGAGAATCTATCTCAACGCAACGTCCCTCCATCAACGCATCAGCAATGTCGACGTCCGATCCCCGGAGATGCTTCGCGATGTGACTCCGGCTGTGCTTTGCGAGCGACTGTGCGGCGACCAATTCTGCGAGACATCTCGTCACGGCAAGCATCTTTTTGTGCACCTCGAGCGCGGCTCTTGGCTTATCATGCATTTTGGTATGACCGGAGGGCTCGCGTACTTTAAGAACAGCCGACATCCAATTTACACCCGCCTCCTTATTACCTTCGCCAATGGATTCCATTTGGCCTATCTCTCTCAACGTAAATTGGGCAAAATCGGACTGACCGTACATCCTCGCACTTTTGTTCGCGATCATCGTTTGGGACCCGATGCACTCGACCCTAAGCTGACCCCACTCATGCTCAAGCGCCTTTTGGCTTCGCGACGAGCACCCATCAAGCTTGTTCTGATGGATCAGCATGTCATTGCCGGCATTGGAAACCTTTATGCGGATGAAATTCTCTTTCAATCGGCGATTGCGCCCACCACTCCAGCTTGCCAACTCAACGAACAAGCACTGTATCGATTGGAACGGACCACCAAACGTGTGTTACGCTTAGCCGTTGCCAAACAAGCTGATCCGAAACAATTTCCCCGTTCCTGGCTCTTCCGGTCCCGCAAACCTGGCGGCTCTTGCCCTCGCTGCCGAACCCATTTGCACACCATGAAACTCGGCGGACGGACAACGTTTTGGTGCCCGACTTGCCAGCCGCCATCCGGCTAGCTGGCTGGGTTCCAACGCAGGGCATCATCATCCCGTGAAAGCACGGTCGTCTGCGCCCGAAGAGATTGTGCCTGAGAGAGAACAATGGGGAAAATGGGGTGAGTGACGGGCTTCGAACCCGCAACCTCCTGAGCCACAGTCAGGCGCTCTACCCTTGAGCTACACCCACCACCACAGGATAGCCGAATCAATGTTGTGTGCGATCGGCCATTAATCCTAGCAAAGGGACTAGGGGCTCGCAAGACTAGGGAATAGTTTACGACACTGATTCGCCCACGGTTGCGGATGGCCTTCCGAAGATCTGCCTCTGGAATCAAGCACAGTGCTGCCTTAAACCCGCCCACCTGAATCAGGGATTTCATCAGTCAAGCGCTCATCGATGAGAAGATGCCCCGCCCAGAAACCGCTTTCAGAAGGAAGCGAACCACCGGCCGCGCGATCTCTCTATGGAGTTCTCAGAGGAACCGTCCAGTCTCCACTGTTTATCGCAAAATCGATGATCATCAAAAAAATTTGATTGCCAATAAACCTAAACAATAATATACTACTATTGCTTTATAACTTTTTTATATTTTCTCTCGCTCTGTTGGATCAACGGATCATGAAACGGTTGCACGAATCAATCCGTTCCACCCTGTAACCAAAGGAGTCTGCGATGAAACGAAGACTCGATTTTACCGATATTTTCGTCGCTATTGGATTCATGGCCACTATGTACGGCGGCTATCTACTGTACCTTGCGAGCTACGGAGGCGGCACGGCAACAGCACGTCCGTCTCCGCCTTCCATGGTAGCGGTGCCGATACACGCCTCGCTGCAAACCGCCATGGGGCAGGCCATCGTTGAGCGAGCTACCCTTGATCACCAATTTTCTCACGCCATACTCGAAGGAGCCCGCAAACTGAGCCAGGCAACATTCGCCTTGGAACGCCGGACTGGCACAGGGTTGAAAACCATCGAGGACCGGGCTGCACAATTTCAGGCGGATTATAGGAGTGTCATGCAATATGTGTTGGGCACGACGATCGTCAATCTCACACGTCAAGGCATCCGACAAGGTCTCCTCACGGCGGACACACTGGACCGCAGCCCATTTAACGCCCGCATCATCGCAACCACAACATCGCTCCAGAGCGCGGCTGAGTCTCGATTCGAGAGGACGTGGCAGGAACGGCTCGGACAGTGGATCGTCGATGATGCGACTAAGGAGCGCCAATTTTCACAACGGATGCAGGAGCGAATCGGCCAAGCCACGGTTGCTTTAGCTCGCACCCAACATCACTACCTGACGAGACGAGGGGAGATCGACACACAATTTCACGCCCTGGCCGCGGCAGTACAGCGCGTGGCCCGTCAACCAAGTGCCGTCCTTCCCGTGGCGAGAGCCAATATGGACATGCAGCCAGTATTGGGGGGGTCATTCTCCCATATGCGCGTTCAGACCTGGACAGAAATCCCGTTTGCCGTCTTCGTTCTCGCTTTCGCCGGACTCGTCGCGGTCTTCTTTATCGCATTGGCCATGTCCAACACACGCCGAGAGTCCCCCGATGCCGCTGAGCGGATCGCGGAGGTGATAAAAGAGATTTATCGAAAAACCGGCTGATGACCGGTGCTCTTGAACCAAGAAGGCCGACCGAACTTCTCTGTCCTGGATGGTCCTTCGCCCGCAGAGGTCGGGCAACCTGGGCCCAACTTGACTGGAAAGTGATATTCGAGAAAGCCACGGAAAGAACGAAATCGATCTTTGATCCAGACGGTGAAGGGCACGTTGCCCACTCTGTTCTGGCGTCTCGAAAGGAGCACCGCAATGTCATCGGTCTATTGGGGTATCATTGCAAGTGTGCTCGCGTTGGTTATCGCTTTGTTCTCGATCATCGGCATTTGTTATCGAATGCCTGATGAATCGGATCATGGCGAGAGCCCAGCCTATTCAGACGAGCCCCAATCGTCTTTCCCCGCCGGGAAACATGCGGCGTAGTCCAGTCGGCGGGATGCGAGGAGGGCACGGCTCGCGCGACCGTCCATCGATCGCGCGGCCAGCTTTGAGGGTAGGCGTTTTTCTGCAAGGAACCACGACATCGCTTCGCGTTAGGTCAACGGTACGGACTATTGTCCGCGAATACGCGCCGTGCTCCGCACCGGATCGAACACTCGATCGACGCGGGAGACGTTGAGCGCATTCTCGAACAAGGCTGTAGTCACTTTCAGGCGAGCTCCTTGGTGAACGGGCAGCATGAAGTTCCGCGTGACCGCTCGTCCATCGATCATGACCTCGATAATGACCGGCACCGTACCGCGCAAACCAGGGTTCACAAATTCCAGGCCACCCAGTCCTGGTTTCATGTTCACTTCGCGTGATTGCGACGAGTCCACGGAGACCCGATCCAGAATAATCCGCATCCAATCGCGCATGCCCCCGAGCTTGGCGACCATCTCCAGCCTCAATTGGTTCCTGGTACTGGAATTGAGACCCAACGTCGTCGTGTTCGTTCCAAGGTTGCGCACATCGAATCCGTATAGCGATCCCCCGATTTGAGCGAGGCCGTCACCCGACATTCAGTCATCCCATGTTTGAGGACCTATCCCAAGGTCCCGGAACGAACGCCGACGACGTGGGGTCGATAATCGCGCGAGGCATTGACCGAGGCAAGCTGGGTCAAGTGATCGAGAACCGATGGGGACAGCGTGGCCATGACGCGTTCATCGTTGATCACGTGGTGCAAGAGTCGATCGCCGATGGCTCGCCCGAGAGCGGGTTGCTGGCAAAGAACATCGGCCAAAGGCCGAAGCCGACGATCAGACACCAACGCTGCAATGGGAACGGGGGCAAGATGCGCAGTATGCGGATCCTGATTCTGGACAGAATACTGCTCTGTGCGAAGGAGAACCTATCCGTCTACGGTTCCTTTTCCTCGGATCCGCTGCCGCACCCGACCTGGCCGCGCTAGCCCGACCGAGGGCCGGACCGGACGAATGCTCAAGCCGCTGGTCGGACGCAGGCGCGGATGGTCGTATCCCTTGAAGGGCACAAAGAATTCATCCAATCGACGGCCGGCTTGCAACATTTGCCTGGCGCGGGTTCCGAAAGCATCGAGATCGTTTCCTCGGGCATCGGTGATACTCTCCGTTTGGGCGTCGTCGCCCAAAATAATGATCGTCCCCGTGAGAATCAGCAGAATGGCATCCCACACCGGCGTACGCGGCGCGGTGCAGAGTTTCGAAAACGGCATATAGTGCAGCCGTCCCCAGCGCCATTCGCCACCCCGATAGGTACTGCTCCCCCGATATTCGAATCGATTTCGATCGGGATCGACCGTCAGTTCCTTTAACGTGTTGTGGAAGTTGGGATTGCAAATCGTGATGCACCAGGGCTTTCGGCTAGAATCCCACGCCACAGGCAGAATGCAATGAGGGGCCCTGCTGAAATCGTAGTCTTGCGAGAGGCACAACACGGGATGATTGCCGCGTTCGAATTCGCGCCGGATTCGAGTGAACACATCTTTGGGATCGTGCGTATTGCCGGTGACGAACTCGCCCAAAAACCACCAAATGGGGCCGGCTCCTACTTGATAGCAATGCTTGATGTTGAATTCCCGGCGGACGGATTCCCACTTCGTGAACCGGTTGATCGGCAAGCTGTAGATACTCGATTGTTTTCGGACATAAATGGCCTCCAAAGACATGCCAAAGCAATTGCCGTTGCTCGCGAGGTCTTCCACGACCAACTCGTAAAACGCTTTGTCCAGCCAATCAGTGATATCCCACCATTCGGTTTCGCTGTCCACATCTCGAAAGGCACTGGCATGCTGAGACCAGGTCAGCGTCTTGGTGCCTTTGTTCGCCACGCCCCAAAACTTCTCCGTTTCGGACAGGGTCTTGGGATCGATTTTGGGCTTGACCGACCAGGTCAGTGACCGGATTTTCGAAAAGGATCCGACCCGATAGACACCGTTGTTCTCGCGTAACCCCCAGCCGTTGGCCGCATGGAGTTCCTTCGTATATTTTCCCAGATGGTCGTCTTTTCCCGGATCGGCATCCCAGATATCGACGGAAAAAATGATCCGCTGATTGAGTTTGTTGGGCACGATCGTGGCTGGAATCGTGAGATTGACGTCTTTGATATTGCGACCGCCCCAGTCCCCGCTGCAGGGATGCCGCTTGTTGTACAGAGTCCGCCCGCCATCCCGCACTTTCACGTAGCAGTAGAGGTCGTTTTGCCCCATCAGGAACCCTTCGCTTTCTCGTGAATGAATCCGCCCCAAAAAGATGGTAAAGGGACGCGCGACGATCATGCTGTTCCAGCTTCCATACCACAGCAAGCTCGCGGACTCGAACGTGTTCATACGTCCGGCATCGGCATGCCGGGGAATGTCCGCTTCATCAGAAGTCGGGAACCCTAAATTACCCAATGGGCCATTGAGGTCTTGATACTTTTTGTGAATATCGCCATGCACTTCATGAGCACCGGTTCGGCCGCTCCAGTAAATCGTGGCATGTTCAAATTCCGAGAACTTGCCAATGACCCTGTCATTCTTTTTGACATCCGATTCGTTCGTGACCGGAAATCCCCATTTCCGTACACTCCCCGTCGCGATGTATTTCGCTAAAATGGCGCCGTGGACTTCATATGCCGTGGGCTCGCCGGCGCGGTGATACATCCGCCCGCCTTGAAAGATTTGCTCCGTCCCTCCGGGCACCGGGCGCGCCGTTCGGGTCGGGAATCCCAAGAAACTCGATTCACCGAGATGCTCGTAATCCAGATACATTTGATCTTGGACGGGAACCGCACCGGTTCGGGACGACCAATAAATAGCCCCGCGACTGAAGACACTCTTCCGACCACCCGCGCGGGTCGTGGGGGGGATTCGTCACTCACGAGGTAGCCGAGGGATGAACGCCCGCGCATGCGCTGATATTGGGCATAAATCGCTCCGTGTATTTCAAAGGCCGCGTCCAAGCTGTCGTGATACATGATGCCGCCACGTTGATAGGCTTGGAAGTATGCACCCATGTTCCGGTCAAATGACAGGGCCGCCGTCGGCCTTCCCAACGCAATCCTGCGCTTGACGTCCTCATATATATGAACCATTCGGGATGGCTTCGTCGTTCGTCCAGCCGACTTTCGACATCTTCGGGTATCCCCGAGTACCACTGGAAAAGCGCCAACTTCCCGTTGAAATGATGGCGACGTCCATCGACCCACGTTCCCAAGAAAAGATCTTGCCCGCGGCCGGCATTCAGCCGTCCATCGGGGAACGCATGGACCGTCACGATCGCATCGTCGACGAACAATGCCGCCGTGTCCATATCATACACCAAGGTCGTGCTATACCATTGGCCGGTTTTCAGTGCGAGACGAAATTGGCTTGTCGGTCCAGCCCATCCGGCCGCTTTATTCCCCACCGTCGCCACGAGGACTGGACGATCCGAGCGCGTTCCTTTATCCAGAAAGATGGCAAAGGGGAGAGCCGTGCTTTCCGCAAGATTCTGCCGGCTTTGAATAGGCCGTTTGGCTTGAAACACCAGACGGATACCAAATTAGCGATCATCGAACGAAAGTCCGCCCAATCGGCATTGAGCTTTCCCGGTGGCGCCCAAATCCACTGCTCGATCGAAAGCCCCGAGGGCGGTCTCTCCAGGCCCCTGCGTCACGGCGGCATTGGTAAACGATCCGGAAAAGGTGTCATCAGGATTCGCAAAGTCCGTTGCGGTAAATCGATAGTCGAGCAGTAGTTGCGCCATGAGATGCCTCCTTTCATCAGAAGCCCGCGCTCTTCTTGAGCGGCGAGGTTGAAATGGAAAGGGAAACCAATAACTGCAGGAACGTGCAGACTGTCGGCTCTGTGCGTGCTGTGAAGACCGTTCACCTTAAGCAAGTTGGAGCAAAGAATCAACCCACATGACATAAAAAAAGGAATAGGGCCACAAAGGCCAGCATATCTAAAATGAAAGCCAGAACGATTGCTCGTGCATTCATGGAACTGTGGAGAACCGCTGTCACAGGCATCTGTGTGACGGGTGCCAACAAAAACGTGGCGAACAACTCACCACGAGCAGAGTCCGGCAAACAATGCCCGGAGACTATTTCGAGTTAGACTGCTCAATGGAGAGACAATTCCACCTTTCAAGATCGAGCAACACCGCATGAACGCGCTGATTTGCAGATTGCTTCACAAAACGATTTTCTTAAATCTCTGACCCGTTCCCTTGAAATTGCCTCAGGTCAACTTATATTTATAATCAGCGCGCACTGACCAGTGCGATTGCTGGCAACCGCTGCACCAGATGCACCGTGTACGAATACGTAATACTTCGTCGCCACTCGTGAGAGTGGGGTCGTGAAGCCGTGCCAGGTCATCGGAGCGCCAGCGTGAGCCCAAAAGGACGCCGGATGATCATCCTGGCTGTCCTGTTGGTCGGTCTTCCGGTTCCGTTGTTCGTGGCGGTGGATCGTGTCGTGTATCACTTTGAATCGCGCGACACGTTTTGCATTGCCTGCCATCTTCACGAACGCAAGTATAAGGAATTCACCGTTCCGCCTGGACAAGAGGTGAGCCTGGCCGCCAGACACCATACGACAAACAAGGTGCGGTGCATCGATTGTCACAAAGGTGAAGGTGTCTGGGAGCGACTTGGGGTGCTCACCATCGCCGCATGGGATACGATCATTTATTTCCTGGGCATGCACGAAGAACCGCAACACATGCGATTTCCGCTCGGAAATGCCACATGCCTCAAATGTCACCAAAAAGATCTCGTCCCCAAAGGAGCTTATGCCACGAAATATCACGATTTGACGCCCCATGCAAATTTGCCGATTCGATGCCCGGAATGCCATGTGGCCCATCCCCATGGTGATCCCAAGCTCGACTTTCTCGTGCAAGCCCGAGTGATTCCTATTTGCCAGCGCTGTCATCCTACGATGTTCGACGCGGCGGCCTTGGCGACACCATTCCCATTGCTGGTAACGACTATGCCGCGAGGCAACGCCCCGGCGTTGTAAACATGCGCATTCAGCTTCTTATTCACTCTCGCAAGGAGGAGATGATGAAACGAACCATGCGTCTATCACTCATGGGCCTGTTGGGGTGGTTTTTCGCTGGAAGTGTATCGCTGACACACGCGTATCCGAATGGTCCGCTTTGGTACGTGACGGACATCGGTCCGTATTGCGCGGGTTGCCATGCCTCGACTAGCACCAAACAGATTCCCGAACACCCGAAGGAATTCGCGGAACAATGGACCATCGAAAAGAAACATTTCGCCGACATCCAAAAGGCTCAAGCGTATCAAGACCTTTCTCCCGACCAAAAAGATCAACTGATTGCCGCTATCAAGGAAGTCGATGCCCATGCCGCCATCACACTCGATGCGCCCTCGTCCGTCAAGGCCGGGCAGCAATTTGCTGTGACCGTCACGACACAGGGCGGAGCCGGGCCAGTGATCGGGGTCGCTCTGGTGGATAATGATTTGCGGTTTCAGTCCAGGCCAATCGCCTCTACCGGGTTTCTCATCAAAGCCCCACCAAAAATTTTCGGTCCCGATGGGAAACAGCAGAAAAAATGGAACGAGATGCGGTACAACAAGCTCGACGGCAACATCAACTTTGCCATCGTCTTTGGCGTTGGCGCCGATCTCAAGAACAAGACCTTTGATTCCACGAAAGTGCAATGGACCCTTCGTGCGCCGGTCGATCCCGGGACCTACACCATGGCGGCGGTGTTTTTCTATGGAACAGAGAAGGCTTCGCCCCTCGGCACGGTGGAACAGTTGGGCAGGAAAATGCCCAAAGGCGGGTTCTTAGCTCATTCAGGCCGCATCATGTTCAGCAAGGTCCACACCATCACGGTTCGATGACGACCAGCTCGTTCGTTTTATGGGGTTGGTCCAGAACGGTTATTCTCCCTTGCCACGGGAGACGGCTTCTCTGCGTCCCCGTGGCGCAAACTTTATTCCTTGAGTGCATACCCTTTCATTTTTCATGCTGCGTTTGAGGTAAGGCCGCGCCGATACGGGTTAACCCTGCTCGAGCACAGGCTTCATCGAGATGCGCGCCCGGGGCTCCACCGACCCCGATCCCGCCAACAACTTTTCCTTCTATCACAATGGGGAGGCCGCCTCCCAAAATGAGAATGCGATCGTTCATGTCGCGCAAGGCTTGAATTTCAGGGATTTTGACAATGAGGGCTGCCAATTCGTTGGTCGATCGCCGAAGGCTGGCGGCCGTATAGGCTTTTTTGAAACTACTGTCCTGCGTATGAGGTCCGGCGCCATCCGCCCGCAACAAAGCCTTGATGTTTCCTCCGGCATCGACGACTGCGGCGCTGACGCGATATCCATCGTGCTGACACTTGGCGACGGCTGCCGCAGCCGCTTGCTGCGCGAGGGACAACGATACTGAATATTCGCTGACGAGCGCCGACTCGCCATACGCATGGCCAGTCCCCAGCATCACGACAAAACCGAGAGTAGTCCACAGACGGCATCGTTTCTTCGTCTGGATAGAATTGTGGTCCATGATAGTAAACCCTCCTCTATTCACAAAGAGCGTCGGAGCGTGCTGCCTGCCCCGTCATCGGGACAAACGAAACGGCAATCAATTCCTCGCGTTGAATTCCTGCCGGTGTGCGCCGCAATCTGATCAATTGCTGGCTCGCCTTGCTAGGACCTAGGGGAGCCACGAGTCGACCGTGCATCGCCAGTTGATCAATCAATGCCTGCGGGAGTTGCTCGGGAGCTGCCGTTACGATCACCGCATCGAAGGGCGCGTATTCAGGCCACCCAACCGATCCATCTCCGATTGTCGATCGAATATTTCGATATCCTAACTCTTCGAAGATCGTACGAGCCCGTTCGGCCAAAGCGGGAACGATTTCGATGGTATAGACTCGATCAGCCAATTGACTCAAGATCGCGGTCTGATAGCCGGATCCCGTGCCGATTTCCAAGACCTTCTCATCAGGGCGGAGCTCCAAAAGTTCCGTCATGAAGGCCACGATATAGGGCTGAGAAATCGTCTGCCCATAGCCGATCGGAATCGGGCAATCCTGGTAGGCGTCAGCCTGATACTCTTCCGGAACGAAACGGTGGCGCGGAACGCGACGCATGGCCTCCAGTACGGCCTCATTGGTAATGCCCCGGCGGATCAATTGCTCAGCGATCATCTGGTCACGTTCTCCTTGACGATTAGTCGCATCCATGCGCACGAATCTTGTTGGCCGGCGATGTACCACGTTCTCGTCGGATCACCTCGCCCAACCAGCTCGAGCGTGAGCGTCCGTTCCCAATCCGTTCATCCAGGCTGACTGGCGGCCTGCGCTCGATCTACACGACCTTCTGTATCGATGAGCAACGCAAGGGCGCGTCGAATCTGATCTCGCGATCCCATCAAGACCAACACATCGCCGACTTCGAGCACGGTATCGCTGGGAGGATTGGACCGCGTCGTCCCCGCTCGTGTCAATGCAATCACTGTTGCCCCGGTCCGGAAATAGATACCTACGTCCGATAACGACTTTCCGACAGCCGGCGAATCGTCATCGATCCGGCACGTCTCCACTTCCACATCGGCCAACGTTCCGCGACGCAGATGATGGGCAAGGTCCAGCACTTCTCCACGCCGGAGAATCGCGTACCCTTCTCGCCGGATCTGTTCGGCTTTTTCCACGATGACGGATTGGGGAAGCTTGTAGGTTCGCAAGACCAAGGCAAAAATCTCGATGGAGGTTTCAAATTCCTCGGGCACGACCTCATTGGCTCCTAAATCATGGAGTTCTTCGAGTTCTTTCAAATACCGTGTCCTGACAATAATATGGATGTGGGGATTCAGGCTCCTTGCCAATTGCACCATTCTTCGCGCACCGAAGGGATCGGACGTGGCGATCACCATCACGCGCGCATTTTCAATGCACGCATGTTTCAACACCGTGGCATTCGTTGCATCGCCATAGAGAATGGACACGCCGGCTTTCTGCCCGGCCTCGACGAGATCGGCCAAAATCTCGAGCACCACATATGGAATTTCCACTTCTCGCAAGACGCGCGCCAAATTCCGTCCATTCAATCCATACCCGACGATGATGACATGATCGCGGATCTTGACAGCCGGTTCATCCGAGAATGATCGCGTTCGGCTTTGCTCCCACCAATGATGAAGGCGTTGGAAGGCTTCGGCGCGCCTGGCGAATTTTGGAGAAACGGAGATCAGAAACGGGGTAATAATCATGGTGAGCACAGAGACGGATAGGAAAATGTTGTACGTCTGAGCGTTCAACAAGCCTGCCTGTTGGCCTTCCTGGGCTAAAATGAACGAGAACTCCCCGACTTGCGCGAGCGCCATACCCGCTAGAATGCCTGTACGAATCGGTGCTCCGCCCACTAAAACGGCCATGGCGCTCGTCAAGAATTTTCCAACGAGGACCGCGATCACAATGGCCGCAATGAGCAGGGGATACGCGAGCAACACGCGCACATCCAACAACATGCCGATGGACACAAAAAACAAACTGTTGAAGGTGTCGCGAAAGGGCAAGACTTCCGCTAAGGCTTGGTGACTATAACGGGATTCCGAGATCAACAACCCGGCAATAAACGCACCCAGTGCCAGCGAGAGACCGGTCATCGAGACGACCCATGCGGTTCCCAACCCCATTACGATGATCGTGAGCAAAAACAATTCGCGGCTCTTGGTTCTGACAATGTGATCCAAGATCCACGGCGCCACAAACCAGGCAGTCACGACAATCAACGCCACGACCAGGAAGGATTGGGCCAACGCCAGGACGAGATCGCTGAGCGTACCCGGCGTGTGCAGGCCCAGGAGCGGGGTGATCAAAATCATGGGGACCACGGCCAAATCCTGAAAAATCAAAATTCCGATCGTCGATCGACCGTGATACGTATCCGTTTCTCCCCGGTCGGCCAGAGCTTTTAACACGATAGCGGTGCTACTTAATGAGAGCAACAGCCCCCAAAAGATCGCCTCTTCGACGGACAGCCCGATGGCCATCCCTACCGCCACCGTCAGACCGAGTGTGCCGCCGACTTGAAGGGGACCGCTGAGAAGGAGCAGGCGACGCGAGGTTTTCAAATGCGTCAGTGAGAATTCCAACCCAATGGTGAACAGCAACAACATGACCCCCACTTCTGCGAGGATTTCGATTTGTCCCCGATCGGAAATCACATTGAGCCCATGTGGACCCACAAGCGTCCCGGCGACCAAAAATCCGGCGATGGAGGGCAGACGAAATTTTTGAAAGACGTAGACGACGCTGATCGAGACGAGAAAAATGATCAGCACATCGCGGAGGATTTGCGATTCACTCATCGTCGGATCGCCGTGATCTTATCGACAACCGTGCCCGGTGGGGCTCCCAGCGACTCTTGGTTCCATGCAGTCAGAAGCACAGAGCGCCGAAGGCGTGCGGCTGGCCTTCACCAACCTGATGGCATACCCCGAGGGATGGTGTCAATTGAAAATCCAAAGGCAAGGACAGAGAAAGGAGGCAAAGAGCGTTAGACGAGCAGATCCTGAAACAGCCAAGGGACTTCGTGTGTGCGACAGCGCTCATACGCAGCAATCGCCGCTTCGTCCTGCAACGTGAGACCGATGCTATCCAAACCCTTCAAGAGACAATCTTTTCGAAACGGATCGATGTCGAAAGAAAACTGCTCGCCGGTTGGACAGGAGACGAGTTGTTGCGGGAGGTCGACGGTCACCTGAAACCCTGCGTGTTCAGAGACCCGTTCGAACAACGTTTGAATCTCGTGCGGGGCGAGCACCACCGGTAAAATGCCGTTCTGGAAGCAATTGTTATAAAAAATATCGGCGAAACTCGGTGCGAGTATACAACGAAACCCATAATCCAGCAGGGCCCACGGCGCATGTTCGCGCGAGGAGCCGCATCCGAAATTCTCACGTGTCAACAGAATCGTCGCGCCGCGATATCGCGGTTGATTGATAAAAAAATCCGGATCGGGTGTTCCATCGGGACGAGTCCGCCAATCGGCAAAGAGTCCTTCTTTCAGCCCCGTGCGACGAATCGTTTTGAGGTATTGCTTGGGAATGATCTGATCGGTGTCCACATTGACCCGATTGAGCGGGGCGACGATGCCCGTCAATGTTTGAAACGCTTCCATCTCCTGAATCCTTTCGATCTCCTCCTCACGTCCAAGCCGGCGCGGAGTATCCCTAACCGACACAGTCCCTGAACAATCACGGTGTTACAGCCAATGACGAATATCGACAAATCGCCCTTCGATGGCTGCCGCCGCCGCCATGGCTGGAGACACCAGATGCGTGCGACCGCCTTTGCCCTGTCGTCCTTCGAAATTCCGATTGCTCGTGGACGCGCACCGTTCTCCCGGTTGCAACACATCGGCATTCATGGCTAGGCACATGCTACACCCTGGCTCCCGCCATTCGAAACCGGCTTCCCGGAACACCGCGTCAAGCCCTTCTTCTTCAGCTTGCCGTTTGACGAGTCCCGATCCCGGAACCACCATCGCGTGTACACGGTCCGCCACTCGTTTGCCTTTGACATACCGTGCGGCGATCCTCAGATCTTCGATCCGGGAATTGGTGCACGACCCGATGAAGACGCGATCGAGAAGAATTTCTGTCATCGGCGTATTGGGTTCCAAGCCCATATAGGCGAGCGCCTGCTCGACCGACCGACGCAGTTTCGGATCAGAAAATTCTTTGGGATCCGGCACCACGCCATCGACTCCGGTCACCATCGCAGGATTCGTGCCCCACGTGACTTGCGGTGGGAGGCTGTCGACTTCCAAGATCACCTGCTTGTCGTAGGAGGCCCCAGCATCGGTCCGAAGGGTTTCCCAGTTCGCTAGGGCCTTCATCCACAGGTCTCCCTGAGGAGCCAATGGACGGCCTTTTACGTAAGCGAATGTTGTGTCATCCGGAGCGATCAATCCCGCCCGCGCTCCTGCCTCGATGGACATATTGCAGAGGGTCATTCGCCCTTCCATGGAAAAACTGCGAATGACGGGACCGGTGTATTCAATGACATGTCCGATCCCCCCTCCCGTACCGATTCGCCCAATAATGGCCAAGATGACATCCTTGGCCGAACACCAGGGAGGAAGCACGCCTTCGACCCGAATCTCCATGGTCTTCGGCTTTTGTTGCAAGAGACACTGCGTGGCTAAGACATGCTCGACTTCCGAGGTTCCAATGCCAAAGGCTAATGCCCCGAACGCACCATGCGTCGAGGTGTGCGAGTCCCCGCACACAATCGTCATGCCCGGAAGCGTCAATCCCTGTTCAGGGCCGATCACATGCACAATCCCTTGCCGCAAATCGTTCATTGCAAACAAAGGAATGCCGAACTCCCGGCAGTTCGCTTCGAGCGTTTCGACTTGAACGGCACTCAAAGGGTCCGTAATCCCCCTTTGGCGGTTCGTCGTCGGCACATTATGATCCGGCACGGCTAAGGCCGCCTTTGGCCTCCGCGGCTGTCGTCCAGCTAATCGCAACCCTTCGAAAGCCTGAGGAGACGTCACCTCATGGATCAGGTGTCGATCGATATACAAGAGCGTGGTTCCATCGGGGTATTGCTTCACCACGTGGTCATTCCAAATTTTTTCGAACAACGTTTGTGCTGCCATCTCAATTCCCCTGTTATCGGTCGATGGTGTATATTGCCGTTCCTTTCACGAATCTGGCAAGCCTTGCGCGACGGCACGATCCTGGGAGCTCCCGTCCAGCCATCAGGCTCTCAACAATCCCGACCAATCATTGAGAAATAACAACGCGTTGTTGCAATAATGCACTTCTGTTATATTATGGTAACACGATTCAGACCACCAAGCGTGCCTCTTCCTGTGAAGTAGGGACATTGAGACAATTGGGGCGCGACTCCCACGCGTCCATTCGGCGAGATTCCTTTCTAGCTATGCGATCGTGTGACAGTGCAAAAAAGACCTCTTTAGCCTATGACCGCTCTGATCATGCATGCCAACGAATGATGGGAAAAGACCAATCGTTTTCTTGCCGAGTTGCAGATTAGTTACCTTCATGCCCGGTTTTCTCCACCGAGGGAGCGTCGCCAGTGCGGGCGCCTTGTAATCGCGGTCAGAAACAAAAAGCCGATTCGCCCTCTTGATCTGAGATGAGCTGATGCAACGATTTTTTTCGACAGTGTTCAGTTGGTTTTCCAACGACATGGCCATTGATCTCGGTACGGCCTCCACCCTGGTCTACATTCAAGGCAAAGGCATCGTGTTGAACGAGCCGTCAGTGGTAGCCGTCGAACGACATTCCAATAAAATCCTGGCGGTTGGCGAAGAAGCCAAGCGAATGGTCGGCCGTACACCTGGCAATATCACCGCGATTCGCCCTATGCGTGAAGGCGTCATTGCCGATTTCGACATGACCGAGCGCATGTTGCGCTATTTCATCAGCAAAGTACACAACCGGACCACTTTGGTCCGCCCCCGCATCATTATCGGTGTCCCATCCCGCATCACCCAAGTCGAACAACGGGCCGTCAAAGAGTCGGCTGAACTTGCAGGGGCACGCGAAGTCTTTTTGATCGAGGAACCGGTTGCCGCCGCCATTGGAGCCGGGTTGCCCATCACGGAACCCTCAGGAAATATGGTGGTGGATATCGGCGGGGGGACGACCGATGTCGCCGTCATTTCCTTGGGCGGTATCGTGTACAGTGAATCCGTGCGGGTCGCCGGCGATCAGATCGATGCGGCGATCATTGCACATTTGAAGCGTGAGTACAGCCTGCTCATTGGAGAACAAATGGCGGAACGCATCAAGATCGAGATCGGTTCTGCCTATCCGTTTGACGAAAAAAAACAGATGATCGTCAAAGGTCGAGATTTGGTTTCGGGGATTCCTCGAACGATCATGATCGACGATACGGAAATCCGCGAATCGCTGCAAGAAGCAATCGGCACGATTGTCAGCGCGATCCGACTGGCTTTGGAAAATACCCCACCGGAACTGGCAGGCGACATTATCGATCGTGGCATTGTCCTCACCGGCGGAGGATCGTTGCTCCATGGACTCGATGCCCGACTTCGAGAGGAAACCGGCCTCCCGATCGTGACGGTTGACGACCCCCTGACATCCGTCGTGAAAGGCGTAGGAAAAACTCTTGAAGAGCTTTCGTTGTTGCGCAGTGTCGCAGCCGTATCCGCCAATAGCCGCTGATGGATGGACTCGTTTATGAGCAGGCCTCGCCTCTTGTCGATGATCGGGGCGGGTGGTCGCCGCGTTATTCTCGGGAGCCTCGGGCTCCTCGTGCTGATCATTGTTCTGCTCCCTCGCCATACACAAGAATGGCTCGAACTGATCGGACGCCCCGTTGCACAGATCGTGGCCGTTCCCGTTCGCGTCCTGGCCTCGCTGGACCGTGGCATTCGAGAATCTTGGAACCATTACATCGCGTTACAAGGCGTGTATGAACAAAATCTCGCTCTTCGGCAAGAAGTTGAACGGCTTCGCGGCGAAATTAGTCGACTTCGCGAACAGATCATCGTATCCGAGCAACTGGCCGATCTCTTGCGTTATCAAGCTAATGCCCCTTTGGAAACCACTGCCGCCCGGATCATCGGACGAGACCCAACCAATTGGTACCGGGCCATCATCCTGGACAAAGGCGAAACACACGGGCTCAAACGAGACATGGGCGTTATTGCGCCTGCGGGAGTCGTAGGACGAGTGGTCAAAACCACTCCCACGACCGCCACGGTGCTCTTGCTGACGGATCCCAACATGGCGGTGACCGCCATGATCCAACGAACACGAGACGCAGGCATCGTCCAAGGCACCACCGACGGAGGGGTTCGCATGAAATACCTTCCGCCGCTTTCGTCCATTCACGTCGACGATCTCGTCGTCACCTCCGGCTTAACAGACGATTTCCCGCGAGGGCTTCCCATCGGCCGCATCGTGCATGTGGAACACCCTCAAGCCGCGCTTTTCCAATCCGCGGATCTTCTCCCAGCTGTCGATTTCTCGAAGCTGGAAGGCGTGCTCGTCATCACTACGCTTGACTCCGGAACCGACACTGATTTCTCGGTTTCGTCTCCTAGTTCTTCCTCCTTGCCATCTGAATCAACGCCATGAAGATCGTCGCCTACCTCGGATTAGTTCTCTTGCTCGTTCCTCTTCAGATGACGATTGCGCGCCTCGTCAACGGCGCGCTTCATCCCGACCTCTGCCTTGTGGCGGTATGCCTCATAGGGTTTTGGGGCGGATGGGGGAGAGGCTTCAGTCTGGGGCTCTGCTTGGGATTCGTCCAAGACCTTTTTTCGGCGGGCGGGTTGGGGATCAACCTGTTAACCAAGGCATTGGCCGGCCTGTTGTCCGGATACGCGGCAACCACGTTATCGACATTGACACCGGCGGCCATTTTTTTCCCTACACTCGCGCTCTCGATGTTCGTGAGCGTCATGGCGTTGATTTCCGCCAGTCCCCAGCTCGACGGACGACTTCTGCTTCATAGCGCCCACACCGCTATTCTGCCCCGCGGGCTGATGGACGGCGCGCTGGCATTCATCTTGAACTGGATTAAACTGAAAATGGAACCGTTGGCTCCTCCCGATATGTCCAAACACGCTTAGGAACGCTCCGAATCAACTCAACATTTCACAACGGCTTGCCTCAAGCTTCTCAGCATATGGTCAATCTCGATCAGCACACAGAAGATTTGGTGGAACTGCAAGGTCGCCTTGTTTTGATCAAAGTGGGCTTGTTGATCGTATTGGCTTTGCTCGGGCTGCGGATTTGGCAACTGCAAGTGCGCGACGGCGACTATTATCAAGACTTGGCGATGCAAAATCGTACGCGCTCCATTATCTTGGAGCCGGCGCGCGGCTTGTTATACGATCGACATGGCGCGCTGCTCGCCAAGAACGTCCCGAGCTTCACTCTCTACGTGTCGCGTCAAGACGTGTCGGATCAAGCCGCCCTCATCGAGCAATTGCACCGTTACCTGGGACTCGACGCGGCGGAGGTGCATCGCAAGCTGCGCAACCGAGGGCCTGCAGCCAGAGTCAAGATCAAAGATGGGTTGAGCCTCCGTGAAGCCGCGGTCATCGAATCGCACCGGCTGGACCTCCCAGGCGTCATCATTCAACCCGAATATCAACGACATTATCCCTTTGAACGTTTTGCCGCCCATCTCATCGGGTATGTAGGCGAAATCTCGGAAGCCCAACTCCAGCAACCCGCCTATCAGGATCTGAACCAGGGCAGCATCGTTGGACAATACGGAATCGAGCGCACCTATGATCCACTGTTACGGGGACAACCCGGCCGTGAGCTCATCGAAGTCGATGCCCTCGGACACAAAACGCGCTCGATCTCCGTGGATCCTCCTCTCGCGGGACATGACCTGTATCTCACGATTGACATCCGTCTTCAAAAGCTGGCGGAAGAGTTGCTAGGAGAAGAGGCAGGGGCCATCGTGGCCTTGGATCCTCGCAACGGCGACGTGCTGGCATTGGCCAGCCGTCCCGGGTTCGATCCCAATATGTTATCCCGAGAAATGACCCCCTCCCAGTGGCAGCAGATCACTCAAGACCCACGGCATCCCTTAACCAATCGCGCCATTCAAGGCCAATATCCCCCTGGCTCCACCTTCAAAATCGTCGTCGGAGCCGCAGCCTTGGATACCCATGCCGTCGAAGTCGGTGAACATCTCCAATGCGCGGGAGGCTATCGATTTGGCAAACGCACGTATCGCGACTGGAAGGCCGGAGGACACGGTTCCATTGATTTTGTGAATGCCATCGCCGATTCGTGCGATGTATATTTTTATCGAGTGGGCTATCGATTGGGCATCGAAACCATTGCTGCGTATGCGACACAATTCGGCCTCGGACAATCCACCGGCATCGATCTCCCCGCAGAACGTCCTGGCCTCGTACCCACACCTGACTGGAAGCGCAAAACTCGAGGAGAACCCTGGTATCCAGGGGAAACCATTTCTGTGGCCATCGGCCAAGGATTCGTCACGGTCACGCCCATTCAAATGGCCCAGGTCATTGCCACCGTGGCCAATAACGGCCTGCGTATGCGTCCTCGCCTCGTGCGCGCGGTTCGGGATCGACAGCGAGACATCATCGAAGAACGACCGCCGGTCGTCCAGAAGCAACTTCCAGTGTCACAGGCGACGCTGCGGCATCTCCGCAGGGCCCTGCGGGCAGTCGTAACCGAGGGCACCGCAACGCAGGCCAATTCTCCACTGGTTCCTATTGCCGGAAAAACCGGCACGGCCCAGGTGGTTGCACTCAAGTTTGGTTCTTCAAAAGGCACGCCCAAAAGCTTTCGGGATCATGCGTGGTTTGTCGCCTATGCCCCGGACACCCAGCCCCGTATCGCCGTTTCCGTGTTGGTCGAGCACATGGGGCACGGAGGGTCATCCGCTGCACCGTTGGCCAGACAATTGATCGAGGCCGCTCAACAATGGGAATCCGATGGGTTCGCCATACCCTTGACACACCTCGTCGCGGACAACTCCGAAGAAGATCATGATTGACGCTGCCTTCACATTCCGGAGAGGGCTTGATCCGTTCGATTGGTATTTTTTGGGCGCAATTCTTGCTATTCTGAGTATAGGGCTTTTGTCTATTTATAGCGTCACCACCGCGAACCCTGCGATGGGATTGACCATTTTGGTCAAACAAGGAACCTGGATCGGAGTGGGGGTGCTTGCTTTCGCGGTGATGGCGGCGATCGATTATCACAAGCTCGCTCGGTTTGCGTATCCATTGTATGGCATCGGCTTACTCTTATTGATCATTGTCTTGCTTGCTGGGAAAAGCAGTCGCGGATCGCAACGGTGGCTCAGCGTGGGGCCTATTGCTATCCAACCGTCCGAGTTCGTCAAAGTACTGCTGATTCTTGTGTTAGCCACGTATTATGGCACCTGTAGGCGTACCGGATGGCTGCAACGGGTTGTCTTCCCTGGATTCATCGTTTTGCCGGGATTTTTCTTGATTCTCAAACAGCCAGATCTGGGAAGCAGCCTCAGTTTTTTGTCCATTTATGTGGTCCTCCTGCTCGCCGTAGGTGTCAAAACCCGCGCGTTCGGTCTGGTGATCCTTTGTGGTCTCATGCTGTTTCCCTTCGCCTGGGGCGGAGTCTGGGGCTCCCTGCACGAATATCAGCAGGAACGGATCATCAGTTTTGTCAACCCGAACTACGATCCCGGAGGTAAAGGCTACCACGGGCTTCAATCGCGTATTGCCATCGGCTCAGGTCAGTTGCTGGGGAAAGGCCTTCATGGCAGCACGCAAACGCAATTCAAATTCTTGCCGGAAGGACACACGGACTTCGTCTTTGCTGTATTCGCGGAAGAATGGGGCTTCCTGGGATCCATGCTCCTTCTGGGTCTGTATGCGAGTGTGTTGCTCATGGGGCTTGAAATCGCTTCGAAGGCAAAAGATTCCTTGGGCGCGCTTATTGCCGTCGGCGTGGTGGGCATGATTGGGTTCGGCGTAGTCGTCAACATCGCCATGACTATCGGTCTGGCTCCGATCGTCGGGATCCCTCTGCCTCTCATGAGTTACGGTGGCAGTGCCACCGTCGTCACTCTGGCCGCTTTGGGCTTGCTTTTCAATGTCAAACGACGGCGACTTTCCTTGTTATAATGTTTGTTGACACTATCTCTATAAATACGCAGGAAGGACCTGCAGTTCTATGGCTGTATCACGACATCATTTATCGACGAACCGGAGTGCTCCGCTCCGGGCCAGAGCCCACAAGGAGGGCGGCATGAGGGTTGAAATCGCCATCAATGTCACGCGCGAAGAGACGCGAGTCGCGGTGCTCGAAAACCGCGTCGTCACTGAACTCTATGTCGATCGTGCGAAGAAAAAAGATTTTGTCGGCGACATCTATAAGGGCAAAGTCATTAAAGTCCTGCCAGGAATGCAAGCGGCGTTTATCGATATCGGGTTGGAGCGGGCGGCCTTTATCCATGTCTCGGATCTCTGCATGGGCATGGAACCCGGCGATACCCTTGTCGAGAACGAAGAAGACGAAAAAACCCCGGATATGCCTAGGCCGAAACGGCAAGTCACGCGGCCGATTGAAGAATTGCTGCAGGAAGGCCAAGAACTGTTAGTCCAGATCTCCAAAGGGCCGATCGGGGCCAAGGGCCCCCGAGTCACAACCTATGTGTCCCTGCCGGGTCGCTTTTTGGTCTTTATGCCGAATGTCGAGCACATCGGTGTCTCGCGGCGCATCGCCGATGAGGAGGAACGGCAGCGCCTCAAAGATATCATGCGTCGCATTGGCAAACCCGGTTACGGCTATATCGTGCGAACCGTCTGCGAGGGAGTCTCGGAAGAAGATTTGAAATCGGATGTCGAATTCCTCAGCGCTTTGTGGGACGACATCCTAAAAAAGTACAACCAAGTCCAGGCTCCAGCCTTGCTCCACACCGATCTGACACTTACGCTCCGAGTCGTGCGCGATCTGTTCACGCAAAAAGTTGATCGGTTGATCATCGATTCGAAAGAAGATTTCGAAGCCGTTCGAGACTTCGTCCAGCGGTATCTGCCCCAACAAACTTCCCGCGTGCATTTTTACGATAAAAAAGACGAAGGGTTGTTCGATTATCTGGGAATTGAGCTGGAAATCGCCAAGGCGTTGAGTCGCAAAGTGTGGTTGAAGTCCGGCGGACACATCGTCATCGATCACACCGAAGCCATGACGGTCATTGACGTCAATACCGGGCGATTTGTCGGCAAGCGGGATCAAGAAGAAACGATCTTAAAGAATAATCTCGAAGCTGCCAAAGAAATCGCCTATCAGATCAAGCTGCGCGGGATCGGCGGCATCATCATCATCGACTTCATCGATATGGAACGCGAACGAAACCGCGAAAAGGTCTACCAGACGCTGGTTGAGGCCATGGCCTCGGATAAGGCACAAACTCGCATCTCTCGTATCACAGACCTCGGACTGATCGAAATTTCGCGCGAACGTGTCCGCGAGGATATTATGCGGACCCTGTCCGATATTTGCACGGAGTGCGAGGGCCGCGGATATACCAAATCAGCGATGACGGTGGCATATGACATCTTTCGCGAGATTCGCCGAATCGGCAACACGCTCGGCCATACGCTCGTAATCGGCGCCCATCCCCAAGTTGTGGAGTTGCTGTTCGACACCGAGCATGGGGGCGTGGAACAACTCGAGCAGGACTATAATCTTCGCCTTCATATCAAAGCTGACCCTTTCCTGCAATTGGAACAATACGATATCCTTGCCGTGGCCGACCTGGAACCCACGACGCAGCCAGCGGGAAGCCGGTCCGCATGACCAAGAAGCTCGAGCATGTGCAGGCTTGGTTGCAGTTGACGGCGATCCGCGGACTCGGACCAGCGCGGGTGAGGCACCTCGTGCAAACATTTCGATCTCCTCACGCGGTGCTGACCGCGTCGGTCGAGGATCTGATCACGCACGGAGGGCTTCCAGCTCCCCTTGCTCATGAAGTAACGGTTCCGCTCGGTTCGGAAACCATGAAGCGAATTGATCGGGACCTCCAGGCGGTAGCCAGAGGACAGTATACGATTCTTACCCTTGACGACCCGTCTTATCCCAGCCGATTGAAAACCATCCCCGACCCTCCGCCCATTCTCTATATGACAGGACAGCTTCCAGACACGGACATGACCGCGATCGCGATTGTCGGATCGCGGCGTGCGACATCCACCGGACGCACGTTTATTCGACATCTCGGTGGAGAGCTGGCCGCGCTCGGCTTTACGATCGTGAGCGGAATGGCGCGAGGAATCGATGCCGCAGCCCACGACGGGGCCTTATCGGCATCCGGGCGAACGATCGCCGTGCTCGGATGTGGCATCGATCAGACGTATCCTCCTGAACATCGGCGCCTTCGAGAAGCGATTGAGCGACAGGGAGCTGTGCTTTCGGAATTTCTCTCCGGCACCCCTCCGCATGGCTATCATTTTCCACAACGCAATCGGGTGATCAGTGGATTGAGCCTGGGCGTCATCGTGGCTGAAGCCACGATCCGAAGCGGTTCGCTGATCACCGCTCATCACGCGTGCGAGCAAAACCGTGAGGTCTTTGCCGTTCCTGGATCCCCGACCCATGCATTGAGCCGTGGCCCTCATCACCTCATCAAACAAGGCGCCAAACTCGTCGAAACGGTGGACGACGTTTTAGAAGAAATTTTCCCGCACCTTCCCGCCTCAATGCAGGAACGAATCGCGACAAGCCGAGACCCCCAACAAGCCGCGCTTCCGGTTTTGGAAAAAGAAGAGGCCGAGGTGCTCGAACGGATTCCTCTTGAACCGGTAACGCTAGAAGCCGTACTCTCTCAAGGTTCTCGCCCCCTTGCCGAGTTGATGGGTATTCTGCTTTCCTTAGAGGTGAAAGGATTGATTGCACACGTGCCCGGTCCTCGATATTATCGGACAACCCTCCGACACGGACTGCATACACCCTAGCTCGCAGATAGACGAGCACATCGCTCTCGGCATGTGGCTCGTCAAACGGTGCAGAAAACGACTATGGCAAAATCGCTCATTATTGTGGAATCGCCAACGAAGGCACGAACGATTACCAAATATCTGGGACGCGGCTATCAGGTGGTCGCCTCGGTCGGACACGTCAAGGATTTGCCCAAAAGCAAGTTGGGCATCGATCTCGAACACGATTTCCAGCCGCACTACGTGGTCATCCGCGGCAAAAGCAAGGTGCTGTCCGAAATCAAGGCACAGGCCAAAAAGGCCAAGGCGATTTATCTCGCTCCGGACCCTGACCGCGAAGGAGAAGCCATCGCCTGGCACATCGCTGAAGAGCTCAATGGCAATGCCCCACACGTCTATCGCGTGCTGTTCAACGAAATTACCGAAGCCGCGATCAAGCGTGCCCTCGCTTCGCCTGGCACTATCGACATGAAAAAAGTCAATGCGCAGCAAGCGCGACGGGTGCTGGATCGTATCGTGGGCTACATGCTGAGTCCCCTATTGTGGAAAAAAGTCCGCCGAGGACTCAGCGCAGGACGCGTGCAATCGGTGGCCGTGCGATTGATCTGCGAACGGGAAGCCGAACGAGAACGCTTCGAGCCTCAAGAATATTGGACCATTACAGCACAATTAGCCGGCCATACGCCTCCGCCGTTTCAAGCCCGCCTGCACGAAATCGGCGGAACCCGCGCTGAGATCCATACCGGCGACGATGCTGCGCACATCGTCCACGATCTGCACGATGCGGTTTTTACCGTCTCGCATATCGAGCAAAAAGAAAAACGACGCAATCCCCCGCCCCCCTTCATCACCAGTCGATTGCAACAAGAAAGCGCACGAAAACTCCGGTTTCCTGCCAAAAAGACGATGACCTTGGCTCAACGGCTCTATGAAGGCGTCGACATTGGAGAAGAAGGGCCGGTGGGATTAATTACCTATATGCGCACCGACTCGACGCGAATTGCGCCAGAGGCGGTCGATGAGGCCCGTCGCTATATTGGTGAGACGTTTGGCTCCCAATATCTTCCTGAAAAACCCAACGTCTATAAAACGCAAAAAGCGGCACAAGAAGCTCATGAGGCTATTCGGCCTACATCTGTCGCTCGTGACCCCGAAAGCGTGAGACCTTTTCTGGAACCCGATCTCTATAAGCTGTATCACCTGATTTGGACACGCTTTGTCGCCTCACAAATGACGCGAGGGGTGGATATCGTCACCAGCGTGGACATTGACGCCGAGCACTATCGCTTTCGGGCAACGGGGACTGTCCAAAAATTCGATGGATATCGGCGAGTGTATTCCGAAGAGCGAGAACGAGCGGAGGCGACGACCACTGCGGAGAGCGAAACCGAAGACACCCAAGAAATGCGCTTACCGCCCCTGTCGGTCGGTGAGCGTCTCGCTGTCGTTCCCGATCCCGAGCAAGGGATCGTCGCGAAACAGCATTTCACGCAACCGCCACCTCGGTACAACGAGGCGATGCTCATTCGAGAGCTCGAAGAACGAGGCATCGGACGTCCCTCCACCTATGCCACGATCATTTCGACGATTCAAGAGCGCCGGTATGTAGAAAAAGAGGACTCTCGGTTTAAACCAACCGAACTCGGACGACTCGTGAACGAACGGTTGATTCAATACTTTCCCGATGTGTTCGACGTGGAGTTTACGGCCCGGATGGAATCCGAACTCGACGACATTGAAGAAGGAACCAAGGATTGGGTCACGGCGGTCAAAGAATTTTATGCGCCGTTCATTAAAGACTTGAGCAATGCAGAAGAGCACATGGAAAGCGTGAAAGGAAAGGAAGAACCGACCGATATCTCGTGCGAGAAATGCGGACGGAACATGGTCGTCAAATGGGGTCGTCATGGGCAATTCTTGGCCTGTCCGGGATATCCCGAATGTAAAAACACGAAGCCGTTTGCACGAGACGAGACGGGCGCAGTTCAAGTTCGTGAACCGGAAACCACGTCAACCAATGAGCAGTGCGACAAGTGTGGCAGTCCCATGATCGTCAAACGCGGACGCTTTGGTGGGTTTTTGGCATGTTCGCAGTATCCAGAGTGCAAAACGACAAAGCCGCTCACATTGGGCATCAAATGTCCAGTCAGCGAGTGCTCTGGCGAACTCGTGCAAAAACGAACAAAAAAAGGACGAACCTTTTACGCGTGCAGTCAATATCCTCAATGCAACTATGCGCTTTGGGAGCGACCAGTTGCTCGCCCTTGCCCCAACTGTCAATCACCGTTTTTGGTGGAAAAGGTGCGAAAACAAAATGGAGCGGTGATCTACTGCCAAAATCAGGAATGCGGATATCAAGAGGCGGGATGAAATGATTGGTTGGAAAATCGGCTCAGGTGCCTACGGCAGGCTTGACCCCTTTGGTGTGTTCGTACACTTTTATACACTTCCCTTTTCCAAGAATCACATCTTCGGTCACTATCACTTCCTTGATATCCTTTTCTGAAGGAATCTCATACATAATATCCAGCATGACCGACTCTAAGATGGCCCGAAGCCCACGGGCTCCGGTCATTTGACTCGCTGCTTTCTTGGCCGTCGCACGCAGAGCTCCATCCGTAAATTTGAGCTTGACGTGATCAAAGGAAAAGAGCTTTTGATATTGTTTGACCAGGGCATTCCGCGGTTCGGTCAAAATTCTCACGAGTGCATCCTCATCAAATTCCTCCAACGTCGCGACGACCGGAAGTCGACCGACAAATTCAGGAATGAGTCCATATTGCAGTAAATCCTCTGGTTGAACCTGTGCCAACAATTCGCCGATCCGTCGTGGGCGTTCTCCTTGCGCGTCAGCGCGAAACCCCATCCGCTTTTGATTGAGTCGCCGTTCAATGATGGCCTCCAAACCGACAAATGCTCCACCGCAGAGGAACAAAATGTTCGACGTGTTCACTTGGATAAACTCTTGATGTGGATGCTTTCTTCCACCCTGAGGCGGCACATTGGCTACGGTCCCTTCAATGAGTTTGAGCAATGCCTGCTGGACGCCTTCTCCCGAGACATCGCGAGTGATCGATGGACTATCGGCCTTGCGGGTAATTTTATCGATTTCATCGATGTACACGATCCCTCGTTCGGCTCGTTCGACTTCATAGTCGGCCGCCTGGAGGAGTTTCAAAATAATGTTTTCCACATCTTCGCCGACATACCCAGCCTCCGTGAGGGTCGTGGCGTCGGCAATCGTAAACGGCACATCAAGATAGTGTGCCAAGGTCTGGGCAAAAAGAGTTTTTCCGGTCCCTGTTGGCCCAATCAACAAAATATTGCCTTTTTGAAGCTCCACATCATCCAGATCGTTGGACGCAATCCGTTTGTAATGGTTATAGACAGCCACCGAGAGGATCTTTTTGGCCTGCTCTTGCCCGATGATATATTGATTGAGGTGTTGTAAGATATCCGCGGGCTTACGTAGTTTCGATGAGATCTCTTCCTTGGCTTCTTGCCATTCTTCGGCCATGATGTCGTTACATAACCCGACGCATTCGTCGCAGATGTAGACCGCCGGGCCTGCAATGAGCTTTCGAACCTGATCCCGGGTTTTCCCACAAAACGAACAACGTAAGTTCACATCGGGTTTCGTTTGCTTAGCCATGGCCTTTCCTCACGGTTTTTCTCAGCCCGGGTCCTGCACCAAGGCGGTTTCGTTGGTCTTTGTCTCTGCCCGGAGACGGGTATCCGGACTTCGAACAATCACTTCGTCAATCAGACCATAGGCTTTGGCCTCTTCTCCTGACATGAAATAATCTCGCTCCGTATCCTGTGCAATTTTTTCCAAAGGCTGACCTGTGTGTTTGGCCAAAATTTCATTTAATCGCTCGCGCATTTTCAAAATTTCTCTGGCATGGATATCGATTTCCGTGGCCTGCCCTTGGAAGCCCCCCATTGGTTGATGGATCATGACCCGTGCATTGGGAAGGGCAAAACGTTTCCCTTTCGTCCCCGCAGCGAGAAGAAGCGCTCCCATGCTCGCTGCTTGACCGAGACAAATAGTGGTAATGGGTGACTTCACGTACTGCATGGTATCGTAAATCCCCAATCCCGCTGTGACGCTACCGCCTGGAGAATTGATATATAAATTGATATCTTTTTCCGGATCCTCAGCCTCCAAAAACAGGAGCTGCGCGATCACCAAATTCGAAAACACGTCATCGATCGGCGCACCGAGAAAAATAATCCGATCTTTGAGGAGTCGCGAGTAAATATCGTAGGCTCGCTCTCCCCGCGCCGTTTGCTCAATTACCATTGGAATCAACATCCTGTTCCTCCTCCTGACTATCTATCGGCCGTTCCCGAACATTTCCTGACACAACGTTACGAACCACTGAGATCTGCGGACGGGCATTGTGCCCATCTCAGTTCACCACTCCATGCGTTCGCTCGCTTTACCCTTGCACCACTGCACATTGATACACAAATTGCAAGGCTTTATCCGCAAGAATGCGGTCCTTGAACTCCTCACGAGAAGCAGGACCGCCTGCATCGATAATCCGACGAACCTCTTCAACGCCGAGCTTCAAACTTTTTGCCAAGCGTTTGATTTCTTCCTCGAAATCGTTTTCATCTACCGTCAATCCTTCGCGTTCTGCGATGGCTTCGAGAATCAACGAGAGCTTCACACGCCGTTTCGCTTCCGGATAAAGCTCATGCTGCAGCCGCTTCGCCTCTTCCTGCAGTTTGAGCGGCTCTTCGAGAGCATCCATGCCGTGTTCATGCTTATGATGACCATGTTCTCGCAACATCTTTTGTCGAACCATGGCTTGCAATTCCCGATCGATCAACGGTTCGGGAATTTCAAAATGATGCATCTGAATCAGCCGTTCGATAATCTGTTCTTTGTATCCTTCCTCAATGTCTCGTTTCAAAATCTCTTCAAGTTGAGTTCGAATATGAACTCGCAAGTCCTCCAAAGATTGATAATCCCCGCAATCCTTGGCGAATTCGTCGTCTAACTCGGGCAAAGTCTGTCGTTTGATCGCGTCGATCTGGACCCGAAAGATCACTGTTTTGCCCGCCAATCGTTCGTCCGGATGCTGAGGGGGATAAGTTTGAGGAATGTCTACCGATTCCCCTCTCCGTTTGCCCAAGAGATGGTCGTCGACGACGATCCCCAGGATCGGCGTCCCTGCCCCGACTTTTACCAATTCTCCAGCCTTGGCTGCTCCTTCGATGGGTGTAGAATCCAAAAAGGCGTTGATGGACACTACGGCATACATACCCTCTTCGATGGCAGCCTCCTCGGGAGCAGCGTCCAGTTGTCCGTGTTGTTCGCGCAGTGTCTGCAAGGCACGATCGACTTGCTCATCCGTGACCGTGCGAGTGTCCCGCTTCAAGGAAATGGGATTGGGAGGACGATAGTCCCCGAGTTCGATACGCGGTTTAATTTCGATGGTCGCCGTGAAGGTAAACGGCATGTTCCGTCGCACCTTTAACCGCTCGATGGGGGGGATTTCCACCACTACAGGTTCAACTCCGGCTTCCTTAATAGCGCGTTCATAATAATTCGGCACCAACCGTTGTACGACATCCTGTTCGACTTCTCGTGCATAGCGCTTTTCTAGGAGTGCTACAGGCGCTTTCCCCGGGCGAAAACCAGGTATACGAACCTGCCGCTGCAATTGCCTATAAACTTTATGAAACTCTTCGTTGACCACGTCTTCCGGTACCTCGATCTTGAGCGATCGCTTCACCGGACCTAATTCTGTCATTTCCAATTTCATGGAACAAATACACCTCTTTATTCATTTGTATGGTAACCGATCAGCCGAACATGAGGCCAATTCGGTCAAGAAAGGAGCCAGTGGTGCGAGAGGGGGGACTTGAACCCCCACGGTCTCCCACGAGATCCTAAGTCTCGCGCGTCTGCCAGTTCCGCCACTCTCGCGTTTCTTTTTTGTTTATCGTGGTCGGTGGGAAAAACAACTGCACTCCACATCTTTTCTCTTGGATCCAATACAGAGCGGCTCGACTTTGCTGCAGCTTTTATCTGCAGACCTAAAAAACGCTCACAGAGCCCACCCCGAGCTTTTCGTTTTTTCTTTTACAGGTCATTTGCCTTTCCTGTCAACGATTTTCCTTGTTAATACGTTGCGATTTGTCGATGCTGTTCAAACATGCCCTCCGCGATGCTGACTCGTCACACACGCTCTTTTACGCTTTCTGAATACCGTGATGAAACTTGCCAGACACCTTGGACTTGGGTAAGCTAATGGACCGACACCGCTATGGCACTCAAAAAACTTTACATAGACATTTACCAACGTTTTCTCGAACTGCGCGATTCTTTTCAGGGGTACGAATTTCACCACTCACGCCCTAAAAGTGTTGCCCCACCATCTCCGACATTTCGCGAGCGACTGACGTGGTGGACATTGAACCGCCCGCGTCGACTCAAAACAATCCGCAAAGAGCGAGACCGTCGACAGCAAGAAATTCTCTCGTTAAAAGATCGTCTGCGCTCTTCATAATCGTGTTTCTAGCTTTCTTGTGACTGCGTATCTGCGAGCGACGGTTCAGCTCTATAGGAACACCTGCCTGGCCACGATTCAATCGTTCAAGCGCGGTTGGATCGTGGCCATCGCCATGCTCGCATTCGCCTTGGGGATGTTGATCGCAGGGGCCCTCGTTGCTCCGTTGGGATTCCTAGGCGGGTTGTTGCTCGGAGCCTTGAATGCCTTGGTCATCGGTGCCATTCTCGGGCTCGTGGAGCAAACCGTCATAGGGGCACGACCGATTCGGTGGAACGACATTCCTCTGAGCATTGGCCAATATTTCTGGGAGGTAATTTCCGTTGGGTTCACCATCGGGTTTCCGCTCATGTTGCTGCAAATGGCGCTCCAAGCTAATCCCTATCGATCGGTGCTCATCATGTCTGTCTTCCTGCTCGTGTTTTTGTTGTTGAATCCCGTTCCAGAAATCATTTATCAGCGCCGCCACGGATCGGTGATGGAGATCCTACGCGAGAGCTATAGCTTTGTGCTCGACAACTGGATCGAATGGTTCCTTCCTTTTGGCGTGGCCTTGGCACCGTTCGGCATATCTGTTTTCTTCCAACTGTCCAGCCAATCAGGTCAAATGGTCGGGCTCGGGTTCTGGCAACTCTTGAAACTCCCTTTCCTGCTTCTTTCCCATTGGTTGGAACTCTTGGGACTTCCTCCAACTATCAGTTTTCTCATGGTCCTTTTCCTTTCACCGATCTTGGCGGTATTGATCCTTTTCTTTCGAGGCCACTTGTTTGCTGCACTCTATGCTTCATCCCGCCGACAGCGTCTATTTCATGCCCGAGCAGACCTTCATTGACACCGATTCTCGGCATTCTCCCTTGGCCACGATCTCCTTGCTTGTGACACTTTGACCCCCATGGTAAGATGCTCCGCGGCGTAGAGAAGACCGCATCCGAGTGACACCAACGATATCCTTTGGCAGTCAACGGATACGGCTCGGACGCGAAAAGGATCACCGAACTGACGCGGAGAGGTGCGAGAGCGGCCGAATCGGCGTGCCTGGAGAGCACGTGTGCTGGCAACGGCACCGTGGGTTCGAATCCCACCCTCTCCGCCAGTGTCCCGGCGGTTGCCGGTCGAAGGAAAAGGGAAGCGTATCACATTCCGATCGACGGATCCTCCAATCATCTCGGGCATCGAGAACATGATCGATTCGCGACACGACGAGCCAAGAGTAGGGGCTGGGCCCTGTGCAACAGGCTCCTGTGAACCCCGCCAGGTCCGGAAGGAAGCAACGGTAAGCAGACCAGCCTGTGTGCCGCAGGAACACCTGGCCCCGTTTTCTCGTCCATGCTCCAGCGACTCGAGAAAAGAGATTAAATAGCCCTCGAAAGACCCATCTCTATATCTATGGCAAACGACGATTCTTCATCTGCCTCAATGGACTACCAAGTTTCAGCCAGGAAATATCGGCCGGGAACTTTTGCAGAAGTGGTCGGACAACCGCATGTGGTTCGCACCTTGCAAAACGCCATTCAGAGGAATCGCGTCGCCCATGCGTATGTGTTTTCCGGTATGCGCGGCGTTGGGAAGACGACCGTCGCACGGATTTTAGCGAAATCCTTGAACTGTGAGCAGGGACCGACCATCCAGCCATGCGATGTCTGTCCGAGTTGCCGGGAAATCTCGACGGGGCATTCGGTCGATGTGATCGAAATCGATGGGGCCTCCAATACGGGCGTCGACGATGTTCGCGAACTGCGCGAAAACGTGAAATTCACGCCGTTTCGTGGCGCCTATCGCATCTACATCATCGATGAAGTCCATATGTTGTCGACCTCGGCGTTCAACGCACTGCTCAAGACATTGGAAGAGCCGCCGAGCCACGTGGTGTTTGTGTTCGCGACGACCGAGGTACACAAAATCCCCGCGACCATCCTGTCTCGCTGTCAACATTTTACGTTCCGTCGCATTCCTCGCGCGGACATGCTTCGACAACTTCGGCATGTTGCCGACCACCGTGGGGTGCATATCGAAGATCGCAGTCTCTCAGCAATCGTTCGCGCCAGTGACGGCAGCATGCGAGATGCCTTGAGCCTCCTGGATCAGGCGATCGCGTTCGGGGGAGAGACTGTTCGCTATGCGGATGTGGAAAATCTGCTGGGATCCATCCCCGACGAACTCGTGCATCAACTGGTCGAAGCCATTCTCGCCAAAGCAACCTCGCGCGGAATCACCATCCTGGCTGAGGCACTCGATCAGGGCTATGACGTTCGCATTCTCTGCCGAGAAGTGGTCGAACAATTTCGCAATCTCGTCATTGCGGCGCTCTCGCCTTCCCCAGAACAACTCGGGCGCCTTTTGGAGCTGTCCCCTGAAAGCATCCAGACTTTGCACGCCTACGCTCGGCAAGCGGATCCGGCCCTGCTACAGGAATGCTTCACCATTTTTCTCCGGATGGCCGAAACGCTCAGGGGAAGCGCGTTTCCTCGATTTCTGTTCGAAGCCGCAATCATTCGGGCCACACGCAGCTTCACACCTTCGGATTCATCTGACAAGCGGGACGATACCCGATCACGAGCACCCCACGCCGATACGGTCTCTGAAGCTTCGAGTCTTTCTTCTCAACGCATCGACCAAACTCCCGCGAAACCGTCGCGTCGCTCCGCGCACGCACAGCCTCGCGTGCATTCGCCTGCCCTTTCGACTGCAGCCATCGATCACCGGCAAGATGGACACAAACATCAGAAAGAGGCAGAGTCTCCAGAGAGAGCAACGAGACCGAACATCGCCCTCACAGCCGCTCGACAGACTCCGCCGGCCACCACGCTCAACTGGGAAGCTGTGATGGAGCATGTCCTGAACGAATACCCCAATATCGGAGCCTTCCTGGAAATGGGCACCATCCTGAGGGCTGGCCCCGACGAGGTCGTCATCGGATTTCCCCAACAAGATTCCATCGCGCGGGCGAGAGTGGACAAGCCGGAAACCCGCAGACTGCTCACGGAAATCTGTACCAAAATCACCGGGAACCCCATGCCCGTAAAGATCGTCGAAATCCGTGACGCGCAGGCAGCCCCCCCGACTATCGCCCAGCAAGTTCGCCAACGACAACGCGAGGAAGAAGCCGAGTTGATCAGGGAAGTGCACTCTCACCCCCTGGTCAAACATGCGCTCGCCTTGTTCGGAGGAGACATTGTCGCGGTGACGCGATGTTCACCAAAGGAGGCATCGTAGGTATGTCAAAAAATCCGTTCAGCAACATGGGCAATCTGCTCAAGCAAGCACAAGCGATGCAAGAGCGTATCGGGAAACTCCAGGCAGAAGCCGCCAACAAGGTCGTGGAAGCCTCCGCAGGAGGCGGGATGGTCACCGTGAGCGTGACCGGAGCCATGCAAGTGGCAAACATTACCATCGACCCAGAAGTCCTCAAGGCCGAAGATCGAGAAATGCTCCAAGACCTCCTCGTCGCGGCCACGAACGAGGCGCTGCGGAAGGCCAAGGAAATGATGGCGGAAGAAATGAAAGCCCTTACCGGAGGGCTAGGAATTCCTGGACTCATGTAGCACCAGCCTTGTGCTTTTGGAATGCTTCTAGTTGGGATTTGACATCATGAACGATCGAACCCAAAGCGCCCTCGTCCGTCTCACTCGCGAACTGGTTCGACTGCCGGGCATCGGGCAAAAGACCGCGCAACGCTTAGCTTTCCATCTCATGAAAGTAGACAAAGACGAAGCGCTTCGCCTGGCCCAAGCCATTCAGGACGTCAAAGAGCGAGTGACCTTTTGCGTGCAATGTCGCAATATGACGGAATCGACCTTGTGCGAGATTTGCCAAGATCCCAAACGCGATCGTACGAAAATCCTGGTCGTCGAAGAGCCGAGCACGCTTCACGCCATTGAACACAGCAAGGCGTTCAACGGATTGTATCATGTGCTATTCGGGGCGTTATCTCCGCTGGAAGGAGTCGGTCCTTCCGATATTCGCGCTCATGAGCTCGAGAATCGGGTCAAGGCCGGCGGGATCGAAGAAGTGATTATCGCGACGAATCCCACGATCGAGGGAGAAGCAACCGCCATTTATTTGACCAAACTCTTGCGCCCGTACGGCGTGCGCGTCTCGCGCATCGCTTACGGGATTCCTGTCGGCATGGACATCGAGTATGCAGATGAAGTCACCCTTCTCAAATCCATCGAAGGCCGACGAGAATGTCCATAAACGTCGCATGTCCTGCTCCATCGAGTGATCCTGCCGGGCAGGCGGTTTTTCTCGTCTGAAGCGTGTTTCGCTGCACAGCGTTCACGGAGCCGATGAAGTGAAAACGACTCTGGGGTTTTTGGCAATTGACGATCGAAGACGTTCAGCAGCTTTTCAATGGTGTTCCATAGCTTTTCAGCCGCTCTCGATCCTTACAAACCGATAGCGGCCTCAAGCGTGAAGTGAGGAGTAAGCCTGCGAGACGTGCCACCTTACCGGGATGGAGAGAGCATCTCAGAAGCGAGAGTCAACAAGGTACGCAGTTCAAACGGTTTGGTTAGTGTATGCTTGGCGCCTAACCGTTTCGCCAAATCCAACACATCGATCCGGGCTCGTTCGCTACCCCCTGAAATGGCGATCACCTTCACAGCAGGAAATTCGCGCTTGAGATCCAATATCGTTTCCAATCCCTCTTTTTCCGGCATGAGAATATCGAGAATGACGATATCGGTCGGATCCTGCTTGTACAGTTGGATGCCCTCGGCACCATTTGCCGCCGCAGCCACCTCATAGCCAGCCTGTTCAAAGGCCTCGCGCAGCAAGCACCGCACCTGCTCATCATCGTCAATGATCAACACAGACGGCATCGGTCACATTCTCCTCTTTGTCCTGTTTCCCTGAGCATCGACAGCATAAACAGCGATAGGGCTTGCCTCCGGGCTTCGCTGTTCGCTGCGGGCCTCACAAGCCATAACGAAAGAGCCTTGCATCTTCCATGCACCGGCGAGAACCGAACGGCAATCTGAACCACACCATCATGCAAACGTTTCCGGTTCACCCATTCTCTCGTTCTCGATTTCGAGAAAGCACAATCGGATCCTCATCGAGGACGTGGCGCACGATCGGCGCCAGATCTCGAATCGCCAACGGTTTCATCAAATAGGCACGAATCCCCAACGCCTTGGCCTTCTCAGCGGTCACCGTATGACTAAAGCCCGTGCAGAGAATAATCGGAAGTCCAGGGCGTATTTTCAAGAGTTCGCGAGCCAGTTGTTCACCGGTCATCAGGGGCATGGTTTGATCGGTAATCACCAGATCAAATCGGTCGGGATTCTCCCGAAAGAGTTCCAATGCCTCGAGACTGTTGGTTCGCACCTCTACCTGATAACCGAGAAGCGAAAGCAACTCTTGCCCCAATCGCACGAGAGCTTCTTCGTCATCCACGAATAAAATGCTTTCCTTCCCCTCCAGGGACGGCGTTCGTGATGCCGACTTTTCTGGCTGCGGCGTCGGGATCGCAGGGAGATAGACCGTCACGGTGGTCCCACGTCCCAGAGCGCTCTCGGCATGGATCGTGCCGCCGTGTCCGGTCACAATCCCGTGGACAACCGCTAGCCCCATACCCGAGCCGTCCGCCGTTTGCTTGGTCGTAAAAAACGGGTCGAATATCCGGTCAAGCAGCTCCGGAGCGATCCCATGACCGGTATCTCTCACGGTCAAGCGAACATAAGGCCCAGGGGGAAGCGTCGAAACCCTGTCTTGGCGCTGCTCGGAAATCAGCACATCTTCCAACAAAATCTCCAGGACCCCGCCGTGTTCGCGCATGGCGCATTCGGCGTTTGAACATAAATTCACTACCACTTGGTTCATCTGTGCCGGGTCCGCCAACACCATCGCTTCCGATAACAGATGCATGCGAATATCAATGGTCGCTGGAAGGCTCGCACGCAAAAACGTGAACGCGTCCCGAAGAATCGGTTCGAGCTGAACGGGGGTGCGTTCGGTTCCACCCTGTCGAGAAAAGGTTAGAATTTGCTGAATGAGGTGCTTTGCCCGATGCCCTGCCGTGAGCACTTCTTGTAAGTTTCGTTGAGCTCGGGATTCCTTAGGAACGGTGGCCAACGCCAATTCGGTATAGCCGAGGATCGCAGTCAGAATATTATTGAAGTCGTGCGCGATGCCCCCAGCGAGCGTTCCCAGAGCCTCCAGCTTGCTCGCCTGCCGATACTGTTGCTCCATCTTCTCCAGCACCTCCTCCGCCCGTTTACGATCGGTGATATCCTCGCTCAACACGGCAAGGTGCGTCAGCACGCCTTGTTCATCGGTCACAGGAAACACCGAGGACCGAATCCATCGGAGGACGCCCTCTTCTCGGCTAATGCGAAATTCTTCGGTCCATGCCCTTTCGCACTGACGCGACCAAGCCGACAGGATGCGATCTCGGTCATCCGGGTGAACCACGCTCAAAAAGCTCATGGGTTGAGCGGATAAACTCGCACGGGATCTTCCCCATACCGTTTCGTAAGCAGGGTTCACATACACCAATTCTTGACGATCGGCCGACAGCACCCAAAACACTTGATGAATATGCTCGGACAGTTGCTGGAAGCGCATCGATTCCTCGTGAAGCGCTGCGCTTCGCTCAGCCAGCGTCTGGCGGGTTTGCTCCGCCATTTGCTTCCAGTATTGACCCATGGCATGGTTGAGATACGCGAGCACCGCCCATGCGAGCGTGGAAGCGCCTGACACACGGGCTGTATCCTGTACGACCTCTTGTGGGGACGAACCGCTCGAGGACATCGGCCTGAATACCGTGGACACATCCACCGGCACAATCAGCAGATCTTTCCGTTGACGAAGATGGTCCACAAGCTGTTTGGCCTTCTGTGCAGGATGATCCATGACGATCATTACCGCTCCTGCTGGACACGAGACCGCACGCGCCCAACCTTCCTCATCCATAGCACAGATCGAGACATCGAATCCCTGTGTCATCAGAAGATCACGAGTCGCCTGCATACCGCGAGGATCATCCGTCACGATCAACACATGTGTCAGAGGAGCCTCGCTCATGCTCTACCTCCTTTTTTTCTTGATAGGGAAGGCTGCCGACATGCGGAACAGGCGCTACACAGCGATCCTCCTTGTCGCGAACTCGCTTGATTCGCCGATTCCGCTGTCGGACTTTTCTGTCTCATTCAAATCCACGTTCACGATGAGCGTGACGATGCGGGTCACCAGCCATGGTGTTTGGAAGAACCGGTCTGCATGCCCAGAATGGGCTATAGCCTAAGCGAATTTTTGAATTTGTCAACGGGACAACTGGAATGACTCGGATGGACCGAGGTTGGGGATTGATCCTTCTCGGGCGCGTGAAGGGTTCATGTTCCGCACTCGGGGAAAACGCCCACCAGCCTTGGTCGGCAAGCCGTCATGTATTTGGGCGCGAGCGCAGTGCTTCGTCGATCTCATGGACGATACGCCGTGCGGCCGCACGTCGATCGTCAGCATCTCGAATCGGGCGCCCGACGACCAAATAATCGGCGCCATTGCGAATCGCCTGAGCCGGCGTCAATGATCGCGCATGTTCATGCGAGTCATGCCCGGCTGGCCGAATGGCTGGGGCCACGATAAGGTGGCCGGGAAAGCGATCACGAAATTGCCTCACATAAGGGCCTGAAGCAATCAGGCCGTCCGCCCCGTGAGCCACGGCTTCATGGGCATGCCACATGACGTAGTCATCGATCTGCGAAAAGCGCGGCGTATACCGCGGATTGGGGCCGACAAGCCCCCATTCTTGAAGAATCTGCGCATCCCAACTGGAGAGGAGCGGTACGAACAGTATTTTGACGGGGCCTTCGCCCTTCCCAGCCACCGCAGCCTGGACAGTCCTCCGTGAACCTTGAATCGTCAAGAAATCAACGCCCATTTCTGTCGCGCGCCGGACGGCCCGTCGAATCGTTTCATCCACATCGTTCATTTTGAGATCCAAAAACACCCGACACCCTCGCGCCTTCATTTCTTGTATAAACTCGTGATTCACGGCCTGAAACAATTCCAATCCGATCTTATAGAACCACACGATTCCTTCGAGCGCCTGAACGCATTGACGCGCTTCTTCCAGGGTCGGTACGTCCAAGGCCACAATAAGCCGCTGAGCCGCACCGGTCGTCGATTGGTTGTCCGTCAAAGCCGTCGACATGCTAGGGCTATCCTCTTTTGGTGTGTTCATGTTTTCTCTTGTCCCTTATGTGATAACCATACCATGTTGGCAGTCTCAGGAACACCACGAATGTTTAGCGGCCGCGCAGCTTTGCCTGACTCAGCAATCGCCGACACGGTGGTAGGCATGTAGATGCGATTGTATTTCGATGAAACAGAACGGTATACTGAATAGCCATGAGCATCCGTAAAGCCGGCGGCGAATGGGCCTCGATGATGTTGGGCATTCAGCCAGAATCCTGCGGCGTATGCGGAGAACGTCTTTCCCGCAGCATCACCCTGTTGCGCGGCGGCTGGTCCCGGTGTTCCGTGTGCAGCCGATTCGTCCACTACGCGTGCCTGGCCCCTGGAAAAATTTGGTTTCTGAAAAGGCGTCCGCGAATCTGTCAACGGTGCCTTGTGCCCCAACCATCATCAGCCCCATCACCATCCTCCCAATCTCGCACGGCTTCCCCTGCCCCGTCCTAGCCATGGAGATGGAGCTTCGATCTCCACGCACACCGCAATCCTGGTTCCAGCCTATCGTCCGATACGTGGTGGCTCCTGTGGCCTTTGGTTTCAGTGGATTCCATACGACCGATTTCTTGCTGAGCGGTATCTATACATGGCCGCGAACCAGCCGCATCGTCGTGCTGACGTTAGCCATGATGATTTTGTCCTATGAATTTGTCTATAAAGATGTGCATTCCCCCTGCTCCCGTCAGGCTAGCCCTCGATCCGTGAAAACACTGTTGTACGTTTGTCTCCTACCCTACATGCTTGGCAGCCTGATACTCCTTGTGTTATTCAGTTTGGCGCAGGGATAACCAGTCGATCCCGGCCAAGGACGAGGCTCGTCTGGTTACCTTCGCCGCACATCCATCTGAGAGGAAGAATCATGAAGAACGTCGAAATGACCGTCAATGGGAATCTCCTCACGATCACTGTCGATCTGTCCAAAGAATTTGGCCCATCCTCGTCAGGAAAAACGATCATCATCGCCTCGACAGAAGGCAATGTGCCCGTGCCCGGACGAGAGGAAAAGATCGGACTCAATGTGTACAAGAAAAAACCGGCTTAGGCCGAGCGTTGCTGTACGGCAGCCTCCTGCAACGCCTGCCCCGTGGCTGAACGCGCGACGCGCATAATCTCAGCGGGAGGCCCCTCGGCCACAATCTCTCCTCCACGGAATCCTCCCTCCGGGCCGAGATCGATAATCCAATCGGCATTGCGAATCACATCCATATTGTGTTCAATAATCAGCACGGTATTTCCAGCCTCGACCAGTCGATTGAGCACATCCAGCAATCGCTGAACATCGGCAAAGTGCAGCCCCGTGGTGGGTTCGTCCAAAATATACAGGGTCCGTCCCGTCGATCGTTTCGACAGTTCCCGCGAGAGCTTAACGCGCTGCGCCTCACCACCCGAAAGCGTGGTGGCGGCCTGCCCAAGCTTGATATACGGCAAGCCAACCTCGGCAAGGGTTTGCAATTTCTGTTTGATCGGGGGAAGATGCATGAAGAATTCCAAGGCTTCGGCAACCGTCATCTCCAACACATCCGCAATACTTTTGCCTTTGTACCGCACGTCCAACGTTTCTCGATTATACCGGCGTCCCTTGCATTCTTCGCACGTCACATAAAGATCGGGCAAGAAATGCATGGCAATCTTAATCGCCCCGTCTCCCTGACAGCTTTCGCAGCGGCCGCCCTTCACATTGAAACTATAGCGGCCCGGCCGATACCCGCGGATCCGCGATTCCGGGAGGTTCGCGAACACATCGCGAATAAAACCGAACAACCCCGTATACGTCGCCGGATTGGAGCGAGGAGTTCGTCCAATGGGGGCTTGGTCAATATCGATCACCTTATCCAACGCTCCGATCCCCTTGATCTCACGACACCCTTCGACCTTGGGATTCTTGCGAGAGAGCAATTGGGTGGCAGAGCGAAACAGCACGTCCATGACAAGCGTGCTTTTGCCCGATCCCGACACACCTGTGACACAGATCAACAGGCCCAACGGAATATTGACCGTGAGATCCTTCAAATTGTGTTTTCGGGCACCCACGATCGTGAGGAACCCTTTTGGTTGACGGGTGCGCGGGGGAAGCGCGACCTGTTGCACACCACGAAGATACTGTCCCGTGAGTGATGCAGGATTATTGACCACTTCTTGCGGTGACCCTTGAGCGACCACGCGTCCGCCATGAACTCCAGCTCCTGGTCCTAAATCCACGAGATGATCGGCCGCGAACATGGTCTCCGCATCGTGCTCAACGACAACGACCGTATTCCCCATGTCCCGCAACCGCAAGAGCGCATGGAGCAGACGGCGATTGTCACGATGATGAAGACCGATGCTCGGTTCGTCCAAAATGTACAAGACCCCAACCAACCCCGATCCCATTTGCGTCGCCAAACGAATCCGCTGGCCTTCTCCGCCGGAGAGCGTCGCCGCAGGTCGGTCGAGCGTCAGGTAATCCAAGCCCACGTTGATCAAAAACTCCAATCGCTCGCGGATTTCTTTAAGGATGCGCTGCGCGATGATTCGATCCCGTTCGCTCAAGGACAAGGTCTCGAAGAATTCCCGTGCCTCCGCAATCGAAAGCCGGCTGACCTCAGCAATGGAACGGCCTGCAATCTTGACGGCTAGGCTTTCTCGCCGGAGGCGGGCCCCGTGACACTGTCGACACAGCTGGGCATCCGCAACGACCTCTCCTTCCGGACAGCCGACAGGGAGTTCGTACCCGATGCCATCGCAAGCCGGGCACGCTCCATGCGGGCTGTTGAACGAAAAGACTCGTGGTGTGATTTCAGGGTAGCTGACGCCGCAACGGAGACAGGCGAGCTGTTCGCTGTAGACGCTCAGATCCTGATCGTCCGTCAGAACGCCGACCAACCCTTTAGCCAATGACAAGGCTGTTTCCACTGAATCGGTCAATCGGCGAGTCACAGCTTCATCCGGCTTGATCACCACCCGATCGACCACAATCTCGATCGTGTGCTTCTGTCGTTTATTCAACACGATGGATTCGTCCAACTCGACCAGGCGTCCATCGATGCGCGCACGGATGAACCCGGCTCGACGAGCCGCTTGAAGTTCCTTTCGATATTCGCCTTTCCGTCCTCGGACAATCGGGGCAAGAATCAGGCACTTCGTTCCCGATGGCTTTGCTTGGATAATGTCGACAATTTGTTGGACCGTCTGCGCCGTAATCGGCGCGCCACACTGAGGGCAACCTGGTTGGCCGACTCGGGCAAACAACAGCCGCAGATAATCATATATCTCCGTCACCGTGCCCACCGTCGAACGAGGATGCCGACTGGTGGACTTTTGTTCGATGGCAACGGCAGGAGACAACCCCTCAATGGCATCAACGTCCGGTTTATCCATTTGATCGAGGAATTGTCGCGCATACGCTGACAATGACTCGACATACCGCCGTTGTCCCTCCGCATACAACGTATCGAAGGCCAGCGAGGATTTGCCGGATCCGCTGAGCCCCGTGATCACGACGAGACGATCACGAGGGATGACCAGATCGATATTTTTCAGGTTATGTTCGCGGGCCCCTTTGACCACAATCTGCGTATTCATCAGCGTGACGTAATTATAACAAAGCCCTCGGTCGGTCATGGGACATGGCCGGGCAACTTTTCATTGACCGTCAATTCGCTGTCGGATACAATCCCCTCACCGTGCGTAGCCGCAGTCGAATCCTAACTTCTCTTGAACAGCTTCTCACCTTGACACTCAGAAGTCGCGTTGACCACTACAGCAGAGGAGATGTCTGATGAACCGTCGTGATCATGTTGGTATCCTTGTCCTCTTGGCCGTTTGCGGGCTTTTGCTGCTCAGCGCTCCCGCGCTCGCCGTGCCTTACGAACTCACCCGCAACAATGTCGAAGACCCGAATGCGATCGATGCGCGAGAAATTTCGTTGTACAAGGTCAAGCTTGGCGATCCGGAATCCAAGGCCATAGAACTCTTAGTCGAAGAAAAAATTCCCGGCGTGCGGGCGGAGCAAGAGGGCGTGTTTATTTTGCTCTGGGATAAGCGCAATCCCACGGGAGCCATGGCGGGCGTCCGCATTATGGACGGCAAGGTGGATCTAATCTTCATCAACAATCGATTCGCACATAAAACCCGCGGCATTTTTCGGCGGGTATTGACCGCCAAAAGCGCTGATCAGATTCGGCAATTGCTGGGACCAGAAGATTATGGCGACGAGAATGTCATGGGCGCCATGCTCAATTACGAATCCAAAGGGTTTTTGGTCAATTATCTAGGGCGCGATATCAACGTGGAGTTTTACTTGCGATAGAATCCTCCGGCTCGAGCATCACCGCTCGTTGCCTCGGCCACTTTGAACAAGTGCCTCAGCATGCATCCATCGGAAACCGTCGAACGTGGTGGACGCCTTGTTTGGCACACCGAGCCATTCAGTTCCCTTTTTACCATTTTCCCAACCGATCCTGTTGACCGATGACGCATGACCGAATCACCACCGGACAGGCCATCGAGGATGAGCAAGGGATTGAAGGCTCGCTCCGCCCCCGACGCTTGTCCGATTATGTCGGACAAGATCGCATGAAGGCTTCGCTTCGCATTTGCATGGAAGCCGCGCTCCGGCGCGGCGAACCCTTAGACCATGCCATTTTTTATGGCCCCCCAGGATTGGGAAAAACCACGATCGCTCATGTGATCGCCCACGAGATGGGGAGTCGGCTGCGTGCCACCTCCGGACTCGCCCTTGCTCATGCCGGGGATTTGGCCGCCATTCTCGCGAACCTCCAGCCTGGCGAAATCTTATTCATCGACGAAATCCATCGCTTGCCCTCTGCTGTCGAAGAAACGCTCTATCCGGCCATGGAGGATTATCAAATCGATCTCGTGATCGGACAGGGACCGGCTACCCGCACGATGAAACTGCCTCTACCGCCATTCACGTTAGTGGGAGCGACGACGAAAGCGGGCTCGCTGACCTCCCCGCTTCGCGAACGATTCGGTTTGGTCTATCGACTGGACTTCTACACCCCTCCCGAACTCGAAGCGATTATCCGCCGTTCCGCAGCAGTCTTGAACATCCGAATCGAGCCGGAGGCGTGTGCGGAGATCGCGCGTCGGTCGCGGGGAACCCCGCGCATTGCCAATCGGCTTATCAAGCGGGTTCGGGACTTTGCAGACGTGCAAGCACACGGCGTGATCACCCTCGCTGTCGCCAAAGAAGCGCTCGAATGGCTCGGAGTCGACCAAGCCGGATTCGACGAGATGGATCGAAAAATTTTGCTGACGATCATCGACACATTCAATGGCGGACCGGTCGGCATCGAAGCCCTTGCCGCAGCGGTGCAAGAAGACAAAGGCACGATCGAAGACGTTTACGAACCTTTCCTGCTGCAATCCGGATATCTGATACGGACAGCCCGCGGCCGCCAAGCGACACCGTTCGCCTTCCAACACTTTGGTAAATCTCCAGGCCCGACCATGCATGTGCCGCAGACAGCGCTGTTCCCCCAGCCTGGAACAGACGGCTGATTGCGCGGCCTCGGCTTCACGTCCGTGAAGGACTGACCCATTCGTAGAGATCGATTCACCCTGTCCGCTCATCCGCTTGCACTACACGGTGTCTTCACGATTCATCATCAGGTGGGGGAGGCGTTAGCGGTCTGGGGATCTGATCGATCGGGCGCAATTCGTCGATCTCCCGTTTTCCACCGATGCCCAACGATTTGAATTTCCGAGCCGACGGCAAGACACGGCTTTCCAGCGAGCCGACGGCCTTGTTGTACGCCTCGACCGTTTTTCCCAACGTGCTGCCGATTTGCATGAGATGCTCGACGAAGACGCTCAACCGCTCCGAAAGCTCTTGCCCGATCGCACTGATGCGTTGCGCGCTTTCCGTCATTTGTTCCTGTCGCCAGCCATACGCAATGGCGCGCAACAACGCGATAAATGTCGTCGGCGTCGCAATCACCACCTTTTTGCTGAGCGCCGTTTCGACCAACGACGGGTCGCGTTCCGCGGCCGCCGCCAAGAACGAATCGTTGGGAATGAACAACACAACGAATTCCGGGGAAGCGGTGAACTGCTCCCAGTACTCTTTCGATGCCAAACCATGAACGTGTTGTCTGACGAGAGCCACATGACGCGCCAGAGCCGACTCCCGCTCCTCTTCCGTGGTTGTATCCAGCGCTTCGAGATACGCAGTCAATGGGACTTTGGCATCGACCACCACTTCGCGTCCGGCCGGTAATCGGACGATCATATCGGGACGGAAGGAACCGTTGTCCGTGGACACGTGATGCTGTTCATAGAAGTCGCAATATTGCGCCATGCCGGCCAACTCCGCTGTTCGGCGCAGCGTGAGCTCTCCCCACCGTCCCCGCACGTGCGGCGAACGAAGCGCGTTGACCAACTTGGCCGTTTCGGCTTGCAGCATCGATTGCGCGGCCGCGACTTGACGGAGTTGCTCGCCCACGACACTCAACTCCCGAAGGCGCCGGTCTTCTAACTGTTTGGCTTCCTGCTGATAGGTCTCCAAACACACGGTCAATGGTTGGATCAAGGCCTCGATGGCCTGTTGTCGCGATTCCCAATCCAGCATCGTGCTTTGCTTGATCGCGTTGAATTTTTCTTCCGCCAGAGCAAGAAACCCGGCAGTATTGCCAGCCAGGGCTTCCGCCGCCACGACTTTGAATGTCTCCGAGAGCGAAACTTTGGCCTCGTCCAGCAAGCGACGCTGTTCTTGCACATGTCGCGAGAGTTCCGCCAATTGCGTTTCTGCTGCGACCCGCGCATGTTCGGTGTGCTGACATCGCTCGCGAAGCTCACGGCATTCGGAACGGAGCCGGTCTTCGTTCCGACGGACTTCTGCCAACAAAGCCTCGGCAGCGGCGGCCGTTGAAGCCAACCCTTGGCATTGCGCTCGATATCGTCGGTTCACCTCGAGTCCGACGAGTAGGCCACCAAGCATACCCCCCGACAAGAGGCCCGCGAGAACCATCCACCAATTCATCGTCAGGCTACTCTGCAAAGAAACAGGCGTCGAGGAGTCTCTCGAGAAATCTCCGTCGGAACCCGGCGCACTCGACTCCCGATAAAAGAAGATATAATATGCTTACGATGAACCATGGAATGTCTAATGGGTCAAGACCAAACGCTGAGTGAGGCCAATACTATGGGAACCAATGTCGTAGATCGTATTCGGCTTAAATTGTGTGGACGGAAGATCGTATCGGTCGAACCGTCTCAATGGTCAGGTCTCGTCCGGTCCTTGAGCAATAATCACGAGTACTTGTCGATCACGCTCGACGATGGCACCGTTCTCGAAGTCGGGGGGCTCTACATCCGTGAGCAACCCGAGCAATCGTAAGCCCGTATTGTAGGCGAACGAACGGACGAAACAAAACTCTGATCGCCCCGTTCACAGGGCCATCTCCCTGAGCATGAGCCACAGCATGGACGGCAGCGAACGATCCTTCCAGAATGTCGTCCAGTCATAGGGGGGGTTGCGAGGCGCATCCGTCCTCGTGCGATCCGAAGTTCGAAGATCAGTTGATAACGCAGTGTGATTTCGTGAATGCAGCGGATCGATTCGAACCCCGACCATCTCCATGACCGCCTCAACGCGCAGAACAACAGTCGCATTGGATATCTACGTAGACGCGTACGAGTTCGAAAGCCAGATTGTCGGCCGCTGTTCTTCTTCGGGATCGTGCGGAAGCCCTGCTGAGGAAGATGCTCGACCTCGCGGTGAAGAAAGGCGAGCATGCGAAAATATCCACGCTGTGTGAGGGCAGGCAAGTTGCCTGTTCCACATGGTCGGCGCTGATGCCATAAACACCGAAGGCTCGGCAAAGATACGCTGGCGGGATCGTCATAAGCTCTGACATCTTGGAGCAGGCTTCCGTAACCAATACGCAATCTCAATTGGCTCGGTTCCGTCTGTGATACTCGCCTAACGCCTCTGTCGCCATCTTCATCGTTCAGGCCACGTCTCCCAACGCTCCGAAGGAGCGAAAATCCTTGGTGGGATCTCCTGAAGAAGCTGACAGTGTCCCGGGTATGGACAAGGCGAATGGCGAGCGTGGATTCTCGCGTTCGGGGGGCCAGGATTCAGAACGCCTGCATTGCTCGACCATGACCGATGTTGGTATCAATGGACACTTTTCCTTTCAGCAAGCAGCCCGACTAAAGATATGGCGTTGATCGAAACCGACTTACCTCACACGCGCTCCATGATCAGAAGCATGCTGATCTTTCTTTTCTCTCTCCTACTGGCGGGAAGCGGGTGTGCTGATTCTACGCAGAATGCGTCTGCCCCCTTATCTTCAAAGCCGTCGAATGAATCGGCGCAACGACCGGCAAACGAGCCGCGTGCTCCGCTGGCGCTGATCACCCTCCCTCCGACAGTCAACGATCAGATTCGGACGGCGGTCGCGACCACCCGCGAGTTACCGCAAGTCATCACGGCCCCAGGAGAAGTTGCCTTGGATTTGACTCGGGTCGCCCGTATTTTTTCTCGCATCGAAGGCCAAGTCGAGCGTCTGTTCGTCCGACTGGGCGATCGGGTCAACCAGAATCAACCGCTGGCCGCCATCGGCAGTTTGCAACTCGATGAACTCGTCCAACAGTTTCTGGTCGCACGAATCCGGTTTACCGTCACCAGAAAAAAATTTTCTCCGCACCAAAAATCTTTTGGCTGAGCGCGTCGTCTCGGAACGACGGTTTCTCGAGGATCGCGGCCGATATCTTCAAGCGAAAGCAGTCTATCAACATATATAGCCGAAAAACTTCGCAATATGGGGCTTTCTGTTTCGGATCTCAAGGAGTTGATCGAAGGCACTCATCTGGAAGGACATCGTTACCTGCTCAAATCCCCGCTGCCGGGAATCATCTCCTCCCAGACCGTGGTGCTGGGACAGGGGATCAAGCCCGGAGATACCCTCTTGGAGGTTGTGGACACCAGCCGTGTCTGGGTGTTTGCGAACCTGCCCGTCGAACAAGCCCGTCAATTCCGTCGAGGAGACCGCAGCATCATTGTGGCCAAAGGACGCAAGCCGGTCGAGGCCGCGTTGAGCTTCATCGCGCCGACGGCCGACCCTCGCACGCTGACGGTGCGCCTGCGCTTCGATGTCGAGAACCCCGAGCATCATTTGCTGCCGCATGAATACGTAGAAGTGCGGTTACTGAAAGCCGGGCCGTCGGCTCTGGCCATTCCCCAGTCGGCGATTACGCTGATTGCCGGCGAGCAAGGCGTGTTCGTCCAGCAGGGGAAAGGATTTGCCTTTGTCCCGGTAACGCTCGGTCGCGAAAGCCAAGACTGGGTGGAAGTCCTCGCCGGTGTACAGAACGGCGATCGCGTGGTGACCCATGGCGTCTTCGATCTCAAGAACGCCATGTTCCGAGACGCGATCCAAGGAGAGTAGAAACAAGGCTTGAGTATGGCGCATATCATCGACCTCTCGCTCCATTATCGGTTCTTTACCGCGATCGCCTTTCTGATGGTGGTCGTCGCCGGGCTGTGGTCGCTCAAAAACCTGACGATCAATGCGGTCCCCGATCTCACACCCGTTCAAGTCCAAGTTGTTGACCCGAGCCCCCGCACTCGGCCCGATCGAAGTGGAACAGTTCGTAACCTTTCCGATCGAAACGGCCTTGAGCGGGCTTCCGGGGCTTCAAGAAATTCGCTCCACGTCCCGCTACGGCCTTTCGGCGATCACGGCCATTTTCGACGAGACGATGAATCCCCTACCTTGCCCGCCAACTCGTCAGCGAGCGTGTGGTCTCTGCCAAGGAACGCATTCCGACCGAATATGCAAGCCCGCTCATCGGCCCCATGACGACAGGCCTGGGGGAGGTGTACCAATTCACGTTACGAGGCAACGGGTACAGCCCCATGGCCCTGAGCACGTTGCTCCAATGGGAGATCGCCAGGCGTTTGCGCTCGATTCCCGGGGTCGTCGAGGTGAACATTTGGGGAGGAGAGGAAAAGCAATACCAAGTGGTGATCGATCCTCAAAAGCTCTTGGCGTACAACCTATCGCTGGCCCAAGTCTTTACCGCGCTCGAACGCAACCATGCACTCGCCGGCGGAGGATATATTCAGCACGAACGTGAACAGTTCCTGATCCGCGGCGAGGCACTCGCCGCCACGACCGAAGACCTATCGAAAATTCTCGTCGATCACGGGCCCGGCGGGGTGCCGATCTCCATCAAGGACCTGGGGACGGTCCGAGAAGGGCCAACTCTACGCATGGGGGCAGCCACACATATGGGGGAAGGCGAAACCGTCATCGGCATGGTGCAGATGCTGGCCGGGGCCAATGCCAACCAATTGCTCGAACGGATCAAGGCCCGCATTCGAGAGATTCAGGATACCCTCCCACCCGGTGTCGTCATCGAACCGTATTACGATCGCTCGTTGTTCGTGTCTCGTGTCATCCGTACCGTCCGCAATAATTTGTTGGAAGGCGGATTGTTGGTGATCGCCGTCTTGTTCGCGTTCTTGGGCAATCTCCGCGCCGGGTTGATCGTCGCCTCGGCCATTCCGCTTTCGATGTTGTTGGCATTTACGGGAATGGTGCAGGCTGGGATTTCCGGAAACTTGATGAGCTTGGGTGCCATAGATTTCGGGCTGTTGGTCGATGGATCCGTGGTCATGGTCGACAACATTCTTCGCCGGCTCGGCACCGCCAAGCAGGCACCGGCGCAGGCGAAAGCCGACGTGATTCGCACAGCCGCACAGGAAGTCTTTCGCCCGGTGCTGTTTGCCGTGGGCATCATCATTTTGGTCTATGTGCCCATTCTGACGTTGATCGGCATAGAAGGCAAAATGTTTCGACCCATGGCGATCACCGTCATTTTGGCGTTGATCGGATCGCTGATCTTCGCCGTGCTAGCTGTCCCCGTCTTGACGTTTTGGTTTGCCGGCCGACAGTTCTCCGATCGCGACACATGGATAGTGGAACGATTCCGGCGCGGATATACCCCGGCCCTCGATGTTGCCTTACGGCACCCTCGCTGGGTCGCGGGAACGGCGATCGGAGTGTTGCTCCTCAGTCTGGGGGTAGGCACTACGTTGGGGATCGTCTTTGTTCCCAAATTGGATGAAGGCGATATGACCATTCAAATTTGGCGTCTGCCCAGTGTGTCCATCGACGAATCCGTGGCCACGGCCCTGGCCGTGGAACGGAGCCTCCGCACATTTCCGGAAGTCGTGAACGTCGTCACCCGCACCGGCAGCCCGGAAGTCGCGACTGATCCCATGGGGATCGAAATGTCCGACACATTCGTCGTGCTCAAGCCTCGGGAAAGCTGGACGAGTGCGGACACCAAAGAAGCACTGATCGAGAAAATGCGAGCGACGATTTTGCACGACGTGCCCGGAGTCGGCTTGAGTTTTACGCAGCCGATCGAAATGCGGTTCAACGAACTCATCGCCGGTGCCCGGTCCGATGTGGCGTTGAAAATTTTCGGCCGTGACCTCGACCAACTCCGACGTCTGGCCGAGCAGATCAGCCGCGTACTCCAGGGTGTCCCCGGGGCAGCGGACGTGAAGGTCGAACAAGTCTCCGGCGTGCCCCGCATTCGGATCATCGTCGATCGCGAAGCGATCGCACGGTACGGCATCCAAGCGACCGAGATCTTGGCATTGATCCAAGCGACACGCGTCGGGCACGTGGTCGGAACCATCTTCGAGGGCGAACGCCGATTTCAATTGGTGGTCCGCCTCGTCGATCGCGCGGCACAGAGCCCCGCGACACTGCGAGACCTGTTGATCCGGACACCGCACGGCGAGTTGGTCCCGCTTTCGCGAGTGGCCGACGTGCGCATCGATGAAGGCCCGGCCCAGGTGAGCCGCGAAGACGTGCAACGGCGGATCATCGTCGAATGCAATGTGCGCGGGCGGGATCTCGGGGGATTCGTGCAGGATGCGCAAGAACAGATTCAAAAGGCCATCGCCTTCCCTGCAGGATATTATTTAAAATGGGGCGGGCAATATAAACATTTGCAAGAGGCCACTCGCCGACTGGCCGTAATCGTTCCCGTCACGCTCGCCATGATTCTCGGCGTGTTATCGCTCATCTTCGGCACTTTGCGCCCTGCGCTGCTCATCTTTTTGAATGTCCCGCTTGCCCTCTCCGGCGGCATCATGGCTTTATGGCTTCGTGGCTTGCCGATGAGCGTCTCCGCCATCATCGGCTGTATTGCTTTGTTTGGCATTGCCGTGTTGAACGGCGTGGTACTCGTCTCCCGCATCCGGGCCTTGGAAGCCCAAGGGATCCCAACCCCGGAAGCCGTGCGACAAGGCGCCATGGATCGCTTCCGTCCCGTGTTGATGACGGCCTTGGTTGCCAGCTTGGGATTTCTGCCGATGGCGATGGCCACCACTATGGGCGCCGAGGTCCAACGGCCTTTGGCCACGGTCGTCATCGGAGGCCTGATCACCTCCACCGCGCTCACGCTCCTTGTGATCCCTGCCTTATATCCTCGCTTTATGCGAAAGGAGGCTCGACATTGAAGACGTCCGGCTATGTTCGGTTCCCCCAAAAACCAGAAGGCGCACTTCGGTGGATCCTGCTCATCACGTTGATCCTCGGTCTGACGTTGAGCATGTCTCCACATGCCCCGGCAGCCCCGCAACCGCCTCCGCAAGCTAGCCAAGAAGGCCCGGAATACCAACTGGCTGATATCATTACGATGGCCCTCGAACGCAATCCTCGCCTGTCGGTCGGGGAAGGGCTGATTGCCGAAAAAACCGGACGGCTCCGTTCGTCGCAAGCCTATCCGAATCCTACCTTCAGCTTTCAGAGCGGACGCGGGTCCGTGAGAGACCCCTCGGTCGGCATGGCTATTACCGAACGTTACGTCATGCTCCGTCAGCCGCTGGAATGGCCGGGCATGCGCGCCGCCGATCAGCAGGCAGCCCGCGAAGGCGTGACCGGAGCAGAAGCCTCGCTCGAGACGGCCAAACTCGATTTGATTGTCGATGTGAAAAAGGCCTTTTATGATCTCCTGCTTGCCCAACGACGGCTAACGCTCAGTTCCGAGAATCTCGCCACGATCGAACAGTGGGGGCAAGCCATCGAGACACGGGTTCAGGCCGGCGACCTTCCTGCTATCGAAGCCGTGAACATAGCATTGGAACGACAAAAGGAAGAAGCTGCGCGGACTCAAGCGGAAGGTGACCGGCTGGCCGCGCAAACAGCCTTGGACGCGCTCACAGCCGGAGCGCTGGGACAGGCATTTTCGGTACGCGGCGAATTCCCTTCGCCATCCCTCACGCTCGATGCACAGCATCTTGTCAACGAGGCCAAACGCCGGCATCCTCGATTGATACGGCTGCGTCATCTCGTCGAAGAAGGACGTCACTTGAAAATCCGAGAAGAACAGGCACGGATTCCGACTATGACGCTGGAAGGCGCGTATCAGCGGGATGCAGGCCGGGAAGCCGTTGTGGGGAGCCTGTCATTGCCTCTCCCACTGTGGGACCAACGTCAGGGCGAAATCGCCCAGGCTGCCGGGAGTCTGCGACAGCGGGAAGCCCTTCTGCTTGGTTCAGAACAAGAAGTGGCCAAGGCCATCAACCAGCAACTTCAACAGGTGAAGACCGCGATCGCACACATCAAGGCGTATGAAGATGGGTTCCTTCGCCAAGCACGCGAGGCCCGCCGGCTTGCCGAGGTGAGTTTCAAATACGGGGAAGTCAGCCTGCTGGAAGTTCTCGATGCCCACCGCCAATACCGGCAAGCGCTCATGAATTATGCCCAAACCCGCTATGAGTTGGCGGTGGCCCTGGCCAAGCTCGAACGGCTCGTCGGGCAGGAATTGAGTGAAGGATCATGAAATCCCGATGCGCGAGCCGCTCTCGACGGTATGTCTTTTTTGTTGTCCACCCGCTGAGCTCTCAGGGCATTGACCACGGTTATCTTGCGTAGACCGGCAGGCCAGTCAGATGCAGACAAAGATGTATAGCAAGATTGCCTTCCCAATTCCAACCCCGGGTTGGCGCTAAACCGGTGTTCGGGCTGTCGGCTGTTCCGGAATCGTTGCTGCGCTCATCGTCCTTCTTGCTACGAGGGGTCTTGAGTCCTCAACCTTAGCGATCAAGCTTGGGAACCGATCCGGATACCCGCACGGCGCATTCCGAGTCTCCCTGATGACGACTCGAATTCCGGCCTCCGGGCGGACCTCTTAAGTCAACCGAAAATCGAGGATGTTGTTCTGCTGGGAAGCCGACTCGCATTCAGTTTCATTGGCTTTTCAAACGGTCGTTAGTATCTACCAGCTTCGTTTTCGCTGGTCTCACCCGATACAGATCTTTTTCTTCGCTGATTTCCACATGAGCATTTCTACGCACAGCCGATTCGAAACGGAGCTCCGCTTTGGTGAAGAGATCTTGGCTTTCGGCTTTCACATAGCGGGCCGCTAGACGACAATACTCTGAGTCGATTTCCACTCCGATGCTGTGACGTCCATGCTTCATCGCTGCGACCATCGTCGTTCCAGAGCCACAAAAAGGATCCAACACGGTATCACCGACAAAGGAAAACATCCGAATCAACCGAGAAGCCAGCTCAAGAGGAAAGGGGGCAGGATGGTTTTTGAGCGATGCACCTGGAAGCGCCCAAATTTGTTGAAACCACAGATCGAAATCGCGTTTTTCGATCAGGCTGAATCGGCGCTGTTGTTCCGTTGGCTTTCGATATCCGGCGGGTTTTCTTTGCATCAGGATATATTCAATGTCGTTTTTGATAATGGCATTGGGCTCATACGGTTTACCCAAAAATTTCGAGCCGTTTGTGACCTCATACGAAGCGTTGGCGATTTTATGCCAGATGATTGGGTTTAAATTATCGAATCCAATGCGGCGACAGATCACACAAATGTCTGCATGAAGAGGAAACACAAGATGTCGTCCATATCGCCGCCTTGCAACACAGACATCCCCGACAGCACAGACAAGACGTCCGCCTGGAACAAGCACCCGATAGACATGTTGCCAGACTTTTTCCAGTTCCGACAAAAACGTTTCATACTCTTCGATGTGGCCAAGTTGTGCCACATGCTCATTGTATCGTTTGAGATTCCAATAGGGCGGTGATATAAGCACCAAATGCACGGAAGCGTCGTCAAGAAAAGATAAATCTCGCGCATCGCCGTTAATGAGTCGATGAACAGTTTGTGGCATCGATTCACCTAAACTGCAGCACATGGCTGAGAAGGGATTTTGCAAATCGTCCCATTGAAAGATCCTCGTCAGGTATATGAAACTGCCCGCGTACCCCCTTCTCGGCGGAAGAGGCAAGGAAAGCTGAAGCCGTATAATGCCGTTCCAGCACGAGCTTTCGGCAAAATAATCGGTATCGCTCCATATATGAAGCATTCGCAAATTCAGGCAGCACTTTGAAATGGAGGCTCTTGAACTTTCACAGGGCGATTCGAGGCCTCACAATCTTCGAGCATGAAACAATACCCAAGAAACGGTGGCGGACTGTTGAGGTATGCGCGCTCGCGAAAGGCTGTCCACAAATCAAGCGCGCCCCCTAATGTTTCTCAGTCCGATTATTAAAATTATTCCCAAATGAAGGGCCCACTTGTGATGTAGCTTCAATCGCCGCTACAAGCATATCATCCTTGACCACCAAAAGATCCCACTCTTTGGTTGGTCGAAAGAACCCGGGTAATCCTACGGCTTTCTTCCGGTAAATGCGCTGGCTTGGGATTCCAGCCTGGATGACAAGGTCGGCAAACAGCTCGATAAAACCATCCATTTGCGCACCGCCCGTCACTGCGCTTCGAAGACCATGATCACGCCGACCGCTTTGTTCCTGTTTTTTTCGTTGAGAGAGTCTTGTCTTCCAATAATGCGCTACCGCACGAGCCGTTTGAACATCGAGAGGCTACAATATTTTTTCCAGATCCATCGGTTGACGTTTCGGACTAAGGATTCAATCCTATGCCATTGCTTCGTTGAAAAGTATCAAGAGCCAAATGATCACCACAACATCGCTCTCCATGCGCAATTCACGCTAAGGGCGCAAGCTTTGGAGAAGAAAGTGCAGAATGTTTTGGCATTCAGTGGTCGAGACAAAAGGACGCGGGGGACTATGTGATCGCCTTGATAGCCGAAATGCAGACAAAACGAAATAATCGATGACAACCAGACCTTCCCTGGCGCTGAGCTTTGCTCGCCTCAACTCGATAGGCTAAGTGGAGGAAATGCGCGGGTCGATTCCGTGCAGTGTAGCGATGACCAGACTGGCCATCATAGATTAGCCAGCGGCATGTCATGCTCGACGAGTTCCGACACGCAAAGCTATCTTCAAATCGTTTTTTTCTCAGACGAACATCCATGGCTCTGGGAACATGAAAGGCCTGAAAGCGCTGGAGCCGCTGGACTCCGCCTCCAGAGACGTGCTATTGAGAGACCGACTGTACTAGAAAATTTCAACTTCAAGTGCCAGAACTCGAAGGAGCACAAAGAACACGCAATGGCTCAAGAATTCGACAAGCTGATTACCGCGCGGGATATCGTGCTGGATACCAGCGTCTTTACCAATCCGGAGTTGTCCCGGTCTTTTGGACTGGGCGCAACGGCGGCACTGAGCGCCTTTTTGGCGCTGGCACAACAAACCTCCCGCCATGTACATTTTTACATGCCTCTTTCCGTCTTCGATGAACTTCGGACGTTTTTGGACAAATCGGCCGTCCCGCCCGATTTCGATCTGGTCATCCGCCTGCGGTCGCCGCGCCGGTACAATCTTCAAATTTCGGGGATCTTTCTTTATGAGCTGATCGACGACATTCGCGATCGGATCAATCGCGGCCTGCGGGTCGCCGAACAGGCCGTCCGCGATGTCGAGTCCACCTCGGTCGAGCAATCGATCGCCCGACTACGCGAACGCTACCGAGAGACGTTGCGCGCGGGGTTCCTCGATTCGCAAGAAGACCTGGATGTCATTCTGCTGGCTTATGAAATCGGGGGCACGGTCGCGGCCTCGGACGAGGGGCTCATGAAGTGGGCCGACAAGCTCGGCGTCGAGGTGCTCCACCCGCAGCGGCTGCGGGGTATGCTCGATCACCTAATCGAACACCACCTTCCCACCGAGTAAGGACGTCAGGATCGACGTCGATCGAAGAAATTCCTTGCGGAATTCGACCACCCACCACCCGTTTTCCTTTCTGCGGGTCAGCTCTTTGACCTGGACAGTCCGGGAACTGGCGTTCAAGTGCTGGATGAGTCGGTCGATGGTCGTCTCCTCACGGACGCGGCATTTGAACGTTTTGGCCACCGCTCCGCTGCGCTCCAATTCATCTAACGCTCGATCGAAGCCCGACAGCAGCCAATGACCTAATTTGGCCGCGAGTTCCGGCCGCTTTTGTTCGAGGCCGAGTTCTCGTAACGCGATGGCCATCCGAACGATCCGGCTCACGTAATACTCCGGCGGCAGTTCCAATTCCAACGGCGCCTCGGCTCGCACATCGTCCACATTGATCGACGGGGTGACATATTTCACACGCACCGGGGCATTCGGATGCTTGGCGATAATGCCTTCGCCGCCTTCTTCATCGAGTCTGCGAACGATGTCCCGAAGAGGTTCGAGGTCCGTAGCCCGATAGGTACCGAACATGGGCACAGCGGGAATGCCATACTCCAGAAAAAGTCGGTTGCGCTCCTCCATGGGCCAAAAGTGTTCTCGATCCAACGCCATCACATCGAAAGCAAACAACGCGATGTCCTCCGGCACCCGCGCAGAATGGGAATCGATATAGGGATTGGCCGCACCGGCCACCTCCGCACAAATGATGGCGTCGGGATGGGCCGTGAACACGGCCTCCAAGATCGAGGGGGCGATCAGGTCGGGAAGGCGATCCGTGGTGAACGGACAGACCAATCCGCTGCGCGTAAATGCCAGGTAGCGACCGCCACTGCGCACGATGCGCACATTGTAGCCATCGATTTTTTCTTCGACGTGAAACGGGCCGTCAAAACTTCGCGCGAGGCCGCGTAAGCTCACAATCCGTCCGATTTTAGGATAGCCCGGCATGATCCCTTCCGGGAGCAGCACCGTTCCGCGGGGAATTATCCGATAGGCATCGACAAACCGGCGGTACGGCACGTCGAACGCTTGCTGGTGCTCCAGGACACCGCTAGCTTCCGCTGCCTGAAGGATCGAAGGATCCGGGATCACCGGATAGCGTTTTGCCGTAGTCATCGATTATGCCTTACACAATTCGTGTCGATGGACGATAGGCGAGTGATGCTGCCAAATCCGTGTGTCTCTTTACCATAGCATCTTCCTAAAAACTCGCACAGCGAAATCGCCTGGTCCTTGGTCTCGCCCTCGAACTTGCGTTATGCTTGTGGGTGCCAGGCTATCGGCACGCGCAAGCTTGCGCTCTGAGAGAGGGTATCGAGATGCCGCGCAAACAAAGCGCTTCATCCTCAACACCTGCTTCCACTCCCAAACGTCGACGAAAAAAAGCTCGTGTTTCGGCTCTCGGGCTTGCGGCCTCCGAGCTGCAAGGAGGAGCGAGCCCCTCTGAGTTGACCAAGCTCGAGGATCGATTGCGTGCCGATGGGGGATGCGTCTTGGGGAAATACCGCGATCCCTTCGGAGGGAAATGGTTGCTGTTGGCCGCGCTCCCGATCCATCGCGTCGCCCCCACGCCTTACCAGCGAAATCTCTCCGACACCCATGTCCGTAAGCTCGAAGAGGTCATTGCCAAACTGGGCTATTATTTGGACCCCATTATTGCCGTCCCTTCCGAAGAGACCACGACTTCTTCATCCGATGCCCGCTATTGGACGCCGAACGGCCACCATCGCCTCTGCGCCATGCGGAACTTGGGCGCGAAAAGCATCACGGCGTTGATCATTCCCGATCCGTCCATCGCCTACCGCATTTTGGCGCTCAACACGGAAAAAGCACACAATCTTCGGGAAAAAGCGCTCGAGGTGGTCCGCATGTACCGGGAGTTGGCCACGCTGAGTCGTGATCCCGAATCCGCCTATCACGTGGAATTCGAGGAACCGGCTTTGATCACGCTGGGGCTCTGCTATGAACAACGCCCCCGCTTGAGCGGCGGCGCTTTTCATCCGGTCCTCAAACGCAGCGATACGTTTTTGGATCTTCCCATTCCCAAGGCCCTGACGATTCGCATGGGCTATGCGCAAAAATTGTTGGAGATCGATGACGTTCTTGAGGAAAAGGTCGCGCAATTGAAACAGCGCGGCTTGACCAGTCCGTATTTAAAATCGTTTGTCGTCGCTCGTGTCAATCCGCTTCGATTCCGCCCCAAAGAGGCGCCCGACCTGTCTCTCGACCAGGTTCTGGCTCGCATGCTCGAGGCCAGCCGAAAATTCCGTTCTGACACGATCAACCCTGAGGACCTTGCTCGCACGAGCGGCCCGAGCGAGGAAAACGAAGAAGGGTGAACGAACGCAGATTGAGCATCGTTCCAAGGGAAGACTATAATTTGGCCGAATCCCATCGCCATCTTGGCTATGCTCACACATGCGCAGGATAGGGGTCAGGACATGACAGCAGAGGAGGAGAATATGAGCCTTGCCGATCAAAAATGTGTCCCATGCCGAGGAGGCGTGCCACCGCTCGAGCACGCCAAGGCGCAAGAATATCTGGCGCAACTTGAACCAGGCTGGGCCATCAATGCCGCTGGTCATCTCGAGCGGACGTATACCTTTCCGAATTTTGCCGACGCGCTGGTATTTGTGAATCGCGTGGGGGCCATCGCCGAAGCCGAAGGCCATCACCCGGATCTCTATCTGGCGTGGGGCAAATGCAAGGTGGAGCTCTGGACGCACAAAATCAACGGGCTGACCGAAAGCGATTTTTACATGGCGGCGAAAATCGATCGGGCATACAAAGAGCATGGCTGATCTGCAACCATCTCGATCGGAGACCACAATTCCTGTGCTGCCGCTCGCGGAGGCAGCTCGGAACTCGCAAGAATTCGAGGGCATGGATTTTCGGGCCTTTGGGACGAAGGTGGCTCTGGTCACCATGCCCTTTACCTATTCCAAGTTTCCGTCCATTCAGCTTGGCACTCTGTCTGCGACATTGAAGTCGCAGGGTCTTGGCGTCAAAACCTATCACTTGAATGTGGTCTTTGCCCATAAAATAGGGGTGCCCTTGTATGAGATACTCTGTGAAAAGCGCGGGCTCATCGGGGAATGGTTGTTTTCGTCCATCCTGTTCCGGGACAACCCCAAGCGCAGCCAATATCCTACGGTCTTTAAGCCGGTCTTTGAGTCGACGGCCAAAGAAGCAGGGTGTTCCATTGCCTATCTGGAGGAAATCGCCCATTCCATTGCCCCTCAATTTCTCACGTGGGCCATGACGGCCTATGACTGGGGACAGTATGCCGTCATCGGCTTTACGTCGACCTTCGACCAAAATGTCGCCAGCCTCACGCTGGCTAAGCTCATCAAGGATCTTTATCCCGAGGTGCGCATTGTCTTCGGCGGCGCCAACTTCGACGGGGAGATGGGACTCGAATATTTTCGGGCGTTTCCATGGATCGATTATGTTGTCGTCGGTGAAGGCGAACACACCTTTCCTGCGCTGGTGAAACGCATTCTGCTGGGCCGGGAAGACTCCATACCTCCGGGCATCGTCCATCGCAAAGATGGCGTGGTCCAGTTCGAGCCGCACACATCGCTGTTTACGGATTTTGCGAGCCAGGAGCCGCCGGACTATGACGATTACTTCGAACAGCTTCAGGAATTGAACAAGGAGACGGCCACAGGGCTCAACCGTATTCTGCTATACGAAGGTTCGCGGGGATGCTGGTGGGGTGAGAAACACCATTGCACCTTTTGCGGTCTGAATGCGCAGGCCATGCGGTTTCGGGCCAAGTCTCCAGAGCAGGTGATTCGGGAGTTAGAGCATCTTTCCAGCCGCTATAATACGACACGGTTTCGACTCGTGGACAATATCATCGACATGAAGTATGTCGATGAACTCTTCGGGAAATTTGCCCAGTCGCATTATGACTTGGACGTGTTTATGGAAACGAAGAGCAACCTGACCAAACGCCAAATTCAAACTCTGGCACAGGGTGGGGTCAAGTGCATGCAACCCGGCATCGAAAGTCTAAGTGCCACGCAGCTAAAAGAGATGGATAAAGGGGTCAGCCCTTTGCAAAATCTCCAATGCTTAAAATGGAGCCGTTATTACGGCATTGACGTCTCGTGGAACATCCTGCTTGGTTTTCCACAGGAAACCAATGACGATTATCGTCGGCAAATCGATCTCATTCCTTCTATCCTTCACCTGCAGCCTCCCGAATCCATCGGAAAATTTTGGCTGGAGCGGTTCAGCCCGTATTTCACGCGACCCGAACAGTACGGTATTCGTATTACCGGCCCAGGCCTGGCCTATGATTACATCTATGACGCACGCATCGTCGATGTGAACAAGATCGCATACGACTTTGAATACGAAGTGGATTGGCAAGTAGATCCGCAGTTGTATGACGAACTGGTTCGAGTCGTTCACGAATGGAAGGATCGCTATTGCTCCGAGAATCGGCCGTTTCTGTATTACGCCAAGTCCTTGAACTATCTTACCGTCTATGACGGCCGCTTGGATCATCCGGTGAGCGAACGATTCGATTGGCCAGAAGCCGTCGTGATCGAGGCGTGCAATGAGCTTCCGAGAACATTGCCCCAACTCCAAAGCCTTTTGGCTGAGGATTCTCATCGTCACACTCAGGCCTCATGCCCCATTTCCGCAACGGCCCTGCAATCCATACTCGATACCTTGGTGGCCAAGCGTGTGCTGTATGAAGAAAAAGGCCGCTACTTCACGCTGGCGCTCCCAGTGAATCCCTACTTATAAACTTATAACTTCGTGCAATGATGAACACGATCGCGATGTCATGCTCATTCAACCGCACGCTGATCTTCGAACGATGACATGCTCGTGAAGTGGAGCGAAAGACGCCTAGGACTTTTGCGCTATTGATTTTTCTCGCACAATCCCTACTATCTCGTTGACACAGTTCCCAGAGCTTTGTAGGGTGTAAAGTCGAGCGAAGACACACCGAAAAGTCTTATAACTCACGCAAGCAAAAAGGAACGACATGAAAACATGGCGTATATTTTGCTGCTGGCTTACATTATTGTTGGTAAACGGAGAAATCAGTTTTTCCCAGACACGTAGCTCAGCAACGGACAACGCACATTTTCCGCCGGAGCGCCTCGTCCAGCAGACGCTTGTTCGGGACATACCGAACAGTCCTGACTGGATCGAGGATATTCCTCTTCCAGACGTCACATCTATCTCGGCAGCCCCTTCGACGCAACCACCTGCAGTATCCAAGAAGCGGTCAAGCCCTTCACCCATAGGGCCTTCGCACGGAGAGCGGTCAAGGCTGGTCCGTGAAAACGCACCGCCATTTGCTTCCTATGCTCGTCATGCTTTTGCGCAAGGATCTTTGCCCCATAGCACAAATGGCTTATTTGCAGAATCATCTCATCGCCCAATTCCACGTCATGCCTGGCTTCTGCCTGCTATTTCAAGTCCTTTGGACACCCAAAATCACCAGCACTTTATCACTCGCCTGAGTTCAGGATGGAACTTGCTCCGTCACGTCGCTTCCGATACACATCCAGCTTTTTCTCTTGAAGGAGGACAAACGCCGCCTATTGCTCATCGACTTCTCCTCTGGCGGTATCGTTCCTTGTTCCATCCAAGCTGGACGCCTCCCAACCCCAGGCCGCACTCGTACGGGTCGATTCACATTATTTTAAATACGCACGTGGCACGCAATCTCGCGTACTTTCAGGAGATCATTCCTGATCGATTTCAAACCTACCTGAACAGATTTGAACCGTACAAACAATTGGTGCAACAAATTTTTCGCGAGTTTGGCTTGCCGGAAGAACTCGCATACTTGTCTTTGGTCGAAAGCGGCTTTAACCCGCGAGCCTACTCACGGGCTCGGGCAGCCGGTCCTTGGCAATTTATGAAAGGCACAGGACGGCTGTATGGACTTCGGATCAATTGGTACGTGGACGAGCGGCGCGATCCGATCAAATCGACGATCGCCGCTGCCCATCACCTGCGCGATCTGTATGATCGATTCCGTTCTTGGCCATTGGCCCTCGCCGCTTATAATGCGGGGTCAGGGAAAATCACACGAGCCGTGCGCCGAAGCAAGAGCCGCGATTTCTGGAAAATCCGTCGCACCTGGTACATTCGACGGGAAACCAAGGAATATGTCCCTCGGTTTATGGCTGCAACATTAATAGCTGAAAACCCCGAGGAGTACGGCTTTTCCCTCCCGTCGGTCCCTTCCCATCAGTTTGAAGAGGTTCTCATCCGCAAGCGGGTTCATCTCAAATCCGTCGCGAAGCACACGGGCATTCCCTACGAAGAACTGCAACGATTGAATCCCGAACTCCGTCGCAATATTATTCCGGCTCGCTCTGAAGGTTATTACTTGAAAGTTCCAGTTGGCACGAAATCGCTCGTCGAACGTCAACGAGAGGCCTTTGAACTCTGGAGACAGCCACCCCCGCCGGCGACCACGTGGTATCGGGTCCGCTGGGGCGATAGCTTATCCACGGTGGCCAAACGATTCGGCATGACTGTGCGAGAGTTAAAACGACTCAACCATTTGTCGCATAATTTAATCCGTGTCGGAGATCGTCTGCGGGTTAGAGCGAACGCCGTGTCTGTCGATCCGTCAGCGACATGGTATACCGTTCGGTATGGCGACAGCCTTTCCACAATTGCCCAACGTTTTGGAACGACCGTCGCTCAGCTCAAACGGCTCAATCGTTTGGAGGGACACATGATTCACCCTGGCGATCGACTTCGAGTTCGGGCTCCATCTGCAGGGTCCACCGAAGTCAAATGGTATCGCGTGCGCCCGGGAGACAGTTTGTGGAGCATTGCCAAGCGATTTAGCGTCTCGGTCACGGATTTGAAGGTCCTCAATAACCTCACCTCGAGCGTGATCCATGCTGGCCGCCTTCTCCTGGTCAGTCAATAATTCGTAAGCAAGGCGATCGAGCGGTCAACGTTCAAACTAGAGCGATCGAGGAAAGCGCACGTCCTTGCTTGGCAAGAACGTGAACGCGAGGGGGCTCATCACTACTCGGCAGGCACAATCCCTTCGGTTTTTTCCTGCTCAGACGTGTTTTCAGGGGCTTCTTTCGTATTCTCAGGATCTTCTTTTGTGTCAGATGGCTTTGTCTCATCCGTCTTCGGCTCTAACATTTTCACCCGAAGATCGACTTCGCTGGCAAACGGAGAATACGGAAACGCGTTTTGCAATTCTTTGTAATACGCCAGCGCTTGTTCGGTATTTCCCGCTGATTCTTCCACCTTTCCCAACTCATAAAGCACTTGATCTTTATTCGTTGCAGCGGGCAGAGCTAAGACTTGAGAAAGCGTTTCTATGCCCTTGGTCCGCTCGCCGCTCTTGAGGTAAGCCATACCCAATCGTTGATACACCAACCCTAACAGGATGTCATCGCTTCCGTAGTCCTCAATAAAACGCTGATAAACTTGAATAGCCTGTTTCACGTCGCCTTTGTCGTACAGGGCATTGCCAAGCAAATACAACGCGAGCTCGGCGCTGGGCGTGTTCGGATACGTTTTGACAATCTGCCGAAACAGCGTGATCGCTTGCTCCAGATTCCGCTCGATTTGATCAGGATGATCAGTTGGACGATCGATATAGAACTTTTGCGCCTGCCCCAATAAGACCAACGCCTCATACCGTTGCTGTTGGTTCCACCACAGCATCCCTCCCAGCGCAACTCCTCCCATCAAAACGATCAACAGTGCCGCTAAAACGAGACTGCGGTTTTGTTCTACGAACAAAAGGATCCGGTCTTTCCCGGAAACGAGGGGAGCATCCGATCCAAGGCGAGGTTTCGGCTTCAACGAAGGGTCTTTAATTTTGTAGGCCATGACAGAATCCAGGTGCGGATAGTGGCACAATGTCCAGGGCTGACGATGGTTGCCCGATGCCTTATACCCAGCAAGCAGGCCCTTGTCAATCGCGCGCAACCTGAGTTGACAAGACAAAGGCGGCTGATATAATGGGGCCAATTGCGAGATCTTATGAAAAACGACAGGCGGATAGCTCAGCTGGGAGAGCGCTGCCCTTACACGGCAGAGGTCACAGGTTCGATCCCTGTTCCGCCTACCAACTTGAGTGCAGTACCGCAGCATCGCCATACTGTCATGCTTCATCGACTTGCCCGTTCATGATTGCGAACGAATCAAAATCCTCGACGTTGAAGGAGTGTATGGGGCCGTCGTTCAGCCTGGTTTAGGACGCCAGATTGTCAATCTGGAGGTCGCGGGTTCAAATCCCGTCGGCCCCGCCACCCTCATTACCAACCCGATTGTCGAATCAACCGTTCCATCCCAATCTTTGAACAGTCAACGTTGCCAATTTTTCGTGCTCGGGAGGAGGTAAATAACCGTGAGTTTTGGTGACCCCTTAGCGTTGATCGGTTCGATGGGAGCACTCTCTCTGGCCATCCTGGCCATTCTCTCTTTGTTTTCTGTCATTTCCTGGGCGATTATTTTTCACAAATGGCGACGGTTTCGATGGATCAATGAAGACGAGCAACAATTTCTCCAAGCCTACACGCAACATCCTGCCGAACTCGACGGCCTACGGATGGTCGCACAAGAGCGAGTGGGAAGCGCCAGCGCCGCCGTCTTTCTTGCGGTTCTCGATCGGCTTCCATCCGGCCAGGATCCCCTTCGAGAGGGAATGCATAACGGAAATTCCCCTCACTCCCATCTTCCCGACCGCCAGTATTTGGAAAAAGTCGCTCAGCATGTGCTCCAAACCCATATCACCCAGCAAGAAGCCTTCTTGCCGATGCTTGCTACCACCGGGAATACCACACCTTTCATCGGACTCTTGGGGACAGTGCTAGGTATTATCAATGCCTTTCGAGAAATTGGCGTTCAAGGCTCTGCCAGCATCGCCGCAGTGGCGCCGGGCGTTGCCGAGGCCTTGGTCGCGACAGCCGCAGGCTTATTTGCAGCTATTCCAGCGGTCATGGCCTACAACTACTTCTTGTCGCGTATTCGCAAAAACGCTTTTCGAGTGGAGGCCTTCGCGATTGAGTTCCTCAACGCCTTAGCTATGCACCACAAGGCATTGACTGAGCCTGCCGTCGAGACCGAGACCGTGTCATGATCATCGAATCTCGGAATCGCCAATTCCTGGCAGAAATCAACGTCATACCCCTTGTCGACGTCGTCCTTGTCTTGTTGGTGATTTTTATGGTTACTGCCCCGATGCTTCACCGCGGATTGGACCTCGAGCTCCCCTCTTCCTCCTCCAATACCATTCAAGCTCAAGAGCGGCTGATCGTGACCATTCAGCGAGACCGAACAGTCTTTTTGGGTAACGACGCTGTGAACTTAACGGAGTTGCGGACTAGGCTCACCCAAGCGCGGCAGGCGAATCCGTCGATTTCCGTGTATCTTCGGGCAGATCGATCTATTCCCTATGGGACCATCGTTTCGGTCATGGATGAAATCAAGCGTGCCAAAATCGATCGCTTGGGCATGGTCACCGAACCGAAGCTAGAGCACGTACAGGAGGAACCCATTCGCAGCACCCAGTGAACGATTCTGTCCATGCCATGATTGCCTATCCTTGTGATAATGCATGAAGCAGCCATCAGTCTCATTTCCATGGAGTACGACCGAGAGCCCCGCGTGGGAACGGCTTTCCCATTATGGTTGCTCGGCTCCTCGGCCTTGCACATTCTCATTTTCTTCGTCCTTGTCACTGTGCAATTTTCACCACCCGATCCGCTGCCCATCTCGACGCTCGAGGTCGCATTGGTCACATTGTCAGATCCGACCTCCGCACGGAAGCGTGACACTCTTTCCTCAGCATCTTCGCCGAGCTCAGCATCGCAAAAATCCCTATCCAAAGCGGCCCGTCAACAGTCTCGCGAATCTATGCCTGCCCCCTTGCCCGTTGTTCCACAACGGGAACGTTTGTCAGAGTCATTCGCCGGGGCGATGAAATCGATTCCTGTTCCGCAGCCGATCAATCCTGTTACCCTGCCTGTTCCCGATCCTGTTTCATCGACTGCTACTCTGCCACCTGACACCTCACGCTTGGCCAGTCAAGCTTTACCCGATATCGAGCTCCCGCCTGAAGCCCCAAATTTTCGTCCGGTCCAGCCACTGCCCAATAAGGACCTCTCGGTTCCAGCACCACCTGTCTTGTCGGCATCCGACATGACCCCGTCGCGACCCACCCAATCTCAGAAGCCATCGGTGCCCGCAACTCGTCCGTCACCGGAGCCCCAAGTTCGCGAAACAGTCCGGGAACTACTCACGCGTGTCCCATCTGTTCCCAAAGCTCCTTCGCTTGCTTCCGCACAACCGCTTCCGCTTGAATCGAGTGACCTGCCGGACCACCAGACACCCGCTGCTGTATCATCCTCGATCGAAGACCTCGTAGCCTCCATCCCTCTGCCCAAGCAGCGCCCAAGAAACATGATCAAACCTAAACAGGCCGTCAAAGCCAAACCGCCTCAACGAACTCCTTCTGTGCCGATGCCCCAAGCTCCGACGTTGGCGCCGGCAACGCCTTCGGAGAAACCGCGACCCTTCGCCAAAACGGTGCCGGTTCCACAAGCTCCACGGCGCCGCCCCCTCGCGGAATCGCTTCAGGAAGTCCTCGGAACCGTGACTATCCCCGAAATCCGAGAGCAGCCTCCATCCATCTCCCTGCCGGAGTTCACCGACAAGGATTCGCCAGCTCTCGAAAAAGCGCGTCGAACCACCCGAGAAGCCATTGCACAACTTCCCTCTTCTGACCCGACATGGCCTCGCACCTCCGAGGTGACCGAGCAGTCACGAAACAAGGCTCAGGAAGCACTGGCCCGCATCAAGATCCCCGATGTTCCGGTTTCTCGCAAGCCTTCTATTCCGTCTTCATCGCCGCAAGCCCCCGATACTGCCAAAGCCAATCGACGCATTCAACAAGCGTTGGCGAAGATCAAAATTCCAGAAGAACTCCCCGTGACCAAAACCAAATCCACCCAACCGGTGATACAACCGATGCACCCGGACACGCTACGAAACGAGATCGACAACCAACTGGACAACCTCAAAGTTCCCGAGGTTCGTCCGATCGACTCTCTTCGGTCACGGCTGCAAGTTCGTGCGATCACCGATGCGGAACCGGAAAGCACACAGGCTCAAGGCCTAGGGACGAGGTCCTCCCAAGTCGCTTCGTCGATACACCGTCAATATTTAGCTCGGGTCAGAGAGCTCATCGACAGGCAGTGGATCGCGCCAACCCTGTCCATTGACAACAAACATCTGGAGACCATTGTCGCGTTTCGAATTCTCCGCAACGGGACCATCACCCAACTTCATGTAGAAAAAGGATCGGGGCATCCTTACTATGACGCAGCTGCTCAACGAGCGGTCCAAGCCGCCGATCCATTGCCCCCGCTGCCAGAAATACTCGATCAGTCCTCTCTCGATGTTCATTTTCGCTTTACACTCGGGAAGTAACGTATGAAACGGTTCAACCGATCGTTTATGACTTGGATCTTGCTGTTCGCACTGGTCAGCGGAACCTGGTGGATTCCGACCATGGCCGAGGAAGTGTTTCTTGAAGCTACGCGGGAAGATTTTCAAAAAATTCCCATCTGGGTCTTGGATTTTCCTTATGTAGGGACGAATCACACTGGCCAGCTGAATGGTTACCAAGACGCTGTCGACGTCCTCAAAGCTGACCTCACCAGGTCCCAGGTTTTTGCCGTCCAAGACCTGCCGGCAGCCCGCGTCCCATTTCCGGAAAGCAAATGCCTGCGCCCACAGATCTTATCCACAGCCGCCGAACGGGGCATCACCGCATCCACATGGGGACGAATCATCGTCGGTCAGGCAAACACGGCTTCACCAGGTCTGATTTTCGACGCTTGCGCGTTCGATACCGGCAACAAAGAGTTCTTAGTCGGCAAACGCTACTATTCAGGCACCGTTTCCGAATCCCTCCTCCGGCTCATGATCCACCGATGGGCGGATGAATTAGTGTATCGCTATACCGGTGAACCTGGCATCGCTCAAACAAAAATCGTTTATGTTTCCGAACAACATCGAGGGCGAGAACTGTTCGTGATGGATTACGATGGGTATGGTCCGCAACAAGTGACGGCAAACGGATTTTTGAATTTGATGCCGGCTTGGCATCCCAACCGTCGATTCATTGTCTATACAGCCTATCGCGGCCACAAACAAGAAATCGTGCAGCGCGAATTGGCCTCGGGGAAAGAAGACATTCTGGTCTCCGCAGCGAGCTTGAATATCACTCCGGCCTTTTCGCCGGACGGCAAATGGTTGGCCTATGCCTCGGCAGACAGCGGCAATTCCGATATTTTCAAGCTCAATATGGAAACCCGGACGATTCAGCGCTTGACCACTCACCGAAGCGCCGATCTTTCCCCATCGTGGTCGCCGGATGGTCGGCACATCGTCTTTACGTCGGACAGGGGTGGGCGTCCGCAGCTCTATATTATGGACGCTGACGGCAATCATGTTCGACGACTGACTTTTCAACATGACTACAATGCAGCCCCAGCGTGGTCGCCACGAGGCGACTGGATTGCCTATGTTTGCCGGATTCCCCGCCAGGGGTTTAAACTGTGCCGGATTACGCCGGACGGTCGACAAGCCGTGCAAATCACCAAAGGCCCCAGTATCGACGATTCGCCGTCGTGGTCACCCAATGGGCGACACCTCGTTTTCAGTTCGGTTCGCCGAGGAGCAAGCCATATTTATCTGATTCATCGGGACGGGACAGGTCTCGAACGCATCACCCAGAACGGCACACATCACAGTTCGCCAGCATGGTCGCCACTGTAAAAGCCGGACAAGCCCTTCATAGACACGGCCGTTTCACGAACAAGGAGCATGACAAATGACTCGACACTCCCATTGGTGCCTCGCCATCACAGGATGGTTCATGATCTTCCTCATCGGAATGATCGGATGCGGGCAAAAACGCATCCATGTTGCGACGACCTCCGGAAGCCCCGACTCTTCACTGACACTCGCCGCCAACCAAGCCAAGAACGATCAATCCGACTCGCGCGGACTCTCACGTTCTGAGCTTCAAGATTCCGAAATTGGAGAGGGGCCCGCCGGCCCTGCAGAAGCTGCAGAACACGAGCCCCTTCTGTTTGCTCACCAACCGGCTTCGCTCCCTAGCGAGACACCCGTCGATGTTTCTGCGGCGAATACCCAAATCCTAAAGGCCACGCACCCGAATTCCACGAGGTCCGGGCAGGAAAACGAACCAACAGACACGTCGGTGCCCGGTCGAGAGATTTTATCTCAGTCGCCGTCATCGAGTGGATCGACTCCCGATCCGTCTGCTGAACCAAACCGAGCCGACTCCTCTTCCAACGCCAATGCCGACCCTTTTCATCGAGAAGAGAACGCTGCCGAGGACATGTCCCGTCCAGGCAGCGAGCCCCCTGGCTCGAGATCGAGCGAGGTGCCGCAGGCAAACCAAATCGCGTCAGCGCTTGCTTCTCCCGATCGAGAAGGCGTTCCCCGCGACGATCAACGTCTCGACAACCGACAAAGGGCAGCAGCATCGAGCCACCCAAACTCTGTGCGCTCCTTCCCTTCCACCCCCTCCGATCGAATCGCCTCGTCGCCCTCTCCGAATCGGGATCAAGATCGCGCTTCAGCTTTCTTGGGTTCAGCTTCCGAACCCAATGAATCCGATGTTCTCCCACCTGAACCGTTAGCCCTCGATGCTCGCGGAGCGTCCGAGACATTGGTGTCCCCGGAACCCCTCCCGAGTGAAACGACCATCGCCAAGGTCGAGCCCTCCGAGGCCATTCAGCATCAACTGGATCAGCTGAAAGAAGAAGAGTCGGATGCACTGCTCGACGTCTTTTTCGAGTTCGACAGCTGGGCGTTGACCCCTGAAGGCCGTGCGGCATTGGAGAACAATGCCGAATGGCTCAAAACCCAGTCCTCAGCCAAGTTGTTGATTCAAGGACACTGCGATCAACGGGGAACCCAGGCCTATAACCTGGTCCTCGGAGAAAAACGAGCGACGGCGATTCGTGACTATTTGATCGAACTGGGCATCGATCCCGATCGACTTTCGATCGTGTCCTATGGCAAGGAAAAACCTTTCTGCACCGATTCGACAGAAGTGTGCTATCAACTCAACCGCCGCGGACATTTCGTCGTTCGAAATCCTTAAGACCATACGAACGCACTCAGCCAAGCAAACCCGACATGGTTATGGCCGCTCATTCGACGAGAGCTAGCATGATCCCGAATCTGCCCCTGTTTCGATGTACACATGTTGCTCTCACCCTCTGCATAGGGGTGCTGAGCGGATGTTTGGCTCAGCAAGCTGATCTGGCCAGAATCCAAAGAGATCTGGAACTGCGGATCGCACGACTCGACAAAAAAGAAAAGGACTTGAATGCGTTGGTGGCGCAAGCCAACGAACGCATTGCCCAACACAATCAAGAACTTGCCAAAAAATCTAAAGCCGTCAACGACTTGTTCAAAGCCCGGGCCGAAATTCGTCAAGAACTGCGCGCTCTGCGAGAGATGGACCTGCCGTCTATTTCTGGACACATCGAGGAACTCACCCATCACCTGGACAACCTGAAGCAAGACCTCGACAACCTGGGGGCAAGCACAGGCACGCGCTTCGACGCGGTCGAAGCACGATTGACACAGGTCGAAACCACCGCAAGCAAGAATGCCGATGCCATCGAGACAGGGCACGCGCAATTTACGGCGTTGGTCGAACAAATCGATCAGGATCGCACGACCCTCAATCAGAAATTGGCGGAATTTCAATCGGCGCTTACCGATTTCAAAGGTTCCCTGGCTGCACTCAGCGAGGAATTGGTGGAGGAAAAACAACGCGCGGCCCAAGCGGAGACCCAGCTCGCTCAACGCTTGGACCAGAGCGAGGAGACCACTCAAGCCGCGCTGGCCAAATTTCAAACGGCCTTGACCGAACTTAAGGCTTCCCTGTCCACGCTGAGCGAGGAGCTGGTCAAGGAAATCCAACGAGCCACCCACGCGGAGACCCAACTCGCACAACGGCTGGACCAGGCCGACGAGACCACTCAAGCCGCTTTGGCTGAATTCCGAACGGCTTTGACCGAACTCAAACATTCTTTGACTGTGCTCGGCGACCAACTATCCGATGAAACAGCGCGTGCGACCCAGGCGGAAACCCACTTAGCTCAATTAGTGAACCAATCCACAGAAGCCAACAAAACTGCCTTGACCACCATTGAACAAAGCTTGAACACGAGTCTCTCGGCTATTCGAAACGAACTCCGCGCCGAACAAGAAAAGGCCAGACTCCAGATCGACAAAACGCTCAAGGAACAGGTGACACATATTCAAGAGTTGACGAAAACGCTGGCCCAGGTTCAAGAGGCCCTGAAGCAATCGAGCACGCTTTTAGGTACGCGAATCGACGAGCAGGGCACCCAACTGACGACCTTGTCCGACAAGGTGACGCAACTCGAAAACCAGATAGCTGGCTTGACTCAACAGGTGTCCGCCGATACCACAGCCCTCAAAACGTATCTGGAACAATACGTCAACACCAGCATCCAATCGATGACCACCGATCTCGATCAACGCCAACAGCAACTGGAAACCCAAGTCGAGGCTCTTCAATCGTCCGTTCAGCATCTGGAGACGCAAGTTCAGCAGGATACGGACCAAGTCCAGGAACTCAATCAAACCGTCGTTCGACTTCGAGAAGCCTTGGATGTCATGGGAGAACTGTTGGGCAAGCGTGGCGATAAATTGGTCGAACAGGCGAGCCTCTTGAGTCAACGGCTGAGCGAGCTCGAAGCCCATCAACACCGTATCGACAAGCAAGTGTCGGAAAATGCCCAACTCACCGCCGAGCACTTGAACGAGGTCAATGCCAGCGTCACGGCCTTGACCCAAACGGTTCAACAAACGGCGGAAACCCTGGCTTCGCGGATCGATGCGCACGATACCTCGATCGCCGACCTCCAAACAGCATTGAACGCATTGCATACGATGAAAACCAAGGTCGCCGATATCGAAACCCGACTCCACGCCACCGCCCAATTAGGCACATCCCTTCAGAACACCGTTCAACAGATCATCGACCGGTTGAAGGAAATTGAAACGCACCAGACGGAATTAGTGCAGACACTCGGGGAGGACAATCAAGCCACAACCACTCATCTGGCCAAAGTCAATGAGGCTGTTGCGTCCGTTGCAAAAGCCTTGAAAGATGTGAACACAGCACTGAACGCACGCCTCGACGAACAGGCTCGCCAGCTAGCTGAAGCCCGAAATCAGATCCAGACAATCCACACCCTGACTGAGACCTCGCAAACCAACGTCGCCCATCTCAACCAATTGACGGAAACCGTCAATCAACTCCGAGAGGTGTTGAAGACGGTCAGTACGAAGCTGGGCGGTCGCGTGGACGACCATGAGCAGCGTCTGGTGGAGATCAGCAAACGCCTCAATCGCTTGCTCGGCAAGTCCTCTGCCCTAGCCAAGCCACAGCCCGATCGTCCGTCTTCTCGGACTCCATGAGTTGAGCGTTCCGATCTAGTGGGATGCGATCGCCCAGCCGCGTCTCCTCGTCTCCCTGCCGAGTAAGAGGCTTTTTACTTTTCTCGGACCGTGTCGCCTTGGTAAGATTCCATGTGATGAATCCTCGGACTCTCACACAACCTTCGGGAACACGGATGTCTCGTATCGCACGCTCCGATCTGCACGGGGTGCTTCTCGTTGCGTGCTGGATCGGCTTCAGCGCATGCGCGACCGATCCGGATATCAGCGAGCTCCATAAGCAAATTCAGACCTTGCAAACCACACAAGCATCCATGCTTCAACGCGAGCAGACGGTGATGGAGCGCCTCACTGAAATCGAATCCAAGCTCGACGAGCATGATTTCTTGGTCGGCGAACTGATCAAAACCGAAGAAGAATCGAACCTGGATACTCGACACCTCCTCGACAAACTCGAGCGGATGCACGCTCGGCTCCGAGAACAAATCGACCAAACTCGCGAGGCCACGCAGCGCCGCGATCGCGACCTGTCCATTCGCGTCAAGGCATTGGAGTCACGATTGGAAAACCTGGTGCACGGAAAAACCCCGGTGATGCCCCCGAACGTGCCGACCCGATCCTCCCCCGATGATAGGACCTCTCAGGGCCCGCACACCGAGCCCCCGTCTCGCTCTCCGGCACGTCAAGAGGAAGAAACCGCGAAACCGCTGAATCAGGCTGCCTTATTTCGATCGGCATATAAGGCCTATCTCGGGGGGCAATACGAACGAGCGACATTGGAATTTACTCGTTTCGTCAAACGGTTTCCGACGGCGGCGCTCACGCCACAAGCCTATTATTACTTGGGCGATGCGCATTACACGCTCAAACATTACAAGGAAGCCACGCTCGCGCTCCAGCACGTGATCGAGGCATTTCCTGACAACCATTATGTGCCACCGGCCCTCTATAAATTGGGATTGGTCATGGCGAGTTCCAATCAACCCGAACGCGCGCAACAGTTCTGGACCAGGATTCTCGAGGAATATCCTGATTCGCCGGAAGCGGAGTTCGCCAAAGACCAATTGGCCAAACTCTCGGAATCGTCATGAGTCTGGTCCTCGAGCAACCGTGCCACCTTCGTCGACCTTCCAAGATAACGGTCGCTCATCGATGAATCGGTCGGGAAAAATTCGCGTGCTGCCTCCCGCCGTCTCGAGCCGAATCGCGGCAGGTGAAGTCATTGAACGGCCAGCCGCCGCCGTCAAGGAACTGATCGAGAACAGCTTGGATGCCGGAAGTTCGTTCATCGTGATCGAGGTTGAGGACGGAGGAATCCGACTCATTCGCGTGAGCGACAACGGCGAGGGCATGACCAAAGACGACGCGCTCTTGGCATGCCAACGGTTCGCCACAAGCAAATTGGCATCCGAGGAGGATCTCTTTCGCATCACGACGTTAGGCTTTCGAGGCGAAGCCCTTCCGAGCATGGCCGCCATCTCGAAATTTCGTCTGCTCACGACGTTGCCCGGATGTGCAAGCGGCACAGAAATCATCGGGACATCGGAAGGAACCTGGCAGGTCAGCGAAAAGGCCGCCGTACCGGGTACACAGGTGGAACTCCGCGATATGTTCTACAACACGCCAGGACGGCGGAAATTTCTCAAGACACCGGCGACGGAATTCTCGCATATCGGTCGTCTGGTCCAACAAACCGCATTGGCCTGGCCTTCCGTGCATTTTCGGTTAGTGCATCAGAGAAACGTGGTTTACGACTATCCAGCTGTCTCGTCACGAACCGATCGATATCTCCAAGTCTATGGCTCCCGGATGCTGGACCACTCTTTACCGGTGGAATATCGTCATGAGGGGATCGCCCTCAGCGGCATGATTGTCAATCCCTGTCATGCGCGGACGTCGCGATCGCCGCAAGAAATCTTTGTCAACCGACGTCCGGTCAAAAATACGACGATTTCCCATGCCCTGTATGAAGCGTATGAGACGTTTCTTCCCCCACAACGACACCCGACGTTTATACTCTTTCTCGACATCGCACCCGATGCCGTCGATGTCAACGTCCACCCCACCAAACGAGAAGTGCGCTTCTCCCGAGCGGATATGGTGTATCGCGCCGTCAAGACGGCAGTCCGCCAAACATTGTTTGGGCATGCCCCTTCTTCCCTCTCCTTCTGTTCACCCAAGAGCGATGAGCTCCCCGCATCTCCTTTCGAAACATCGGTGACCGAGGCGACACAAACGACGAAGGCCCGCGAAGAGTCGTTGCCGCTCTTCCTCGCCGCCAACAATGACCTTCTGCTTGCTCAACGCACGGCATCGATCTCGTCTGTGCGAGAGGCATTCGGTCCAGACTATCGTCCGCCCCAAACCGAGACGGTCATGCCGCTGGGACAGGTTCGCTTGACCTACCTGGTCGCCGAGGTCGGCGGCGAACTGCAAATCGTCGATCAACACACCGCTCATGAACGCGTCCTCTTCGAACGTCTCTGGCGCAATTGGCGCCAACGTTCCATCCAGACCCAAGAGCTGTTGATCCCCGAACCGTTGGAGGTGCCGCCACACCTTTGTGCTCTGCTCGAGAGCTCCCTCGAGGCGCTCGCAGAAGTCGGCGTGACTATCGACCGCTTTGGCTCGCACACATTTGTGCTTCGGTCCCTTCCCTCGATCCTTGGCTCCAGTGCCTCGGCGTCGTGGATTCAAGCCCTCGTCGAGGAGTTGGCCGAAATCGCGCCTTTCAACGGGATCGAGAAACGAATTCGGGCCATCCTCGCCACCATGGCCTGCAAAAGCGCCGTGCAAGCCGGCCGGGCGATGACCCGGCCAGAGATCGCGCAGTTGCTGACCGATTGGACCGAAGAAGGGTGCCCTATGACCTGTCCTCACGGGCGGCGAATAGCCCTGCGATTCCATAAAGAAGAGCTCGATCGAGTCTTTGCCCGTGCGTGACGAACCGTGACCCCGCTTCATGTTGCCCTATGCTGAATCCGCGTTTCATTCAGGAGCGAAAACCCGTCATCGCCATCGTCGGTCCAACGGCTATCGGCAAAAGTCGGGTCGCCATCGAGGTCGCCAAGGCCTTGAAAACGGAAGTCTTGACCGCCGACTCCAGACAAGTGTATCTAGGCATGGATATCGGCACGGATAAACCCACAGAAGATGAACGCCAAGGAGTCCCTCACCGGCTGATCGATCTCGTCGAGCCCGATCGGCATTTTACAGCGGGGGATTACCGGCAACAGGCTCGCATCGAGATTGCCCGACTCCACCGCGAAGGACGAATCCCCTTGGTCGCCGGTGGAACGGGCTTATACATACGGGTCCTCTTTCGAGGCCTCTGCTCTGGACCTCCGGCCGATTGGAGTGTGCGTCAACGCTTAATCAGAGAAGCCGAGCAACAAGGGTGGGAGTTTCTCTATCGCCAACTCGCATGCGTCGATCCCGTACTTGCCCGACAGCTTCATCCTCATGACCATGTCAAGATTCAACGGGCGCTCGAGGTTTATCAACTCACTGGTCGTCCGCTCTCGGAGGCACACCGAGACCATGGCTTTCAGGATTTTGCGTATTCGGTGTTGATGATCGGGTTGACCATGCCTCGCCCTGAGCTCTACGCACGGATCGAGGAACGCGTGGAGCGGGAACTGGGAAAAGGACTGGTCGAGGAGACCCGTCAGCTGCTGAGCAAAGGTTATCATCGTGAGCTGCCTTCCATGAAAAGTTTAGGCTACCGGCAGATCGCTGGATTCCTCCATGGTGAATATTCGTACGATGAAGCCGTGCGGCGGTTGAAACGCGACACGCGACACTTTGCGAAACGGCAATACACCTGGTTTCGAAAAGAGCCGGCTATGCGATGGATGTCCATTGGCGCCGACGAGACACCCCAGCAGATCGCTGGCCGAATTCTGGAACATGTCGAACGATTCGTGAGAACGGACGACACACGGCCTTCCATCCCCAATGGGCCGCAGCCGCTAACGCCAACGATGCCCCATGCCTTCACACTCGACTCCTAAGGACGATCCCATGCGAACGAAACCTCGCGCAGAAATCGGCATCATCGGAGGAAGCGGGCTGTATCAGATGGAAGGCCTGAAACACACTCGTACGATCCGGGTCGCCACTCCATTCGGACGCCCATCCGACGAAATCCTCGTCGGCGATCTCGAAGGCCGAACCGTGGCCTTCCTCTCCCGCCATGGTCGTGGCCATCGGCTGGCCCCCAGTTTCATCAATTACCGCGCCAATATTTACGCCTTGAAAACCCTCGGTGTTACCCGAGTGTTTTCTGTGAGCGCCGTGGGGAGCATGAAGGAATCGATCCGCCCCGGTGATTTGGTCGTGCCAGATCAATTTGTTGACCGCACCTCCCAACGCCCCGCGACCTTTTTCGATCAGGACGTAGTCGTTCACGTTGCCTTTGCCGACCCCGTCTGCAAGGAGTTGTCCGCCGTGCTATGGGAGGCCGCACAAGCTGTCCCGGCGACCGTCCATCGCCCAGGCACCTATCTCTGTATCGAAGGCCCACAATTCTCGAGTCGAGCGGAATCGGCCATCTATCGGCAATGGGGCGTGGACGTTATCGGCATGACCAATATCCCCGAGGCCAAATTAGCCCGCGAGGCTGAAATGTGTTATGCCACGCTGGCTCTGGTGACCGATTACGATTGCTGGCATGAAACCGAAGAAGCGGTATCCGTGGGCGCCATCTTAGATATTATGCGAGCCAGCGTCGACGTCGCCAAGCAGGTTTTGCGGACCGCGGTTGCTTTCGTGTCATCCCGATCAGCCTGCCCATGCCAACAGGCTTTGGAGCATGCCGTGGTCACCGATCCGGCCTCGATCACGGCGACGGCAAAAAAACGGTACCGGGTGTTGCTTCACCGATGGTTGAACCGCTCGAACATTCACCCTTCGCCCGAGAGGTCACGTCATGGGTAACTTGTTGGTTGTAGGATCGATGGCCTTCGATTCCGTGAAAACACCGTTCGGAGAAGCCACAGACGTCCTCGGCGGCTCTGCCACTTATTTTGCGACGGCCGCGAGTTTTTTCACCAATGTCGACCTGATCGCTGTCGTCGGGGAGGATTTTCCCGACGAACATCTCCAATTCCTGGAAAGCCGAGGCATCGATCTTTCTGGATTGGAGCGTCGGCCTGGCAAGACCTTTCGTTGGCGCGGCGAGTATACGTATCAATTGAACGAAGCACACACCTTGGACACGCAACTCAATGTCTTGGAGACCTTTCGGCCTCGTATCCCCGACCATTTTCGGGAACCTGCCATGCTGTTTTTAGGGAATATCGATCCCGAGCTTCAACTCGATGTCCTTCAGCAAGTCAAACGCCCCCGCGTGGTCGCCTGTGATACCATGAATTATTGGATCGAAGGCAAACCCGACGCTCTGTGGAATGTCCTCAAACACATCGATATTTTGGTGATCAACGATGGAGAGGCACGCGAGCTCGGGCGGAATGCCAACCTGGTGCAGGTCGCCAAGCACATTTTAGCCCAGGGCCCCAAGCACTTGATTATCAAACGAGGCGAATACGGCGTGTTGATGTTCAATGAGCAACATGTCTTCGGCGCCCCGGCCTTCCCCCTGGAACAGGTCAAAGATCCGACCGGGGCAGGCGATACTTTTGCTGGAGGGTTCATGGGCTCGCTCGCGGCCACCGGCGATCTCTCGGATGAAGGTCTGCGTCGCGCCATCATTTACGGAAGCGTAATGGCCTCGTTTAACGTAGAAGAGTTCAGCCTCGATCGCTTGCGAAGTCTGCGCAAACAGGATATAGACGAACGATTTCGTCAATTTAAACTATTGACGCATTTCGAAGATCTCTCCTAAACGGCATTCAGGTCTGTCCATGTCTCCAGAGACGAGCGAGGTCGCAGCCATTAACCGCCTGTCCGATTCAGAGTCTCCACCTGCATCGCCCGAGAATCCCATGGAATCCGTTGGTTCGTATCTGAGGCGAGTTCGAGAATCCAAAGGGTACACGCTCGATCGCATGGCTGCGACCACAAGAATTCAGCGCCCTATTCTCGAAGCGTTGGAAGAAGAACAGTTTGCGCAATTACCTCAATTGGTGTTTACCAAAGGATTCCTCCGCACCTACGCTCGCGCGCTCGAGCTCGATGAAGAGGACGTCCTCCGTCGATTTCTCGAAACTGCACACCCCTTTTACGCCCAAAAAGAGATCGAACAACAGCGGGTCCGCATGCAGCAAGAAGAAGCGCGCCGTCAAAAACGGAGCAAAGCCATTCTCATCGGCATCGCGGCCTGCATGGTCCTTGGCCTGCTGTGGCTGTTTCCCACACGCCATCAACCTGACACGCCTTCTACCCCTCCTTCGAATTCGAGCCCATTGCTCGCTGAGCCGAAAAGCGAACCCGCCGAGCCATTGCCTTCCTCTTCTTCGGCGACCGAAGCCCACGATGTCCGACCACAGCCTACTCCTTCATCCGGTACGTCGAGTCCGAGCTCTACGCCTTCCCTTTCGACCTCGCCATCTTCGCCGACGTCCCCTGCTCGCCACAGCGACTCGGCGAGTGACGTGATCTCGCTTCCTCAACGATTGCAACTGGAGGCCAACGAATTGACGTGGGTAGTCGTTCAAGCCGACGACGGCGAGCGACAAGAAGCCTTGCTCAAACCCGGAGAGCGCGCGACGTGGTACGCGCGTGACCACTTCACACTCACTCTCGGGAACGCGGGAGGCGTCACCGTGACACTGAACGGCAAGACCTTAAAACCGTTCGGGAAGCCCGGCGTGGTCGTTCGCGATATCGTTTTGCCTCCCTCGTAAAATCGGTCTCGATCCTTGCGATGGGTCGAATACGCGTGCGGCAAGAACATGTCTGATCCCGTCCCTTCTCTTTCGTCTCCCGACCTGCTCGCAGCCGCACGAGCAGCGCTTCAATGGGCCGTGGCTCCCTCATCGAACTTTCGAGTCGGGGCTGCGCTCTTGACACCACAGCAGACGATCTACACGGGGTGCAACATCGAAAGCCCCGTCTATCTCGGCATTTGCGCTGAGCGCGTCGCGCTGTTTAAGGCCTTATCCGAAGGGGCTCGAGCATTCATCGCCCTGGCCGTCGTGGCCGAAGCCGCTGTGTCATGTCTGCCCTGCGGAACCTGTCGGCAATTGTTATGGGAATTTGCCCCCAATCTAGAAATCCTCGTTGCCGCTCACCACCCTTCTCGCGCCGAAAACGTCGTGCGCTATTCGCTGAAAGATCTCTTGCCGTTTCCCTTCGAGCGCACCGGGCACGGCCCTTTTCGATCCTAGCGTCCTCATTCCGGCCTGTTTTTGCCTTGACACTCTTAAAAATCCGTTGATATATTCCTGCGGCCTTTGGCTCGGAAAGCAAAACGATAGCGGTAGAGCAGCGTGGGTAAGGCAAGAAGGCTTTTGTCGGTCTTATTCAAAAAGGAGGGTTACATGAACCAAACGATGAGAGTTTGCGGAATGCTCACGGCAGCATTGTTTCTGGCATCAGGGCTGGCCTTAGCCGGACCGGAAAGAGATCCGTTGAAACCACGGGTCCCGGCCGACCAACGCGCGGCAGCGAAAAAGCTGAAATCGCCGTTTTATAAAAATTCCAAAAAGGCTTCGGACGAAATCGTCGCCGAAGGTAAAAAACTGTATGAAGGCAAAGGAACCTGTGTGAATTGCCATGGAAAAAAAGGCGATGGGCAAGGGCCAGCAGGTAAGGTGTTGAATCCTGGCCCCCGAAATTTCACCAACTGCAAATTCCATAAAAAACGGAAAGACGGCGAGCTCTTCTGGGTGATCAAAAACGGGAGTCCCGGCACCGGCATGGTTCCGCTCATCCCGGCCACCATCAGCGAGGAAGAAGCCTGGAAAATCATCGCCTACGAACGCAGCTTCTGCAAGAAGTGGCGAAAGAAATAACGTCAAACCCACTACAATATTCCATATCCGCGTATCGGTCCCCCACCGATCCTCCGATCGGTGGGGGATTTTTGTCTGAACGGAAGGCGATACCTAAAAATTGACAGGTCGAGAACGGCTTGTCTAGACTTGAACACAGTTTTTGCGAGGGAAGAGACGCTATGTCCAGAACACTTGAAGAAGATAAGGCAATTCTCCAGAAAAAAATCCGGGAAGCGACCGCTCACAATGCAACCCCGGAGAACCAACAGCAGGTGCGCACCTTGCGGAAACGCTTGAAGCGCGTACAACGCAAATTGCGGAGTATCGAACGACAACGATCGCGTGCATCAACATGATAAGATTCGCGGATAGCGCGACTGTTTCGTTTCCGGACAAACACCGCCAATGTGATCTTAGCAAGACAGCAATATGGGAAAAGAGGAGGACGAGTCGATGAGCGAGGAACAGACCACACGATCAGAATCGTTAGACCAGCCACAGGACCAGGATCGGACCGCGTCCACGGATATCCCCGATGAATTCGTCGATGAATTTGCGGAGGACATCATAGCAGAATCCAGCTCAGAGTCTGCTGAAGCCTCAGCGATTCAAGAAGGCACTGAAGAGGAAGAAGAGCAAATCGAGGAGTTCGAAGAAGAAAAAGAGAAAGACGAAATCGATATCCAAATCGACCTGCTGAACGACCCTGACTGGGTGGTCCGCCGCGAAGCCGTGATCACGCTGGGGGAAATGGGGGACGAACGCTGCATCGAACCGTTGGTTCGCAGCTTGCGTGACGGCGATTGGCAGGTTCGGGAAGCCGCAGTCGATGCGCTGGCCATGATCGGCTCGCCTGCCGTGGATCTTCTGATTCGGTATCTCCGCGATTGGGATGCCCGCAAATATGCTATCAAGGCTCTCGGGAAAATCAACGACGAGCGCGTGCTGGATCCATTAATTTCGATGCTCCGGAACGATGAGTTCAAAGACGATGCCACATGGGCGTTAGCCGAGCTCGGAGAGCCGGCCGTCGGACGGTTGCTGGAATGTCTCGATGACAAAGATGAAGTGGTGCGCAAGCAAGCCATTCAGGCACTCGGGGAAATCAAGCACAAATCCGCAGTCGATGCGCTCATCGAGAAATTAAAAGATCCGGATTGGTTTACGCGTCTCAAGGCGGCTGACGCTTTGGAAAAGATCGGCGATCCCAGAGGACGCGAAGCGATTAAACCCTTGTTAAAAGATCCCGATCTCGTGGTTCGCATGAGAGCTGAGCGCATGCTGGCGGCGTGGAAAAAAGAGGAAGTCAGCACCTCGTAAGAAGCCGTATTTCTCCTCGTCCGGCTTCGACCCAGCTACGAACGCAGCGCATCGATGTCGCGCTGTACATCATCGAAGACTTGCGGCGAAAGCGGTTCCCCGCGAGTCATGTGCTCCCGCAAACCCTTGACACGATCGCGTAGATCGCGAATGTGCGCGGATCGTTCTCCATCGACATCCATTTCCAACGCGGTCGTCAAATGACGAAGCGTGCGCTCCAATTGTTGGGTAGCGCGCTGACGGTTTTCGGTTAAAAGATGAATTTCCGCTTCCAACAAGCTCGCTTTGGCCTCTAAAAGCTCCCGTTCAACCGCCAACCGACGATCGACGTCCAACCCGATGGTTTGTTCGATCAATTCACCGGAAAGATGCTGTAAGTGCTGCTTGACCTCGTCAGGACGCTGACCCACGTAGTACCCGAGACCAAAACTCAATCCCACAACTGCGACGACCGTCAAAGCCCTCACGAACGTTGCTCCTCGATACCCGATGTTTTCATTATCCAGTCACCTGCCCGATAGATTGGCGCTTCGCCGATGTGGAGCGGCGACTCATAATCGGCGCATAGGCTTTGGTGACGTAGTCTTTGAGCATGCGACGAGCACTGAATGTAGGAGCAATCGTTCGGATGGCATTTTTAATGATCCTGACCCACCCATGCGGCACTCCGTCATGCGTTCGCTCATAATACAGAGGGATGATCTCTTGCTCGAGGAGGCCATACAATGCCTCCGCATCGTGACGATCTTGCTGCTCGGGCTCCTGATTCGGTGACGAGGTAATCGCCCACCCATTCGTGCCGTCATAGCCTTCAGCCCACCATCCGTCTACAACGCTCACATTGGGCACGCCGTTGAGCGAGGCTTTCTGCCCGCTCGTTCCGCTAGCTTCCAGGGGAGCTCGCGGATTGTTGAGCCACAGATCCACTCCTTGGACCAGAAATTTGGCGAGATGCATGTCGTAGTCTTCGACAAAAGCAATATGCCCACCGAATCCGCGATCTTTGGCGAACCGATACACCTCATGGATCAAGGCCCGCCCATGTTCGTCAGCCGGGTGCGCTTTTCCGGCGAACACAATCTGGACGGGTTTCCAGGGGTCGAGCAGCAATCGCCGCAAGCGCTCGAGATCCGTAAACAGCAGCGTGGCTCGTTTATACGTCGCGAAGCGGCGAGCGAATCCGATCGTTAACGGATACGACCGAAGCAACGCGCCTTGTGCAATCACCTGCTCGGCGGAAAGATCCCCATGCATCCAGCCGAGACCGATTCGGCGCCGGATAAAGTTTAAGAGTTTCCGCTTCAAGAACTGCCGAGTTTCCCACAGTTCAGCATCGGGAATGTCCAGCACCCGCTGCCATCGTGCCTGATCATCACAGTGCGCAATCCAATTCGGCCCCAGATATTTGCTGTAGAGCCGATGCATTTCCGGGGCGATCCACGTCGGGACATGGATGCCATTGGTCACGACATGAATGGGGATCTCGTCTTCGGTCCGACCTGGCCATAAACTCCGAAACATCGACCGCGTCACGTTTCCGTGAACATGGCTCACGCCATTCACAAACACCGCCAGGTTGATGCCCAAGGCCGTCATATGAAAGTGGTCAGCCGAGTATCCTGGATGTCTCCCTAAGGCCAAGAACTCCTCAAACGACATCTGCAGTTCATCCCAATACCCTTGCAAGTATTCCCGAATCATGCCGGCGGGGAAAATATCGTGACCGGCCGGAACTGGTGTGTGCGAGGTAAATACTGTCGTGTTGCGGACGAGGTCGATAGCTTGAGCAGGCGAAAGCCCTTGGATAACACCTTCGCGAATGCGTTCGAGGGTCAGAAACGCAGGATGCCCCTCGTTGGCATGCCACACGACCGGCGACACCCCCATGGCTCGGAGTGCCCGCACGCCTCCGATACCCAGCAGAATTTCCTGGCACAAGCGTGTATGGAGATCTCCTCCGTACAATCGAGCCGAGAGCTCGCGATCGGCAGGCTCGTTCTCCGGCGTATCGGAATCCAGCAAATACAGCATGACGCGCCCGACCGCTACGCGCCACACTTTGCAGGTGACGAGACGATCAGCAATCCGGACGGAAACGGTCACCTGCGCTCCCGAACTCGTGAGTGCCGGTTCGATCGGCGAGGCCTCCCGATCGAAAGGATCATAGACCGCGATTTGCCATCCTTCCGCATTGACCACCTGTCGAAAGTAAGCTTGGGAATACATAAACCCCAAGCCGACCATGGGCACGCCCAAGTCACTGGCCTCTTTCAAATGGTCCCCGGCCAGAATGCCCAACCCTCCGCTGTACAGCGGCAAGGAACTATGAAGACCAAATTCCGCAGAAAAATAAGCAATCCGATGGGTGCGAAGAGCCGGATAGGTCCTGCCGAACCAATGATCTCTTGCTGCCATGTATTGGTCAAACGCTCTGACCGTCACCGTATACAACCGCAGAAACACGGCATCGCGACTCAATGCGACCAATCGTTCCGGATCGATCATCTGCAGCTCCCGAACCGGGTTATGGTGCGTGAGTCTCCACAAGGTCGGATCGAGCTGTTCGAACAATTCGCGCGCTAGCGGAGTCCAACTCCACCAAAGATTCTTGGCCACATCGGGCAATCGATGCAAGGCAGAGGGGATTGCTGGATAGGCCGTGGAGTGGGCAGGAGGTTGTGACGTCACCGCTAAAAGGGAAGGCTCAAACGAATGAGAGAAAAGAATATCGAGTTGGGAGATCTCTACGCCCGCAGGAAGCGTCAGGCATGGCCAATCCGTTGATCCTCTGAAGCTTGAGCCAAGGCCGCGACGGCGGCAAAGCGCTCGCCGAGAATTCGAGCGACGCGGTTCATGTGTTTCGCCAACTCTTTGGCTTCATGGGGCTTCAGGTCGCGTTGAAACCGGGGATGCACGCCCCATGTCGTTTCGATCTCATCCTTGGAAATTCGCGACACGACTTTGACGAGTTTGATGGTCGGCACCTCCGGCGTCGCAGAAGACGGACCTTCAGCGGATACCCGATCGGCTGAACTCTCCCCATGCAATGGTGAAGATGATGACGCCTCGGCCATCGCTTCAGATGTCTGGGACTTCGTCATATCTTCAAAGAGCCGTTGGAGAGCAGGCACGACCGCACTGATACACAGTAATGCCGTGGATGTAATGTGGGTATTGTTCGGCGCGCCGGCTTTTTCCGCCACTCGCTGGCTAAAATACTCAAAGAGCTGATCACGTTCTTTTGATTGTTCCGTGACGACGAATCGAAACCGCTCATAGGTCTGGCGGCTCTGCGCCACCGCTTGGCCAATGGACAGCACGATTTCCATGTCATCGATCTCGGCAGAACTGAGCGTGGGCGCCAACACGGTCTTGAGCTGGTCCGCCACCGTATCTTCGAGTCGATTCATGAACTCCGGCTGATCCTGGACCGGAATGTAAAACGCCGACAGCCGATCCGCCAAATTGAACAGGACCTGGAGGAACTCCAAATAGACACTCCATTCCTGAGACCCGTTCAGCCGTATGGCCTGCTGAGGATCCGCCCGCTTGACGAGCGTTACGGATTCCCGTGCGACTCCCAGCATCGTACTGGCCAACTCCTTGAGAACCGAAGCGTAGGGATCAGTGTTTGTCATGCCTGCCCATCCGCGTGCTTATTTGTTCGCGATCGAGAGCCCTCATTATACCGAACCAGAAAAGAGCTGTCCAAGCGACCTTCCCATCCTCCCGGTTCCGCATTGCGCCTGCCGCCCCCCTGTGCTATACACGCACAGGCTCGTGTGTTCCCCCAAGTCTAGCGCACGATGGATTCGCTCAATCAGCATTCCAAACTTTACATCCTCAAACGTTCGCACCATACCCCTCGACCTGCACGGTTATCCTTGAACTATGCCGAGGCGTTGAATGCCCAACAGCTCGCCGCTGTGGAAATCGTGGATGGCCCTGCCCTGGTCATCGCTGGGGCCGGAAGCGGAAAAACCCGGACACTGGTCTACCGCGTCGCTCGCCTCATTGAACTCGGCATCGACCCTAGCGCCATTCTGCTTTTCACATTTACCAGAAAAGCTGCGCAGGAGATGCTCAGCCGAGTCGGGCAACTGATCGGTCCTGCCAGCGAGCGAGTGACCGGGGGAACGTTTCATTCTGTCGCCAACCTGCTCCTGCGCCGGTACGGACGCGCGATCGGGCTCGATCCAGGCTTCACGATTCTCGATCGCGGCGACACCGAAGATCTCATCAATCTCCTGCGCGGGCAACTGGGGCTGAACGAAACCGGGAAACGCTTCCCGCGAAAACACACCCTCGCGGAGATGTTCAGCAAGAGCGTCAATACCCTCCGATCGCTCGACGATCTTGTCCTCACCCAGTATTCCCATTTCAGCGACTATCTCCCGGAAATCACCAAACTCCACCAGGCCTACCTGACCGCCAAACAACAACGCCAGCTTGTCGATTACGACGACCTGTTGGTGAAACTCCGTGAATTACTGGGCAAAGACGAGAGCGTGCGGCACAACATCTCCCAAACCTACCGCTACATTTTGGTCGACGAATATCAAGACACTAACCCGCTTCAAGCGCAAGTCATCCGCGGACTGGCAGCGACACACGACAACGTGATGGTGGTGGGCGACGACTCGCAATCCATTTATGCATTCCGCGGAGCCACCTTCCGCAATATTATGGATTTTCCGCGTCTGTTTCCTGGCACCAAACTCTACAAATTAGAAGAAAACTATCGGAGCACGCGCCCTATTCTCGAATTGGCCAATCACATTATTGCGGCAGCTCCGGAAAAATACAGCAAAACGCTTTTCACCAGAAGCCAAGGCGGCTCCCCACCCACATTGGCCCAAGCCGTCAGCGAGCATGCGCAATCGCGATTCGTTGCCCAAAAAATCTTGGAACTGCGCGAAGAAGGCATTCCCCTCGACGAGATAGCCGTGTTGTTCCGGTCCAGCTTTCACACGTTCGATCTCGAACTCGAGCTGTCGCGCTGCAACATTCCCTTCATCAAACGCGGCGGGTTCAAATTCGTCGAAACCGCTCACGTCAAGGACCTCCTCGCCTATGTGCGCGTCATCCACAACCCACACGATACCGTCAGTTGGAACCGTGTACTGCTCTTGGTCGAAGGCGTGGGTCCCAAACGAGCGAGAGACGTGCTGACCGGCGTACTCGATACCGATCGCCCCTTCGACGTCCTGAAAGCCGTGACTGGACGAGCTGGACAAGGACTTCGCGACCTTGCCACAATGCTGGAGCGTGTGTCGCAAGGCGAAACCCGCCCTCCGGCCGAACTCCTCGCCGACGTCATGGACTATTACCTACCCATCCTCAAAGATCATTACGATGATTACCCCAAGCGCATTCGCGACTTGGAACACCTGACCATTATGGCGGAACGATACGATCGCCTGGATGAATTTTTGGCTGATTTGACACTCGAACCTCCCGATGAAAGCGTCATGGATGTCACAGGGCAAGATCGAGACGATGAACGCCTGGTGCTGTCCACGATTCATTCCGCGAAAGGGCTGGAATGGCGATGCGTGTTCATCATTTGGCTGGTGGATGGACGATTCCCCTCGACGTATTCCTTCTTGACCGAGGAAGATTTAGAAGAGGAACGACGCCTGTTGTATGTCGCGGTTACCCGGGCCAAACAAAAATTGTTTCTGTGTTATCCGATCAATATTTACGATAAGATCACCGGCTCCGTGCTCTCGAAACCTTCACGGTTCCTCGACCACGTCCCCCCGACGCTTCTGGAATCATGGACGCTTGTAGAAGAAGATGAAGCCTATCATTGGCGGTAGCCCCCCGCATGGATGGTCGCGGCGCCTGCTTGTCGTCTGCCTGGGAGTCTTGTCAGTTATTTCCGTACTCGTCCCTTCCTCCCGCGCGGAACGTCCATCCCATGTGCGCCATCCTTGGCCTGCCTTGATCGCCCAAGCCGAGGCCCGCGGACTTCCCACGGGCTTTTTGAAAGAAATCGCTCCCGATTTTGTGGACGTGGCGTTCGAAGACTTGCGAACCTACGCTGCCGAATATCATCCCGAACGCCATCAAATGATTCTCAATTTGCGATTATCGTTCAACGAGGCCGGCGGCGCCTTAGCGGACCTCACCCGCATGACACACCATGATCTCGGCTTGTTGTATCACGAGCTCTTGCACGCCTATCTGGATTATCTTTTCTCCGCCTCTGATCCGACAGCGCTTTCTCCAAGAGCTCGACGAGCCCTCGCGTTGGCCACAGCCCAGTTGCACTGCCATTATCGATTCGTGCGGATCAACCCTATTCGCCAGCGGCGAACGGCTACCGAATTGCGTTTTCTTTCCGACGAGGATGCGTGGGAGGTATTGAACGAAACCTGGGCCGTGTTTGTGGGATGGGCGATCTGGACCAAACTCGAATTGTTTCACGGCCAGCCTCGGGAGGGGACGTGGACGCCGGAATTGCTCCACGAATGGCGCAGCCGGCTGGAGGCTGCCCACCGAAGCGGGGAACTGCTCGGATATTACGAACCCGATGATCCGGAGGAACGCCGAATCGCCCGCAAACGATTTATCGCTCCCACCAATGCATTAACACCCCAAGAAGCCGAATTCCTGCTCCGTGAAATTCTCGAAGAGCCTCGCGAGCTCGCCGACATCGCGAAAGCCGTGTTGGCGCAAAAGGTTACCGACGAAAGCACCCCATCCTGTCAGTGAGTGCCGTGGGTGATGAATCCCCTAGACAAGGCGCAGAAATCCATGATAGCGTCATCAATCGCATGAATCGTGATCGTACGATTTCTGCAGTCGACACACGCATCCGAATCGACGCGCCTGTAGCTCAGTGGATAGAGCACTGGCCTCCGGAGCCAGGTGCCGCAGGTTCAAATCCTGCCAGGCGCGCCATGTTTTTTCATCTCGTTCAGGAGCGAATGTGGGCGATCTGATTCACCGGCAGTTGTGAGTTTATCGGGCAAGACTTCGGCGGCCTGCCAATTATTCGTAAGGTCTCTCTGCTCTCATCAGGTCGCCGAAACTCGACGACTTCCTACATCTTCACGGTGGGCCGTTAGCTCAGCTGGTAGAGCAGCTGACTCTTAATCAGCGGGTCGGGGGTTCGATCCCCTCACGGCCCACCAATTAAATCAAGGGATTGCATCCTCCACGCCTGTCAGCACTCAACACGGTGCTAGGCTAGTGCTAGGATGCATTGCCCTACCTTCCATTTTTAAACGCGTGATCCCGTGTCTCTCGCACACGAGGCGATACGCAGTGGCTGCCTATGGCACGCCGCGATCTGCATGATGAACCAAGGTTGCATCCGGCTGTCAGTGGCCTAACACCAGGCATAGAGCCATTAGGATCTTGAACATTTAGGGGAGTACTATATAATGCTCCATGCTATATGGATTAAATCATAAAATTTCTACATTTGCCGCTCTAAAATAAGGGGAAAATTCTTATGCCCAAATTTTTTATTTTTCGCGTGAACTATGAGGATCCAGATGCCCATCAATGGTTAATGGACGAGCTATTTCAGCGTAATAAGCTGCGACAGGGATGGGGGGTCAAAGGATTGCAATTGCTAGAGGATGGCAATCCTATTCCACAAGAAACGTGGGCCAGCAGGTACAAAGAAGCGTTTAATGATCCTGACGTTGAGGTGTTAAGGAGATATTCGATTTTGCGACGAATGCTAGAGATAGAAAAAGGCGATTATTTAGTAATTCCCAAGACTGTTGATAATGCGACCTTTACCATATGCCAGGCTGCCAATCGATATTATTTTGATAAAGATTCTCAAGAAACCTTCTGGGATGATTTCCGGCATGTCATACCCGTCCTAAATCCGAAGAATTACTCTTACAGTTCATCCCAGCAAGCTATAGTGATTGCTTCGAAATTTAGAGCTTACCAATCGGCAATAAGTAATATTTGGAATACCAAGGTCATCGAAGCTATTGAAGCTTTATATAAACAAGCCCCATCGGATGCAAGAAAAAGCATTAAGCAGATATTAGAAGAAGTCAATTACAAAGCGCTTAACAGGCTCGCAAATGAGTTATTAGAATTTGATCCTCTTCGTTTTGAAGATATCATTGCCGAGTGCCTTAAAAGCCGTGGATACGACATTATTTCAAGAAGACAATACGATGGGAAGGGAGCCGACGTTGATATTGTGGCTTCTTACCCATTCCCCTATTTTTCTGATCGGTTCGATGATCTCAATGCGGTGTTTTTGTTTCAGATTAAGAAAAAGAAGGGCACCGATCAACATGATCAAGAAGGAGTTCAACAACTTGTTGAAGCGGCAAAATCGTATGAAAATCCAATAAAAATTCTTATCACCACTTCTGATGCCATTTCTTCGCAGGCTAGGCAGCTTGCCAATATCCATGGCATTAAAATTTTAGATGGTTTAAAGGTTATCGATTTTATTCTGAAATCGGAAATTAAAGGAGTTGAAAGTCAAGCGGAGTTGGTCAATGAGGTTGAAAAACCATCTGCTTGAATTGCGCGAATTTAACTTCCCCCATCGTTTTGGCCTTCCCTCAGCTTCGTCAACAGATTCGGTGAATGTATCTGAGACCTACTCGGCATACACGCTAGGTGCCAGTCCCTCGGTATGGGAACGCCGCCGTTATCGATTATTATAGAACCGTCCCGTGCCCGACCGTGCCTGCAGCAAGCTTGCAGGCCATTCTCCGTTGCTCTCGCCCCCCAGCGCCCCAACATCCTGGCGTTGATTCCCACATCTTTGGCCACGTGGGCGAGAGCCCTTCCGCCTGCACTGACCATGTGAACGGCTTTCTGTTTACATTACTGAACTGAACTTCCTCCGTTTCTCCACGACGCACCGCGTGGCTTCTTGTGAGCCTTTTCGAATGTGTCCGCAAAATCGGGAGAAGACCACAAGCGAAAAACTGTCTAAACGATGGGGTGAAGCTAACA
>RFGF01000011.1 GCA_003695915.1 Nitrospirota bacterium
CCCGGACCTCTCCTTCGAACAGCGCAGGAGTTTCCCTGAGTTGAAAGTCCGCTCAGCATGACATTCTTCTTCGTCTGCGCGCGACCGATTCGACGAAAAAAAAGAAAAGAGTATATGCGCCACAAAGCCCTTGAAAAGCCGTGACATCGTCTCGGTCGGACTTGCGGAATCCAGGGGCTTTCAGCCCGCGCCTGCGACGATCATGGGCTCGAGGTCCATTAGGGCGTGGCGCCATGCATGACAGCTAATCCACTAGGTGGAGCGGGCGGAGCGACATCCGAGGTCTGGCTCCGGCGGATATAGACAGCTAATTCATTCCCGATGGTAGGGGGAGTCGGCCAAGTGCGGTCGCCTGCTTGGATCGCGATGCCTCGTTGTTTCACGATGGTTCCCGTCACGATATCCAGCCACCGAAAATCATAGGTTCCGGCGGACATATTTTTGAGGCCGATGCGACCGGCCAGGTTTCCGGCATAGGCAATGTAACTCTGCCCTGGGAAAGCGAGGACGTACTCGGTGCCACCGAACTTCAATTCATCGTGGGGAGCCATCCTCGTGAAATCGGTGCGTTCCATGAAATTCACCAGCCGCCCGCAATCCTCGAGATCCTTCACGGCAGTTGAGGCAATATCCCACCCTAACACCATGACGTAGGCGCCTCCCATGGCGATAGCCCAATTCTTACGGCGTGCTGTCGCGCCGGTTCCATGATTGGCCGCTTCGGACATGTTGAGATTGTAGCGGCCGCGTGCTTCGTTCCAGGCAGCGACCATCCCCCGATGCAACGCAGCGGCGCTGGAGGTATTGTACTGAATCGCGAACTGGTCGATGCAGGGATCGTCGGCAAACTCTGAAAAAGCAAGCCCACTCAGTTTATGAACGGCGATGGGATGAGCATGATCATCGGCAGCCCGAATGACGGCCGCGATGTTGGAAACCCTGGCTGGTGTAAAGGCTTCTTGATACTCCTCGGCGATGACCCAAATCAGATGTGTATGGTGTTCGAACGCGTTCACCAGCGTCTGAAGGAAAGTCCGCTCGGCAGCTCCGACTGTATCGCCTGTGTCCCAGACTTTGGTGCTGTCGTCATAAAGAAAAAAGAAGATCACGATGCCATGGCGATCCATTTCCGTAAACCATTCCTCCCATTGCGCCAGCACCGCCGGGTTCACGCCTTGGGCAGGATCATGATCGATAAAAGGGTTCTGAGTAGAGTCGCCGTCTCCTCCATGGGATCGAACAGCCATCAAGTAAATGGAGTTGGCCCCAGTCCCCGCGAGCTTATGAATTAAGGCCATTTGATCTCCGTTGCGGGTGCCATCGGGATTATGGCTTCCGCGATACAAAAACCCTTCGGGATCACCGGGCCCGCACAGAAAAAACGGCCCGCCTTGGTGATGCCGGAACCACGAGGGATTGGCAGGATCCACGATGATTTGGGAAGGCAGGGGAGCCGCGTGCAGCCTTCTGGGGTCCGGGAGTGCGCCTGATACCATCGCGACGAAAGCGAAGAGGAGAAAGGTAGAAGGGAGGAAAGAGGATACGATTCGTTGAACGGTCATGATCGACTCCTTTGAAGGTTCGTGTGAAGGCTCGCGCGTCCATGCGAGGTTGAGCAAATTCCTTTCTGCCGTTATCCCGTATGGCTTGTTTTCATTGTACAAGCGGGAACGCGTTGATCTCGGGTATTGTGACTCACGATGATACATGTGCATTCGACGATCAAGGCACCACCACATGTGAGAGCTTGCAATGGGTGGCCCTGTCTTGCTGAGTCTCATGTAAACGCAGCGACGATGTTCCATCTCAAAGCTGAGATGTTTTTCGGCAGTTCAAGCGCAATCAATGAGCGGTAGACTTCAGAACAAAGCAAGACCCAAACCACCTCAATAGGCTTCATGATCCCCAAAGGCCATCGGCCTGGCAGACAGCGGGTATGCCTCTTTTTGCACCGATGTGCCTCTCTTTTTGTTATACTTGCTGAGCTGTCAGAGAGATTTTTCTTTACCATCCGGATGCTGGAACATGCTGGATGACATCGAGGACATCGGAGATGGGTAATCGTGCCGATTTTCAAGGATTGGGTGTCGCGTCTTTTGAAAGCCGTATGGCCGATCACATGAAGCGGTTGATCGAACGCTACGGTGGGCGCCCGTTCGTTGCCCCGTCCATGCGGGAAATTCCGCTTCAAGAAAATACCCAGGCCTTGGCGTTCGGCGAGCAGTTGATGGCAGGACACTGTCACATGGTGATTCTGCTGACCGGCGTGGGAACGAAAACCTTGATCGAAACCCTTCGCACGCGATGGCCCTTGGCAGACATTATCCATGCCCTGCGTCACACCGTTTTGGTAGCGCGGGGACCGAAGCCCGTCGCTGCACTCAAAGAATGGGGAATCACGCCGCAGATGCTCGTGCCCGAACCCAATACCTGGCGCGATATTCTTTCGGTGTTGGATGCACGCTATCCCGAAGGGCTGACAGGCATGCGGGTGGCCGTTCAGGAGTACGGGGCTTCGAATCCCGATTTGTTGGTGGGATTGCAAGCTCGCGGCGCGGAAGTCATGGCTGTTCCTGTGTATCGTTGGGCCCTTCCCGAAGATCTCACGCCATTACGAACCGTGTTGCGCGAAATCCTTCAAGGACATGTGCAGGTGCTGTTGGTGACCAACGCCGTTCAGATTGATCATGTGATGCAAGTCTTGTCCAAGGAAAACCAGGTCGAAGCGTTTCGGGAGAGTGCGCAGACCATGGTCGTAGGATCCATTGGACACGTCTCCAGTGAGCGCCTCCGATCCTATGGTTTGCCAGTGGATGTCGAGCCGGCGCATCCGAAGATGGGACTGTTGGTGCAAGAGGCGGCGGAACGTGCTTCCTCCATCTTGGCCCAAAAGCGTCCAGCCCGTTCATGAGCTCTGTGCGATTGCTGTTCGACCATGTCGTGAATTGACGACTGCGATGACGTTACGCCATGCCCGATTCCTCTTCCACACTTCTCCAGGCTCTACAAAACCCTGCACTCTACGGCCATCCCGTCGAGCGCTTTGAAATCCTGGAAACACATATTTCTTGGGTCCTTTTGACCGGTCCGTATGCGTACAAAATCAAAAAGCCGGTCGATTTGGGCTTCGTCGATTTTCGTGAGCTCGAACGCCGACAATATTTTTGTATGGAGGAAGTGCGACTGAATCGACGGTTGGCGCCGGAGTTATATCTAGGCGTCGTGACGATTACCGGCACGCCCGACTCGCCGCAACTGGGAGGCGAGGGGCCGCCGATCGAATATGCCGTGAAAATGAAACAGTTTCCCCAAGAGATGTTGCTCACGCGCGTGTTGGCACGCGGACACTTAACACCCGCTCACATCGATGCGTTAGCCGCACAGATCGCGGACTTTCACCAGCGAATCGCCGTGGCGGATGTAGCTTCGCCCTTCGGCGCTCCAGACGTGATTATTAAGCCGGTTCGAGAAAATTTCCAGCAGTTGCCCATCGTGATACGGGAATGGTTCGGGGCCGATCGCCTCGAGCGGCTTCGAACCTGGACGGAAGAGGAGCATGCGCGATTGATCGAGGTGTTCCAACGACGCAAGGCCGAGGGCTGTATCCGGGAATGTCATGGCGATCTGCATTTGGGGAACATGGCGCTGATTGAGAAGACAATCACGATTTTCGACTGCATCGAATTTAGCGAGGCCTTGCGATGGATCGACGTGATGAGCGAGATGGCGTTTACGGTCATGGATCTTCATCATCGTGGCTGCCCGGCATACGGTCGCCGATTGCTCAATGGGTATTTGGAATGGACAGGAGATTATTGGGGGGTTCGGGTCTTTCGATACTACCAAACCTATCGTGCCATAGTCCGGGCGAAGGTCGCCGGCATTCGTTGGGAACAAACCGAGGCTCAACATGCGGACCGGCTGGTGCTTCGGGAAGAATTGTTGAGCTATCTCACGTTGGCTGAACGACTCGTCAAAGAAGGCTCCTGTGCGGTGATCATTCTCCATGGCCTGTCGGGATCCGGAAAGACCTCGCTCGCCCAAGAGCTGTTGGAGGCAACAGGTGCCATCCGTGTTCGTTCGGATATCGAGCGCAAACGGTTGTTTGGCGTCAAACCTCACGAGCGAACAGACAAAGCACAAGAATCGGTTGTTTATAGCGAGGAAACCACACAAGCGGTTTATGGGCGATTAGAAGAATGCGCGCGCCATGTTCTGGCTGCTGGCTATCCAGTGATTGTGGATGCGACCTTTCTTCGGCGGGTGCAACGCGAGCGCTTTCAGCGATTGGCTGCAGAATGGGGCGTGCCCTTTCGGATTGTGCATGTATGGGCGCGTGACCGCATTTTGCAAGAACGGGTTGCCCGCCGGATCGAAGAAGCACGAGATGCGTCGGAAGCGGATCTTCGAGTCTTGGAACGCCAATTGATGATGGATGAGCCTTTTACGGAGGAGGAGCGATCGTCTGTCGTGTCCGTCAACACGGAAGTGCCATGTGATCTGCACTTGTTGCTGGGAAAGCTGATGGGGCATCTGCCTTCGACGTCGTTCCGCGGAGGCGGACTCAATAGATAAACGGGATCAAGCGAAACGTCCGGCGTTGATATGCGGCATACTCGGGAAAGGTTTCGCGCAGCGCTTGCTCTTCGTAGGCGAGTTTCACCAGGAGGATCATGGCTAAGGCCAGCCACCATCCCGCACGCCACCATGACCATTCATCGAGAATCAGGGCCAGGGTTACGAGCAACAATGCCGAATACATGGGATGTCGGATCCAGCGATACGGCCCATCGGTGATGAGCCGTGCCCCCGGTTTGACTTCAGGAAAAACCTGAAGGTTGCGGATAGAACAGGTCCATACCGCCCACCCACCCAAACTGATTCCGAGTCCTTCCAGTAACACCGTCATCCACTGATGCGCGATGATTGGTCCCGTGGCAAGAATGGCGATGAGACACGCGAATTGGGCGCTGACCAGAACATAGGATACGAAACTCGGACGTGGATTCGGTGAGTGCCGAAGGGGTTCAATGGTCGTGCGCGGGTCGGTCATGGCCGAGTGTGCGGGATCGATTCCGGGCTAGGACATCCTTGTCGGTATTTCGTATCCCGTGTCCGCAAAGCCACGAGGAGTGAAAGGCAAAGTGAATGTATCCGAAATATCATCGTAGGCTTCCCATACGAGAGATGCATTTCACAAGGTGATCCGAAATGTTGTCAACATCTCCGCGCCACGTGCCTTCGAAGTCCGTCTGGCATCGCCTGGTGAGTGGAACAGCAATGGGGAAGATGCAGGAAGTCTGGACGCAACCCTTGACGACTGCGGTGTTCTTCTTTGGCGGAGTAGCGTATGATACCCTCACGTTAACCAGAATCGATCGGCTGCTCGATCAGCTCATCTTGCTGCTCTATCTCAGTCTGCTTGGCGCCCTGATCGTGCTCACCGGACGCGCACAATTAGGATTGCTTCCTCAAGCACCCGATTCGCATCGGGCTTTTCATCCCCTACAGCTCATTCATCGCGTTCAACCACATATCCCGAAAGCTTTGCAATTTCTGTTCGGAGGACTCTTCAGTGCGTATGCAATCTATTATTTTCAAAGCGCATCGCTGACGACTACGGCCGTCTTTTTGGGGTTCATTGTGATGTTGTTGATCGTGAACGAATGGTTTCACAATCATGTGTCGAGCCTCACAATGTTACTCGCATTGTTCGCGATCGTCATGATGAGCTTTTTGACATTTTTTCTACCCGTGGTTCTGGGTCGGATGAACGCCTGGATTTTTCTGGTCGGCGCAGGACTCAGTGCGGTCATCGTGTGGCGCTTGTTGAGCATGATGTATCGAGGAGCGGTCGGTGCCACGACGTGGGCGCAATGGCGAACGGGCGCTCCAGCCTTGGCGATGATTACCCTTATGATCGGATTTTATTTTCTCAATTGGATTCCACCTGTGCCGCTTTCTTTGAAGTTTGCTGGAATGTATCACCAGGTTCAGCGCGTTGATGGGAGTATCAACTCACATTTACGAAAGGAGCATGGTACCAAATATGGAAGCGGTCTGATGAACAGTTTGATCGCAATGAGGCAGTCTATTGCTTCACGGCTGTGTTCGCGCCGGTCGCGCTTGAAACGACGATTTATCATCATTGGGCCTATCGTCCGCCCAATCAGGCAGGTTCGTTCACGACCACCGATCGTATTCCCGTACACATCTCTGGTGGTCGTGCTCAGGGCTATCGAGGCTACACGGTAAAGCAACGAGTCGATGCAGGTGAATGGCGCGTCGATGTCGAAACCGAAGACGAGCGAGTGATCGGGCGGCTGACGTTTGACGTGAGTGAAGCCCATGCCGATGTGCAACATGAATGGGAAACCATGATGTATTAATCCGTGCGTCAATGGGATGAACGACTCTTTGTGCGAGCGCGGAAAGGGCAGCACGGCTTCAGGACCATGAGGTGAGGGAATAGCTGGTCATGAGATTGTCCGTGCTCTATCGCAGCGTGCGAATTTTTTTTGTGGCAAATAAACCAAAAAATGGGTAGGATGGGGTTATCGTTGTGACAGCCCCATTTTTTACTGAAAGGAGGTGAGGACATTGCCGACAGTGAAGAAGAAAGCGCCGGCGAAGAAGGCGACGACAGCGAAGACCACGGCGGCGAAGAAAGCGACCACGAAGAAAGCCGCCACGAAGAAAGCTGCGGCGAAGAAGCCTGCGGCAAAAAAGACCGTGGTGAAGCAGGCACCGGCTAAGAAGAAAGCGCCGGCGAAAAAGAAGGCGGCCACCTCCAAGAAAAAGTAATGTGCGTGGAACCGTCACCCCGATCGGGAGGAGCGTGGCTCCTCCCGATCGTTCACGTACAAAGTCAACCGGATACCGAGATGAGTGACGAGGCAGGGCTCAAGATTGCTGTGGTCAAGGCTGCTGTGGCGTGCCAGGTTGGACATCCAAAATCTTCACATCGAAGTGGAGTGTTTTCCCAGCGAGCGGATGGTTGAAATCTAAGATGACCGTGTCGTCTTTGATTTCGGCAACGCGAGCGCGGAGCTGCCGACCGGTTCCATCAGTTCCCTCAATAATGGCCCCAACTTTCAACGAACCTTCCGGAATTTTTTCCTTTTCGATTTCATAATACGCGTCGGGATTCACTGGGCCATAGGCTTCTTCCGGGGCGACGGTCACGGTTTTCTGTTCGCCTTTGGTCATGCCTTCCAGCGCTTTTTCCAGACCAGGAATGATTTGGTGCTGGCCGTGTGTGTACACCAAGGGATCTGAGCCCACGTTGGTATCGAGCACCTTTTCATCGCCCAGCGTGAGTGTATATTCGATTGCTACTTGTGCGCCATCGGAAACTGCCATAGGTTGGTCCCCCTTTTCTGTTTCAGCGGACACAAGGCCCACCATGCTAAACATCATCATGAACGCCACGGGCCATGAAAGCCCCTTCTGACTCGAGCTGAACAACATGGAACGATCCTCCCTCATGACGGGTTATTGATCAAAATAGCTGGAAGGGTCCACCGAAACCTAAGAGGGTAGATCACCGTGCGAACGATCCCAGACTATTTATGGGTTTAATGACTTACTATAGCAGAAAGGCCCACGAGGCTTCTAGGCGCGAAACGATCTGGGTCTACTGTTGCACGCGTTCGAAATCGCGGTATCTGGTTGACTCCCTGTATGGACCTTGTTAAAGGAACGCAACGTTAATGGACAGGCCCATGGCGGGCGGATTTCTTGACCGCCGGTCGAGCCGTTCCATCGCCTGCGCTCATGACGGCGTGTCGCGTGCGCATGTGAATGGGGAGCGAGGACACGATCCATCTCTTCGACCCAAGCTGGTCGCGTGGCCTACCGCTCGAAAGACGGCTTTTCCGTGTCGAGAGCGATGAGCACGCTCCACCCCGAGGCGCCTGTTTCGCATAATCATTTATGGCACAGATGAGGGAAACCGCGGAGCGATTGCTGAAGGTGCTGGTGGATCAGGGCATCGACACGCTGGTTCCCACTCCTACCGTTGATTCCTTTTGCGGCTATCAGTATGGACCGGCTCGTGACATCCTTCACGTCAATCCTGGAGAAGAGATCGATCTTCTCAAACGATTAGCGGAGCTGGAACTGCTCGAGCGCGAATGGGTCGACAAGGTTCATTTGTGTCCGTTCTGCCGTCACTTTGCCCTCAACTTTCGGGAAGCGTGTCCCCAATGCCGGAGTACGCATCTCGAACTGGTGGAAATGATTCATCATTACCGGTGCGGTTATGTGTCTCAGGAGCGGGAATTTCAAGACGGGATTCACTTGGTGTGCCCTAAATGCCATGAACGGCTTCGTCACTTGGGCCTGGATTATGAACGCCCACAGGCCAACTATCGCTGTGACGCCTGTGGGTTCGTATTTACGGAACCGCAGACGTCCTGTCTTTCGCTCACCTGTGGTCGAGAATTTCCTATCGAACAAGCCCTGCAAGAAATCATTTATGCCTATCGGATAACGCCGAAAGGCGTGCTGGCTGCCCAGCAGGGGTTGCATAGTGTGACCGCCTCGCCTCCATTTATCGATGCGGCTCGGGGCTTGTATACGTCAGCCTTTTTCTTTGACATGCTCGCGCGGGAAATTCAACGAGCGGTGCGCTACCGGCTGCCCTTGTCGTTGATGGTGATCAAACCATGCGGTGCCCAGGACTATCAACATGTTTGGGGTCGCGAAGCAACGGAATTGTTACTCAAGCATCTGGCCATCGTCGTCAAAGAAACCGTTCGGACCTGCGATCTCGTTGCCGAGGTGGAACATGATCGATGGGTGGTGATGCTCCCGAACACATCGCTGGAACATGCCAAGATCGCCGCCCGGCGTCTCCGGGAAACCGTAATGGCTTTTTTGGCGCGGGAACAGGAACCACGACTGACCGTGGCGATCGGGTTGGCAGAATTGGAACCGGGCGAAGACGGTTCTCAGCTAGTCGATCGGGCGAGGCAGCGATGTGACGAAGCGGAACAGCACGAAGGTGGTGGGATCAGGGCATAAGGATGACTGAGTGTCGATGGAGGGGAGGCCGGAGTGCCGGGTGCGACAAGCATGGATGGTGCGGGGAATGTCGGCAGGCATCACCAGTCCATAACCAGAGATCGCTGACAGCATGGAACCATTGATTTTTTTCTTTCGGCGCGTGGCGGAATTTAGCGGAGATGCCCTCGCTTTTCTAGGATCCTTGGAGCCAATTCAATTCCTCACCGTGTTCTGGGCGTTTTTCTTCCTGGAAATTCCCCGCTATGTCGTGAGCGACCTCTATGTGCTCGCACGCCATCTGCTCACTCGCAATCGCAGGGACCCGCTTATGGAGCCGCTCCCGACCGTTTCCGTGATCGTCTCCGTGCTCAATGAGGAACGCACGATTCCATCGTTAGTTCGCTCGCTCCATGAACAACGGTATCCTCATCTCGAGATCATCGTCATCGACGATGGTTCGTGCGATCGCACCAAGGAGATTTGCGAACGATTGGCCATGGCCGGCGCCATTCGTTTCTTTCCGCTGGCTTCGCGGCAGGGAAAATCCGCGGCCCTGACCTATGGATGTCGTCTCGCCACCGGTCAGATTCTGGTGTTCATGGATGCCGATACGACGCTGGATCGCGAAGCCCTGATCAAGATCGTCCAGCCGTTTCGTGATGAGCGCATCGGAGCGGTGTGCGGGAATGTCGGCGTGCGGAACGTGTGGACGAACCTCTTTACGAGGATCCAGGCAGTGGAATATTTAATCGCGATCACCGTCGGTCGTCAATTTCGCGCGCACATGGGCATCCTGGGCATCGTGTCCGGGGCCTTCGGCGCTTTCCGCCGGGAACTCGTGGAACGGACCGGATGGCACGATCCGGGTCCCGGAAACGATTCGGATTTAACCATCCGCATTCGCAAGCTCGGGAAACACATTGCCTTTGCGCCGGAGGCGACCTGTTTGACGAACGTTCCTGACCGGGTGACAGCGTGGGTACGCCAACGCATGCGCTGGGACCGCAATGTCATTCGTAACCGGGTACGGAAACATCGGGATATTTATAATGTATTTCATCATCATTTTCGTCTGACTAATCTCCTGTCTTTTGTGGATACGGTGTTCTTTTCAGTGGTGTTGTCCTTGACCTGGCTGATTTACGCCGTGCACATGGTCACGGTGTATCCGCACCGGTATGGACTCATTTTGTTCGTCAATTATTGCCTGTACAGTGCAGCTAAACTCACGCAATTTGCGATTGCGCTGACGATTTCGGAACGGCGAGAACTATGGCGGTTGATCGTCGCGCTCCCATTTTTTGTGGCGTATCGCGTGTGTGCCCGAGTGCTTCGTATCGTGGCATCCCTTCAGGAATTGTTGTTCCATGCCTCCGATCGCGATCCCTTTGCGCCGGAAAAGGTGAGGAAGCAAATGGCGCCTTTCTAAGCAACAAGGGTGAGGCCATCGATCATGCGAGGTGTCCGGCATCTTCTGGTTATTGGGTGGGGCTTATGGCTTGCGGGACTGGGTTGTGCGGCGGTGGGTGTGACCTATGATGTCCCTTTTCCCGGCACGGAACCGTTCGATCGAGCGCTCATGGCTTATGCTCGTGGTGACTTAGCAGTCGCCAAACAGGAGGGGCGGGCAGCACTCGAGCGGGATCCCCATGATCTACGAGCGCACGATCTGCTGTGCGCCATAGGTTTGGAGACGGGAAGCGACGAATCATGTCGACGTGCGCATGAATTGTTCGCTGTTCCCGATCCGCTTTCTCCCGAAACGCTTCTGCGGTTGGTCATGCATCGAAATCCCCAAATGCGACAGGCGGTGCTCGAAGTCGTCGCGGCTCGTGCTCAACTTCGGGAAGCTCAGGTGAGTTATGGTCCGGAGTTGATGGTCCTTACCCGCTTTCATCCAGCTGGGGTGTTTGCGCGGCTGATTCAATCGATGCTCAGCGGTCTCTTCGAACGCGAGGCGTTGATGGATCAGGCTGAGGCGCACTTGGCTCGTGCGCTCGGATCCTACGCACAGAGGCGTGCCGAGTTGAGCGGTCGAGCGGCCGACGCCTATATCGCAAGGCGTGAAAGCGATGTTCATCTGCGCTGGCTGGCCGAAGCGAAGACCGTCGGCGACGAGCTCGAACGGATCGCGACGATTTTGTCTGCTGATGGGGTGCTCTCCAAGGCGGAGCATCAGGACATTCAAACAGAAGTTTCTAAAGTCCGGCGCGACCTTGCGCTGCTCCATGGTCGTGTTACGACGACGTCGGCAGAACTGGCGAGACTGATCGGCATGCCGGATGATTCTCCTTTCATGATGGCTGCAAAATCAGTAGCTGTGGAGCCTCCTGAAGAGGTCCGCGCGTTCTTTGACGCCGTTGCCGTGCGACATCCTCGACTCGTGGCCGCTCAGGCACGTGTACGGGAAGCTGATGCTCGAAAGAACCGCTTGCTCTGGGCGCTGCCTCGCTTGGATCTTCGGGGAACCTATGGTTCGTCGACGGAAGAAGGACGGGGCGACTTTTTGGAGGGATTCAGTATCGGGCTTCGCGTGCGCACGCCGCTCTTGATCTGGCCGCTTCAACATGCCCGTTCGGATCGTGAGGAGGCGTTTCTCCGTATCCTCGAACGGGAAGTCGAACGGGTACGCCACGATCTCTGGGTGGAGGTGATCGTAGCGGTTCAAGGGCTTCAGGATGCACAGCAGGAGCTGCAACTCGCCCGGCAAGAGGCTCGGGCCCACTATCGGGCTTGGCAGAGCTTGGCGGCGAAAGATCAGCTCGGCGTTGCGCGCGATCGTATGGCGATTCTGCGAGCCAAGTTGGCATGGATAGCAGCGGAACGCCGAGCGGTGGAGCGGTATTTTGCGGTCCAACGAGCACAAGTTCGCGTGTACGCGGCAATGGACGAAGTACCTGGAGCGTTGACGTTCGTCGCCGATCCGCTCGAGTCGTACGTTCAGGAAGTTGCTGCGTCAGGTGCCCGGTCAAGCTCGCGGGCGTTGTGGGTGTGGAGACCGGACTTTCTCGGCGACGCAAGGGAACGCGCATTTTTTTTCGAATTCCTTCGAGCCCGGAACGTAAAGACCTTGTTCCTCTTTGCCTCGCGGGAACGGATTCACGCCCATCCCGCGCCCTTCCGGACATTCCTCCGTTTCGCTCATGCCCGAGGCTTCGAGGTGCAGGCGTTGAACGGGGAGCCGACGTGGATCCTTCCCGGACATGAGGCGAAGGTCATCGAGTTTTTCGAGGCGATCGATCGGTTCAATCGCGAAGGCACGGCTGACGAACGATTCGATGCGGTTCATCTGGATGTGGAGATTACACGGCGGGAACTTCGGAGTCGGCCGGAGATCGGCGCACGGTTCGTTGCATGGCTCGAACGGGCCGACCGCGAAGCGCGACGGCGTGCGATGCGGCTCGTCTTGGATATTCCGGCCTGGTTTGACGATGTGCGGATCGGGTCGGAGACCTTGCTGGATCGTATTGTGCGCCCAGAACGAGCAGTCGCCGTGATGGCGTATCTAAAAAATCCGTCGCGAGCGCGTCGTGCCCTCGATACGGAGCTCAAGGCCCTGGAACGCGCAAAAGGAACATTGTGGGTGGGCGTGAGCGCCGATCCGGCCCATCTTCGGACATCGATCGAGCGAGGCGACGTTGTTTTTGAAAAACGGGTTCGCGAGCTGGAGCAGGAGCTTCATGATCATCCGGCATTCAAAGGGATTGCCATTCATGATTACGATCGGTATCGCGCCGTGATCCTTTCGACGCCGTTAAAGTTATCCATGACGGAACTGCCCAGTGAGTGAGAGAGGCCTCAACAGAGCGCTGTTTGTTCTGGTGTCTTCTCATGGTCCTCTTGTTTTCGCGCTGATTGCGACAATCCGTACCCTGTTCGTATGATTCGTCTCAAACGGCTCAAACGTCCGGCTTGGGCGATCCCGACGCCCGAATCCACACGAAGCGATCGCCTGCTCGACAATGGCACGTGGCGCATTGCTCTCGTCATAGCGGCCATCGTCGTAATCGCCGGAGTCTTCTATTGGTGGTGGCAAGGGCGGTGGATCGTGACGACCGGTCGCGTCATCGCCAAGGAAGTGATGATCACTGCTCCGATGACGGGGCGGTTGGTCGCCATCCCTGTGCGCGAAGGGGAACCGGTGAAACAAGGACAGATGTTGGCCAGTCTCGACGATCGAGAACTCCAGGCCGAACTCCGTCGCGCCCAGGCCCAGGTTGCCCAACTTCGCACGCGGCTCCGCGAGCTGGAGGCCAGTGGTATGGATCCTGCCATGCTCTCATTGGTGGCCACGGCTACGCGGGATGTCCGCCAAGCCAAACAACGCTACGAACAAGCCAAGGGTGAGCTTGAACATGCATTGGCGGCGGTTCGCACGGCGGAGGTGAGGGCTGAACGATGGAAACGCCTACGGTTGCTGGATGTCGCAACGCAGGCTGAATGGGAGCAGCGACTCTTGGAACTCAAAGCTGCCCGAGCCCAGGCCCGGACGATTCGCGCGCGTGTGGCCGAAGCCCAAGCGGCCTATCGCAGTGCGGCCGTCCTCTTGCGCCACGCGCAACGCACACGCGCACGTGCTGAGCAACAATGGGCGAGCCAGCGCGATACTTTGCGGTTGGCGATCGCGGAGGCCGAAGCCAAGGCCGAGGCTGTGCAGGCACGGTTGGCGCAATTGAAGATCCATGCGCCCCACGATGGGATCGTGGGATGGTTGCCGCGAACAGTCGGAGAAGTCGTCGGTCCTCATGATCGCGTCATGACGTTGATGGATCCCCGCGAGCTGTGGATCGAAGCGTATGTGGACGGCGAGGAATTGGCGGCCATCAGGGAGGGAGCCGAAGCCTGGGTGACGGTCGAGGGCGTCCTTGAGGAGTATGTGCCGGCTCGGGTGTCGCTCGTGTATCCGGCCGACCGAGTGCGCGATCGTCGATTTCAAATCGGACCGGACGCAGTCCGATCGCCCACTCGAGTGGGGGCATTGATTCATCCCGTCAAGATTCGCTTCAATGGAGAACGGCCGGCTGCTTTGCGGCCGGAAATGGTCGCGTATGTCTGGATTGCACGACAGTGATCAGTTCGTCCGGCTCGCAGAACCGAGTGCTCCTGAAGCTCATGATCGTGCTGGGGTTCGCGTCGATTCGACGGAGCAAGATACATGTGTTTCTCCCGAGCGCATAGGGCGGCTTCTTCAGTGGGGAAGTGTCGACTATGGCAAAGCCTGGACCTATCAACACCGACTCGTCGAGGCACGCCGACGTGGCCACGCAGCGGATACGCTGATCCTTCTGGAGCATGAGCCGGTGGTCACGCTAGGACGAACCGCGCGGGACTCGCATTGGCGTGGCGCAATAGACGAGCTCCGACAGCGAGGGATTGGGGTCTACCAGGTCGAGCGGGGTGGGTCCGCGACGTACCATGGTCCCGGCCAAATCGTGGGCTATCCGATTCTCCAGTTGAAGACCTACAGCCCCGGACCCAAACGCTATGTGGAGATGCTCGAAGAGGTCATCATTCGAGTGTTGGCTGAATGGGCGATTGTTGGCCATCGTGTCAAGCAATGGAGGGGCGTATGGGTGGAGGATGAACGACACACGTTCCGAAAAATCGCGTCGGTCGGCGTCCGGATTGCTAGTGGGGTCACGATGCACGGCTTTGCTTTGAACGTGAGCATGGACCTCGCTCCGTTCAATCTCATCATCCCCTGCGGCCTCGAAGGTATTCGTGTCACGTCCATGGCAGAAGTGCTGGGACATGAAGTATCGATAGAAGAAGTGAAAGCGCAAATTGCCCAGCACTTTGGAGCGGTGTTTGGCTTGCGGTGGATTCCATGATTAGACCCGGCCCTGTGCAGGGGAGCGCGACCAGGATCCCCGTAGTGCCTGGTGGAGATGGACAAGGATGGGAGGCGGCGAACTCCTTCGTAGGCGCCGGCAAAACTCGTGTAAAGATTGGGGTGCAAGGCGAACATGCTGCGCGCTTCGTTATCTGTTCTGGGTAAAGAGCTCTTCCAAGAAGAGGTGCATGTGCTTCCACGAACGGGCATCGGCCCGTGGATCGTATTTGAGGGCGTCGATTCCGTACGCATCGGCGCCAGCGTTCGTAAAGCTATGACGGGCTCCGCCGTAGATGATCATCTGCCAGTCCAGGTTGGCTTCGTCCATGGCCTGCTGAAAGGCACGAATATGCTCGTCGGTCAGGAAAGGATCGGCGCTTCCATGTGCGATGAGAATCCGGGGATAAATGCCAGTGAGGGGTCCTTCCGGAAGAGGGAGCGAGCCGTGAAAGCTCACCACGCCGTTGACCGGAGCGTTCATATAGACGAGCTGCATGACGGTCGCGCCTCCAAAGCAATAGCCAATCGCCGCCAGCCGATTCGGATCGACGAGGGGCTGCTGTTGCAGGATGGCCAATCCCTTCATGGCCCTGGCCCTCCAGAGCTGAATATTCCGCGTGATCTCGTTCATCCATGCGCCGGCTTGGTCGGGATGCGCGGTGACGCGGCCTTCTCCGTACATATCCACGGCAAAGGCAACATAGCCCATCGAGGCCAATTGCCGAGCCCGTTTTCGGGCATAGTCGTTCAGCCCCCACCATTCATGAACCACTAACACGCCAGGACGTTTCCCCTGGATGGCGTCGTCCCAGGCTAATTCTCCAACCAACTTCACCGAATCGTGGGTATAGGCAATGGGGGTGGTCCGGACCTTGGCTTCCGAAACGTCGACTGTCGACAACATTCCGGCGATAGCCAGGATCAAGGTGGTGAGCAGGCTTTGTTGTGCCATCATGACCCGTCCTCCTTCGGTACAATGAACAGAATAAATGGTAGATGGTCGGACGGCAGGTTATACCGCAGGCCGGTGATCAATACAATCAAGCCAAAGCTAAATTCGCGTCCATCTAGGAGGATGAACGGAGAATCGGTGGGATCGGTCACAGTGATGGAAAATGCCGAGAACGATGCTGCCGGTTATGCCGGTGAACGATCGTTTCCGGTTGCTCTCCGGTGAGCGATACGGTACGCACCGCGAACACCCGAGTCCGGACAATGGAGTCCTCCGATCAGCGCTGGGGCCGATGGCCTTTCCGTACGAGTCACGAGCTGAGGTGCAGCAGAATGCCAAAACATCGGACAAGAAGACGAGCTGTCATGCTGGCGATCGTTCTTGGTATCGGGGCGTCGGCATTAGCGGCTACCGGCTGTTCGGTCATCAAGGGGACCGCGAAAGTGATCGGTACGGCGGTCAAAGGCACGGTCTGGGTCGTCCGGGGCGCCTATGAACTCACGGCCGGAACGACCAAGCTCGTCTATCACATCGGCAAGTTCACGTTCGAGGTCGTCCGAGCGCCGCTCGATTGGCCCCTGACACATGACGAGATCGAGACGATCGACGGCTTGCCGGTCAAGGAGGCCATTCGCCAGGGACGAGTCAAAAACGCCCCGTACACGGTTCGCGGGCGTCGCTATGTACCCATGTCCATTGAAGAAGCTCAGCAATACAAAGAAGTCGGGCTCGCTTCGTGGTATGGCTGGGAAACGCGGCGAAAGGCGGGCGGCCACATGACGGCCAACGGCGAGGCCTTTCACCCCGAACAATTGACGGCGGCGCACAAGTATCTCCCGCTTCCGACCAA
>RFGF01000105.1 GCA_003695915.1 Nitrospirota bacterium
ATCGTCAAATTCTGTTACGGTTCCTTAAATCATAAAAAGGAGGAGCAATGGTTACTATTACCCCGCTTGCTGAACAAAAAATCAAAGAATTGATAAAGGAAGAAGAGGACGACGTTGTTGGCCTCCGTATCTATGTTAAAGGAGGAGGTTGTAGCGGCTATCAATATGGAATGGCATTTGAAAACAAAGTGAGCGACGATGACACTTTAATCGAAAAGGGTGATGTCAAAGTCATCATCGATTCCCAAAGTGCTCCTATGTTGGCAGGGGCGGAAGTGGATTACGTGGATAGTCTTCAAGGCTCCGGATTTTCTATCAAAAATCCGAATGCAAAAAGCACGTGTGGGTGCGGCAGCTCTTTTACAGCCTGAGCTCGGCTAATCGTTTTTCATCGTTCGTTCCAAAAACGTAAAAAGGGCATGGCCTTTGACGAAAGCATCGCCGGGGTCAGGCCCTTTTTTTTATTCCAGGTTTTTTGGATGAGTAGGCAGGAGAAAGCGACCTTAACCAAACGAGTCGAGTTTTGTGCATCGCACCGCTATCACAATCCTGCTTGGGATGCAGAGACCAATCGCCGTGTGTTTGGGCGGTGCAATAATGAGCCGAGCCATGGGCACAATTATTTGTTGGAAGTAACGTTGAGCGGAGATATCGATCCTGTTACCGGAATGATTATCAATATCTACGATCTCAAGCAATATTTATGGGAAATATTGGAGGAGTTCGATCATAAGCACTTAAACCTAGACACTCCATATTTTCAGCGTACCATTCCTACCACAGAAAATCTTGTGCATGTTCTTTGGCGTTTGTTTTCGCATCATCCTCGGATTCCGACGTTGGAGCATATTCGCCTATATGAGGACGAAGATTTGTTCGCTGATCTTTCGCGGGCATGGGTCGAGGAAAGCCGAGCTACAGGAGTACCACGGGCACGAGTAACCAGGATGTATCGGTTTTCAGCGGGCCATACCGAAGATGAACATCTTTGGGGCCATGATTATAGTGTGAGCGTTGCAGTTGACGGTCCTATTCATCCAGAAACCGGGCAAGTCGTGGATCTCTCGGATTTGGATGCATTGGTGACTCGCAACGTCCTCGATCGATTTCACGGAAAAGACCTTCGATGGGATCCGGCATTTCAGGGGCAATCGGTTTCGGAAGTCGCCCTCGCTGGTGTCATTTACCGCTCGCTTGCCAATCGCCTGCGGATGGGACAAGTGGCTGGTATCTCGGTTCGGGCCTCGCATCGCTCCGAGGCGTGTTATATGGCCGCTGAGCACGATGCGGTGTTCTCCGCTTTTCCGCCATCGTGACGGCGCTCGCGTCCCTTCTTGCTGTGTCTCGGAAGCGTAATGCGTTACGGGGATGGAAAGTACCGAGAAATCAGTGCGGCTAATTCCGTGGCCTCGATCTTCCCTTCGCGCGCGGCCAATAATTGGCCGTGAGAAAAGAAATGCGTCGTGGGATACGTTTCGAAACAATGCCGTTTTTTAATTTCGCGACATCGTCCTGGCACATGCATTTTGGCTTTGCCCACGCGAATATGCGTGTGGGTTTTGGCAATGGTTTCGAGTACGGGGTCATAGGCTTGGCAGGGTTCGCAGGAAGCAATGCCGTAGACGACAAGTGACGCAGGAGCGTGAATAATGGTTTCATAATTGTCGTCACTGACGTCTTCCACGATGCCGGACATTTCCGTTCCTTCCGAGGCTGAGTCCAAAAGCGAAGAAAGGGGATCCCATCGTCGAGATCCCCTTTGTCACGTGCGGTCGGATACCTCAATTCAAGGTTTTGAGGACCTCGAGGATTTCTTTGTCATCACGAGCTGTTTTGATTTCTTGGACCTTCACGTACGCCACTTTCCCGTTTTTATCGACAATAACGGTCGCCCTCTTGGCGCAGTTCAACGGCTCGAAATACAGGCCGTATGCTTTGCACACGGTCCGATGCATATCCGATAAAAGACGATGTTGGAGCCCCAAGGCCTCGGCCCAGGCTTTATGAGAAAAAAAGCTGTCCGTACTGATGCCAAACACGACGGTGTCAGCCGACTGGAAGTTGGGCAAGTCGTCGGTGAGACATTTGTTCTCGTTCGTGCACACGGGACTCCAGTCCAAGGGATAAAACGCGAGCACGACGTTCTTTTTTCCGCGGAAATCGCTCAACGTGACATCGTTTTGATCTTGGTCCTTGAGCGTAAAATCCGGAGCGTCTGCTCCGACTTTGATTTCCTCTGCCACATCGGTTGCCATATCGAATCCTCCTTTTTTAATCGTCCACAATCATGAAATCGTCAAGGTCTGGTAACATGGCATCGAAAAGTTTGTCAACCGCAAAAGATCGGGCACGGCGTCGGAAGAAGGTCAGGAATCGAGAAGGCTCTAAAAGAATATCCCATGCCCAATGAAGGCGATGCCAACGACCTTGTTCTAAAAGAAAACCTGGAGTATCGTAAAAAATGACATCAGTATGGATATCTTCGTGAACGGTTTGCTGAACCCGCAGAGGATCCCCATTCTTTACCTGATTCTTTACCTGCTTCCTTTATGCCCGGAACAATAAGGCGGCAACGCTCGACGATATCCCGTCAGATGCCCTCAACCATTCGCTTATTCAGCATGACAGCTTTGGCAGCGATTGGCTTGGGTATCGGAGGGATGATCGGGGTTATGTGGTTTGCGACACAGGCCCTGCCATCGTTTGAATCGCTTCAAGATTACCAACCAAGCATCGTCTCGCGCGTCTATGCCGACAATGGGGAGGTCATCGGCCAATTCTATCTCGAACGGCGCATCTACGCTCCGCTGGACCGTATTCCCCAACATTTGGTGAACGCCGTCATCGCCGTCGAAGACTCCCGGTTCTTCGACCATCCTGGCCTCGATATCATCGGCATCGTGAGGGCGGCATGGACCAACATCAAAAAAGGCGGGAAGTTTGAAGGGGCCAGTACCATTACGCAGCAATTGGCCCGTTCCCTGTTCCTCTCGCCCGAGCGAACGTACACGAGAAAAATTCGAGAATTGCTTCTGGCCTTGAAGATGGAAATGGTCTTAAGCAAAGAACAGATTTTGGAAATGTATTTGAATCAAATTTATTTCGGTCACGGGGCCTATGGCGTGGCAACCGCGTCGTATACGTATTTCGATAAAGACATTTCGAATCTGACGCTTCCAGAAGCCGCGTTTCTCGCGGGACTGCCTAAAGCTCCAAATACCTACTCCCCCTATCGCAATCCTGGCTTGGCCAAACGGCGGCAGGAACATGTGCTCAGGCGGATGGTCGATGCGGGCTTTCTCTCGAAAGCGACGGCTGAGGAAGCGATGAAAGCCGATCTCACATTCCGACGGCATTCACTCGATCCCATCGCGGCTTATTTTCTCGAGGACATTCGGCAAACGCTCGTCGATCACTACGGCGAGAGCATGGTGTTCAAAGGAGGGTTACAAGTTTATACAACGTTGAATGTTCCCATGCAGCGAGCGGCGGAGTATGCACTGCGGCAAGGATTGAGGGATCTAGATAAACGCCAAGGCTGGCGTGGTCCTTTGCGCCATGTGGACGTGTCGAACGAACGTGCTCAGGCTACCGCGTTGGACAATCATGAGCCCACGATTCGCCGCTCCGATGATCTGCTGGAGGCCGTCGTTACGAGGGTGAGCAAGGATGAAGCAGAAGTATTGGTTGCCGATACCTACAAAGGACGTATCGCACTCGAGGATATGCTCTGGGCTCGGCGCCAATTGCCGAAAGGTGCGGAAGTCACCGAAGCGAGAGTCTTGAGTAATCCCACGGCGGATCGAATTTTGAAGCCAGGTGATGTGATCGAGGTGGCTCCGAAACATGGCGATCCGGAAGAAGGTGAGTTTGTGCTCGAACAGACCCCGAGAGTGGAGGGGGCCTTGCTAGCGTTGGATCCCCGTACCGGTGCAATTCGTGCGATGGTGGGAGGGTACGATTATGAACGCAGTCAATTCAATCGGGCTGTACTTGCCCGGCGTCAGCCAGGATCGGCCTTTAAACCGATCATTTATGCGGCAGCGCTCAAACAAGGATGGACGCCTGCCACATTGATACTCGATGCTCCGGTGGTCTATGAGGAGGAAGATCGAGTATGGAAGCCGGAGAACTATGAAAAACGGTTTTACGGGGCGATTACCTTACGCGACGCGCTGCGTCATTCTCGAAACGCTGCCACTGTCCGGCTGTTAGAGCAGATCGGTGTCGAGAATGTGATCAGCTTGGCGAAGGCGTTGGGTGTAACCAGCCACTTGAGCCCTGACCTCTCTTTGGCATTGGGTTCGTCGAGCGTCACCCTTCAAGAGCTGACATCTGTCTATGGAGTGTTTGCCAATCTCGGTTTGCAGCTGAAGCCTTATGCTATTAGTTTAGTGAAAAATCTAGAGGGTGACATCCTCGAACAACATGTGTTTGAGCCTCGTCGGGTGCTCTCGCCGGAGACTGCTTACTTGATTACCAATATGTTGATGGATGTCATTCAGCGGGGAACAGGGCGGAAAGCCAAGTCGGTCGGACGACCCGTTGCAGGCAAGACGGGCACGACGAACAGCTATCACGATGCATGGTTCGTTGGGTATGCACCGAATCTCGTGGCCGGAGTGTGGGTAGGATTTGACGGGATGCGGACGATCGGCAAGCTCGAGTCCGGGGCTCATGCCGCCTTGCCGATTTGGACGGCCTTTATGAAGGAAGCCCTGAAGCCGCTGCCTGTTCTGACGTTTGCCATTCCTGAAGGAATCCGGTTTGCCGAGGTGGATCTCGAAACCGGAGCACAGCCGACTGAACTGACCAAAAAACGGGAAGTCGAAGTGTTTGCGGCTGGAACTGAACCAAAAAAGCCATCCGCGCGTAAGCCTACCGATCTTCTCGATTTTTACGAATTGGATCGTCTAGGCGAGCAGAGCGAACGTCGCTATCGGCAATAACCCCATCGCGAACGATGGATGTCACGATGCTTGATTCTCTTTGTATTCTTCATACCAGGCCATCTGAATCGCTTCGAGCTTCCGTTCGTTCGAGCCTTTGGGGTCGTCTTTGAATTCCGGCCATCCGACGATCCATGCATGCATGTCAGTGAACCGAACGGTCAAGGGATCGAGGTCCGGATGTTCTTCGTATAAACGAATGGCGATATCCTCGATATCATCCCATGTGAGCTCTTTCGCCATAACCAATCTCTTCTTCTGAGGATGGGTTCATTCGTTTAGGAACGTTTTCGTAGAGGCGTTAAAGCACCTCCGAAAGCTTTTTGCTTTCCAAGGCTTCCTTGAGCGTGGCATCCATGAGCACTTCGGCCAAGTGGTGCGTGAGGTTCTCGACTTCGGAAATTTTGGTGCGAATCGCTCGATGATCGTCTGTTTGTACAACGCGACGGAGGTCGTCGAGGGCCTTACGAATGGTAATCTGCTCTTCGGTAGCGACCAGTTCTCCGCCTCGTGCTAGCGCTTTTTCTGTCGCTCTGATGATAGCGTTGGCTTCGTTTCTGGCCTCGATGAGTTGTCGAGCCTTGATATCCTCCGCGGCAAACTGAAAAGATTCTCGGATCATCGTTTCTACTTCTTCATCTGTCAAGCCGTGTGAGGGTTTGACCTGAATGGATTGGGCTTGGCCAGTGCGAATATCCTGTGCCGTGACGTGCAAGATTCCGTTGGCGTCGATCAAAAACGTGACTTCGATCCGGGGGACGCCAGCAGGAAGCGGCGGCACTTTTAACTGGAACCGTGCCAGGCTGCGGTTGTCCCGCGCCAACTCACGTTCGCCCTGTAGAATGTGGATGTCCACGGATGTCTGACCGTCGACGTACGTGGTGAACATTTCCTTAGCGCTGGTCGGAATTGTCGTATTTCGGCGAATGAGCGTGCTCATAACTCCGCCCATGGTTTCAATGCCGAGAGAGAGCGGAGTAACGTCCAGCAATAGCATGTCCTTTGTAGTGCCGCTCAGAATGCCAGCCTGGACAGCTGCCCCCAAGGCGACCACTTCGTCGGGATTTAGCTCGCAATGGGGACGTTTTTCAAACAATTCTTCCACTTTCCGCTGAACCAATGGCATGCGCGTGCTGCCTCCGACGAGAATAACTTCGTCGATCTCCGTTGCATGAAGCCCTGCGTCTTCCAGCGCGAGGCGGCATGGTGCCAAGGTTTTGTCGATCAGATCGGAAACCAGAGTTTCCAATTCCTCGCGTGTCCATTCCCGTGTAAAGACGCCGTGTCCTTCGGGAAGCTCGATGCGAGCCGTGGTTCTGAGTTCATCGGATAAGCGAACCTTGACACGCTCAGCTTCCAGCCGGACGGTTTGAAGGAAATCGACATGGTCATCTACCTTGAAGCCGGTTTGCGCTTGAATGTCTTTCAAAAGCACGTCAGTGATGCGCTGGTCAATATCGTCTCCGCCGAGATGGGTATTGCCGTTCGTCGCCAGCACCTCAAAAATTCCGTCCTTGAGTTTCAAGAGGGAGATATCGAACGTGCCTCCCCCGAGATCGTAGACGGCGATAATGCCTTGCGTCTTTTCTTGGAGACCGTACGCGAGTGAAGCGGCCGTGGGTTCGTTGACGATCCGGACGACATCCAATCCGGCGATCAGTCCAGCATCCTTGGTTGCCTGTCGTTGGCTATCGTTGAAATAGGCAGGGACCGTAATGACTGCTTTGGTAATTTCTTCCTTGAAAAACTCTTCCGCCCACCGCTTGAGCTCTTTGAGGATCATGGCTGAGATTTGCGGCGGCGAGTAGGCCTTGTTGCCGATTTCGATCCGGATCACACCGTTTTTTTCATGTAGGCGGTAAGGAAAGTATTTCAATTCTTCCGTGACATCGGCCAAGCTTTTGCCCATGAAACGTTTGACCGAGTATACGGTCGACGAGGGGTCCCGGGCAAAGTAAGCTTTCGCCGGCTCCCCGACGATGGGACCATTGTCGGTAAAGGCGACGATAGAAGGGAGCTTTCTTTGGCCTTGGGGCCCAGGAATAATGCGGGGACGATCCCCATCCATGTATGCAATTAATGAATTCGTGGTTCCGAGATCAATGCCGACGATACGAGCCATTAGAAATATCCTATTCGTGTATTACGATCGTTTTTTGTTCGAGCAGAAACGAGACAACCTCATGAAAGTCTCTGGACGACGTCTGCCAAAATATTTCGTACATAGGTGCGGTTCGAGAGAATTTCCCGCAGTTCCTGCAAAATCCTTTGTTTTTTTGTTTGGATGTCGTCTGTAACCACCTCAGTTTCCTGGAGCGCGTCCCATTCGTCGAATTTTCGAAAGAGGGCAGCATCCAATTGAGCTAGACGTTGTTCGAGCGTGCGACGGTCTTCTTCGAGCTTTGTCCGAAGAGCTTCCATGCGCTCCTGGTCGGATTCCGGCGATAATGCATCGAACTCTTCTAAATCCTCCTGGAGTTCTAAAATCTCTTCAAACAGATCGGCGGGAGGGTTAGCGCGGATATCCTTTGCCGCGCCGGCTTCCAAACGCACGAGATATTCAGCCCGCCGAATGGGGTCTTTGAGCGTCCGATAGGCCGTATTCAAAAGGGCCGAGTTCCCCAAGCTGATCGATTTTTCAGTCTCGTCTTTCTGTGAAAAGAAATCCGGATGAAAGGCCCGACTCAACTCGTAAAAAGTTGTCTCCAATTGCGTCAAATCGATGTTCAACCGTCGGGGAAGCTTCATGCACGTAAAATAGTCCAAATCTTTGGACAGTGGCTGCACCTTGATGCAACGCCCGCACAGGTACTCCCCGGTGACCTCCGATTGACAATGCCAGCACATACTTCTGGCGATGGGAAGCGATCGGGCTGATTGCGAAAGATTAGATGCCATAGTGTCGTTCACCGTTTCGCATTTCACGTGAGAAAATGACCCACGTCGAGTTTGCTCGTCGGACAAACAAGCTTTGCGCTCGGAGCTGTCGTCATTACGCTGAAAACGACTCGCCGCAGCCGCATGTTTTCGTCGCGTTCGGATTGATAAATTTAAACGATCCGCTAAGGAGGTCTTTTTGGAAATCCAACTGCATGCCGTTCAAATAAATGGCGCTTTTGGCGTCGACGATAATTTTCACTCCGTCGATTTCGTAGACCGAATCGAACTCCGAGATTTTCTCGTCAAAATTGAGCGTATAGCTCAGACCACTACACCCCCCGCCTTTAACACCTAACCGCAACCCGCCTTCAGTCATGCCCTGAAGCTCGAGCAGCCGTTTCACTTCTTTCAGCGCGGCATCGGTTAGTGTCACAATAGGTTTGTCTGTGGTGTGACTCTGTTCCATTTCACGCTCCTTCAAAGTCTTAAGTCTTACGAAGACGAGGTGGATGCCATCGTTCCTTCTTGCGTGTCCTCGCGTTGGAGTCCGGCCTTCTTTTTGTAATCATTCAACGCGGCTTTGATCGCGTCTTCGGCCAGAACCGAACAGTGAATTTTGACCGGCGGCAAGTTCAATTCTTGCACGATGTCGGTGTTTTTGATTTGATTGGCTTCTTCGAGAGTTTTTCCTTTGAGCCATTCCGTCGCCAAGCTCGAACTGGCAATGGCCGAACCGCATCCGAATGTTTTGAATTTCGCATCTACGATCGTGTTGTCTCGGACTTTGATCTGAAGCTTCATGACGTCGCCACATTCAGGAGCACCGACGATGCCGGTTCCCACATCTGGTTCGTCTTTTTTGAACGATCCCATGTTGCGCGGATTGTTGTAATGATCGATCACTTTTTCGCTATATGCCATGGTTCATCCCTCCTGCTACTTGGTTATCATTAATGAGCGTGATTCCAAATGCTTCTGCTCTTGAAGTCAATGAGCCGCCCATTGCACGGACTTCAAATCGATGCCTTCTTTTGCCATTTCATACAAAGGAGACATCGCACGCAGGTGATTGACCGCCTTGACGATTTGGTCAATGGTGTAATCAATTTCTTCTTCCGTGTTGAACCGTCCGATTCCAAAGCGAATCGAGGAGTGCGCCAAGTCCGATCCAACGCCTAAGGCCCGTAGCACATACGAGGGTTCCAACGTTGCAGAGGTGCAGGCTGACCCGGAAGACAATGCGATGTCTTTCACGCCCATCAAGAGGGCTTCGCCTTCCACGTAGGCAAAGCTCACGTTCAAATTGCCGGGCAGCCGTTCCGTCGGATGTCCGTTCAAATAGACTTCTTCCAAGGCGTCTGTGATACCTTTATAGAGTCGATCACGCAACGCCCGGATGCGCACGGCCTCGGTGTCCATTTCTTGCTCGCAAATCTCACAAGCCTTGCCAAATCCAACGACCAGTGGCACAGGCAGCGTCCCAGATCGCATGCCCCGTTCGTGTCCGCCGCCGTGAATCAACGGTTCGAGACGAACGCGCGGCGCTTTTCGACGAACGTATAATGCCCCGACTCCTTTAGGGCCATAAATTTTATGCGCAGAGAACGACATGAGGTCAATGCCCATTTCCTGGACGTTTACCGGAATTTTCCCGACGCCTTGAGTCGCATCACAATGGAACAACACGCCTTTTTCTTTGGCAACCTTGCCGATGTCCTTGATGGGATTGATCGTGCCGATTTCGTTGTTTGCTAACATGATCGAGATGAGGATGGTCCGATCTGTAATGGCATTGCGGACATCGTCGGGGCTGACCATCCCTGTTTTGTCGACGGGTAAGTACGTCACTTTGAAGCCTTTTTTCTCCAGATATTTTGCCGTATCGAGGACAGCGCGATGTTCCGTGCTGCTCGTGATGATATGATCACCTTTTTCTCGATACATTTCGGCCACGCCTTTGAGCGCGAGGTTGTCCGATTCCGTCGCTCCGCTGGTGAAGACGATTTCTTTGGCGTCGGCATGAACGAGCCGGGCGATCTGCTGACGAGCGGCCTCCACGGCCTCTTCGCATTCCCATCCAAAACTATGATTGCGGCTTGCGGCATTGCCGTATTTCTCCGTGAAATACGGTAACATCGTCTCCAAAACTCGCGGATCGCAACGTGTCGTAGAATGGTTATCCAGGTATATGGGCAACTTCATGATTGAACTCCTTCTGCCTTATGGGACTCGACAATGATTAACGGTTGACCGATCATCATGTCTTCGATGGACATACTGTTGAGTAATTGATGGATGCTTTCTTGCACGCGATACAACGGCGTTCGAATATTGCATCGATCCAATTGTTCGCATGGAGCTTGCTCTTTGTCATGATAGCAATCGGTGATGCCCAACGGACCTTCAATGGACTCGAGCACCTGCGCAATGGTAATGGATTTCGGGGCTCGGGCAAGGACATATCCTCCTTTGGGCCCGTTTTGGCTCTCGATGATGTCGTGTTTCGCTAATGTTTGAAGTACTTTGGCTAACAATTCGACAGGGATATGGTGCTCTTCTGCGATTTCTTTCGTATTGACCACGCGCGCTTTGGACAATTCTCCGTATTGGACTGAAGCCATATATTGAAGAGCGAGCAGTGCGTAGTCAGCTTTTTTTGAAAGTTTGAGCATTTATTTATCGATGCCTCGATTGATGTCTCGATGCCCCTATCGTTGGTTACATGAATTGCCGACCATTTTTATCGGATTCAATCTAGCATTGACGTGTTCCCTTAGTCAAGACTAAAATGGTCGGAGATTAAATGAGTCGGATTTTTATTTATGCGAATATTGCGAATATTTAGGATCATAGGTTCATAAGACTTAAGACTTAAAAAACAAAGACTTATATTCCTAGCGATCCAAATCGCTCACTCAACAAAACCCAGCTTAAGGAGAATCGAATGGGAGGAAGCAATCCATATATTGAAAAAACGGAAGCTCCAGTAGCCACAAAGCCGTTCAAGATCAAATTTCACACGCCTGATCATCGAACCGTCGAAGTTGAGGTGGATCCGCAAAAAATTCCGTATGGAGAAACGGGACTTCCCGGAAGCATCTTAGATATTGCTCTGGGGTCTGGGGTAGAGGTGGAGCATGCTTGTGGTGGTGTGTGCGCCTGCTCGACCTGTCACGTGATTGTCAGGGAGGGATTGGAGACGTGCAATGAAGCCTCGGACGACGAAAACGACCAGCTCGATGAGGCCCCCGGCCTGACCTTACACTCACGGTTGGCCTGCCAGTGCGTGCCGAGCGGGGAAAAAGACCTAGTCGTCGAAATCCCAGAGTGGAATAAAAACCTGGTCAAAGAAGGTCATTGACACAAGCGGGTCATGAACGAAAAACCGGCCGGTGTGATTCCAGCGAGGCTTTGTCGAAAAAGAGGAAGAACCGTCCATCGCGTTCTGTAACGCTCGGCCTTTGATGCTTTCCCTTCATCCCTTGTTTTCATCCTCGCTCACATGCCTGTCGCACAATATGTGATTCGGAGCATTGTGCGCCCCTAAAGCGTGACAAGGAGGGTTTGTCTGTTTCGACGATTGTTGAAGCAGCAAAGGGGGAATGTTCGCCGGCGAATACGTCGGCGGCTTGATCCATTTACCATCCTCACGCTTATATCCACCGACCTTGCTCATGTTCGAACGGTGAACCTCTTCAAACACCGGTTCCATATCGATCCCGTACGAGACGGCGGTACCATAGACCACATAGAGCAAGTCTGCTAGCTCTTTAGCGATGCCGGGCAAATCTTTTGTCTCCAGCGCCGCTTTGAGTTCATCGAACTCTTCCTGAATCAGTCGAATCCGCAACGCCGCTGTCTGAGCATCTGGAATGATCGGTCGATCGGCCACAGCAATAGCGAATCGCCGATGAAATTCTTGTACCATGCGTTGTGCCTCGTTCATGTTGATCTCCTTGATCGATGTGTTGGCGGAATCAGAGCACAAAGCTCTAGTTCAGGGCGCAAGAATGAGATAGACATCGTTGACATTGGTCCCCGTCGGACCGGTGCGGATATGGCCACCGACTGCCTGAAAACATGCATAACTCGCATGCATCGCAAGCAGCCGATGGGGATCGAGCCCTTTCGCTCGACATTGGGCTACAAAGCGATCATTGGCCACGGCTCCAGCGACATCCGTTGGTCCGTCACGACCATCTGTGCCGAGTCCGGCTACCCAGAGCTTCCTCTGGCTGGCTATCGCTAGCGCAGCCCCTAAGACGACTTCCTGTGCTCGCCCGCCTTTGCCCGAACCATGGACTGTCACCGTCGGTTCCCCACCGAGAATGATACAGGCAGGACGGGAAATAGGGCGTCCTATGCGATCGATGTCTTTTCCGATACTACCGAGAACTTTTCCGACTTCTTTCGCCTCGCCTGTGAGTTGTGAGGTCAAGATGAGGGAACGATAGCCGAGGCGACGGGCCTGGCGGCTTATCGCACTCGCTGCCTGGACATTGTTGCCAATAATACAATTGTGCACCCGACGGAATATTGGGGTGTTTGGTTTGGGGGTTTCGGGAATCGTTCCGGCGAGTCCGCGCTGGAAATGGTGGCGAACCGCTCGAGGTAGAGCTGTCCATATACGATATCGCCGGAGGATGGCAAAGGCCTCCTCGTATGTGGTGGGGTCAGGCGCAGTGGGCCCTGACCCGATAGTGCTGAGATCATCGCCTGGGACGTCGGAGAGGATCAGGGCGTAGATGGTCGCAGGCGTTGCGGCTGCGAGCCGTCCGCCCTTGATCGCCGACATATGTTTTCGCACGATGTTGATCTCTCGAATGGTCGCACCGCATCGAAGAAGTGCGCGTGTGGTTTCGCGCTTGTTCTGTAACGTCAAGCCAGGTGACGGTGCGGAAAGTAGGCTCGAGGCGCCTCCTGATAAGACAAACAGGATCAGGTCCTGGGCAGTGAGCGAATCGACGAGTTGCAGGATCTCGTGTGCCGCCTTTTGTCCGCGATAATCGGGAAGGGGGTGTCCCGCTTCACGGACCATCATGGATTTTGGACAACGGGCGGGTTTATCGGTGGTGACGACAAGGCCGCCTTGCAGGAACGGACCGACGATCCGTTCCACTGCGATAGCCATGGGAACAGAGGCTTTCCCAGCACCGATGCTGACGACGCGACGAAACGATCGAAGATCGAGCCGATGGCCCTGTATCCAAAGGAGTGGACCACGTCGGGTGAGCTGCTGATCGATGAGCCGTTTAGGATCGGACGCATCGAGCGCAGCTTGGAAACAATGACGGAGTATGCGCCGCAGAGGGCCATGGGAACAATTGATATGCATCGTGGGTCGCGAGCGTTTCGCTATGGTATCATGCCAGCCATGGCATCGCTCAAGGACCTGGAACGCCGAATCATCCGATGTACTCGATGCCCTCGGCTCACGGCGTATCGACAGGCAATTGCCCGAACCAAAGTCAAACGGTTTGCGACGTGGGACTATTGGGGCAAGCCGGTGCCTGGCTTTGGCGATCCTCGTGCCCGGCTGCTGGTCGTAGGGTTGGCACCAGCGGCGCATGGCGGGAACCGCACAGGACGGATTTTCACAGGAGATCGAAGCGGCGATTGGTTGTATGAAGCTCTTTATCGGTACGGATTCGCCAACCAGCCCCATTCCGTTCATCGCAACGATGGAATGCGGTTGAAGGATTGTTATATTACGGCCGCCGTGCGGTGCGCTCCGCCCGGCAATAAACCGTTGAAAGAAGAATTCGACGCCTGCCGGCCTTACTTGCGGGAAGAACTGCAATTACTGCGGCGACTTCGCGTGGTGGTGGCGTTAGGGAAAATCGCTTTCGATGAGTATCTCAAGGCCAATCGAGAACTCGGGCACAATCTTCCTCCGGAACGCAAGCCCCTATTCGGGCATGGCATTCAGGTGGAGTTGCCTTGGGGGATCACCTTATTGGGCTCCTACCATCCCAGTCAACAAAATACATTTACCGGCAAACTGACTCGCCGAATGTTTCATGACGTCTTTGCCCGGGCACGGGCGTTGTTGGACGCGGTGGAATCCCATTCGACATTCGATTAAGGTTTGGGCAGGTTCAAGGCTTCCCAGTCGGCCAAGAATTTCTTGAGCCCGATGTCCGTCAAGGGATGTTTGATCAATTGCTGAAAGACTTGATACGGCATAGTACAAATGTCCCCGCCAGCCAGCGCAGCCTCGACGACGTGTTGAGGATGTCGGACACTTGCAACCAACACAGAGGTCGAGAAATTGTAATGACGAAAAATAGGGACAATTTGGCGAATCAATTCCATGCCGTTACTGCTGATATCATCTAATCGACCGATGAACGGTGAGACGCACCAGGCCCCGGCTTTGGCGGCCAAGAGCGCTTGGCTGGGCGTAAAACAGAGAGTCACATTGACTCGAATGCCTTCTTGCGCCAGTCGTCTGGTCGCTTTGAGCCCTTCAGGGATCAAGGGACATTTGACGACGATGTTGGGGTGGAGACCGGCCAACTCTCGCCCCTCTTTGATCATGCCATCGGCATCCACACTCACGACTTCTGCGCTGACCGGGCCGTCAACGATCTGACAAATCTCCCTGAGGAGATCCTTGAAATCTCGCCCTTCTTTTGCAACCAGCGAAGGATTGGTTGTGACGCCATCCAGGACGCCGTAACTCACGGCTTCCCGGATTTCTTTGACGTTGGCGGTATCGAGATAGATTTTCATGGCGTGGCCCCCTTGTGCTTTGACGAACTGTTTCTGCGGCAAGACGCTTTCTATTGTACGAAAGCTCTTGCTTGATGGACAATGTTCTTGCCGATTCGATGAGAGGATCCGCCGTGTCAGGACAGACGCCAGCTCTGCCATATTCGCAGTCTTCCACGCTTGCCAATGTCACCGTCTGCCGATCGCGCATGGATTCAAACGATTTTCTTGATTTGGCAAACCTCGGTCTTGGCAGCGCTGTGCACCAGCAAGCCGTTCAGAGATATGACGATCAATCGACATCGGCCTTCGACCGTCCTGGGAGGTGCCCGATGGTGGCTGGAACAGACGAAACGCTTTTGACGCCGCCCCCGTAAGTGTGACCGATTCTCCCCCGAAGTGTCCGGTCGCGCTCAACATGCCGAGTCCAATCGCTGTGAGGAGGAAGTAGGCGGTCATCGTCCGAGCCGTCAATCTCTGTCGAACAAAGAGTCTCCAGATAAACAGGGCCCCCAAAATTCCCAACGTCACGATGGCGAGGGTTTCATGCGTTTCAATCACAGCCTCGGCGAACCCGGCCTTTTCGGCGGCTTCCTCCGCCATGTTGCCCGCGAAAGCAGCCGCAATGCCTCCCAGAAGGCCGAAAGCCAACAGCCAGATGGCTCCCTCTTGCAAGCATTCCTTGGCGAAGCATCTCCCGATGGCGTCGAACAGGACACTGGTCACCAACAAGGCAATGGGAAAAGGGAGGAGCATGGGATGTAAGGGATAATCCATGGGTTTCCTCCTCTTGCGACTAGGCCATTCGCTTTGCTTGTTCTTGGGAGCCGGCCGACTTCCACGCCGGCCGGGCAGGATGATGGAATCAGTCGTTGTCCTCCGACTCGTGGTCATCGTGTTCGGAGTCCTTTCCGTCGTGGTCTTCGTCCTCGACCTCGTTTTTCAAAACCTTGCCCGAATCCGCGTCCACGGTGAGTTCATGGATGTTGCCGTCGGCCCCGGCAATATCTACTTCATAGACGACCTTGCCGTCCTCCTTCTCCAACTCGGCTTCGAGCACGCGGCCAGGTACAGTAGTCTTAGCCGTCTGGATGGCTTGTTCGAGCGTGATGGCGATCGGAGAAAGATCGGCGTGCTTCTCTTCCTTGCCCGAACTCAAGGCCAATGTGCCGGTGAACGCGACAAGCGTGATGCCGAGACCCAACCCCAAAATGTGTGAACCGTTCATGGGAACACCTCCTTGAGAAATGAAAAAATAGTGATCATCTATCCGTTAGTTTACACGCTGTTCAGGAACGGCTCGTGAAAAGAAGATGAAGAATTGTTCATCGTATGGGGGGATTATGCCGGCCTTCCGATAGAGTCCTCCCTTCGGTCTGAGAGATCCTGACGGCAATGCTTTGCTTCGTTCCAAAAGTTTGTGCAAAATACACCTGTGGCCGAATGCGATACGTTTCTTTGCCAAAGGAGTCGACATGCCGGATATCACCGATGCCCAGATCGAACAGTGGATGCAGCGCAATCTCGAGACTATCGAAGAGGAAGCCGCGACCATGGCAGCCGCCGTTCGTATGGCGGACCGAAACATTGGGTGTCTCTTGGTCACGGCCAGCGAGCACAAATCTCCGACGCGGGAGATTCGAGGATTGGTGTCGGAAACGGATTTGGTGCGGAAGGTGATGGCTCGGGAGAAAGCGCCGGAGAGGACGAGTGTCGGTCAAATCATGACCAGCCCGCCGCTCAGTATCGACGCGCGTCGGTCGATGCTGGACGCCAGCCATCTCATGGAACGTCATGGCGTTCGACACTTGTGTGTGTCGGAAAACGGAAGGATTGTCGGACTGATCTCGGTTCGTGACTTAGTCCGGTTTTTTCTCGGTGTGGACTCCGGTCCCATTCGCGATCTCGACGATGTCTATCGGCCGCTCACGGTCCTGATGCGGACGCAGATCGAAACCATCGCCCACGATGCCGCAATTGTGTCCGCGGCTCAGCGGATGGATGCCAAACGGATCGGCGCCCTGGTCGTGACGAAAGATTCAGAGATGGTCGGTATTGTGACGGAACGGGACCTTATTCATCGAGCATTGGCCAAAGGACGTGATCCGCAGCGCACGCCTGTGAGCGAGATCATGACCCAGCCATTGATTCACATCGACATCAATCGCACCGTACACGACGCCAATGACTTGATGGCCGAAAAAGGGATCCGTCATGTGACCGTGGTGGACCATCATAAGGTCGTTGGCATTCTTTCCGTTCGGGATCTGATTCGGATGGTATCGGTGCGGGACCGCCCTCGGTTTCTGCGCCAGACGAACACATAACGCTTACGGTTTCTGCTTGCCGCGCTCTCGCTTCGTGCTGCTGCGCCTCGCATGATCAATCAATCCGGGCTCGTTGGGTGAGCGAGCAGTGCTTCAGACATTCGCCACCGACCACCGGGCAGCCGCCCGACGACGTTCGTTGTCGGTCAGCAGCCGTTTTCGCAAACGAATCGATGCGGGAGTCACTTCGACGAGCTCGTCATCTTCGATAAATTCTAAGGCGAACTCCAGAGTCATGTCTCGAGGAGGGATCAAATGGATCGCCTCATCCGCTCCGGCTGCACGGATATTGGTGAGCTTCTTTTCCCGAGTGGCGTTCACCACCAAGTCTTGGCCCTTGTTGTTGACGCCGATGATCATGCCTTGGTAGAGCGTCTCGCCTGGCTTAATGAATATTTCCCCGCGATCCTGCAAGCCCCAGAGCGCATACGCGACCGCTTTGCCTTCACCTTGTGATATCAAGACGCCGCTCTTCCGCCTAGGGATGCCGCCCTTGTACGGTTGGTAGGCGGAAAATGTTTGTGCCATCACCCCTGTTCCGCGGGTCATCATCAAGAGTTCGCTTCGGAACCCCATCAAGGCTCGCGAGGCGATCAAAAATTCCATCCTGATCGTGCTGACGGCGCTGATGTGCAGGTTGCGCAATTCGGCCCGTCGCGCTCCCATCGCTTCGATGACGGCGCCTTGATAGCCAGGATCGACGTCGATGATCACCTCTTCGACCGGCTCGTGGACTATCCCGTCGAGCGTTTTAAAAATCACTTTGGGTGAGGAGACTTCAAGCTCGTAGCCTTCACGACGCATGGTTTCGATCAAAATAACCAAATGCAATTCCCCGCGTCCGGAAACGGTGAATCGCTCACCGCCCTCGGCCTCTTCCACTTTGATGCCCACGTTCATCATGGCTTCATGTTCCAACCGCTCTCGGATGTGCCGGGACGTCAGAAACCGCCCACCATCCTTACCGGCCAGCGGGCTGGTGTTATGGGCGAAATCCATGGAAATCGTGGGTTCGTCGATGGTCACTGTTGGCAAGGGCTGAGGATGATCAGGTGACGCCACAGTGTCCCCGACATAGACCTCCGGCAGCCCAGCGATGGACACAAGATCACCGGCAGCCGCATGTTCGCGTTCCACCCGTGTAAGACCCTGGGAGCCTAGGAGTTTCGTGACTTTGCCGCGAGTCACATGGCCTTCGCTATTGACCGAGACGATCGGCTCCCCTGTCCTTACAGTGCCATGGACGATGCGTCCCAGCGCCAAACGTCCGATATAGGGGTCATAGTCCAGCATGGTCACCAGCATTTGAAACGGGCGATCGGAATCGGCTTGAGGTGGGGGGACATGATGGACAATCGTATCGAGCAAGGGCTGCATATCATAGGCGGGTTGATCAAGGTCGAGTGTGGCCGTGCCTTCTTTGCCACTGGCATACACGATCGGAAAATCCAACTGCTCATCCGTGGCGTGCAGCTCACAGAACAGGTCGAACGTGTAATTGACGATCTCGTGAGGCCGGGCCGCAGGGCGGTCAATTTTATTGATGACCACAATGGGCTTGAGCGCCAAGGCCAACGATTTGTTGAGGACAAATTTGGTTTGCGGCATCGGCCCTTCGCATGCATCGACGAGCAGCAGGACGCCGTCGACCATTCGAAGAATTCGCTCGACCTCGCTTCCAAAATCTGCATGTCCGGGCGTATCGACCAGATTGATGTGAATATCACGGTACCGGAGCGATGCGTGTTTGGAAAAAATCGTAATCCCGCGTTCTTTTTCCAAAGGGTTCGAATCCATGATGAAGGATTCGCCCTCTTTAAAATCATGCGTGCCGGTGTATTTCAGCAATGCGTCGACCAGCGTGGTTTTCCCATGATCGACGTGGGCGATGATGGCGACATTTCGAAGATCGTGCCGTCTGAGATTCTGACTCATGGTGTGTAACTCCTGTATTGATGACTGCATTCGAATTCGTTGTCCTGCTCACAACCATCTCCGTTTTCTGAAGGCATGCCGCACGTGCGGCCGTGTTGAAGTTCGGAATGGAACCGGTAGACGGAGAAACGGGATATGCCTGAGGAGGGCAACCGACCGGGTCTTCACCATACCGAAATTGTGCGCCTGGTGCAATGTTCGATCGAGGCTGTACGCCTTCGGAGGACAACGTATGGCGATGCGCATCGGCGAGGAGGTCAACCCTCGAGCTCTACGATACTCAACGCTGCTTTACAGGAGGTCTTGGGCATGATACAACAACCGAGCCAAAGGAACATTGACCACGATGGACGTTGGAGAGGTTTTCAAGAGCCGACGACAACGACGGAGGTGTGTATGGCGATTCAGGGATCCCGACAGAGTTGGAATGTCTGTATAACAGTTTTGTTATTCCTCATGGGGATGGGCAGTGCAGCGTCGGCCCATCCTTCCGATCGCGGTCGCCATGATGACCAGTTGTTTACGATGTCGGCGGGCGGGTTGACGATCGGAGGCCCGGGCATTGCCAGCATCAATACCAACAGCGCGCTCACCATTATGGAATTGTCCGGGGGGACGCTCCGAAGCGTGTGCGCGACGGTGTACAACAATGGCCCGGGCATTGCCAGCATTCGGATCGTTCGCTCCGGTGGGGATCGGGTCGATAAATTGGTCAAAAACGGTCAGTCCCGCGCGTTGTGCGGAGAAGGCCAGGCCGTCGATGTCGCGTGCGAGGTCCAGGACTGTCATATCTTGTGGCGGGTTGATCGATTGCCGCAGTGAACGGCTGTCAACTCCTGTCAGAAATGTGAACATTCGAAAACGCGTGTCCGGAGCGCATCAGGGATCATCGAGCCTCGTTCGCCCTTTCCGAATGAGGCTCGTTTTTTTAATAAGCCAAGACTTGTGGGTTGCCATGCGCCAGGTCCGGGATACGATACGGTCGAGAAGGCGTCAAAAGGGCAGATCTCGGCATGTTTGACAGGGCGGGTTTTGAGGTCGGTCCAGATTGCCGCCTGAAGATCCACTATTTTGTAATCTCTTCTCTCGCTCTCGACGATCCTATATCGGGGAAGAGCGCACAATTTCAAAGCATCATTCATTTCTCAGGATCAAATTCTCCCCTAGTAAGCCAGTGCCGAATGTAGAGTGTCGGCCCATCGGTCATCCGCCAGCCTGTTGAGCTGTTCAAAAATAATCTCGTGGATCATGCGACCAATGCGGTGATGACGAACCTTGAACGGTCGAGGTGGGTTGAGAGGTAGCATGCATGTAAGACCCGATTGTTAGCTAGAGGCCGAGGCGACCGCCTTGACGCTGGGTGTTTGTTCGAGCGAAGTGCTCAGGACGAGCGATGCACCAGGTCGAGCTCATGAGCATCGACCGAATGCATACGCGAACATATTTATGATCTTCGTGGAGGCTTTTTCGCGAGCTTGATATCCTAGAGATTCTTTTATATATAAGTTGGCGATCAAGATCAGGACTTTTTGATGACTTTTTAAGAAAGGAGGGCTGACGATGGTACACATCATGAACCGACCGACCGACCGACCGACCGACCGACCGACCGACAACCCAACCCACATTCCTCGTCCCTGAGTCGTATCAGGAAGCCTCGGGTCATTCTCGGGGCGATAATGCTTTTCTTGCTCGGCAGCGTGGGCATCCTGTCCCAGTCTGTTCGTGCCGAACTCTATGTGGGTGCTCAGGTGGGGGGAAACTTCCCCAGCGATTTTTCTGACGTTAACGGTGTGGGGGCACGTTCGGGTGTTACACTGAGTGATTTGGATTTAGACAATTCGGTGGTATTCGGGGGCAAGGTCGGGTATTTCTTTCCTTCCATTCCTTGGCTCGGCATCGAAAGCGAAGTGTACACGGCGACACCCGATCTTCCGTCACAGACCGCTACCGCTTCAGCTAGTGTCACAGTCTTTGGAACCACCATCACGGGCAGCGGAAGCATAACGTTACCTTCTGCCGATGTCCGGGTGACGACCTGGGCCAACTTGATTCAGGTCCGCTATCCCGGCAGTGCGATCCAGCCGTATGCCGGAGTGGGATTGGGGGTCTTTTTTGCAGACATCGACGGGACGGGTTTTTCGGACTCCGATACGGCACCGGGGCTGGTCGTCAATACCGGGCTTCGCTGGTACGTGACCAAACGCATCGCGGTCTTCGGCGAATACAAATACAATTTTGTCTCGCTGGAATTCGACGATCCGACCGTATCGGTCGAAGGGGATTACAGCGCCCACAACGTAGTCGGAGGCATTTCCTTCCATTTCCCAGGCCTCTAAGACTTTGGAACGAGAGAGCCACTTCTGACCGGTATGCTGCACTCCTCCAGAAGGGCTCACCAGACGGGGAACGATCGTCAGTCGTTCCCCGTTTTGTTTTCGGGGAGTGTTTTGGAGCGGAGAGCCAAGGCTGGCCTGAAAAGGCATCGAATAGCGCTCCCGGTTGACCTGGGAGCCCAGGTCCGAGATGCCTGGGGACTTTGGAACGCTACTGGGTAGGGCGCGAAGATGGTTTCCGGTCAGTGCGACCGATCGTCGCTCTTCTGGCGTCGAATCAAGAGGAGAGAAAGTCGCCTTTAAGAGGAGGATTCCCTTTCGCGTTCCCCGTGATGCGGAAAGCCGCGATGATGACCATTGGATCCTTCCATCATGCTCCGAATCCGCTCGTGAACGGCTTTCATACGCCTGCGCTGCTCCTCGGTAAGAACGGCCCGGGCTTGGCGTTTGGCTTTGATCCCTGCAAGCCGCAGATCGGCCTTCGAAGCATACAGCGCCCTGAGTTTTTCTTCGATCGTGGACAGCGGGGTTTCGTCGTCTCGAAGCAGTTGGTGCAGTTCCAGATTGGCGACCGCGATATCCGCTTTCAGCCGGATGCGTTGTTTGCGATACGCCGTTTCGATGTCCCGCAGTTTGGCAGCCTGTTCATCGGTGATAGCCATCGCCTCCTTGAATCGGAGAATGTGGTGGATATACTCGCTCACGCTTTGATGCGGGCCTCGTGCATAGCTCTGCCGTCCGTATCCGTGGCCGGCATAGCCGTGTGTTTCGTCGCCATAATGGCGGCCATGGGATTGGACATGGGGAGAGCCGTAGCCGGCTTCGTATTCGGAATGACCCGACGAGTCTCCGGGATGATGATCCGCCTTATTGGCAAATGTGGGCGATGTCAGCAATACCAGGAAGAGAAGCACAACGCCGGTTCTGAGGGCCGGTCTCCGGATAGATCGATCTGGCTGGATTCCAACTATCATGACTATTGTCTCCTTTCGATTATCGCGTGGAAGATTGTTCGAATAAGACGGTATGGGTGGCAATAATCTCTAGTTCGACAGCCGTCCCGATTGCGTACACGTGCGTCGAGGGTTGTGCACAATGGATGTGACGTCCCGATGGGAGACGAATCCTGTACAGATTTTCCGAGCCTCGGAATTGTCGGTATTCGATTCGGGCTGTTCCGTGACCGACACGAACAATACGGATGTCGTCCGGTCTGATCATCACGAGGACATGATTTCCGCCTTGATACGTTCCTTGACGTGGAAACTCGCCGATTTCTGTCATGACTTTTCCGTTTTCAATGACCCCGGGGATGAAGTCCGCTTGCCCAACGAATTCCGCAACGAACGGACAATTGGGCAAATGGTAGAGTGTTTCTGGAGCGTCGCATTGAACGAGGCGCCCCCCATGCAGCACGGCGACTTGGTCGGCCATCGCAAAGGCTTCATCGTGATCGTGGGTCACCAGGACCGTCGTGGTTCGAGTCCCCCGCAGAAGCTGAAGCAATTCTTCCCGCATTTTGACCGTCATGTCGGGATCGAGGTTGCTGAAGGGTTCGTCCAACAACAAGAGGACGGGATTGGGGGCTAAGGCTCTGGCCAAGGCCACGCGTTGACGCTGCCCGCCGGAGAGTTCATGGGGATAACGATGCTCCAAGCCCTTCAATCCGATGAGGTCGAGCATGATTCGGAGGCGCTCGCGCCTCGCTGCTGCCGGCCAGCGGTGGAGACCGAAGGTGATGTTGTCCGCGACGCACAGATGAGGAAACAGCGCATAGTCTTGAAACACCATGCCTACGCGCCGTTCCTCGCTGGGAACATGGTGCTGCGGTGAGGACACCAGGCGCCCGTTGAGGCGAATCTCCCCGTACGTCACGCGCTCGAATCCGGCAATCGCTCGCAAGGTCGTGGTCTTGCCGCATCCGGACGGACCCAAAAGACACAAGATGTCGCCTTGAGCGGCTGTCAGGGACATCGCCTCAATGGCGGGTCGTTGCGGTTCATAGGCACACGTCACCGCTCGGAGTTCGAGGACGGTGGGGCGCGTCGAGGAAGAAGCCAGGGGCTGGGTGTTCGCTTCCGAAATCGGGGATGCAAAGGTTCGAATATCCAGAGTGGATGGCGCCGGCTGAGAAGAAGTTGGGCTGTTCATCAGAGTTTAGGCACAGTGAAGGATCCCGGCGTATTGTATGGGAAGATTACGAAATCTGCCAATGGTTTCTCGAAAGCAGGAACACGATCGGCGCCGTGACCAGGATGATCAAGAGGGCTGGCGGCGCGGCCAACTGATAGAGTTCCTCGCTGGCTTCCAACCAAATCCGAACAGCCAAAGTATCGAACCCGACGGGACGCAGGAGCAATGTCGCCGGCAACTCTTTCATGGCTTGGATAAACATCAGCATCCAAGCCACGAAAAACCCGCCACGCACCAATGGAAACGTAATCCGTCTGAACACGTGAAGTGCTCGATGCCCTAGACTTCGTGCCGCTTCCTCGAGATTCGGCGCAACCTGGTGGAGCGACGATTCCATGGCCTGGAGACCGGCTGGCAGAAAGTGAATCAGATAGGCGAGGATTAACACAACGACGGTGCCATACAGAAACGGCACTCCTTGCATAAAGACCATCATCAAGGCCAGTGCAGCAACGGGACCAGGCAGGACATAACCCGAATAGGCTCCCTGTAAACACAAAATCGTCCACTTCGAGGGATACCGGCTCGCGAGATATGCGACCGGAGTTCCGAGACATAATGCCAATGTGGCGGCGGTCGCCGACAGTGTCAAACTGTTCCACAGATACTCGAGGAAGGTGCCGCTGACCGTGCCAGCCGAAAGGCCGGTCACGGTCCAGTACGCCAGGTATGCTGTCGGAAGTGCAAAGGCTCCGATGAACACGATCGCCAAATACCCGGTAATCATCGTTGTTTTGATCGATGAGCAGGGGAATGGCCGTAAGGGACGCTGATGTCCTGTCGTTTGATAAAATCGGCTTTTTCGTCGAAACCAGCGTTCAGCCGATAAAAAGGCGATGGCGAATGCGACGAGCAAGAGGCTGAGGGCCGAAGCAGCATGGTAATCGAACCGTCCTGAAATTTGCTGATACACGGCATAGGTGAACGTTTGAAAGCGCAACAGGGAAACCGCACCGAAATCGGACACGACGTACAGCGTGACTAAAAACAATCCGGCCACGAGGGCCGGTCGAATCAACGGCAACGAAACGAAGAAAAATGTTCGCCATTTCGATGCCCCGGTCACGCGAGCCGCTTCCTCGTACGAGACGTTAAAGGTCAGAAACGCGGATCGACTCAACAGATAGACAAATGGAAAGGTATTGAGCGTCATGACGAGCAACGCCCCCCAAAACGTGTACGGGGAGAATACACGAGCCTCGGGTCCGGCCAAAGCTTGCCAGATGCGTTCGATCGGTCCGCCGAGGTCCAATAAGAACGTGTACACATAAGCTAGAACATACGAGGGAATCGCCAGTGGAAGCACGAGTGCCCATTCCCAAAATCCTCGTCCACGAAACGTATACCGTGTCAAGAGCCAAGCCGTAGAGATGCCTAGACACAGAGTAACCAATGCCACCCCTAGCGCCAGGGAAATGGTATTCAGGGCCAACTCTGGCACACGTGTGTTCCACAAACGCTCCCAGACTGCGGCATCGACGGTGATGGCGGAGTAGGTGACGTACAACAGAGGGAGTGCGATGAGTCCGGCGATAAGGAATACAATCGCCGAGAGCGGCATCGGAGCCATCTGGCGGACAAAGACGGACATGATCATGTGATTATCGGAGGCCAACTTGTTCGATCAGACGCATGGTGGGATCGCGCAATTCGGACAATCGCGTCAAAGGGACCTGCGCGACATGGAAGCTGTCTCGCGGCGGGAGCGCGGGATCGGCTTCGACTTCCGGATGGAGGGGATATTCTTTGTTTAAAGAGGCGAATAGGCGTTGTCCGGCTTGAGACACCAAGAATTGCACAAGCCGTTTGGCCGCGTCTACGTGCTTGGCATGGGCCGTGACACCAACACCGGCCACGTTCATAATCATGCCCATACCGCCTTCTTCTTGATCAGTCAGGATGGGAGTAATCGGTGCCTGGGGATGTTTGGCCAAATGCCGATAGATATAATAATGGTTGACAAGACCCAAGGCCACCTTGCCTTTCGCGACGGCATCGACGATTTGGCGGTTCTTGCTGTACACCTGATTGCCCGCATTCGCTTTGATGCCTTCCAGAAATTTCTTGGCCACGGCTTCGCCTTTGAGGGCGAGAATCACCGATACGCCAGCCTGAAGATACTCGCTGACGGCATTAGGAATCGCGAGTTGTCCTTTCCAACGAGGATCGGCCACATCCAAAATCGAGGAGATCTCATGGGATTGCACCCGTTGCGTGTTGGCCACTACGACCCAAATCCGACCCGACAACCCGATCCAGCTATTGTCGGGGGCGCGGAAAGCCGGTGGAATGTTCCGCTCCACTTCCTTCATGGAAATCGGCCGCAACAGCCGAAGCTCGCGGGCCCGTTCCAGTGTGCCGGCATCGTTGGTGATGAAGACATCGGCTGGCGTATTCGGCCCTTCGATGCGCAATCGATTGACCAGTTCCGTGGAGCCTGATGTCAGCAGTTGAATGGTGATTCCGGTTTTGTCTTCGAATACATCCAGCACGGGTTTGATCAAACGCTCGGCTCGCCCTGAATAGACCACTAGCGACTCGGCCGCATAGCTAGCAGTCGGCCATGCCCACAGACCGATCACGATGGTCCAGAAAATCACGACACCGGTGCACATCCATCGTGTATTCAGACGTGTATTCAGAGCGCGGCCTCGTTGCAGTGCGCGAACGCCAAAAAAGAAAGAGCGGATTGTTGAACCGCCAGCCAAGGGCAGGCATAAGAACTGTTGCATGGAGCACCAGCCTTTCTTTCCCTAAAGCCTCCTGATGGAAGCAGATGCAAAAATGTGAAAATGATACTGATTTGAGATTTCAATTATAGATTATTAAAAAAATAGGAGGGCGTCAACTTCGACATTTGGCACAGAGGCCATACAGCTCGAGCTTATGGGTCTGGATGGTAAAACCGTTCTGTGCGGCCACTTCTTCTTGGAGTTGTTCGATTTGGCAATTTTGGAATTCGACAATTTTCCCGCACGACGTGCAGATCAAGTGATCATGATGCCCTTTATGAGCCACATTGTCGAAAAGCGTTTGCGAACCAAAATGGCGTTCCTGCGCCATGCCGGTTTCACACAGGAGTTTCAAGGTACGGTAAATCGTGGCGAGGCCGATGTGAGGGTCTTTCTTCGAGAGAATATGATAGAGCTGTTCGGCTGTCACATGTTCCATTTTTAAAAACGCGTTCAAGATCTGCTCCCGCTGGCGGGTCAGTTTTAAATTGTGTTTGGCCAGGTGTTGTTTCAGTAGCTCGAGTTCTTTTCCCGCTTTGGCCATGGTCGGCATCGCAGCTCCTTCCAAAGAGCACGTATTAAACCGGAAAGAAGAAAGCGGGTCAAGAGAGCAACCGACACGCGAGATCCTGACTGAGGGTTCGATGCCTGTCTGCGAATGTCCTCGTCTTTGACAGATTTGGTTGAAGGGCAGGCGGCTTCGAACGTTGACGACTTCCGGAAAAGGCGTCTAAGCTCGGATTGACAAATCTCGCACGCCGAAAAAGCGAGGCGAGCAATAGAGTTAAACTGTGTGAGCAAACGTCGAAGAGGAGCAGAGGGCCATGCGAACACCGCAGGATATTACCATCGATCGAGCGCTCTTAGTGTATCTCTTGCATTTGGCTGAACCATATGGGTTCATGTCCGATGTAAAATTTCAGCAATTACTGTTTCTCAGCGAACTGTTTATGTTCGGAAAAAATTTGAAGGGATTCCATTTTGAATTCATGCGGTTTGCGTATGGAGCCTTCAGCAAAGAGGCTGACAACGATTTGCTCTTTTTGCGAAGGAAGGAGCGGTTGGAAAATTTTACGCCGACCGAGCAGGCGCAACCGGTGATCGAGCTCGTCGAGCAGGTGGCTCAGTCAACGGATGTCAATCAGCAAATCATGGATATCTTATTGGAAACCGTGAAAGTCCATGGTCCGCGTGACAATTCGGAGATCATCAAAGCCGTCGAGGCGATCGAGCTCAGTCCGGCAGATCGCCCTGACCAAAAATTGGCCATTCGCGATATTTCGTTCCATTCCATTCTTTTGGTCCCCTCGCGCATCGAGGTCGTCGGGGAATGGACGGTTCCCCCTCAACAACTCAAGCAGCTCAATGCGGCGCTCGGGGCATGATCGCATCCCCTTGCGCTGCACTCGAATCGATTTGACGGAGTCCGTGGAGCGTGTCGGTCATGGTTGCACAGCCAGGCTGCATCTGAGCGGCATGGTTGTAAAGGTGAGGAGTCGGCTTCCCTGTAACGAAGGAAGGATTGGCATAGGATGGCCGGCCTTGCGTTTGTCTCGTAGCGCACCCCAGCCTCGATTGGTATCGAAAAAGTCGGCATGAGACACGGTGGCCTTTGGGCGCCGCGCGTTGGGCAAGGGTGTGATGACGCCCCCGGTCCTGCTCGGAAAGGCTCTCAAAAGAAATAATCGAAATTCTGCTCCCGTCGTGTCCAACGCCGGACCAGAAAAATGGCCGCTGGCTCTTCTTGGGGGTTCAACCGAAGATGATACGTGCCGCCGGTGACCAGATGCCGGGTGTCGGTCAACAATTCATGCAATTGATAGGTTTCGTCTTCACGAATGCCCAACTCGTGAATGGGAATGTGGAGCGTGGCCTCGTGGGCTTCGAACGGATCGAGGTTGACCGCGATCAACAGGTTGTTCGTCCGATCCTCCGTGCTTTTGCCGTAAAACAGAATATGGTCGTTGTCGGCCTGGTAGAATCGAAGATTGGTCAGCTCTTGAAGGGCTGGATTGTCTCTCCGGATGGCATTGAGCCGCGTGATATAGTCGCGGATGTTTCCCGGTCGATCCCAATCCCAGTGCTTGATTTCATATTTTTCCGAATCCAGATATTCCTCGGTCCCCGGAACGGCACGGTTTTCACAGAGCTCGTAGCTGCTGTAAATGCCGTAGGACGGGGAGAGTGTTCCGGCCAGGATCACTCGAAATTTAAAGGCCGGTCTGCCGCCTTGTTGGAGGATTTCCGGAAGGATGTCGGGCGTGTTCGTAAAGAAATTTGGCCTGAAATACTCCCGCATTTCACTTTGCGTCAGTTCGATCAAATAGTCGGTCAATTCCTGCTTGAAGTTCCTCCAGGTAAAATACGTATATGACTGACTGAAGCCGGCTTTGGCGAGGACCCGCATCATCTTCGGGCGTGTAAAAGCTTCGGATAGAAAAATCACATCAGGATGCAGGTCCTGCACCTCGCGGATCAGCCATTCCCAAAACGGCACCGGTTTGGTGTGCGGATTGTCCACGCGAAAGATTTTGACCCCATGACCCACCCAAAACAAAATGATGCGCTTCATTTCATCCCAGATCTCCGGCCAGTCAGGGGAATAAAAGTCCAATGCATATATGTCCTCGTATTTTTTGGGGGGATTTTCGGCATATTTGATGGTGCCGTCCGGACGATGCTTGAACCAGGTAGGATGCGTTTTCACATACGGATGGTCGGGCGAGGCATTGATGGCAAAGTCCAGCGCGATCTCTATCCCGACGGCGTTGGCGGCTTTTACCAGCCGATCGAAATCGTCGAACGTGCCTAAGGAGGGGTCGATGGCGTCGAAGCCGCCGTGCTCATTGCCGATGGCGTAAGGGCTGCCGGGATCGGTGGGCGAAGCCCTGAGCGAGTTATTCCGTCCCTTTCGGTTGGTCTTGCCGATTGGATGAATCGGCGGAAAATACAGCACGTCGAATCCCATATCACGGACATAGGACAGCCGAGCTTCGCAGTCCTTGAACGTGCCGCTTCGATTCGGATCCGGGCTCTGCGAACGGGGAAACATTTCGTACCAGGTGCTGTATCTGGCCCGAACCCGATCCACCACTACTTCCAGTTCGCGAGCATACAGGGTCCAAGCCCACCGCTCTTCGTTCCTATGGACCAAGGGCAGCCACTGTTCGTCCAATGCCACGGCGATTCGGGCTTCCTGATCGGGCGCACCGCTCCATTGCGCCAACCAGGATTCCAGCGCCTCACGGTCGGCGCCCGTGGCTCGTTCGAGCATGGCACGGACCTGAGCCTCTCCTTCGAGCAGTTCGCTCGTCAGATCGGGGAGGACACCATGTTTTTTTCTCAGCTCTTCGCACCAGGTTTCGAATCCCCGGACGTAAGCCCCTATGGTATAGCGATAACGAATGTTACGGGTGAGGACGACGGAGCCTGCCCACCGATCGTTGTCGACATGATGCATGGGAGCCTCATGCCAGGTGGATTCATCGACCGCTTGATAGCGCAGAACCGCGCCGAGCAGATCGTGACCTTCTTTAAAAATATCGGCGGAGACGTCTAACCGATCGCCGACTTCTCGCTTGATCGGGTATCGACCGGCATCCAGTTCGGGTTCGACGTGTTCGATGATAATCGTTTGCAGTCTGTCCGGCTTCTTGGCCATGGATCCTCCTCGTGTGATCACCTATGTTCGATAGAGTCGTCCGAAGCATGTCGGTCGCACTCGGTTCTCCGTCCTTTCGCATCTCGGGTGGATGCGGCTCGCTTACGGAAAGTGGGGATTAGGCATGTTCGATGGCATGATGGGCGATCTGATCGCACTCGGGCTCTGAATGTGCCATGTCATGTCTCGGCACCGTTCACAGACCCCATTGCGTATTCCCAAAAGCCAGCATGATCGCGGAATTCTGAGCATCACGAACTCGCCGCAAATTGGGGTTCCGGAGTTGCCAAAATTTGCACAATGCCGTTCAGCGGAATGCCTGCCCAGTCCGGCCGATTGTTGAGTTCATAGCCCAATTCGTAGATGGCTTTTTGAATGACATAGGCATCCAGTAACACGCGCAAATCATCCGGTTCTTCGGGGAGGATCTGAGCCGGCTCGACGACCGCGAGATACGCTTTCAAAAAGCTCACGCTCACCCAGGTTTGCCAGAATTTGGCCCACGGTTCGAGCACGGGAAAATCTTCCGGTCGAATCCCGCCAAGATGACGGATGATGCTGGAATACGCCGCATAATGGAAGGAACGCAACATGCCGGCGACATCCCGTAAAGGCGATTCCTTCAGCCGCCGAACACTCAACGGCCTGGCTGGCTCCCCTTCGAAATCGATGATGATGAAATCTTTTCCCGTATAGAGCACCTGTCCCAAATGATAATCTCCGTGGATGCGGATGCGTTTCGCTTTGATTTTCCGCATGCGAATGGGCTGGAATCGCTTGCGGAGATCGGCTTCGCGTTCCAAAAGCTGCTGGGCCGAGAGCTTGGCGGCATCCGGCAGGTTGGCTATCTGCTGACGAAGCAACGGCAGATTCTGGTTGGCCAGCCCGACCATGCTTTGATACAGGCTTCGGCGATAGAAATCCGTAAACGGTTCGGGCGCGAAATCAGGCTGTTCGGAATCCGACGCCAACGTAACATGCAGTTCACCCGTGCGTTGCCCGAGGAGTTCGGCTTCTTCCAGATAATGCCCGATGAACTCGCGTGCCTCCGAAGGAACGGGATGGGTAACCAGCGTCAAAATGGGATCGCGCGGAATCGCGGAGGCGCCGAGCGCGGTGGGTTGGGCCGAGGCTCGTTCATAGTATTGCGTCAGTTCGTCCAGGGTGTACTGCCACGCATCGCCCTCGTTGTCGACATACGGCTGCAGGATGCCGATGGTCATCGTCTCGCCATTCTTTTGATATTCGAGCATGCCGGCCACCGGCACCGAATGGGGAAAACCTTTGGCCGTGAGAAAGCGGCCGATTTCCAGATCGGGATTGATCCCGACTTCCACCTTGCGGAAGAGCTTGAGTATGAAGGCCCTGCCGTACATGACCGAGGTGTTGCTCTGTTCGCCCCGGAGAATCGTGGGAACGAGGTGGGGCCGTTCCATGATGAGCTGGCGGCGAAACTCCCGTAAGGAGGAGGCCAGAAACGTACCGTGCGGACCGCGAACGCGCCGATTTCTAATCATGCTGTCGAGCAGATATTGGAGGAAAATCGGCGTCCAGATTGCGTCGCAGAGGAGCCCCAGGTGTTCTTCACCCTTCTGCTTGTATTTCACTTCGGCGATCAAAGCCGGAGTGTCCGCCAAGGGTTGGGCTTCTTCGATGGTGAGATACCGAAACGGCAGGAAATAGGTTTCGGGTTCGCCTTCCGTGTATTCCACGGTGATCCAAGACAACACCACGATCGGGTCTTCTTGAGGCACCGGGAGAGCATCGGCGATCGTGACCTGTTGAAGGATGCGCGCCTTGCCTCCGAACCATCGACGGGCTTTGATGTACGCCGGGAGAATGGCTTCCAACCGGCTTTTTTCGCGACGGAGGATCAGCGAGGACCAATCCCTGGTAATCGTGAGCGCGGGAAGCTCGGTCAACGAGACAGGACGTTCCTCGCCCAGCGGACTGACCGGCGCTTCCAACTGAAACCAATAAAAAGTATGGCCGCTCAACGTCAGAAAATACGGCAACTCGCCGATGGGCGGAAAGCGAATGTGGCCGAAGATGGAGCGAGGGACCATGCCTTTGAATTGAGCTAGATCCAATTCCACGCATTGGGGATAGCGGGAGAGATTGGCCGCGACCAGCACGATTTCATCCTCGTACCGGCGCAGATAGACGAGCACTTTGCGATTGGACGGATGAAGAAACTCGAGTGTGCCCCGTCCGAAGACCTTGAATTGTTTGCGCAGCGAAATCATGCGCTTCATCCACCAGAGGAGCGATTGGGGATTGTTTTGCTGCAGTTCGACGTTGATGGCCTCATAATGATATTCAGGATCGATAATGACCGGCAGATATAGCTTTTGGGGATTGGCCCGGGAAAATCCGGCATTGCGGTCGCCGCTCCATTGCATGGGCGTACGGACTCCATTGCGGTCGCCGAGGTAATAATTGTCGCCCATGCCGATTTCCTCCCCGTAATAAATGATGGGGGTTCCCGGCATGGAAAAGAGCAGGCTGTTGATGAGCTTGATTTTGTTGTAGTCATTGCCCAGCAGCGGGGCCAGCCGACGTCGAATGCCGAGATTGATTCGGGCCTGGCGATCGCGGGCGAAGACCCGATACATGTAATCGCGCTCTTCATCGGTCACCATTTCCAGCGTCAATTCATCGTGATTGCGCAGGAACAAGGCCCATTGACACGTTTCAGGGATCGGCGGCGTTTGACTCAAAATATCGATAATCGGGAACCGATCTTCCATTTGAATGGCCATGAACATCCGCGGCATCAACGGAAAATGGTAGTTCATGTGGCATTCATCCCCGTTCCCAAAGTAGGCCGCGGCATCCTCCGGCCATTGATTCGCTTCCGCCAAGAGCATGCGATTGCGATATTTGTCATCCACGTACTGCCGGAGCTTTTTGAGGAAGGCATGGGTTTCCGGTAGATTCTCGCAATTGGTGCCTTCCCGTTCGAACAGGTACGGCACGGCATCGAGACGCAAGCCGTCTACGCCCATCGACAACCAGAAGTCGAGCACCTCGAAGACAGCCTGTTGGACATCAGGGTTGTCGTAGTTCAGGTCCGGTTGATGGGAGAAAAAGCGATGCCAGTAATACGCTTTGGCGACCGGATCCCATGTCCAATTGGAATGTTCCGTGTCTTTGAAAATAATGCGGGCGTCCTTGTATTCTTCCCCGGTTTTGCTCCAGACGTAAAAGTTTCGCCATTTGCTGTCCGGTGGCGAGGTCCGCGCCCGTTGAAACCAGGGATGCTGATCCGAGGTATGATTGACGACCAATTCAGTGATAACGCGCAGTCCTCGCCGATGCGCTTCCCGAATGAACATTTGGACGTCGCGACGCGTGCCGTACGACGGATGGACATTGGTATAATCGGAAATGTCGTACCCGTCGTCGCGCAGCGGCGAGGCGCAAAACGGCAGCAACCAGATAGCGGTGACGCCGAGGTCTTGGAGATAATCCAATTTCTGTGTGAGGCCGCGAAAATCGCCGACCCCGTCGTTGTTGCTATCGAAGAAGGCCCGGACATGGACCTCGTAAAGAATGGCGTCTTTGTACCACAGCGGATCGTTTTCGAGGGTGTCCAAGAGTTTATCCAATGAAGCTCACTCCTTTGCCAAGATGGTTCTGGTCATATTCCACCATCGCATTTGACGCGAGTGCACATCGCCCGCCGAGCCGAAGCCCGGTGAGGTTGACGTCGTCTCCAGAGAGTCGCGATGGGCCTCATTTGCGGGATTTAGATGGAAATCGCTGTAATTCTCGATCTTTTTGTGCCAGCGTCTTCGAAACGAGCGTATACGCGACATAATACTTATGAATATTGGCGACGTAGCGCACGGGTTCGGAACCGATATATCGCAGGGCCGCCTGCTCGACATGGTAAAACCATTTATTTGGATTCAGTCCCATTTTGGGAGCTTTGCGACGGACACGCTGAATCTTGTTGGGGCCTGCGTTATAGGCCGCAAACGAAAAATTCAGCCGCTCGGTCGGGGTCAGTTCCGGCGATGAAAAATAGGTGTCCCGAAGATGGGCCAAATATTTGACGCCGGCATGGATGTTCTGTTCGATATGATGAATGTTGGGAATATTGATCGGGGGATTAGCGGCAGTCTCCGGAAGAATTTGCATAAGACCTACGGCTCCGCGCGGACTCTTGCGATTCGGATCCAGACCCGATTCTTGATAGGCCTGGGCTGCCAGGGCCAGCCAGTCGAACCCGTACCGCTGTCCGTATTTTTTAAAGTAGGCCATGAATCTGTCCAATTTGCGGCGTTCCTGTTCTTCCAGAGGATTCGTGATCCATTTGCGGTTTTGATAATACCGTTTGAACAGCACATTGCCGATCAGGGTGCCTTTTTTGTGCTTGGCGATGAAACGGTTCAATGCCTGTAAGAGCTCGGGATTCGTTTTTCGCACAGCCCAGGCGATTTGCCCGCCTTTGTGGATGACCAGATCCTTGCGGACGACGAGCTGGCGGTGCACACCGGACCAGAGTTCGGCCAGATGTTGATCCGCCACCATGTAGGGAATCACTCCGGCATTGGTCAGTTCCAGAAGGTCCTCCGTGGCGAGATAGTCGCTTGCAGGGACGTGGCGGATAGGCGACAGACCACGTCGGCGGAAAGTGGCATTGATCGTGTCGAGATGCTCCCCATAACTTCCCCCGGCAATGTGGTACACCGTGCGCCCGGCCAAATCGTCCAACTTGGTGACGGGTGAAGCCTTTTTGTAGGTCACCAGAATTTCGTTGACGTTGGGAATATAGGGTCGCGTGAACGCGACCACTTTTTGCCGTTCCGGGGTGATGGTCAATCCGGCTGCCGCAATATCGCCAGACCCGTCGATCAGTCGGGGAAGCAGCTCCTCGAAAGGCGTCGGAATGAAAATGATTCTGGTCTTGAGATGTTTCCGAGAGACGCCTTTGTTCACAAATTTTCCGAATTGTTGCAACAACTCGTACTCGAATCCGTGCGGCTGGCCTTTCACGATAAAAAAATTGGTTTTGCTGTAGCTCACCAAGACCCGAATCATGTGGCGCCGCTTCATCTCGGCCAGATCGCCGGTAAACGGCTTGGTATGAGGCAGATCCTGTAACAGCGGATCTTCGGCGCCGTATGCGGGAAGTCCGCTCATCAGGCCGATCATCGTTAGCCATAGGATACTGGCGAACGCTACCGTTCGCCCGATGCATTGAAACAGCCATCTCGGATCCTTCTGCTTTTCCATCATAATCTCTCAAAGAGGGTGGGCCATGTGTGCATGAAGAATGGCCACGAGTTGCATGAACATGCGCCTCGTCACCATATCATGATTGCCGATACTCTGCGCAATATCGGTTTCTCCTACAGAGCAAGAATTCGGCCTTGCCCCTGCATGCGATCGCATCATCGTGAATGCTCGTTGATCGTCGCTTCATTGGGCCATGTTCATTATGAGATGACTAGGGCTGCCCAGCAGATGCAGGTTGATCGTGCTGCGGCGAGTCGAGGAGCTGTTCTCGAGGAATGATGTTCATCAGAAGATCTAACGGCAGCGTGACGATCGATGCAAGGCCTTCCGTGATCGACTGCAGAGGAAGATAGCGAACATCGGGCTCTGCAATCGGACCCTTGACCTCGAACAGGGCTGTCGCCAATCCCTTGCGCTCGCCACGAAAGAGCGTGCCGAACAGCGGCAGCTGTTTGAGCAGATTCGTGTACGCGCCAAAGGGGCTGACGGCGACAATACCGTTCACCTGCCGACTCGGCACATCGAACGTCCCTGCAGCGGTGGCATGCAGGACTGGGCTTTTCAGGATGACATCGCGCGTTTCGAGCACGCCGTCGGTGAGCGACCAGGTGGCGGTCAGGCTCTCGAACGGCATGCCATCGGAGAGCACGTCGACCTTTCCTGCTAGGACGTGCGGAAGATTTAAGATGCCGAGGACCTTGGTGATCAGAGGAACATGAAAGATCCGGCCCTGCGTGACTTGAAGTCCACCCTGGCCGGCGAGCGAGCGCATAACCGGCGATCCATTCTGGAATGGTATGCCGAGGGATCCATGCATCGTGACGAGTCCGGTCAAGGGCGGCTCTGGGGCCTCGGCAAGCGCAAACAGGGCGGTCGCCGGAAGGTCCGTCATTCGCAGACGAAGATCGATATGACGCTCCGTCTGCATCCAATTGAGGGACAGTTCGTAGGGGGATTGGAATTCGTCGGGAGCCGTAGAAGCGGGAATACCGCGCAGTCCGATAAATCCATGAATGTCCCAAGCGGTCCATTCCTTTCCCTGTCCGGTGATGAACAGATTCAAGTCGAGAATATCGGGAGTGAATGCCGGATGTCCGAGGACGAGACCCTCCGGCACAATATGTGCCGATTCGGTAGGAGTTCGAACGGTCAGCGTCAGGGTCAACGGATCCTGAAGGGACATCCGGCCATCTGCTTCGATCTGGAAGGGGGGAATCTCGAGGATGCCCTGGTGAAGAGCGAGTGCTCCGTCTTGGTATCGGGCATCCGGAATCGTGAGCCAGGCGGGAACGCCGGCCGGTTTCTCGAGTAGGCCTTCGATCTGGACGGCGAGCGCCGAGAGATCGACACGTCCTTCGATCGTGGGCGCAGCGAGCGGACCGGTGACCGAGGCCGCCCATTCCATCGGGCCATAGAAGAGCCCGTCTTTCCCGACCCGCTCGGCCCACAGCGCTTCCAGCGTTTCTGCAGTCAAGACGCCGCGGAGCGCGGACGTTTCGACGAATACATGATCGTCTAAGCGAAGTGTGCCCGATACGTCAACGGTGCTGTCGCCGATCCAGCCAGCCACGTCGTGGATCAGGATCCGCGGTCCATCGGCTTGGAGATGTCCGGAGCGTGCGCCAAACGGGACGTCGATGTCCTGGAGGCGAACTTTCAGGTCCTCCACGGTCAGATCCCATTTGGGGAGCGCGAGCGCCTGCGGATCGTTCATCGGACCGGTCAGCTCGAATTCAACGTGAAACTGTCCGTCGGCTGTGTCGACGGTCTTCACCACTGACTGGATTGCCGTTGGGACCGGCACAGTCTTCAGAGTCTTGACGACGTCCTCGGCCGCGAGTCGAGAACGAGCGGTCATGGCGAGATGCGGAGCATCGGCTTGCAGCTTCAGGAGGGCATGGTCCGTTTCGAGATGGGATTGGCCATACCGTGCCTCCAGGTGTTCGATAAGGAGGTGTTGAGAATCGAAACGCACGGATCCCTGGATGTCGGCAAGCACCGGGAGTTCCGGATCGATCACGAACGAGCCATCTCGCAGTCGAAGGAAGCCTTGGAACATGTGCTGCTCTGGATCGGACAATAACCCCGACCATGTCACATCCACACGCTCTAATTCTCCATCGAACGGATGCTGGGCCAGAATATGTTGCACCTCTGAGCTCCACACGGTGTCGGGGATCAGGGCGCGGAGTTGCTGGATTCGACAGGGCATGAGCGAGATCGTCGCCAACATTCCGGGATCGGTCGTCATGATGCCATCGAGATGGCCCTTGCCGGTCAATGCGATGTCGTTGATTTGGCCAGTGATATCGGAGAACGCGAGCATGAGCCCCGACGGTCCCGGCACCAGGTCCAGGCTTGAGCGGAGCGTGGCCATGGCATGCCAGGTGGGAGGAAGGGGCATGGAAGCAAGACTTTTCAGGACCGCGGAGAGATCGAGATGGGTGGTTCGGATTTCGCCGTGAAATTGAAGTGCCGACACCTTGTTCCCCTCGCCTTCAACGGCGGATTCCCCATTGTGAACCGAGCGCTCGTTCAGATGACCTCGCAATGCCAATGCGCCTTCCGATCGCGGCGTAATCAGTCGAGCCGATACTCGCAGATCATAGGTCCAGGGCGATGGTCCAAAATGCTGCAGGTCCAGGGCGATGTCGGAGATGCTCAGGCGCTCGTGCTCACCGGGCCAGGCTTCGTCTTCCAACATCACGGTTCCGTTTTCCATGCGGAGTCTGCGGATACCGCTAACAGCGTACACATTGGCACCGCCGGACGGTGCTTCGCCGAGGCTCAGCGGAAGCATCCATGCCCCTTGCGCATTGCGTCGCAAGGTCACGGATGGGTGATCGACAGCGATACTGTCCATGATGAGTTCTCCGCGCAACAGCGATGCCAGGTCGATGCGTCCATCGAAATCGAGAATTCGGATTACAGGGGCTTCGGTCGAAGGATCATGAATCGTCAGATGCTGCACATGGATGGATGGGGCAGGCAGGATCTGAATCGTCAGTCGCGCTAGGGTGACAGGTGCCGACAAGGTCTCGCTGGCGACCGTCATGACGAGATCCTTGACGAGCCCGCTGTCGGCGAAGAGGGTCAGGGACCATGTCATGCCCAGGAGGAGCACTACCAGTCCTACCAAAATCCACACAAGGATGCGTGCGCCAGTGTTCACCCGCATTGCCGACTTCGGGAAAAGAGGAAGCAGAGCATAAATGCGTGGCTGCGACATGTGGGCGGTTGATTCCCGTTCCTACGCGATGGCGCACAATGACCGCTGATCGTGGGTGCTTGACCGGTGCGGTCCTGAATGAGGTGTGACGGATACATGGCTCGAGGTCGAAGGCTCTCGGCATGTGGCACAACGGCGTCGGTCCTCCTTGTTACGGAGGATCGCTTAAACTCGTGGTATGAAAGGGAATAAAAAAGAGAACCGTAAAGTGATAATAATAGCTATCGCCATGCTGCCAAGGTGTCGAATGGACGAATTGGCCTGTCTTCGTTTTAAAGACATCCAGCCGGAATCGCGCATATCCTGTTTGGTATTGCGCCTTGAAGAGCGTGAGCTCCGGAAGCGCGAATGGGAGCAAGACGCTCTGGACAGGCGGCATCCCCAAAAACGACACGGCCTGTTCCACACCTAGTGTCTCGACGAGAATAGTCACGGAATAGCTGGCTTCTGAAGGGGTTTCGACGATCCGATACCCTTTCTCGCCGAGCCATTTGGCGACATGATGTTTGATAAAGGCTTGATACTGTGGAATGCCGCTTGTCTGCAAATACAACGCTGTACCGGTGTCGATGGGGAATTGCGTGGCTTCCCATGCGGACAGACTGGATTCCACGGCTTGTCCCATCAGCATTTGCTCGATCGCGGTCGGCGAAGCCGGGCCGGGAAGATTGTTTCCGACGGCACAGCCGAGGATCGGCGTTGCGCAAACGATCCATCCGATCACGAGCCAGATCTGGCAGAGATTCGTCGTGCTGTGTGGTTCAAGACTTTTTCGAATGTTCATGTTTTGCCCGCTGTCTTTGCTGCCCGATGCTTTCGCTGTTCATGTTCCGGTGAAAATCTATTTGGCTGATGATGTCGATCCGGCCGCACGATCCGCCTTATTGGGTAGGTACGGATTCCGAAGATTCCGGTGGAGCAATAGTCCCCGTTTCCGAGCTCGGCGTAGTGTAAAAAGGTTCGGGTGTTTCGGCCGGCAGAGATTTCCCACTCCTGGAAGAGGGAGATCCTCCAGCTTGTTTCGTCACGCGCAGAATCTCGGGATCGTGCACGAACGGCTCGTATCGAGGCAAATCAAAGGCAATCTCATCGCCTTCCTCGATGAGCAGATCCACCTCGGCGACCTTCTCTTTGAAGGTCGCCAACGTGGTGCCAAGTTCGGTCGATACGGTCAGCAGTAGCCGATCAGGGTCGCGTTGCTTCCGCACGACTGTGCCGGATACCGCATGGACTTGGCTTTTCAGGAAAGGCGGCAGATAGGGCCCGAAATAGCGTTTTTCCAAGATCGGCCAGGAGGCACCGACAGCGACACCGAGAACAAAGGTCAGAAGCCACAGCCAAAGTTTCATGGTTTCTCCTCCGGTTTGTCTCGTTTGTCTTCCGATTGCGTCAGGGGTTCTTCAGGTTTCGTCTGTTCGGCCTCCTGGGGCTGGGCTTTGCTTTGGCCGCGGATCAGGCTTTCCAGGCGATCGAGCACATCGGCAGCGGTTTCCCTGGCTCCTCTGGTCGCTTGTTCGCTTTTTTTGCTGAGTTCATCGAGCTGTCTTCGGAGATCTTGGATCCCGCCTCCGGCTTTCTGAAAGGCCATGACGGCCACGACCAATGCCACCACCGCGATGAGTAACGTCAGCACTTCCATGATGATGTCCTCCTTATTGCTGAAATGAATTGAGAGGCCCGTCGATCCGGCAATGACCGTTCTTTGACGGGTCGGGTTGTGACGATCTATGAATCATGGCTGTGAATCTCCCTGCGGTACCGAGGAGCCGGTGTGAGGCCGAGCGCACTCAGAATCTGGCGGGAGAAACCGCTCTGGGTTACTCAACAGGTTTCCCGTAGCTGGCCGCTCTCGATGGCGGTCACCAAGCTTTTCGCTGTCGCGGTTCTGGTTTCGACCAGCAGGTCTCCTGAAAATGATCCAATCCAGAAGCGTCGCCACGACGGCAAGCACAATCACCGTTCCGACCAAGGTCAGTGCAATGTCCATTTTCCCTCCGTCCCTGAAGAAGCGGTCATACACGGCCTTCCTGGAATCATGTCCGTGGGCTCAATATATCATAGACACGTTCCAGATTCGTTTCTCAGGATCTTAGCGCGAAAGGCGCTCCACGATGCCTGTATGTATCCCGTTCTCTCTCCTTTGCCCTTCGCCTCATCTTTCGGCGCTCGTACCATGAGAACCTCGTGAGAAAACATTGGACCACTGTCACGACTCCCGACGTTTAGTCGATTCAAGCCAGTTGCGGAGCTCCTGCGCCACGATATCTTTGCCACCTAATCCTACGGCTAAGGCAAAGGCAATGGCGAAGGCCCCCAACGTCAATCCGAAAGCTAGATTGACGATCTCATCTGCAAGTCCCATCTGTCGCAGCGCCATGGCTGTGGCGAGAACGATGATGGTGAAACGAGCAATCATGGCCATCAATGATGCTTGAGCGGCTCCGCTGGCCCGGATGGTCGTGGATGCCAGATTGGCAAAGAAGAGACCGATGCCTAAGATTACCAGTCCCAAGAGGATATGGCCGGCCCATACGGTAAATCCTGCGATCAAATCGGCCAATTGCTCCAAGCCGAGCGTATCGGCGGCTTCGACGGAAGCAAACAACATCACGGCCACGAAGAGCAAAGTCCCCACGAGCGAAGAAGGAGACGTCGGAAGCCCTGCCGCCTGTTCTTGAGCCAAGCCTAGGCGAACGAGCACGGCATCGAATCCGATACCGGCGAGGAGACGGCTCACCAAGGTCGCGACGACGCGTCCGATCGCATACGCTACGAAGACGATCAGTCCGGCACCGACAAGATCCGGGACCATGCCCAACATGGTTTCGAGCATATTGCTGGCCGGGGTGGTAATGGCTTCCAGTTGGAGCGCGTTCAATGCCCCGATCAGCACAGGAATAAGAATCAACACGTACAGTAAAATACCGATCATCTGCGAGAGGCGGTATTCCCCGAGCATGCGGTCCAGTCCTGCGCGTTCAGCAAACTGATCGGTTCCCACTGCTCCGAGCATATTGGTCACGATGCGTTGAATCATCCGGGCCATGACCCATCCAATGGCTAAAATCAATCCCGCCGCGAAGAGATTAGGAAGAAATTGGAGAATGGCATTCGTCATATCCTTGACAGGTTCCAACAACCCTTCGATCGCCAAGGCTCCAAGAATTGCGGGCAGGAACAAGAGAAAAACGAGCCAATAGATCGTTTCCCCGATGGTCCGAGAGAGAGGCCAGCCGCCTTCGACGGGTACGGCGGTCTGATCTTGAAAGCGCTCGTCGAAGCGCATGCTCGTCAACGTCTTCACAACGGTCAGGCGAAGGATCGTGGCCAAGGCCCAGGCCACACCTGCGAGAATGGCGGCACTGAACAGTCGCGGCAGAAATTCAAACACTTGGCCCAGCAGCCTGGTCAAAGGCTCGTTCACCTGGGTCAGTTGAAGGATCTGCAGGACCCCCATGAGCACGAGCAACATGACCAGGTAGAACAAGATGTTGCCTACCCATTGCTGAACGGCGTGAGCTCTTGTCGGCTCGCCGGGAAACAGCCATCCGGCCACGCGCATATCCAGCGAGGTTTGATGAACGAGTCGGCGCCCCATGCTGGCGAGGATATGGGCCAGCGTCCATCCCATGATCAAGAGCAGCATCGCCCCGAGGAGGCTGGGAATTTGCGATCCCAGAACCCGCGAGAGTTCATGCATCATGTGTTCCATTGCGTCTCTCCTTTCGGACAAAGGTGGACGGTTGCAGCATTCCAGTCGATGGCCTCGTCGGCTGTTGCCTAGGGTATTTCAGCAGGAGTCTCGTCGATGCTCTTTGGTTTCTCATTTAGCGATGGTGATGGTCGGCACCAACGGTTTCGAGGATTCGGTGCTCGTCAGCTGAAATATTTGGTACAGCAAGCGAAAGACTTCCTCGTTCCAATGTTCGTTGTCACGGGCAATCCAGTAGTGATGATGATTGTACGACACCGACAACAAGGCATCCTCCGGCGGATGGAGGGATTCATGAATGTCGAGCGTCTTTGCCGGATTCCGTGCCAGGGGCGATGTACGGGGATCCAGATCGACATGATATTCGGGTTCTTCGGCAATGCCCCGGCCGAGAAATTCGAGAATACCGACAAAGCTACGAAGTTTCAGGGTGCCCGTAAAGGGGAAGTCGCCTCCGGGGAATCCCGGTCGAATGTCGACGAAAATTTCCTGAAGCGGCCATCGGTTCGCCCGATGATGCAATTCGGCTCGTTCGTGATCGGACAGCGTTTGGGGGTCATAGTTGGTGATCAGACCCGCCCTACGACGTTTTTCCGTAGCGCATAATGTTGCTGTTCCGCGAGATAATCCACTTCGTATCCTGCTTCCAACGCCTGGAAGGCCTGATCCGAAGAGAGGGCCAGTCGCCACGAACGCTCGAAGGTGAGAGGTTGAATGGACAGCACATGTTGCGCATTCAAGCTGGCCAGATGGCCCAACCGTTGTCGCACGGCTATGTAGCTGGCAGGATGTTCGGGTTCGTAAGGCAGAAGCTGATCGCCATGATGATCGATCAGTCGGATGGCTTGGGTAAGCAAACGCAGCAGCATGCCGAGATCGGAGCCCTGCCTGGCCAAAAAATAAAATTTGATTTCATCCAACGGGGACAACAAGCGCTTAGTGAATTCCTCTCCTTCGACCGGATAGATGCTGATCGTCGGACTTTCGGCAAAACTCCCTCCGAAGATCGGGGAGAGTTCCACGCCCCCTTGCAAACCTCCGAGGGGCGGAGTGGCCCCAGCATTGACCCGGAAATCGAAGGTCGCCGCCACGTTGGAAATGGCCGTGAAATGCGTGGGATGGTGATGGCGAACCCGCGCGATGTTGAGGAGAAGCTGCTCCATTTGCGCTTCTATCACCGTCTGATCATAAGCCGTAATCGTTTTCTTGAGGGCAATGGGCGATAAGCAGCCAGCGAGAAGCAGGACGATCCCACCCGCGAACCAACGTGCGCATCGCGTTCCTGCGGAGCTCTGGAAGTGATGGTCGGATTCGTGTCGCATCGTCGTTCGCGTGGCGATCACCGCTCTGCTCGGATGGTTCAAATCTAATGAATAATCGATAGCTTTCTATTTCGATGCGGAAAAAACAATCTAATTCAAATTCTAGATTTAATTCATTTCATTATTTATAATGCCGATTGATTGTAAAACGATACTCCAAACTTAGACAATCCAAATAATTTCTATATGTTTTATAGAAAAAACCTCATTTATGCAATGGATCAATTTTAATCATCTCTTTTATTTTTGGATGGTGGCGCGTGAAGGGAGTATTTTGCGCGCATGCAAACGGCTGCGCCTGGCGCAACCCACAGTCAGTGCGCAACTGAAGATTCTGGAGCAATCACTGAATGAAAAGCTCTTTCAGCGCGAGGGTCGCAGACTGGTGCTCACGGAAGTCGGGAAGCTGGTGTATCGGTACGCCGAAGATATGTTCGAATTGAGCCAAGAATTCCAAAGCCTCCTGAAAGGCCAACCGACCGGTCGTCCGATTCGGCTCAAGGTGGGGATTGCGGATGTCGTGCCAAAGCTCATCGCGTACTTGCTGCTCGAGCCGCTTATGGAATTCGACTATCCGATTCGTCTCGTCTGCTACGAGAGCGAACCCCAGCGTTTGTTGAGCGATTTGGCTGCACATTCCCTCGATGTCGTGCTGACCGATACGCCGCCCTTTCCCACCTTCAAATCGCACACGCACTGCCATTTGCTGGGCCAAAGCGGAGTGACCTTATTGGCAGTTCCGGCCATGGCCCGGCGGTATCGGAAGAACTTTCCGGAATCCCTTCAGGGTGCGCCGTTTCTGTTACCGACCTTGAATACTTATTTGCGCCGAGCCATCGAAGACTGGTTTGACGAAAAGAATCTCGAACCCTCTGTGGTGGGTGAGTTCGAGGACAGTGCACTGCTCATGTCGTTCGGTCAGGATGGGCGAGGCATCATCCCCGTGCATACCATCATCGAGAAGGAAATCCGTCGACAATATCATCTCGAGCCCGTCGGAGAAATGGATTCGCTGCTCACGTCGTTTTATGCGATTTCCGTCGAGCGAAAATTGAGGAATCCTGCGTTATCCGCCATGTACACTGCCGCGGAACATCGCTTGTTTGGCTCACGGAAAGAGTGATCAAATGTCGAATCGATTCCTGCGCTCGGCTCGGGATCGGAGGGCATAGCGATACTGCCTGTGTCGTTCCCGGTCGAGAAGCAGGCTATGCCAACCCGTCTGTCCAACGAAAAAAGGCCATCGATCGCTGGCAGCATAACACGACAACAGACGTGCTCGCGATCCCGCGTGCGACCGCGTTCCCTCCTCGGCATGCAACGGATCTGCGCTGCATGACCCTCGAGACCATGCAGCGCATCCGCTCAGAACCGGCTGTTCCTCACTGATTCGCTCGCGATGGAGCAGCAGAAATGGGCTCGGCCGTGTTCACCATTAAGAGGTGCTGGATGGCCGCCAACTTGCGTGCTCCGATGCCTTTCACCTTGATCAAATCATCGATGCTCCGAAAAGGGCCGTGGTCGTTCCGATAGGCCACGATGCGTTGGGCGAGTTCCGGTCCGATCCCCTTCAGCGTTTCCAATTGCTCGACAGTGGCGGTATTGAGGTCGAGTTTGACTGCCTCGGCCCCGGCAAACGAGCCTCCATAAAGCAGGCCAAATGTAAAGACGATGAGTAACACGGCACGAACAGGTTTAGCAGCAATGCGAGACATGGGAACCCTCCTGAGTAAATGGTGGATGAAAATTGGTGATGGTGAGCAGCCTACGAACCGGATTTCCGGAGGGTCAAGGGTGGAACACGGTTTGTGAAGAGCAAAAGGTCAAGCGGGTATCGAGGATTCCTGGCTGAATTCCGAAGGTATCGGAATGCCGTACAAGTCCCCGAATTTTTTCGTCAAATATCGCAGGAAAGGTCCAGGGGTCGGCGATTGCCCGGTGATGCGCTGGATCAGATCGTGGGCGGGGTATTGCCGGCCCCATCGATGGACGTGTCGGTTGAGCCAGGCTTTGAGCGGCAGCAAGTCGCCGTGGACTACGTGTTCGTTCCAATCCGGGATCTCACGACAGGCTTGTTCATACAACATGGCGGCATAGAGATTGCCCAGTGTATAGGTGGGAAAGTACCCAAAGGCTCCCATCGACCAATGCACATCCTGCAACACGCCTTCGGAATCCTTTTGCGGTCTGATGCCGAGATAGTCGTCCATTTTCTGGTTCCATACGGCGGGAAGCTCTTCGACTGGAATCTCTCCTTTGAGCAGATCGCGTTCGAGCTCGAATCGCAGCATGATATGGAGGTTATACGTCAGCTCATCGGCTTCCACCCGAATGAGCGACGGACAGACCCGATTCATGACGGCATAGAACTCATCCAACGAGACGGCCTTGAGCTGGTCTGGGAAATACGTCTGTAACCGAGGATAGAAATGTCGCCAAAATGGACGCGATCGCCCGACGCAGTTTTCCCACAGCCGGGATTGGCTTTCGTGGATGCCGAGCGAGATGGGTTCGGCTAAGGGGGTGCCATAATGCTCCACCGGCAGCCCTTGATCGTAGAGTGCATGTCCTCCCTCGTGAATGCAACCGAACAGGCAGGAAAACAGATCGTGTTCATCGACCCGAGTCGTCACGCGGACGTCCGTGGGATGAAAGGACGTCGTGAACGGATGCGCAGAGAGGTCCAATCGCCCGCAGCGGAAATCGTACCCCATGCATTCCAGCACCATTCTGCCAAATGCCAATTGTTTCGAAGCCTCGAAAGGACCGACGATGATGGACGGATCGGGTCGAACCGGAGAGGCCAGCACCTGTTCTAACAGCGTCATGAGCGGCGGTCGCAGTGCAGCAAACAGACGAGAAACTTCGGCCTCGGTCATGCCGGGTTCATACGTGTCCAGCAGGGCATCGTAGGGCGAGTCCCGATAGCCGAGATAGGCGGCCTCTTCTAACTTTAACGCGATCAACGTCCGGAGATGCGGGAGAAACAGCGGAAAATCGTTCGTCCGTTTCGCTTCGGCCCAGACGTGTTGCGCAAGGGAGACTTCGCGCTCCAGGCGCGTCACGAAAGACGAGGGCAACTTTTTGGCCCGGTGAAAATCCCGCCAGGTCTCGCGTAGCAACGCCTGTGCAGGAGCATCGAGGGTGTGGGCCGCTTCTCGAGACAGCTGACCGGTTTCAGGGTCCAGCCAGGTGGCCAAGAGCTCTTCCATCTCAGGAGAGACGAATTGTCGATGGGCGACGGTCTGGAGTGTCGCGAGGTGCTCGGCTCGTGCGTGGCTGGCACCTGGCGGCATGTACGTTTCTTGGTCCCAGGACAGCACAGCTGCCGCATCTTTGAGATGATGAATGTCGCGGAGCGTCGTCTTCAGTCGTTCCCATGGTGTAAGCGTCATAGAGTCTTCGCCTCCAATCGGAATCGCACGCGAAAAATCAACAACACGTCACTGTACGAGAACGCCCCATGCCTTGGCAACGAGTCCAGGGAAGGGCTTGCACGGGACCGTGTAGACCAGGGAGAATGGGGCGCACGACCGCGTATCGGTCGGAACCCGAGAACGCAACCCCTATGAAAACGCTCGTTCCTCCCGAGCTCGAAGCATATGCCGAAACGCATTCCATGCCAGAGTCCGAGATTTGTCGGCGGCTGCGAGAAGAAACCTTTCGCACGATGGACTGTCCGCAGATGTGCGTCGGCCCATTGGAAGGTGCGTTTCTCAAAATCCTCGCACGAATGGTGTCGGCCATGCGCGTGTTGGACATCGGGACGTTCACCGGCTATAGCGCCTTGTGTTTTGCGGAAGTCCTGCCGCCGGGCGGAGCAGTCGTGACCTGCGACATCGATCCTGTGGCCACAGCGTTGGCGAGACGGTTTTTTGCCGAAAGTCCCGTAGGCAGCAAAATCGATCTTCGTTTAGGGCCAGCCCTGGAGACCATGTCCGGTTTGGCCGGTCCCTTCGATGTGGTGTTCATCGACGCGGACAAGGTCAATTATGTCAAGTACTTTCAGCGTGCCATGGATCTGTTGAGCGATCGCGGGGTCATTGTCGCGGACAATGTCTTGTGGAATGGAGAGGTGGTCCGTCATCCGCCGCCAGATGCCACGACTGCCGCCATTCAGGAATTCAACCGCGTGGTCCGCCACGACCCGCGGGTCGATACCGTGATGCTCACGGTCCGTGACGGCATTGCCCTGATCGTGCCCAAATCACGAGCGCGATAGATATTCGGTGAACTCCATCTGGTCAGAGGAACCATGGACACGACGATCCTCATGGCTTTGATCCTAGGGCTCACGATGGGCATGAGCCATGCCTTTGATCCGGACCATCTTGTGGCGATGAGTACGTTCGCGGCCGAGTCGGAGAGCGTGCGGGACGCCTCCTGGCTCGGCTTTTGGTGGGGCGCCGGCCATACGCTCGCGCTCGGACTGGTAGGCGGGACCGTGCTGATACTGGATCTCGCTATCCCACCATCCTGGGCGGTGGGGATGGAGGGCTTGGTCGGGATCATGATCATCGTCTTGGGGGGACGATTGCTCTGGCGGGTCGTCCGTCGACCTGTGATCGTGCATCATCATGTGCATCGTCATGGTCAGCATATCCATCGACATTTTCATCTTCACGGGCATGAAGTCCCCGTCCACCATCATGGGGAAGGTACGTGTATGCAGGCCCTCTTGGTGGGGATTGTCCATGGCATGGCAGGCAGTGCGGCCTTGAGCGTGATGGTGATGGCGAGCATGCCGACGGTGTGGCTGGGGTTGGTGTACATGATCGTCTTCGGAATCGGCTCGATCGGCGGGATGCTGGCGATGAGCGCGCTGATGAGCCTTCCGTTTGCTTTTCAGCACAGGCTATTCTCGACATGGCATCGGTCGCTGCGAATGAGTACCGCGCTGGTGGCCATCGGGTTCGGATGTTATCTGACATGGGCAGCGCTGGGATAACGATCTTGTTTGCATGTCGCGGCCGTCTTTGAGAATGGCGTAAAAAAACCTACGTGAAAGCAACATCACAAAATCTTGTGGTCGAGAGCGGGGCCGTCACAATGCCCAATGTTTGGGCATGCTGCTCGTGATCCTCGTTCGATGAGCGTTCTCGTCGATCGGATCTGGCGTTATGCACAACGTTATCCACAGAACGTGTTTATGAACGGCGATCATCGTAAGTCCTTGTTGTGCAATGATGGCGAATCTTCATCTCTTGCCCGGATGATCGGCAAACGCAGGCTCGATGATGGCAGGATCACGATGGTGGGCGGATTCTCGGACACTGGGGCAAAATGATCGCGGTCGGCTCCGGCAAGGGCCAGCCGAATGCGGTGATGCCGCTTGAATTCATACGAAGTCGGCAAAAGATCGAAGACTAGGGTGGCAGGGATGTCTGGCTCCATCGGCTGGGCGTCCTTCCGCAGGTAGGTCCGATACGGCACGCCCGGGATCCAATCGGCTGGCGGATCGTGCAGACGACGGTGCAGGGCTCTGAGCATGCCTTCCGTGACATAGGTCACTCGTCCTGTCTCATCGACGTCTTCTAAGTAAGCAAAGACCGCCAAATCCCTCGCAGACGAACGGACGCGGAGCGTCACGACCGGATGCCCGGTCACTTCCAGATCGACCTCCAACGGCGAAGACGTGAACGTCAGGAGTCGAGTATCGCGCTCGGCGCGGTCGGGATAGGGGTTCGTCAGCGATGTTCCGATCAGGGTATCCCAGCGGGTCTGATGGCCGGTGCCGGTCGTCAAATCCATTTGATAGGTCAGCGGCGCTGCAGCGGATGACGGTGGCTCGTCAGTGAGCGTCTTGTCGGGTGAGAGAAAGAGGGTAAGCGGGGTCGAAGATGGCGGCCAGATATCCGTCGCGTTCCATTGTTCTTGACCCATCGTGTAATAATGAATGGGCGGCTCGTCAGATATGCCGGTGTCGATGCCTTTGAGATGCGCGTCGAAAAATTTCAGGAGCTCGCCGGCATGGTCGAAGGTCGCCGGCCCCAAATGGCCGGGACTGATCCGCCGTTTGCCGCCATGATCCCACGGGCCGATGATCAACTTATCCCCTGGATTACGGTAGGCCAAATAACGTTTGATGGCGGCCAGGGCATAGCCGCCGTCGAACCACCCAGAATAGCTGTAGACCGGCACCTCCGTGCGACGAATGGTCTCTGCATAGGTCCGCGGGCTGAGCTGGTCGATAGAAGTGGTCATTTGCGAAGGCGGGGGATCGTCGCGAAAGATCAGGCCCTCGGCCTCCCGATGCGGGTTCCAATTGGCGGCATGCTCCGCCACGGCCTGTCGAAGCAGCCGTCGATCGACATCTTGGTCGACCGGACGGACACCGCGAAGAAAGAACCGGCTGACCCAGCCGCCGAAAGGCAACTCATTGGCATCGAGATGGCGATTGATCCAAGTCCACGTGCTGGTAAACCATGCGAGATGGATGCCTCCGGGAAAGACAATCTCGGGATACAGGTCGAAGGCCGAAAACATTGGGGCGACCGCTTTCACGGCGGGATGGTGATTCAGGAGGAGGAATTCGGCTGCCGTGCCGTTATACGAAATGCCCAGGGCACCCACACGGCCATTGGACCACGGTTGTCGGACGATCCACTCGACAATCTCCGTGCCGTCGCGAATTTCCTGGGGCGAATAGGCATAAGGACGGGTGCCGAACGATGCGCCTGAGCCGCGCACATCCACATCGATCCAGGCATAGCCATTCGCCAGGAATCGTTCGGCATAGGCCGCCATGAGCCCCCGCGGGCGATCGCCGTTGAAGAGCGAGAGCGGCCAACGGTAGTCGATGCTCCGCCAATAGCGGGTTTGATGCAGGATGGCAGGAAGTCGCGTATCCGGGGTGCGATCTCGCGGCAAATAGAGATCCACGGCCAATTTGGTCCCGTCCGACATGGTAAGGTAGAACGAAGTCCGATCCCATGCGTCTGCGACGACATTGCCGGCATAAGGCCGGGGTGCCTCGAGGACAGGCATGGGCCATCCCTGCGCAGAGGGCGTCAAAAGCCACGCGATCGTCAACAGCAGAAAGGCCAGTCCGCGAAGATGGGTTCGTTCGGGAACGGAGGTTTTTGCATATGGCATCGATGTTCGGTCACGGTGCTGTCGCCATCGCATTAGGAGTCTATCAGCCTCGGGTGTGGTGGACGCCGCGTTTTTGGCTTTTTTCTCTCATCTGTGCGATTCTACCAGATTTGGATGTCGTGGGATTTGTGCTGGGTATTCCTTACGATCATCCATTGGGGCATCGGGGATTCACGCATTCCTTGTTGTTTGCTGGATTCGTGGGCGTCATGGTCGCCGCCTGCGCCTTTCCTTCGTTGCCTCGATGGACTACGGACTGGTGGCGGTTGGTGCTGCATTTTTCGGCGGTGACGGCTTCGCACGGTGTTCTGGATGCCATGACCGATGGCGGATTAGGAGTCGCGTTTTTTGCACCATTCGATCACACCCGGTATTTTTTCCCGTGGCGGCCGATTCGTGTGTCTCCGATCGGCATTGTTCCGTTTTTTTCATGGAAGGGCATCATGGTCGTGATCAGCGAGGCAGTATGGATTGGCGCATTGGTCGGGCTGCTAGCCATAGGCCGAGCGCTCGTTCAGCGCGCCCGTGCGCGGGTTGCGATCATTCCGGCTGATCGTGACTAGTGCGGAACCCCACGTTTAGCAGCATGCGCTTGACGGGATGAGTTCGAGTTCCGTCACGCCACGCGAACACGAGGGAAGGAGCTATGACGGTTCAACTTGGCACCGCGGATCGTCCCAGGGAATCTCGGGCAGTGCCGGCCTGGTTACGGCTGGGGTTTCGCCCCTTTTTTCTCAGTGCCGCTGGATTCTCGGTGGTAGCGATGGCGGTATGGACAGCAGTGTGGACGTTCGAGCGTCCATGGCTTGCCGTTTCAGTCCCGGCCACGTTATGGCATGCCCATGTCATGCTCTTTGGCTATACCTCGGCTGTGATTGCCGGATTTCTGCTGACCGCCGTACGAAACTGGACAGATCTTCCGACCTTGCGCGGGACGCCGCTTTTGGCGGTTTGGTCGGTCTGGCTGTTTGCCCGGATAGCCTGGTTCCTGCCTTGGGAGGCCGATGCTCTTCTTCCGGCAATGGCTGCGGTGTGCGATCTCGGTTTTGGGTTCGCTATCTGTTGGGCGTTGGCTTTGCCGCTCGTACGAACTGGACAACAGGCGCAACTGGTGATTGTCGCCAAAGTGGCGGTGTTCGTTGTGGCGAACGGTCTCTGCTATCTCACTGTGCTGGGGTTCTGGGAAGCCGGATTCGACTGGGGGATTCGATTGGGTGTGTACACAGTGATATCCTTGATTCTGGTGCTGGGCCGCCGGGTCATTCCGATGTTCATCGCGCGCGGGGCAGGGTATCCGGTTCAGCCAAAAAACTACGGCTGGGTCGATCGTCTCGCACTCCCATTGTTTCTGGCATTCGTATTGGCTGATTTGTTTCTCGGGCATCCGACGGTGACGGCCTGGCTCGCCGGACTGCTGGCAATCGTGTATGGGTGCCGACTCTGGGGATGGCATACCCCGGGGATTTGGCGGAAGCCGCTCCTCTGGGTCTTGTACATAGGGTATAGTTGGGTGGTGGCTGGCTTTGTGCTCACCTGCCTGGGTTGGTGGTGGCCGATTTCACCGTATCTTCCTCTTCACGCATGGACGGCTGGCGGCATTGGGGTCATGACGATCGGGATGATGACTAGGGTTACGCTCGGCCATACTGGTCGCAATGTTCTCGATGCCCCTTCCGGCGTGGGACCTCTGTGTGGGCTGATCGTGGCGAGCGCTTTCTGTCGCGTGATGGGACCGTGGCTGTGGCCTGAGAGAGAAGCGGTATGGATTGTCCTGTCCCAAATTACCTGGATCCTTGCGGGACTCCTGTTTTTGTGGATTGCGGCGCCCTTGCTTGTTCGTCCGTCCCTGGAGAGCCCCGACGACTGATTTCCTCTCTTGCCAGCCAGCCATGACGTGTGCTGGTGCAATCCATCCTGTTCCGCGGTGCTGTCGGCTGCCGTGCTACCTCCCGTCGTCCTTGGCGTCGATTGCGAGCATGTTCGAACAAGCCATGAAACGAGGTGCGTCATCCGCTGAGCGTCAGCCCTGCTCACACTTCGTGCCCGGAGGTGAGTGACCAGGGCTTTCTTTCGCTGCGTGCAACCCTTCTCGTTGGTGAAGATCGACCATCAGCGATTGCGTCTTTCGGAGAGAACCGGGACAATACACGCAATCGGGTTGCTGCCTCCGAATTTATCCGCTCTTTCTCACGGGACAGAGCCCCATGCGTTCGGATGTCGAGCCTCCGTTCTTTTCCTTCAGCAGCATCTTCCATGATTCGGCCATTCATCATGTACCGGCTTCCAGCGATGCGCCGACCTCGATGAGCAGCGAGGGTTCGAATGACAGCTGACGAATCGCAGTCTTTGTTGGCGGGCATCAACGTGTTCAGCCATGCCGATCCATCGGTCCTACAGGACCTGGCTGTCGCGATGGAGCAGGTCAGGCTTCCGGGCGGGGCGACCTTGTTTCGAGAAGGGGATGAGGGGGACGAACTCTACATCGTGGTCCGGGGAAGACTCAGAGCGATGAAAGGGTGCCCCGGCTCATCCTGTCTGCCTCCCGAACAAGGTATGGATGCCTATCTCGGTGAAATCGGGCGAGGTGAAGTCGTGGGAGAATTGGCGCTTCTGACACAGGAACGACGCTCGGCGACCGTTATCGCCGTTCGCGATACGGAGCTTCTGAAGCTCTCGCGTGAAGCGTTCTTGCAACTCATCCACACACATCCCTCGTTGCTCGAACGGCTCATGCGCATGCTCGCTCACCGCCTGCGCGGCCAATCCCGATCGCTCTGCGCACGAGCGCCGATCGCCAATATCGCGCTGGTGCCACTCACGTCGAGCCGTCTGATCGCGGAAAGCCTCGAGGCGCTTACCAAAGCCATCATGGAGCTGGGGTCGGTCCTTCGTGTCGACAGCGTCACCGTCGATCGACAGTTGGGGGAAACAGGGATTGCGCAGATCCCCATCGAGAGCGCAGCGCATTCAGCTCTCGGGGGCTGGCTCGATGATCAAGAAGACCGCTACCGTTTCATGCTGTATGAATGCGATCGAACATGCACGCCGTGGACACAACGCTGCATTCGGCAGGCTGATCTCATTGTCCTGCTCGCCTCCGCCCATGCTCCGTCGGAACGCACCGCGCTGGAAGCTGAGCTGTTTGATCCTCCCCGGCAAACAGCAATCGCGCCTCTCGAACTGATTCTTGTTCATCCAGAGGGGCATCGCCAGCCGATGAACAGCGATCGATGGCTGTCTGCGCGCCAGGTGAGCACGCTCTATCATGTGCGTGCGCATCGATCGGAAGAGTACCGCCGAACGGTGCGACTCCTCACCGTTTGCGCCAGCGGGCTCGTGCTCGGCGGAGGCGGCATCCGGGGTGTGGCGCATTTGGGGGCGATCCGCGCGCTGGAAGAAGCCTCCATCGCCATCGACGCGATCGCGGGGACGAGTATGGGAGCCGTGATTGCCGGCCAATACGCGATGGGGCTCGACCACCGGACCATGTTCGAGATGAACCGGGCATGCTGGAAAGACCGATGGCCTATGAACGATTATACGATCCCGTTTGTTTCCTGTCTGGCCGGCCGCAAATTGGACGAAAGGCTCCAGCACATGTTTGGCGAACGCCGTATCGAAGACCTCCCGTATCGATATTTTTGCCTGTCTACCGACTTGACAACGGGAGCCGCACGGGTGCATCAACGAGGGGAGATGTGGAGATATATTCGCGCGAGTTGTGCCTTGCCGGGGATTCTCCCGCCGGTCTTCGAGGAGGGCCATCTGCTCGCTGATGGGGCTCTCGTCAACAACCTGCCGGCGGATATCATGAAACGGATCTGTGGCGGGCCTGTTATGGTGATCGATACCAGTCCATCGTTTGAACAGAAAGAACGCCGACTCCCTGATGAGGATACGCCCCGCACGATCCGGCTGCTTTGGAGCAAGCTCTATCCCTTGGCTCCACCATGCCGATGGCCCAGTCTCTTTGACATCCTTGCCCGGGCTGTGACAGTTGGCAGCTTAGAGAAAGAGCGGTGGGTCAAAGACCATGTAGATCTGTATCTTCATCTGCCAGTAGACCACTTTCGGATCAATGATTATGGGGCCTTCGAACGGATTGTAGAGGTCGGGTACCGATGGACACAGAAGAAGCTCGCGCAATGGGCCCGCGAAGGACCCGAGAAGGACGATTGTTCGCCACTTGGCTGAGCCGGAAGATCTGAGCGGCTGAAACTCGAGCCGCTGCTTACGACAGTCCCCACAGCGCATGCTCGAGAAGATATTCGTTCCAACGGCGAATACGCCGAGCCAAGACCTGTGCCACTCCGAGAATCAAGACATACCCCATGTCCGGATGTCTCCGGCATTCATCGCGAAGGGTGGCGCAATTCCAGGCCAGAACGGTGACGTCGGTTTGGGCAGCCACGGTTGCCGATCGAACGCCTTCTTCGACCAAACTGATTTCCCCGACAATTTCGCCGGGACCGAGCGTCAAGACCTCGACGTTCGCATCTGCATTGCTCAAGGCCAGTTGAACGGTCAGGGTCCCGTCCACGACGAAAAACACTTCGTCACCTTGTGTCATCTCCACAAAAAGGATGGCACCGGCTTCATAGTGCCGGGTCTCCGCCAGGGAAATCAGGCGCTCTAGGTCGTGATCGGAGAGGTTCTGGAATACCGGAGAGGACCGTAACAGGGTGATGAGCTGTTGTGCCATAATTCACCTCACAACGGGAGTTCGCGTTCCGCTTTCCGATCATCGAATTCGTCAAGCATGGCAAACTGCTGGGCAAAAGCGGGATCGGCCGTAAGCCGGAGAATTTTAAACTGAGCGTCGTGTCGGCCCTGCTCCACCATTCGTTGCCGATACCGGTCGAATTCCCCCCGACGGACCAGACGGATGACGGGTGGATCGAGCCGTTGGGAATCTCGTTTGCTTGCATATTCCTGATTCTGGCGACGAAGGGCCTGATCCAGCCGCACCACCAATTGTCGCGCCTCCTCGCGGGAAGGAGGCGAATCGAATTCGATCAAAAAGGCATATCGAGGCACGCGATCTGCAAACTCTCCGATGGCAGCAATGAATTCATACGCGCCAGGAAAATCCGTCAATCCCTCTGCGACCGCCTCGATCACCTGGCGCTCGTAGAGTTTTTCACCTGTAAAAGAAACCACGCCTTTTCCTTTTTGCACGAAACGAATCATGGGGGTGCGATGATAATAGCCCGTCACTTCGACCATGTCGTTCATGTTGTAACGGTACAGCCCCCCGAGCGTCGTGACATAAATAAAATATTGTTGTCCTTCTTCCAACTCATCGAGAGTCAACAGATCGAGCGGTCGCGGCGGCCGATCTTCGTCAGCGGGATAGAACTCATAAAAATTCGTGGGGACGGCAAGCACGCCGCTGTCGCCTTCGTCCGAGAGGGGAATGGATCCGCGGTGTTCGCTCGACACATATCCGATATCGCGGATGGCCAGATCCTCGGAAAACATCGCCGTCAAGCGTTCAAGATAGAGTTTGGCCATGCCGCCTTTCCAGCATGTCACGATTTTCATGTGCGGCCAGATCGCGTTCGGGAGCAAGGTTCCTCCGTTCGTCTTTCTGGCGCACTCCTCGAGAAACGCGGCTCTCGAGGGATCCGGAGAAAGCCGTGATTGGATGAGCGAGGCCAGCGGAGAGGGAGTCGGGGCATCGAGCGTCAGCGTTCCATCGCGTACATCTCGAATGATCGATGCCGAATACTCGGCTAGTCGTTCGGCAAGCAGAAGGATGGTGCTGGGGTTACAGGCGAACATGACCGACAGCGACTGGCCGGCAGCGATTCGGAGGAGCGTGTAGTATCGCGCGGTATAATCGGGTATGGTGCAGACTTCGTACGGGCAGGCGTAGACGGTCTGCATGGCAGCAGGCATATTCCGATACATGTGGCCGGATTCGGCGCCGCACGGAGTGCCGCACGGCGCATACGATTCGATTTCCGGACTGATGACTGTGAGAATCTTCCCGGAAAACATCGTCCGATGCGCCTGATACAGCGTATACAAAAACAATCGGACAAGTTGGGATTTCGCACTCCGGCTTTCTGGAGTGACCGGAATGTATTTGGGGCGACCAGTCGTGCCGCTGGTCGTGGCGAAAAAGATGGGGGATTCGGTGGTCAGTTGGAGCGGGTGCCCCTGCATTTGGGCGTCGATGTAGGGTCGGTGTTCTTCGTACGAGAGAATCGGTACGCGCTTTTTGTATTCTCTGATGGACCCGATCCCATCGAATGTGAACCGGCGTCCGAACGCCGTCGGCGCATTTTTTTGGAGAATGTGTTGCAGCAGTCGATCTTGTACGACCATGGGTGTCCGACAGTGAGCCGTAAATTGCGACAAGGTCCGAGGTCCCGTCACCGCCAGAATCATGTGCATGGCTAGAGACATGGGTGTTCTTGTGTCGCAATGAAAGCTTAGAGATCTCCCACCCTCGCACACCGGGAGGTCCAGCGCGCCAAGACCTCCTCGTCGATGATCGGTCCTAACCCTGGACCGTGGAGCAATCGGGGAGGATGCCCAGCATACCCGAATCGGAGGCACGGCTGCGCCGGATCGTCGACCAGAAGATGCGTCCCGAAGCATCCCTCGCCATACGCGATCTCCCGCACAGCCAGAAGCAGAATGAGCTGCGCAGCGGAAAGCAAAGAGGATTCGCCGACCTGACATCCGAGCTGGACGGTCAATCCGGCCGCTAGGGATTCCTCGCAACGGTGATAGGCTGCCAGCAATCCCCCGCACTTGACCACGCGCACATTGACGGCCGCGCAGGCCTTCAGGCGAACGAGTGTCTCGAGCGAGCGCCGGTCGGTGAAGCTTTCGTCCGCCACGATCGGGAGGTGCTCATCCTGACTCAGACGGGCCATCTCCTCTCGATCTTCCGGCCGGCATGGTTGTTCGAAGCCCGCGACGCCCCATCGGGCGAGGGTCCGCATGCGAGGCAGGGCACGGACATCGTTCCATGCCATATTGGCGTCGAGTCGCAGGGTACAGTGTGATCCGAGAACCCAGCGTGCTACCCGTATTGAGGCCAAATCGGTATGGGCATCGACTTTGAGTTTGACGTGCTTGAACCCATAGAGTCGAATTTTCAGCAAGGTAGCGAGGAAATGAGCCAAACTTCCCGTCGACACCACCGCGCTATAGCGAAAGGCTGGGGGGAGTGTAGGTGACGCGTGCTGGCCTATGCGAACCGGCTCGTCGAAGGCATGGCCAAACGCATCCAAAAGGCACAAATCGACCGCGGCCCATGCTGCGCTCTGCGGGGTCTCGGGGGGGATCCAAGCGGCCGGAGCTTTGCCGTCGCATTCGCGCAAAAAGGTGAGGACATCCTCGAGACCGAAGAACTGCTTCTGCAACAAGTGCGGAAGCACCCGATACTGGAGCATGTGAAACGCGCTGTCGCACGATTCGTGCGTGACATAAGGTCGGGGCAACGTTTCTCCGAATCCCACCGCCCCCTGATCGGTCACGCATTTCAGAAAGAGGCTCGAAGAATGAGTGCGAGTGGCCGCGGCATGGCGAAAGGGTTTCCGGAACGGCAGATGGACCTCTCGAAGCTCGAAGCCGACGGGCGAAGCCATGGTTACGTACCGTTGTGGCGTTGGAACCACCAGCGCAGGTCCGCGAAAAAGTCCTGTTGGTGGCCGCTGAATTCGAGAAGATGTTTCGCCTTGGGATACTCGATCAAAACCTTGGAGATGGCAGGGACGGCATCGAACCAGCGACGAGTCTTGGCATTGTCGGAAATCTCGTCGAGCCCCGCACAGCACACCATGATCGGGACGCTGAGACGAGAGCTGTGCCGACGAATGAAGCGGCGAGCCTTGAAACATTGGACGACAAACGAACCTGTCATCTCGTGCAATGCAAGAGGATCGTCGGCAATGAAGGACGCGTATGCGTCGAGTTCGGAAAACATCGCTGGTGCTAATGGAATGGACACATTGATGGTCCGACCACACGCGTGCGCAAGAAGCACGTTGAGTATGGTCCGGAGAGGGAGCCCGATGCGAGTGAAGAGACCAGGTGTGGCCAAGACGAGCGATCGAACATTCTTGGGAAAGGTGCAGGCGTAGGCCAGCGCGAGGATGGCGCCGAAGCAATGGCCGAGCAGATGGACCTGAGAGACGTGGTGCGAGTGGGCACTATGTCGAACGGCGACCTCGACCTCCCGAATCAGATCGTGAAAGTCGGTGCAGTGCCCGCGCGCTTCGCGGCTCAAGCCGGACCCTCGGCGATCCATGGCGTAGACGGAGAAGCCTGATTGGGCAAGGTATTCTGCGGAGTGCGTGAACCAGCCGGCATGGCTCTGCAGGCCGTGAAGGATCACGACAGGCGTTCGCGTCGAGCTCCGTGATGTCCAGGCTCGCACGGGAATGCGACCGCCTCCAGGATGGGGCAGAGATTCCAGGGTCTGGTGAATACCAACGGGCGTACGCAATGAGGTGGTCGTGGAGTTCATCTCGTGCACGGTGACTGCGATGCCTCGGAATAAGTTCAAGTATAAACTGATTCGTCAAAAAGGAATAGCAATTTTTTATGGCATGCCGTAACCTGGATGCATCACTATCGCATATGGTGTGATCTTATGGGTCCAAGATAGCGAGACAGGCTGGCATGGAAAGGAAGGAAGGATAGGCATGCACACGTACAGTCTTTGGATTTCGCGGTGGAAGGGTTTAGGGTTGGGGATCCTCCTGCTTATCCTCACAGAGGGCAGCACCGTCCATGATGCTGCCGGCCAAGAGCGTGCATGTTCCATTGTCGAGGCAGAATACCTAACGTGGCTGGCCAATGCCTCGACAGTGAATTTTGGAGATTTGATCGAAACCATCGAGTTGGCGCCGCCCCGAGAGGAATCCTGGAAACAACGGGTGTTGCGCTGGCGGTACGGTCCTGATGTCTACGAGGGATTTTTTGAACAGTACAAGGAACAGATGGTGGCTGTTCCATTGGCTGTATCTGGGCGCACGTGCCTGACGGCAGAAGCGGAATGGGTGCTGGTGTTTTCTGATCCCAGGGTCGCCATGGAACAGATGGCGCGGGGCCAGTGGGAATCCGTCCGCGTGGAATTGCGGGGCATGATCGAAGGGAAGAGGCTCGAACACTTGACAGCGGAGACCTGTCCTCCTAATTGGCGCGCGGCTTCGCAGGACAACAATGTCGTAACGGATGGCGGATTGGGGCCGTACTCGCTCGGAGAGATGGAATGTCGAATCCTGTGCGAGGAAGCTCCCTGTCCAGCGGAATTGGGAACCTGCACGCCGCTTGAGGGACGGATCGACATCCTCGCAAACGATCAGCGTATCTTTTGGAGCGACATCGAGGATCTTGGGCGATTCTTGAGACGCATTCCAGGCGCCCATCCGCTCGTGACGCTTGTGCAACAGGTCTATACTGCCTATCGTGCGCATGTGCCTGAGTCGGACACGCCGGATCTCAAGGCCATCGATTTCGGGGCTGCAGGGGCTTATGCCGCCCTCGTCAACGACGATGCACGGAGAGTGCGGGCCGAGGCCGCATTGGGCTGGACACGGTTTTTTCGAGCCATGTGGGATCCCTGCCTGAAAGCACGCGTTATGGAACAACTTGCGATCGCCGCGCTCGAGGAGCCTGCGCAGCCGTACTGTCTTCGAAACGGGTCATTTCTTCTCACGATAGCGGGGACACCGTATACGGCCACGCTTATGGGCCAACTCGCGGTTTCGCTGAATGTCGCTCCTTCCTTGCCGGCTTCAGCACCAATCAGCTGGTTCGTGAACGCTGAAGCACAATGACGCGTTCCTCTCCCAACGGGACCAGAACGATCAACAACCTCCTTCCTGATTGTCTTGGTGACATCGGCGCACTTTCTCGTGCAGAAACAGCATGAAGCAATGATTCGGCGCGCGTGACGCACGAGGCACAAAACGCGATCAGCAGCTAGGAATCATTATTGTTCATAACGTATAATTATTTTTTCAAATATTTGTTGAGCGTGCTTGTTAGTCCGATGGTCACACTCCTTTCCCAAGAACATTCCATCCTCGAGCGCGAATTCATGGAATTTCGTCCGTTCGGTATCGATGAACGCGGCGAAAAGATCCGTGATGTCACGGGCGTGACGATTTGCGCAATCGTCGAATACCTCGAAGAGTCTGTGACCCGAACACAGGGACCGGAAGCCGGCGCGGCCGCGGTGGAGGAGCTTTGCCGGTTGTTGAATGCGCGGATTCGCGATCCGGCGTATCATGTGACGCCCGAATTTCTCAAGAACGTCTGGAATAGTTATGCCTACGAATTTTTATGCTACGTCTGCGAATTCGGCATTATCCTGTCGAAAGACGATCGGTTCCAAGAGAACACGGCCAAGGAAAAATATATCTCTTCGATCATCCAGACACTCGGCCGCCCCTTCACGTTGGCACACATTTATCGAAATTTTCCGCACTTCGGCGAGAAGTTCGCCAGTGGGTCGATTCTGTTCGGCGTGGGCACGGTGACGGAACGCTCGGCTGTGCTGCGCATGAAGTTCACCGAGCGGGTGTATGCGCAGTTCGGGCCCTACCGCAAGCGATGCGCCAACATTATCTGCCGATCAGCCAAGGCGGGACTGGCCATCGTGCCTGCGCGCGTGCACGGATTGCCGCCGGCAACGTATCGGGATTTGCAGTGCATCGCCGACGGCGATGAGTATTGCGAATGGGAATTTCAATGGCTCCCGATCGCCTCGCGGCACTTCGTCTTGCCGCTCGTCGGCTTCCTGACTGGAGGTGCGGCATTTGCCTATCTGCGCCTGTTTCATCCGGAAATGGCGGCCCTGGAAGCCATGGCCATGACGGTAGGGCCCGCCGGTGTATCGTGGCTCCTGACGCAGCAGGCATTCAAAAAAGAGGTCAAGGCAAGGGAAACCCTGATCCATGAACAACTGCACTTTGTCGAGGCCCGTCATGAAGAGCTTCGAGAGGCTTATCTGGAGCAGCAAGAGACGACCGTGGCCTTGCGCCAAAAGGTGGGGCAGCTCACCACGCTGCATCGGGCGGGACTGCTGTTTGCTTCGATTCTAGACAAGGAGAAACTGCTTCGCTATGTGCTGGATACGCTGATTTCGGAGCTGCATTATGATCGCGCGATGATCTCGTTTTTCGATCAGGCCCAAGGGCTTGCGTACGATGCCCGGTTGGTCGGTGTTCCAGAGGACATTGCCGCACTGGCTCGCTCCCGCGTGGTCCGCGTGACGGACCCCACGAGCATCGAGGGGATGGTATTGCTCCAGGGCAAGCCTCTGCTTATCGGGGATGTTCACTCGGCATGGGACCGCCTCGATCCGTCAAACCAGGAACTCGCGTTGGCCACGAACACGAAGTCGCTGATTTCGGTGCCCTTGAAGGCCAACGACAAGATCTTGGGTTCGCTAACCGTCGATCGGACTAAGGAGCACATGTTAACCGACGACGATCTCAATATGGTGGTCACCTTGGCCAGTCAAATTGCGATCGCCTTGGACAATACCGAAGCCTATCATCAGATCGAAGCCTTGAACGTGGGGTTGGAGGCAAAGATTCAAGCGCGCACAGCCGAACTCGAATCGGCCAATGAGCAGCTCAAGGCGTTGGATCGCTTGAAAAGCGAGTTTTTCGCCAACATCAGTCATGAACTGCGCACGCCGCTGACGCTCAGCTTAGGGGCCTATCGCATCCTCGCCAAACATCCGACGCCGTCCGAGGCCAGACATGCGGTAGAGGTGGGATTCCGCAATACGGCTCGATTGCTGGTGATGATCAACGAGTTGTTGGATCTGGCAAAATTCGATAGCGGCCAAATGGAACTCCGCAGACAGCCTGTCGACTTCGCGCAACTCGTGCGATCCATCACCGCCAATTTCGAAATAGGAGGACAGCGACGCATTCACCTTCGCGGGTGCGAGCGCCCGGTGCCCGTCGAGGCGGACGTCAAGCAAATGAAAACCGTGCTGTCCAACATGCTGTCCAATGCGCGCAAATTCAGCGATCCTGAACGCTGGCAGATCTGGCTCAGGCTTTCGGCGACTGACGACGAGGTGACGCTGGAAATCGAAGACAACGGCATTGGGATTCCTTCCGATCAATGGGAGCGTATTTTCGATCGGTTCACCCAGGTGGAAGAGATGATGACGCGGGGTCATGAAGGGACCGGCATCGGATTGGCGTTAGTGAAGGAAATCCTCGTGGCCCATGGGGGTTCGATCACTGTAACAAGCACCGTTGGACAGGGTTCGATCTTTACCATTCGATTCCCTCGGGGCCAGACGGATTTCACAACCCTCGTCTCGCTCGAAAAAGACGAGACCCTCGTGCATTTGCCGGTCGCCTCACCTTCAAGTGGAGAGGAGATTGTTGTGTCCCATCCCCCTGCCGATCAGGCACCGGTCATCTTGGTGGCTGAAGACAATCCCGACATGCGGCGTTATGTGGAGAGTCTGTTGAGGCCGCAATATCGCGTGGTCGTGGCGCGCGACGGAACGGAAGCGTTGGCAAAGGCCAGAGCCATGATCCCAGCCTTGATTCTCACCGATGTGATGATGCCCAAGATGAGCGGCTACGATGTGCTCAAGGAAATTCGGCGCGATCAGGCATTGCAAGGCATTCCCGTGATCCTGCTCACGGCACGGGCAGGCACCGATGCACGCATCGAAAGTCTCGAGGCTGGCGCGGACGATTATCTGGCCAAGCCATTCGACGATCACGAGTTGCTTGCGCGCGTGAAAAACTTGATCAGAGCGAAGGAACAAGAACGCGAACTTGAAAGACTACGGCAGGAGAGGGTGCAACAATTCCTCCCTCGACCATTGGCCGAAAATGTTTTTGCTCATGATATGCACCGCCTGATGAAAAGCCGGAGAGCCGAGATCACCGTGCTGTTTGTGGATTTGCGCGGATTCACCGCTTTTTCCGATCGGGCGGGTCCAGAAGACATCATCGGGGTGCTTCGGGACTATCAACACACGGTCGGAACCCAAATGGCCACATTCGGCGCCACGCTGGAACGATTTTCTGGTGACAGCATCATGGCTTTTTTCGATGAGTCGTTGTCGGTGCAGGAACAGGCCTCGAGAGCCGTCCGATTAGCGCTTTCGGTGAAAGAACAGTTGTTGCCGTTGTGCGCAACATGGCAGCAGTGCGGATATGCGCTCGGTGTGGGCATCGGCATCTCCACGGGGCTGGCGTCGCTAGGGCTGGTGGGATTCGAACAACGGATGGATTATGCGGCAATTGGCCCAGTCACGAATTTAGCGGCACGGCTCTGTCAAGAAGCTCGGCATGGACACATTTATGTCCCCGAACGGGTCATGAGCCTCGTGAACAATCTGGCTTGCACCGAAAAAGTCGGGTTCCTCGAATTGAAAGGATTTCATCAGCCGGTTCTCACCTACAATGTCACTGGCTTTCGACTCCACCCGACTCATTCCTCCAAAGCTTTGTGCGTGTAATGAGTCCGCGGAACGTCTCGCTCGTTGTTCCGCCGATTGGCCTCAATCGTCGTCACGATCGAGAAGATCGATCCACACCGGACAGTGGTCGGAAAGCCGCCGATAGGCGAGCGGATAAGGACCTTCGATGGGGCGGCATTGAAACTGCTCGCAATAGCCGCTTACATGGGCCGTGCGGGACGACACCTCTCGCATGGTGCGGCTGACGAGCACGTGATCGAGCCATCCTCCGCGGCCTCGGAAATACTGCGTACAGCGCGGAACGATGGGCAGATCGTCGAAACCCGGCCGTTCTTTGGCCACCAGCCGGCGCAGGGATTTCAACTCGTAGCGCTGGGATCGCCGATCGCCGGCTCCCATCGTATTGAAGTCGCCCAGAATGACGATATCGCCATCCTGGGCCAGCAGCGGCGGGGTGACCTGATCGATCCGGTTGAGGGCCCGGTGGCGGAGGTCCAGTGCATCCACAGTCGGGCCGGATTTGAGATGGACGGTAACGAGGTGAAAATCCACTCCGTGAGGGCGGCGCGAACGGACGTAGGCATACAAACCAGGTCGAAGCCCAGCGGCACAAGCTTCGCCGGCATGGCGGGCTTTGGCGTTGAGCGGCCAAAGGACGCGGACATCGGACATCGCCACCCGCGAATCGTTCCATAAAAAGAGGAGATGATGCCCGTCAGGGTCGCCGCACTGCGGCCGGATCCATCGCCAGTTCCCTCCGGTATTCGTTTCGAGTATGCGAACGAGACGATCCCAAGCGGCATCGGCTTGAGATGTGCCCAGACTTTCCTGTACCGCCAGCAGATCGGGCTGCATCCAAACGAGCACACAGGCCATCCACTCCAGATCGGTGCGGTCATCGGACGGTTCTTCGGGAGGATGGCCGATCGGAAACCAGCGCACGTTCCAGGTGGCTACTCTGATCCGATCCTCGGCCCGTGGAAGTCGAGCCCCCGCTTCGACAGCCTGTCGGCATGCATCGGGAGAGTCCCAGACGGCAGCGGCCGACGGTATCGAACCCTCCTGCCTGTGAGCGGTCGTGTCGTTATGGGGGCGATCGCGTGCGCTTGCAACGTCGCGCACATAGCGAGGAGACACCCACACGTGCTCGCCGTCAGCGAGACGAATCCGCAACCAACCCGTTGCCGGATCGATGCGCTCGACTATGGCTGTCGTTCCATCGGGGACATGCCTGAGAAAGCTCGGTGCAGGGCGCTGGTGAACCGGCACACCGACCGGTTTTTTGGCGTGCAGCACGATCGTCTGGCCGACCGACCAATCCGCGGCTACACCGATGCCAGAGGAGGTGCTCAGGAAAAGGAACAAGACAGGAAGTAGAATCAATGCAGCCCGAGAGCCGAGCGATCTGGATGACCGAGACGAGTTTGCGAGAAGTCGATCGCGAAACGGCGCGGCACTCGCTGGATCAGCGCGCCCGGTTACCGTCAGGTGCAGCATGTTTCATAGCGCTCGGGTGGAAGCTGCTGCATCCGCTCGATGAGGTCGGCACGTTCGCGCTCTTCGAGCATGGAATCCAACCAGGGATAGAGGACGCGTTCCTCCTTGAGGTTGTGCATGCCGAGGACCTCCAGCAGCCCGCGCTCGGCGGTGTCCTCCGCCGGTTGCCCAGCCGCCACTCGCTCGTGGATGCGGTCCAAAAATTCCTTGATCTGGCGGTGTTCCATGCGCATGACCGTGGTAGGGCCGTGGCCCTGCGTCATGTCGGCATGCTGTTCGAAAACGGGAAAGAGAATCTCTTCTTCCCAGACGATGTGACGCTGAAGCCCGGTCAAGAACTCCTTGAACAGCGGCTTGGCTTTGTCGGGGTGCTCCTGCTCCGTTTCCTGGAACTGTTTGAAGAGTTCGTCCAACCGGTCATGATCTTGCCCCATAAAGTCGGAGATCGTGTTCGCCATGGTTCGTTCTTTCTCGATTCGGAATGTCTCGATGATGATCGAATGCGCTTGTACGTTCGATTGCTTCGTCACGAGTTTACCGAAGCGCTGTGTTTAGGACAAACGCGTGCAATGTCAAGCCATGGCGTCGAGAGAGTTCTTGGGCTTGTCGGTCCAATTGCTGTTGTACATCTCTAGAATCCATCTTCGGTGAATCTCTATAACGATGGTCAGCTTGATCCCATCGATCGCACAGGAACCAGGCGACCGCGTACAGCCCGTGCCGTTAAAACGAATCGAAAGGCTATTCGACGTTTAAAAAACGGCCAAATGGCTTGGATCAGAGGGTTGGCCGCGATCAAAAAAAACCGCCCGATGGATCATTCCATCGGGCGGTTCGTTGGCAATTTAGCCGAAGCCTTTTGTGAGGGGCCTTCTCTGCCTCCTCTAGGAAGGAAGCTGGTGCTTTCAGCTTTTTCTTTTGTTCTCGGAGCGGGTCTTGAGTTCCGTGACCCTCTGCTCCAAGGAAGCATACTCGCTATGCTTTTTCTCCATCAAGCGCTTCAGCGCCTGGCGCTTGAACCCTTTGGGATCCAGATAGGGTTTCATTTCCAAGTTGGAGACCCTGCTTTGAATGGTCTTTAAATCCATTTGGAGTTCATTGAGTTGATGCATATAGGTTTGGAGCTCATGCGTCACATCGTTGCTGACCATCCTGCTCTGGGAAGAATCTTCTGCCCATGCAACAGGGGCGAGCAAGAATCCGAGAAGTGCGCTGAACACGAGAATTTTTTTCATCGTTTATCCCTCCTATTTTCCCTATTATCAGCCTGCCTTCTTCGTTAAGATTTCACCTCTCTGCTCTTGCTCCGGGAGTAACACAAAAATCATTCCAGTTGTTCATTGAGTTAGGATTGTTATCTTTTCGCTACTTTAGAAAAGTAAGCTCAGATTCGCGATGTATCAATATGATTCAACAGTGTATCACATTTCGATACACTTAGATACACAATGAAACAATGAAGCTGATGATCAGCTGTCTGGAGGAACGCCGAGGCGGGCGAGCCGACGATAAAGGGTCACGCGGCTAATCCCAAGCTGTTTGGCGGCGAGGGAACGGTTGCCCTGTGCCTCGTGGAGGGCTTTGAGGATTTTGGCTCGTTCTATCTCGGGTGAGGTTCGATGAGGATAAGCTGGAGGCACCTGAAGAGGCGCGTCTTCCTGCTGGACTGGGGATCCGGATTGAAGGATTTCCGGCGGCAAATCTTCGAGTTGAATGACCGTTCCACGGCAACGGATGCCTGCGAATTCGATGGCGTGTTTCAGCTCGCGGACATTTCCCGGCCACGAATAGGCCATGAGTTCCCGCATGGCTTCGTGGCTGACCCTCTCGATGGGCCGACCGGTAACCGCCCGGCAGTGGGCAAGAAAGGCCCCGACCAACAACGGAATATCTTCGCGACGATCCCGAAGCGGTGGCAGCCAGATGCGGCCGACCCTGATCCGATACAGCAGATCGGCCCGGAACAGGCCTTGCTCGACATCTTTGGCCAGGTTATGGTGCGTGGCCGCAATCACCCGCACATTGACCTTTCGCGTTTTGGTTTCGCCGAGCCGAGTCACCTCTCG
>RFGF01000012.1 GCA_003695915.1 Nitrospirota bacterium
CTTCCATATTGATCCGGGGATAAGGGGCATGCGCATCGGCGGCGATGTTGTCCCCTCCAGCCAGTTCGATCAGTTGTTGAATGAAACTACCGGGTCCGACGGTGATGAGCGGCTGGCTATTGAGGACATAGAGGACCCGCGGGCGTTGCAGGCCTGCGAGCCGAGACGAGAGTGTTCGCATCCGGCCACGCATAGCTTCCGTCACCTGCAGCGCCTCTGCCTGACGTCCGACGATCCGACCGATCAACCGAATATGCGCCAAGATGTCTTCGAGCGACTTCGGGTTGAGAATCACCGTGGGAATTTTGAGCTGTTCGAGTTTGGCGAGCAGGTCCGTGCGCAAAAAGGATTGGGGGGCGATGACCAAATCCGGCTCGAGGGCCACGAGCGCTTCGAGATTCGGTCGCGCGTAACCGACCTTAGGTTTGTCCTGTGCTGCCGGTGGATAATCGCAAAACTCGGTGACGCCCACGATCTCCTCGTTCAGCCCGATCGCAAACAAAATTTCCGTCACACTCGGCGCCAATGACACGATTCGTTTGGGCGGCTCGGCCACATACAGCTTCCGTCCCAGATCGTCGATAAAGGTCCGCGGGGCGATGTTCGCCATGAACGGCATGCCGGTCAAAATGCCTTGTTGGCGTCGTTTCTTCACCATGATGCCGTTGTCTGCGGCCAGGCATGGAGCCGGAGCACTGTAGACTCCGAGCAGCAGGAGCATTCCCCAAAGGAGCGGTCCGTTTTTCGTCACAATAAAAAATCCCCAAGGCCTGATACACCTTGAGGATTGCACCCGCTTGAACTTCATCCTCACCGACTCCCCAGCCCACGAGGGAATCTCGGTCTTTCGTTCGGGTAGGTCTTCTGGCTTCTAGGTTCGAGCCTACTCCCCTCGGCCTTCCCATCCAGCGCCAGTGCGCCTGCGACAGTGGCCATATACGGGTTTCGTCCCTAGTTACAGCGGCGGGACCGCGAAGGACTTGCACCTTCTTCCCTGCACCCGGACGACTCGTCTTGGTTTGGTCCGAATGTAGGGGACATCCTCCGACCTTGTCAAGCGAGCCCGGTCTCGACCCTTCACCGTTCTTCATCCGATCGCAATCGACCACTTATTGGGAAGGGAAGCGAAAGACTTTTTTATCGCGGAAATATTCATCTCAGAGCTCCATATGTTCCATAAATCCAGAAACCGATAATCCAGCTCGATCAAGATGGCTTGTGTTTCTGCTGGACACAAGCAGTTAAGGGCTAGCCGATTTCCCTGATCCCGAGCGTCTCGCTCAGGCCCCTCGCGCAGACCAGTTGCAGTGGCGAAATAGCCGAAATTGCATTCGTCGCTCTCGCTACGGTATGGTCGCCTGCGGTCTCGAATAATACCCTTCAGGCATTCGTCCATTCGCAACTATACTGCCATTCCGATAGCTTTGGGTGCCGTTTGCCATGCCGATTTCACGCTTCGAAGAATATAAAAAATATGTGCTCGTCGCGTCGCAGGAATTTTTCCGCGTCGAAACGCTCAGCAGTCTGGTGATGCTCGGCTGCACGGCCGTGGCATTGATCCTCGCCAACTCCCCCGTTGCTGAATCGTATACTCGTTTTTGGGCAACCCCGATCACCGTGGGCATCGGTGAGCATTCCATCTCCAAATCCTTGCTGCTGTGGATCAACGATGGGCTGATGGCCATCTTTTTCTTGCTCGTTGGACTCGAAATCAAACGCGAAACACTGGTAGGCGAGCTCGCATCGTTCAAGCGAGCTGCCTTGCCCATTGCCGCTGCTGTGGGAGGGATGGTAGCCCCGGCTTTGATTTACCTCCTGTTCAACGCCGGTCAACCCAGCGCTCGTGGCTGGGGCATTCCTATGGCGACGGATATTGCCTTTGCTTTATCCGTCCTCGCACTGCTAGGCAATCGTATTCCTCATGCGCTCAAAATCTTTCTTTCCACGCTCGCCATCGCCGACGACATCGGCGCCACCCTCGTCATTGCGTTGTTCTATACCGGGCAACTCGTCTGGCTCAATCTCGGGATAGCCGGAGTGTTGCTGGCTAGTCTCTTCGTGCTGAATGCCCTGGGCGTCTGGCGTCCTTTTCTGTATGTCTTGATCGGGATCAGCCTCTGGATAGCGCTGCTGAAATCGGGAGTCCATGCTACGCTGGCTGGCATTGTGCTCGCCTTCACCATACCCGCTTCGGGCCGGATCGATGCCGACTTGTTCTTGGAAAAAAGCCATATCTTGCTCAACCGGTTTCGGTCCTCTGGATCGGCCGGGAAACATATCCTCACCAACGAAGAGCAGCGGGCGGCCATCTTGGCGCTGGAATCGGCTTGCCGAGGCGCCCTTCCGCCGTTGAGTCGTATCGAGCACAAACTTCACCCCTGGGTCGCATTTTTGATTATCCCGCTGTTTGCGCTGGCAAATGCCGGTGTGGACTTTCGTGGCTCCTACAGCGTATCGCTGGTCGATCCGGTGCTGTTAGGGGTGTTCCTAGGATTGGTGATGGGAAAGCAGGCAGGCATCACTCTGTTTGCCTGGTTGGCGGTTCGCTGCAGGATGGCAACACTCCCGTCTCATCTAACCTGGCGCCATATTTACGGCACGAGCTGGTTGGCAGGCATCGGGTTTACCATGGCCCTGTTTATCACGAACATCGCTTTCCTGAATATGCCCAACCTATTGTTTCAGGCGAAAGTAGGCATCCTTTTGGCTTCTGTCGTCTCAGGCGCGATAGGATTCCTGATTCTCCGCCGATTATCCGCTCCGCCCATCCCCCATCCATGAGGGCGTCATGAGACAGGCTCCTTGCACCGACGAAAATCGTCGATTGCAGTGACAAGTCGATATCGCTGAGCATGTCTCGAGAGGATGGCTTCACCAAAAGTTCTCGATACTTCGAGGCATCGGACCAACGCACATTCCGCGGCATGGTTCTTCCTCCATTGCCGAGAGGCATGCTTGCGCTAACGAGTCGGAGTAAGCTAAAAATTTCCGAGGGATCACAGAAGAGTCTCTCTTGTCGAGATTTGAAGAAGGGGCGAGACAGCGCAGAGTCTGTCATCATGCCTTCTGTGACGTGCCCTCAATGTCGCACCGCGACAAATCGAAGAGCTGGCGTAGCTCAATCGGCAGAGCAGCGGTTTTGTAAACCGCCGGTTGGAGGTTCGATTCCTCTCGCCAGCTCCAACCCTCGCCACAGACCGTAAGTCTTGGTCGCGTGTTCGATCCTCGAAAACGCGTGGAGAAAAGCCCGGTCATGACCAAACAAGGCCATACGGTATCCTCTCCGTTACCCACATGGGATCTTTCGGACTTGGTGAAACATCCCTTACGGGATTTCACTCGTCTGTCCCGTCAATTGGAAGCCTCTGTCGAACGCCTGGAGCAACTTCGAGATCATTTGACCCCAAGCGTCTCAAGCGAAACGTTTCAGGCCGCGCTCGATTGTCTGGAGACGATCGCGAAGCTGTCCGCTAAGCTCGGGGCCTTTGCGCACTTATGGTTTGCCGAAAACACCAAAAATCAGGAGGCACGAGCTTTCGAATCCCGAGTCCGAGAGCGCCTGACCCAAATCCATACCCGCACGCTCTTTTTTCAACTCTGGTGGCAAAGCCTCGATGACGAAGTGGCGGACAAGCTTCTGCCGTACAGCGGAGATACGCGATATTACTTGGACACATTGCGCCGATTGAGACGATTCCGCCTGAGCGAACCGGAAGAACGAGTTCTCAGCGTGAAAAACAGTACCGGGCGAGAAGCGTTGGATGCGCTATATGGTGTGTTCACGAGCGGGCTGACATTTCGCCTCCGAATCGGCTCCCGCGTTCGCGCTCTCACGCGCGAACAATTGATGGCCTACGTCCAAAGCCCCGATGCTCGATTGCGAAAGGCGGCTTATGACCAGCTTCTGACGGTCTATGCGAGCCAGCGCGATGTCCTCGGCGAAATGTATCGTACCGTCGTTCAGGATTGGAAGAACGAATTCGTCGCACTGCGCGGCTATCCATCGCCCATGGCAGTGCGTAATTTTACCAACGATATCCCGGAAGAAGCCGTCGAGGCACTGCTTCGCACTTGCCGAAGCTCGGCCAAACTCTTTCAGCGGTATTTCCGCCTTAAGGCCGCTATTCTCAACAAGCGAACGTTGTCGCGATATGATCTCTACGCGCCCACACGTACCTCGCTGCCTCGTATTTCGTTTCGGCGGGCGCAAGAGATGGTTATCGGCGCCTATCGCCGATTCTCGCCTCAGTTCGCCCAATTGATAACGCGCGTCTTGGAGGAGCACCACCTCGATGCCCACCCGCGTCCAGGGAAAATGAGCGGGGCGTTTTGCTATAGCGTGCTTCCGCGCCTGACCCCGTATGTTCTCGTGAATTTCACCGGACGTCCCCGTGACGTCGCCACGCTCGCTCACGAGCTGGGACATGCGCTTCACGGACTCCTCGCTCGGGATCGCTCTCTCTTTACGTTTCATCCATCGCTTCCACTCGCCGAAACGGCATCGGTCTTCGGCGAACAATTGTTGATGGAAACGTTGCTCAACCAGGAACGCCGCAAACACATTCGACAAGCACTGCTTGTAGCTCACCTGGACGACCTGTACGCCACGGTGATCCGCCAGGCCTATTTTGTCGAATTCGAACGATTGGCGCATCGATTGGCGGCAGAAGGCGCGACGCTCGATCGGTTAGCCGATCAATACCTGGCATTGCTTCACGAACAGTTCGGTGAGGCGTTACACGTGCCGGAGATCTTTCGCTGGGAATGGCTCACCATTCCTCATATCTTTGCGAGTCCGTTTTACTGCTACGCCTACAGTTTCGGCAATCTGTTAGCCTTGGCGCTGTATCGGCAATATCAGCAGGAAGGCCCAGCATTTGTCCCCCGATACGGTGCGCTCCTCGCCGCCGGCGGATCTCAAAGTCCGGAACATCTCCTCCGTCCTCTTGGTGTCGATATCACGACCACGGCTTTTTGGGAACAGGGTTTTCACCATATTCGAACGATCATCGATGAATTGGAGCGGACGGTCTGACCATCCTCGTGCTCCCTTGTCTTTTCCACGCGAAGACATTACTTGTTCGCGTTTTTCGCGTGAGCGAGGAACGCGGAAGGACTACACCTCATTCGGATGATGAAAAGGACGCTTGCCTTAAACAATGCCGAAACGAGGAGGCAGCAAGGATCGGGAGGTTAAACGATTCCCGCTTGGCGCTGGAGCCAGCGGATATATCGAGTGATTTCTGTGACATCGTGCGACGTGATGCCCTCGATAGGTGGCATGTCGCCAAAGTTCCAATGATGCGCACGCACGCCATTTGCCGCAGCCCGCTGAAAAGCCAAATCACTGTGGTGACTCGGCTCATAAATTTTGTGGACTAATGGCGGCCCATGGTCTGTGCCTTGCCCCTCAATCCCATGACACCCTGAACAAAAGATCGCATATTTCTGTTCGCCCGCAGCTAATTCAGGTGGAAGAGGCACGCGGGCAATCTTGCGCACGCGATCGACCGACGCGTTCGTCGAGGGAGATTCTCTCCCCGCTTCGGAACAATTGGCAATCGAGATTAGGAAAACAGCGATGGTTGCCAACAATTTCCACGCTGAGCACGAAGACGCTGCAGAATCTTGGAAGCGATGAGACGCCGAACGACCGGTGTATTTTGTCGCTGGACTCATCATGGTGAATTCCGAACGCTCGACTCCACATCTGTTTGATGAGCGGGCACAGGATCTGGTATGCCAACTGCGCGGAACCCTTCTTGACGAATTCGACAGCTATCACACCGGCCACAAGGATTGCCGTTTTCGTCTGGATCGTAACAACTGTGCGTCAAGTGGAACGGCACTCCCAACGCCAGGCCCAAACGAATAATTTCGGCTTTCGTCTTAAACAACAGCGGTGCGCAAATGTCGACCGGTCGGCCTTCGACGCCCATTTTCGTTCCCAGTCGTGCTACCTCCGCAAAGGCCTGGATAAACTCCGGGCGACAATCCGGATATCCAGAATAATCCACGACATTGGCACCGAAATAAATCCTGGTCGCCTGCACGACCTCTGCATAGGCTAACGCCAAACCGAGAAAAATCGTATTGCGAGCTGGAACATAGGTTACCGGAATTCCGTGGGTCCGTTCCTTCTGTGATCGATCGCGGGGCACATCGAGATTGTCGGTCAAAGCGGATCCCCCGAACATTCGCAAATCGAGCTCGTGAACGCGATGCTCCACCGCGCCGAGCCATTTTGCCAATCGACGAGCCCGGTCGATCTCGATGCCGTGCCGTTGCCCATAAGAAATCGTGAGAAGATAGAGGGCCCATCCTTCAGTTTTTGCCAGCGCCGCGGTAACGGCGGAATCCAGTCCCCCGCTTGCCAGCACAACAGCACGGTTGCGGTTTTCCGGTGTCATCATGGGTACCGATGGCCTCTCTTCAAAATCCATGGCTTCGTATTCTTCTGATTCTTCTGATCTCGAATCGATTTGCGGCTGGAGATCAAGCGAGCAGACTAGCCTGCACGATCACCGATCGTGAGGCTCAACCACCATCGGCGTGCATCGGTCCTCGATTCTGTCAGGATGAATTCGTTCCAAGTTCATCTGGTATGGTCGGCATCCACAACGATCTCGCGAATGCATTCATCTTTCCATCTTAACGATTTAACGATCAGGCCTAAAGCGCGTCGCCCAGATGGACATCAATATTGCCGCGGTTCGGATTTTTCAATTTTTTCCATCAGTTCGAGCTTGGATTGACAGTCTATGCAATAACGAGCAAACGGCAACGCTTCTAAACGTTTTTCGCTAATTTCTCCACCACATTCTGCGCAAAGTCCGTAACGCCCCTCTTCCAAAGCAATCAACGCTTCTTCAATCAGCTGACGCTCCTTATTCCGCATTTCCTGGAGGGAGATGCCCATTTCCCGATCCAAATCCACCAATGCTTGATCGCCGCTATCCATGGCGGATTCCAATCGGCGTTGCTGTTCATCGGTCAACGTTTGTCCCAACTGTTCTTGAATTTGCTTCATGAGCGCATTCCGCTTGGCCAGCAGAATTTTTTTGAGGGTCTCTTTCCGGTTTTTTTCGCTCTTACCACTTTTGGGGGTCTCCGGACTTTTGGATGCAGCGCTCTCTGACGTTCCCAAAATTTGAGCCCCCGCCTTGTCCTTTTCCCTCGCGGCACCAGCGGTTTTTTTGTCTGATTTCCCGACCATATTCCTGTTTCCTTTCCTTTTGAAGATCCTTGTCGACTGTTTCGCACCACCCTTTCAACAGAAGCCGTAAACACTGGCAGATGGCCGATCGACACGAATGAGTTCTCCTCCTCGCCTTTCAATCGTAGGTAATCAAGGAAAACACAGGACATCCGTTCAATCGTTGTCGGCCGCCAAGAGCTCGAAGCTCCACCAAAAATGCGACCTCCACGATCTCCCCACCGAGTTGACGAATCAAGTGGACCGTAGCTGCAGCCGTCCCTCCTGTGGCCAAGAGATCGTCGACCACCAACACGTGCTCACCTTTCACGATGGCATCTCGATGAATCGCCAATGAATTCGAACCATATTCCAGGTTATATTTCACTTCGTAGACGTCGGCCGGAAGTTTGCCGGGCTTGCGCACAGGAACAAACCCTGCATTGAGGCGATAGGCCAAGGGGCTTCCAAAGATAAACCCTCTCGATTCAATCCCGACGATTTTGTCGATTCGCATGCCGTCGTATTTCCGGACAAAATCGTCCAGAATATGTTGAAACACCGTCGGTTCTTTCAACAGCGGTGTAATGTCATAAAAAAGAATGCCGGGTTGAGGAAAATCCGGCACTTCTCGAATCATGGCTTTGTAGTCTTGCATGCTCCAACTCCGTCGAATAGATTCATCGGCAAGGAAAGGCACGCAGCCTCGTCATAAGCTTTCTTTTCGCTGAGGGGCTAATAGACGATGCGAAAATCTTGTGCCTCTCCCGTGGGAGCGAGCCATTCAACATGAACTCGTTCGACGTTCGCTAACGGCGGGCCCTGCTCGAGATCCCGGATCAATCCTTCCAGATTGTCGCGTGAACCTTCGGCTTCGATCTCGACGCGGCCATCGGGCAAGTTGCGTACCCATCCTCGAAGCGAACGACGTTGAGCCGCTCGAACGGTAAATGCGCGATATCCTACGCCCTGTACCCGTCCTTCGACAAGAAGCCGAGCGCGAATCATGTGATTTTGACCGATTTCGATGGAGAAGACAAGATCGAATTTCGATCGCGCCTCCAAATGTCAACCTTCATTGAATCCGTTTTTCTGCCTCATGACTCGAAGAAACGAGCCGGCGGGGGAAACAGCCGTCAGGAAGCATCGCACACGATTTTGCGATCTATGACGGTTCTGTGAGCGTGCATGTCAAGTATGGCTTGGGCAGCCTCCTGACCAGAACGAATACAATCCGGGATTCCCAATCCTTCATAAGCCGCACCGGCGACAAAAAGACCCGGAGTTGATGACAATGCTCGACGAATGGCGTCAAGTCGAGCACGATGTCCGATGGTATATTGTGGCATGGCGCGAACCCAGCGATAGACTTGAACGACATGCGGCGTCGCCTGAATACCCGCGATCACGCGCAATTCTTCTCTGACATAGCGAATCAAATCACGATCCTCCTGATCGAGTACCCACTCTCGTCCTGCTCCTCCGACGTAACACCGCAGGAGCATCGTGTCAGGCGGAGATCGGTCCGGCCATTTGAGTGAACTCCAGGTGGCGGCGATGAGCGGTTTTTGCTCCACCCGGGGGACGACAAAGCCGAATCCTCGTACCAGCGGCCCAACGTCCTTTGCACGATAAGCAAGGGAAATGGTAGCGGTCGAAGCATAAGGGATTTGCTCGAGCAACGTGGCGGCCTGCGGAAGCGACGTTTGCAACATTTTCGCCGTCGCATAGGCCGGCGTCGCCATCACCACGCTCTCAGCCGTCAGAGATTCCTCCTTGTCCAGGCAAACCCTATACGTCTCGGGCTCCTTCGATCTAGCAATGACCGAAGTGACCGTCCTCCCGAGTACCAACGTAACCCCGTTGGCGCGCAGACGTTGGACAAGAGCCGCCACCAAGTCGCCGAGTCCTCCGTGCAAGCTTATAAACATGGTCCCGGCCTTGAGGGAAGATCGGGCCGATGCCGATACCTTGGTTGCCCTGCGCTGGGCAAGAGCACTCCTCATCAAACTGCCGTATCGACGCTCGAGTTCGAAAAACCGCGGAAACGTGGACACAAGGCTCAGTTCGTCCGCGTTCCCGGCATAGATGCCGGCAACCAGGGGCTCGAACAACCGCTCGAACGCTTCGCGTCCAAACCGCCTCCGAAAAAACGCTCCCAAGGATTCTTCGGATTCCATTGTTCGACGCGGGGGAACCATCCATTCCATTCCCATACGTATCAATCCGGACCAAGAAAGCAATCGGCTAGAAACGAGCGCTGACAGACGGGACGGGAGAAAGGTAATCAAACCTTGCGGAATTTCGCGAAGTCGCCCGCGGGAATAGGCGAAGGTGCGATTGTGTTCTTCGTTGGTCGGCACGAGCGCCTCGCCGAGGCCCAGCTTTTGGCACAATTCTATCGCCCAGGGTTTGGCAGACAAAAAAGAATCTGGACCACCTTCAATGACCAGACCATCTCTCCGCTCGGTGACGATTTTTCCACCCCATGTTGGAGAACGCTCTATCAGCGTGCACCGCAATGGTTCGCCGGTGGTTCGGGCATGTTCGCTCAGCGCAAAAGCCGCGGACAGCCCCGCAATGCCTCCACCGACAATGACGATATGTGAGACGTGCTTCATCAACGACCCCCAAAAAAGACCACCTGCGTTATGATGGCGCGCCACGGTATCGGCATGCTGGTCGAACCCGGCACCAATCGCCATCAACCATTGATTGCATTCGGCCGCTGATAATTATGCCAGAATGCTCGTTCGATCCAACGTGCCGAATCGATGAACATACTCGATTGTAGCCGCAACCGCATCGATCGGGGTCGAGGGGAGGACGCCGTGACCCAGATTGAAAATATGGCCCGGTCTTCCCCCTGCTTGACGCAAGATGTCTTTGACGCGCCGTTCGATTTCGCGCGTCGGCGCACAGAGCACCATGGGATCGAGATTGCCTTGCACGGCCAAATCATAGCCGATCGTTTGCCAGGCTTCGTCCAATTGGACACGCCAATCCAACCCAATGACATCGCTTCCGGCTTTGCGCATCCATTTCAATAAGGCTGCTGTCCCTGTACCAAAATATATCAGCGGAACTCCTTCCCCCTTGAGCGATGCAAAAATATGCTGAGTGTGCGGCAGCACATATTCTTCATAATCGCGGGGGCTCAAACAGCCGACCCAACTGTCGAACAGTTGAACGGCTTGGGCGCCAGCGCGGATTTGCACGCGCAAATATTCCACGACCACGTTGGCGAGTTTGCTTAGCAAGATCCGCCAGAGATCTGGCCGAGTGAACATCAATCGCTTGGTCAGGAAGTAATCACGGGAGCTTCCTCCTTCGATTGCATAACTCGCCAAAGTAAAAGGGGCACCAGCAAAACCGATCAATGGCACTCGCCCAGCTAATGCTTGCTTCGCATGGCGAACCGCTTGGTCGGCATACAAGAAGGCATCGCCGGTCACTGCAGCCAGTCGTGCCACATCACGCTCACTCCGCACGGGAGACCGAATCACAGGCCCCTTTCCCTCCACGAATGCCAACGGAAGCCCCATGGCCTCTAACGGCAGGAGAATGTCGGCAAAAATGATCGCCGCATCGAGCGGAAACCGCTGGATAGGTTGGAGGGTGACTTCGGCGGCGAGTTCCGGAGTTTTGCACACGTCTAAGATGGAATACTTGGCGCGAATCGCCTGATATTCCGGCATATACCGTCCGGCTTGGCGCATAAACCAAACCGGCGTCCGATCGACGGGCTCCGCGCGACAGGCTTTGAGAAAGCGATCGTTCACGGGAACGGATTCTACGGTGCCCCCCGAAGGGTGTCAAATTGACATTATCCCGACGGTGTTCGGCATTTGACGCCCTTTACGAAGCCAAGGCCTCCTGCCTTCTTCAATCGGACTGGGGACGAACATGCGTTACGAGGAAGAAAGCGAAGATGCCAACAAAGGAGCCAGCGTTCGATACAGATGTTGAAGGTCTTCGCGCATCGCCTCTCGTTCCGCACCTTGCACAATCCAGGCATCGGTCGGCGCCAACTCAAAACGATAGTGACGTTGAGCGAGGGAAAACCACTCAACGTACGGATGAGGAACCAACAACGGATGGGGATCAAAAGAAATCAAACTGACTGTACCGAGTTGCGGGCACTCGAAATCGCCCAAGCTTTCTAGCGCTTGTTCAGCGTCGACAAATTGGGAATTCTCAAATCGAATCAGTTTCCCTGCGATATCCCCAGAAAATCCGCCTCGAAGGCATAATTCGACCGGACCGATCCCAGCGAAGACAATGCGCCCAACCACGATCCCCTCCCCGCCATCGTCGAGAAATCCGGCTTTGACCCACCGAGAATTTCCAAATTTCTCAGCCATGCCGATCTCCGTCAGGTATATCTCCGGCGAGGCATTTCTCTCTTGACCGATACGCCAACTGCGCTGGTGCGAGGATCATCATTATTAATTACTTACGGTTTGCATAACGAACAATGGACGAGGCGGCTGGTCCCGGCATTTTCCATAGCTTCCAGTGCGGATTCCTTGTCGGGATATTCATACCATCCCCCTTCCCAAAAATCAGCTCGTCCGATCGTGGATGGAATTTCCAGGCAACGTTCCCGGTGCAAGACGACGCGATCGAGTGAACGTTGGATATGGATCCAATAAGTCATAATTCTTCAATGAGCAGTCAAGGTTGACCGGATACAGATTCACACATGGCTGCAGGATTCCATTTATCTCCACTCTCTGAAAAGCGAGAACATTGTGCAACTAATCTTATTCTTCAACCAATTGCCATTCGTCTTTTTCTAAGAAGACCTTCTGGCCCGATTCAAGTTTTTGCAGTTCTTCCTTACTAAAAAACCGCATATAGCGTTCGATTCGATCCGGATCGTCTATCCGCTCTTCTTTTACCATTCCCGTGGGCAGCTTATACTTTCGGATTAATACTGACATATGCCCTCCTTCGTCTGTAAAGAGATGAATGTTTGATCAAATGTTGCAGGAAGCAAACGAAAGAAAATACCGAAGGGTCGAATGCACGTCAAGCCTGAATGCTTTTCGATCCATCCTTCCGTCGCTTCCCCGCTCTTGTGTATAATACGGACGCGGATGTCGACGAGGATCGTCACCCTCGATAAATTTCATTGCATTTATTCGAGGTATTCAAGACTACAGCGCTGGAGGAGGTCACATGCCACTCTATGAATACATTTGCAATGCATGCCAACATCGATACGAAATTATGCAACCATTGAGCGCGAAACCCGAAGAAACGGTCTGTCCTCAATGCCATACCGCAAATAGCCGTCGTCTGATGTCAACCTTCGCCTCGAAAATCGTGGGCACGCATAAACCAGGATTTGCCGAGATGAAAGCCTATGACATGTACCACGAGAGGATGAGTAAATTTGCCAAGCTGCCCCCGCCAATGGGCGTGCGTGCGGCGCCATCGCCGAGCAATATGCAGCCGCCAAGTTCCAGCGACAATTCCTAATGACGTCCCCTATAGCGGCTCGAAGTGAAAACCATCCACCAGCTTTGCTGAGCAAGGCTCATTGGCAGCTCGCGATCAAGGCCCCACAACACACGATTTCCCCTTGACAATGTTGATCCCAAACGGGAATGATGCCGCGGCCTCAGGCAACAGCTACCTTTGCCTCTTTTCGAGAATCGCTGAGGTCTGTCGCGGGTTAAGGTAAGGTCTGAAGATCGCTGATCTTGCAAGGTGTACCTTGACACGGAAAAGCCAACGGCTAGCCTTTCTAGCTATGCTATGCGTTCTACCATGATGATCAATGCGGTACCAATACCAAAGACTGAAAAATGGTATCATGGGGCATGATCACAACACGCGATAGCCTGTGGCCCATCAACGGAGCATTTGGTCTGTGAGCATACGAACGCTTCGGACGCTCATGCGGCATCATTTCCAGCCCCCATATCTCGTCACATTGCTCATCGTTGGCGCATTGGGCGTGCTCATGTCTTCGGCTAATCCAGCTCGAGCGAACACGGCAGATAATAATGATACGAAAGAATTATCTGGAACCATTTTGATCGTCGGAAACGGACCGGAACGGTATCTGATCGAAATTCTCGCACAAGAATTCGAAGAACGGCATCCTTGGACATCCATCGACGTGTTTTGGCATCCCAATGCCAAACCGGCCAAAGCCGTGCTGGACGGTGAAGCAGATATCGGCGTCAGCGGGGATACGCATCCACAGCTTCGATCTATCCCCGTCGCCCGCGATGGGATCGCCATCTTGGTCAATTTTTCCAATCCGATCGAAAACTTGACACTCCAGCAGGTCGCCGCGATCTTTTCAGGAAAGATCAAATTTTGGTCGGAAATCGAAGAAGAAGCTCCGCAAGCTCGGATCCGGCTCATTACTCGAGCAACCAATCAAAATATCCGACAGGGTTTCGAAAAACTTCTGGGTATTGCAGGACAAATTCCCCGGTCGGCTCGCCTTGCTGGAACGGAGCAACAAGCGATCAATCTGGTGGCCGGGGACCTCAACAGCATCACGTTTGTCTCTATGGCGCCTGCCCTGCGGGCCAAAGAAGACGGTATTCCGGTAAAATTGCTCTTTATCAACGGGGTCGAGCCCGAATACCAGACGGTGTTGGACAACCGGTATCCGCTTCAACGACCGATTGTTTTTCTGACGAAACCCTCGCCGCCACCTATCGTCACCGCGTTTATCGATTTTGTGCTGTCAGATGATGGACAACGACTCATGAAGCGTGGGAAATTTTATCCGCTGAAGGAAATCTATTAAACGTAACACACAGACAGGATGCCCCGAGTTGGTCCGGATGCTCAATTGTTCGTAATGGTCGGTCTTAGAATTGCGAGGGATATGGCACAGTCTCGATTATCAACTCATGATCCGGCAGAGGCCTTCCGAATCATTCTCTTGCCTCTTCCGAACACGTGCGGCCTAATTTCATTGTTTCGTTCCGATGTTTCGAAAAATTCTCGTTGCTAACCGCGGCGAAATCGCCATGCGTATCATTCGAGCCTGCCGGGAGTTCGGTATCGCCACGGCTGCCATTTATGCGGAAAGCGATGCCACGGCCATTTACGTCAAAAAAGCCAATGAAGCCTATTTAGTCGGCCCCGGTCCCGTTCAAGGATACCTCGATATCGAGCAAATTGTCCGACTCGCCAAGCGGATCCAAGCCGATGCGATCCATCCGGGCTATGGGTTTCTTTCCGAAAACGCACAATTTGCAGAAGAATGTTCTAAAGCCGGGATCACGTTCATCGGACCATCTCCCGAAGCCTTAGCCCTGTTGGGCGATAAAGTGAAGGCTCGGGAATTGGCCCAAAAAGTCGGAGTGCCCGTCGTTCCGGGAACCAGCGGTAGCGTCAGCTCTCTCGATGAAGCCCTGGCCTTTTGTCAGCGAGTCGGCTATCCCGTAATAGTTAAGGCCAGCGCCGGGGGAGGCGGGCGCGGACTTCGGGTCGTCCGGACAGATGCTGAATTGCGCGAGGCCATGGAAGCCGGATCGCGCGAAGCCTTGGCCGCCTTTGGAGACGGCAACCTGTTTCTCGAAAAATATATCGAGCGGCCTCACCACATTGAATTCCAGTTGCTCGCCGACCAGCACGGGTATATCATTCATTTGGGGGAACGCGATTGTTCGATCCAGCGTCGACATCAAAAACTCATCGAGATCGCACCCTCGTTGATTTTAACCCCGCGATTGCGAGCAGAAATGGGAGAAGCGGCCATTACGCTGGCCCGGGCAGCAAATTTCTACAACGCGGGAACCGTCGAATTTCTCCTCGATCCGGATGGCCGCTACTATTTTATCGAAATGAACCCGCGCATTCAGGTCGAGCATACGGTCACGGAGCAGATCACGGCCGTGGATATCCTACAATCCCAAATCTGGATTGCCGCGGGTCGACCCTTGGTGTTTGGCCAACACGAGATCGCCCTGCAAGGATACGCGATTCAATGCCGGATCAATGCCGAAGATCCACGCAATGGATTCCGCCCATCTTCTGGAAAAATTACGGCCTATCTATCACCCGGTGGGATCGGTGTCAGAATCGACGGAGCGGTTTATAAAGATTATACGGTCCCTCCCTATTACGATGCCCTGTTAGCGAAACTGACCGTTCATGGCCGCACTTGGGACGAAACGGTCCGCCGCACTCACCGCTCATTGGAAGAATTTGTGCTGCGCGGGGTCAAAACGACGATCCCGTTTATGATGAAAATCATGGAGGAACCCGATTTTAAAGCCGGCCGTTTCGACACAGCCTATCTCGATCGACACCCTTCGTTGTACGATTACGAAGAAGTGATGCAACCAGAAGATCTCGTGGTCGCGCTCTCGGCTGCGATCGCCGCATACGAAGGTTTATAAGTCTCATAAATCTCATATGACAATAGGGATGCGAGGGAACTTACACGAGGATCCGTGATCAATCCGAATCAGGTCCCTCGCCTGAGGGAATCACTATGCCAACCCCAAAACGCACATCAACTTCCGCCAGACGATCAACTCGCAAACCGCAGCGGCGAATCTCCGCCGCGCGCCAGAGCGAACGCTCGTCGCAATTGGAACTCGAAGCGTCGCCCGGCCGACGTCTTTATCTCACGGACGTTGCACTCCGCGATGGGCACCAATCGCTTTTGGCGACGCGCATGCGAACGGAAGACCTGCTTCCCGTAGCGGAACAACTCGATTCGGTCGGATTCTGGTCCTTGGAAGTATGGGGTGGTGCCACATTCGACACCTGTCTGCGCTTCCTCAAAGAAGATCCCTGGGAACGTCTCCGCGCCTTCCGTGCGGCCCTCCCCAACACGCGGCTCCAGATGCTTTTGCGCGGACAGAATTTGGTTGGCTATCGACATTATGCCGACGATGTCTTGCAAAAGTTCATCGAATTATCAGTCAAAAACGGTATCGATGTCTTCCGAATTTTCGACGCCCTCAACGACATTCGAAACATCAAACCGGCAATGGAAATCGTCCGCAAATGCGGGAAACATGTGGAAGCTGCAATTTGTTATACCAAAAGCCCTGTGCACAGTCTGAATCATTTTGTGGAACAAGCCAAGCAATTGGAAGATTTGGGAACCGACACCATCTGCATCAAAGACATGGCCGGACTCCTCCCTCCATTGGAAGCCTACGAATTGATCAAACGACTGAAAGCGACAGTCCGGGTCCCTATTCATCTGCATACACATTACACCTCGGGCATGGCCTCGATGTCCGCACTGATGGCCATCTTGGCGGGACTTGATATCTTGGATACCGCCTTGTCCCCGCTTTCCGGAGGTACGTCGCATCCACCCACGGAATCCTTCATCGCAGCCTTGCAAGGCACGCCTTATGATACCGGGTTGAACTTACAATCGCTCGCCCCGGCAACTGAACGCTTGCGCACGGCTCGGAAGCGCTATCGACAGTTTGAAAGCGACTTTACAGGTGTCGATACGGACATTTTGATCTCTCAAGTCCCTGGAGGCATGCTGTCAAACTTGGCTGCACAATTGGCTGAGCAAAACGCGCTCAATCGGATCAAGGAAGTCCTTGAAGAAATACCCCGGGTGCGCAAGGACATGGGATATCCTCCATTGGTCACCCCAACTAGCCAAATTGTCGGCACGCAAGCCACACTCAACGTCTTGACCGGCGAACGTTATAAAGTGGTGACCAATGAAACCAAAAATTACTTTTTGGGGCTTTACGGCAAACCACCAGGAGCCATGGATCGCACTGTGCGGAAGTTAGCCATCGGGAACGAATCGCCCATCAAAGGACGGCCGGCCGACAATCTCGACCCTGAACTCGACGATGCCAGGCGCGAATTGAGCGGAAGAGCTGTGTCCGAAGAAGATATCGTTTCATACGCCTTATTCCCCAGCATCGCTCTCCAATTTTTCGACGAACGCGAACGTGGAGAGTTCAGTCCCGAAAAACTGGAACCTTCGGCGGAAAGCCGACCAACGGTCGCTCACGAGTTGCATCTCGCCCCCGTGGAGTTCAAAATTACCGTTCACGGAGAGTCCTACCACATTCGCGTCTCGGGAGCGGGACCGACCGTCGAAGGCGTCAAACCCTATTACATCAAAGTCGACGATAAACTGGAAGAGGTGTATCTCGAACCTATTCAAGAAGTCCTTGCCGGGACACCGGAAATCCCCCAACCTCAGGGAGGCGCTCAGGGCAAACGCCCCAAACCCACTAGGCCCGGCGATATCACGACCCCCATGCCTGGTCGCATCGTCAAAATTTCCGTTGCTCAGGGCGACCGTGTGGCCAAAGGCGATCCTCTGCTGGTCGTGGAAGCGATGAAAATGGAGAACCGGATCGATGCCCCGATCGAAGGCACCGTCTCCGCCATTTATGTCAAGGAAGGGGATAACGTCAATCCCGACGAAACCTTGATACAAGTGGAGTAAGTCTTGTCAAACCTGACAAGACGCGGGGCTCTCGCCTGCACACTATCGTGGCTCTTTAGCCTGTCTCACTGCGCATGGGGATCTCCAGCTCCTTCGTCACCTACCTGGCTCGAATTCATTCAACGGATGCCCCTTCAGTATGCCACGGTCGAAGGGCATCGCATTGCGTATCTCGACATCGGTCAAGGTCCTCCCCTCATGCTGATTCATGGATTCGGCGGATCCATCTGGAATTGGGAACACCAGGTTCATGAACTGGCAACTCGTCACCGCATCATCGTGATGGATCTCCTGGGCTCCGGACGCTCCGATAAACCGGCTGTTGCCTATACGCCCTCGCGAATGGTTCAGTTTTTTTTCTCGTTCATGAACGTCTTGGGTGTGGAACGGGCCACGCTGATCGGTAATTCCATGGGAGCAGGGTTGGCTATGGCGATAGCCCTGGATTACCCCGACCGCGTCACCCGTCTCATCTTGATCGCAGGGTTTCCACCCGATCCGTATCGCAGCATTGCTTCAAAGCGCTACCGCCGGTTTTTGGATCACCGCCCTCCCCTGTGGCTTGGCGTGATCAGCAATCGTCTGGCAGGCCGAGGCGTTACACGAGCAATGCTCGAAGAGATCATTCACGATCGCACATTGATCACACCACTGGTCATCGAACGATCGTTTCATAACCGCCGCATTCCTGGGTTTCTCCCACCCTTATATTCACTCGTGGATCATATTCAAGATTGGACCAAGACGTACGGACAGCGATTGCATGAGATCGCCGTCCCAACGCTGCTGCTCTGGGGAAGCCACGATCGTGTGCTGCCCTACCGCGTAGGCATGGACCTTCACCGCCTCATTCCCCAATCGCGCCTGCACGCTGTACCTGAAGCCGGCCATATGCCGCAGTGGGAAAAACCTGCATTCGTGAACCGGCTTATTCTCGAGTTCCTGGAAAACCACGCCACTTGACACATCAAAAACCGCATCAGGTATAGTGAGTGATTCAACAACTAGGCATTTCATTTTCATATCGTACGAGGCGCATATCATGCGCTCTTCCATCCATATTATCCTGCTTAGCTGCCTTCTCGGGTATCACATGTTTTTAGCTGGCTGTGGCTTCGTGGAAACTTCCACAGCTGACTCGGGCTTCACCTACCGAGACATTCCCGTAGCTAAGACATCCATTGGGGCTGGCGAAGGATCGTACGTCATCTTTAAGGGCAAGCGTCTTCCCTTATCGGGACCAGGAATCCATGTGGGAGAATCCCTGCGTCCGGCTCTCGTCACTCGGCTCGATCTCACGACCCTGGACATCACCCACACACAAGGATCTGTTCGGATCATCAGTATCGTCCCCTCTTTGGACACTCGCGTCTGCGAACAACAAACCCATTATCTGAGTGAAAACAATCGCGGGTTGGATCAACACGTCTCCCTTGTGACAATCTCCGTCGATACACCCTTTGCCCAAGCCCGCTTCGCCCGGGAAGCCGGCATCGACAACGTAACCTTTTATTCCGATTATCGCGGTGGGGCATTCGGCAAAGCCCATGGACTGTTTCTCGAAGATCTTCATGTGCTGACACGCGCCATTCTGGTTGTGGATCGCGACAACACCATTCGGCATCTTCAAATCACGCCCGAACTTGGACAGTTGCCCGACATGGACGCAGCGTTCAGCGTAGCTCGAACTTTACTTGGCGCTTCTCCTCATCCGTGACGTTCGCCGATCAATTAAAAGCCAAAGTCGCGGCCATCTGGGACGCACAATTCACCCATCCGTTCGTGACGGCCTTGGGAGCCGGCACGCTACCCGAACGCAAGTTCAAATATTACATTCTCCAAGATGCGCGATACCTAGAAGAACTAGCTCGTGTCTTCGCTGCCGGTGCTCAGAAAGCCACCGACCCCGAAACCGCCCTGCATTTTGCCACCCTTGTCAAAGAGACCATCGTGGTTGAACGAGGGTTGCATGAACAATATGGCCGGCGATGGAATTTGTCCTCCGAAGACATGCGACGCACGCCGCTGGCACCGACGAATTTTGCCTACACGCGTCATATGCGAAGTGTGGTTCTCGAGGGTGGGCTTGGGGAAATCACGGCCGTCGCGCTTCCCTGCGCCTGGATTTATTGCGACATTGGACGGCATCTCCTGAGAAATGGACCGGTCGCCGAGAGTCATCCTTACCGCGACTGGTTGCAAATGTACGCCTCTCCGGACTTTGCCGAAGTGGCCGAGTGGTTGCGAAACCTTCTCGACGGATGTGCCGGTTCTGCAAGCGCTCATGAGCTCGCGAGAATAGAAGATGCCTTTCTCATCAGCGCCCGGTATGAGTGGATGTTCTGGGAGATGGCATGGCGCGAAGAAGCCTGGCCCGTGTCAATCTGACGCTGCAAACTGCCTACGCTTCCTCGCCACGATTATGGATCCGCTTTCCCTCGGACTCCCATTCGCTTGCACTCCTCTCTTTTCATTTCGCTTAATGGATGGTCGGTCGCTCAAGCGGACTCGACTCTTTGCGAGCCCTTAGCCCGATCTCGATTCGAATGATCCGATTGGAATGATTCGAGAAGAATTTCTCTCTTTTTCGAGGCCTGACAAGAGAAAGACCAACGATTTGCTTATGATAATCTAGAGCATCACAAAAAACAGAAAATCCTGCCAATCCACCACTCCCGATAGAAACCCGCGAAGATTTCTTCCCATTCCTATTATCCTATTATCTTTTTCGTATAGAAACTGTATCGCTTTCGATAATCTATCTCAGCACTCGTTCCCAGCTCGAATATACCAGAATACACAGCGGCTTGACCGTAAGCCATTGATTCGTCTGGGATTTGTATATCCCAACTCTGTCTTACCGACTTCGAGCAAGACGGCACACAACTTGCGGTTTGGTGAGGAGTGATAGGCAAGGGAGGTCTCGTAGCCAACCTCCAACACAGAATTATGCACCAGGACATGATAAGAATCCGCACGGATGGCTATCTCGGACACCGTGGGTATGCTTGCGCTGGACAAGGAGTGATGATCATGAACACCAATCGCTATCTCGCTCGCACGTGCCTGTTCGGTATTCTGCTGATGATCCTGACCAGTTATGCGTATGCTATGCCTCTGACCAATGGAGATTTTGAAATCGGAGATTTGACTGGCTGGAGCGTTGTAACCACGACAAATGGAACGGTAGGAGGGCCAGTATTCCCGGATGTCGTTCCCTTTCCTACGAGCGCCACCGGCTCGCCGACACCTGCTGCACGGTTCCGCGTGGGCCAGAAAACATTCGATCCGACGAGTTCAGCAGGTGGAAAGATCCAGCAAACCACATGGATCGATGCGCACGGCATCCGCATCTCTGCCGACATCGCTGTCGAGTATACCTCCCCGATTCATCAACGAAATCTCGACGCCGGATCATTCGATCTCTTGCTCGACGACTCGGTAGTCGACACCTATGCTTTCGGTCCCATTTCCTCGGGGTCCGTGCTCCGTTCCCGATTGTTCGCCTACTCTTCGGTCGTTCCAGGATTTCATACTATCGGGATCCAGATAACCCGGTCTTTTCTATCAACAGCAGGAATCCCGACACCGTTTCAATACATCGATAACGTTTCGCTCGCTGTAACCTCGACGCCGGAGCCTGCTACAATTGTCTTCTTAGGATCCGGATTGATCGCGCTCGCGGCTTGGCGATGGCACATGGCTCGTGATCATTCATGCTCGACGGACGAGCGATGATGCTTCTTTACTAAACTCTGATTCTTACCCACCGGGCAACAGGACGAACTTACCAGACGATGAACGCCCCGCGTTGCGCGCCAAAAGAGCTCGTCCGACGTGCGCACCTGCGTGCTTCGTAAAGGATTTGTCTGAACCGCGTCTCTCCCGCTACACTCACCCGAGTGAAAACATCCCCATGTTCTTACAGAATTTCGTTATTTCTGGCCATGCTCCAGACACCTATCGATCATGACAGAACCTGCCTGCACACTTGATGGCATTCCGGAGCTCATGCAAGGCCCTATCCTTCGGTATGTGCAGCGCGTGAGAGAACTCGGCGGCACCAATACCTTGGCCTTGACCTTCTTTGGAGCGATCGCGGCCGCAACGTTCGATGCTCGTCGGCATACGGCTCGCAATGTGCTCGTGTTGGCGACCGTCGATCTTCCCATGTTGCGTCGATTGGCAGAGGATGGACCGCGATGGGGGAAACAGGGCATTGCCGCCCCCCTGATCATGACTCCCGATTATATCACCTCGTCGCTCGACACATTTCCCTTGGAACTTTTGGAAATTCATCAACGCCATCTGACCGTCTTCGGTCTCGATTACTTCAAATCGTTGCCGTTCAACGATACGCACATTCGCCTGCAATGCGAGCGCGAGCTCAAGACGTTATTGATCGGTATGCGGCAAGCGTTGTTGGCCTCTGTTGGACGGGAAAAAGCATTGGGCACGATTGAAGCCGATGTCGTCGAACGATTGATGCGCACGCTGCGCGGACTTCTTTGGCTGCATGGTCACAAAGACGGGTTCCCAGCATTGCACACGATCGACCAACTCGAACACGCTACTCAGCGAACGTTTCCTGGCATTCGTCAGGCTCTCGATCCGGAAGCTCGGCGGGATTGGGCGGCATTCCAAGCACTCTATCACGACATCGACGCATTAAGGGCGATTGTGGATGCCTGGTAGACGCCTCCGGATTCTCATAGTCCTGATCGTCATGGTCGGAGCATGGCATGGACTTTCCCGTGTCTGGGCCATCTTGACGATCCCAGATCCAGGCTCGTATGTCGTCGATACCGCAGACATCATCACTGCTAGCGATGAACGCCGTGTGGAAGCGTGGCTGGGAGAACTCGAACACAAGACCTCTGCTCAGGTGAAGGTCCTCACGGTTCCCACGACCCAAGGAGAAGATCTCTTCTCCTTTACACATCGCCATGCTGAGCTCTGGAAACTGGGGCAGCGCGGGAAAGACAATGGGGCCCTCATCACCTTAGCTGTCCAAGAACGCCGCGTCCGCATCCATACGGGCTACGGACTCGAAGACGTGCTACCGGATTCTTGGCTCGGCTCCCTCTCGCGTGCCATTGCCAAACAATATTTCCAACACGGCCAATATTCACAAGGCTTGCTCCACCTCACCATCGCCACAGCGAATAAAATCGCCGACGCCTATCGAGTCCAGCTGACAGGTATTCCGGACATTCGCTACCGCCATGGCCAGTCCGACGACCAAGGACCGTGGTTAGGAGCCAGCCTCATTCCCCTGTTGATCCTCTTTGCGATTCTATCTTCGGTCACAAGACGGCGGCGCTTTTACTCCCGCTGGGGAGGGGGGCTGGCAGAAGGGTTGCTCTTGGGCGGGATGTTGAGCGGGACCCGACATCGCTGGGGGGGATATCCTTCTGGATTCGGC
>RFGF01000106.1 GCA_003695915.1 Nitrospirota bacterium
AGAAGAAACACCACATCGGCCCCCTCAAGAACAAGCAGCAACTCATCAAGGCCCTGCAGAAGGCCGCCGGCGAGGAACTGGCCGAGAAGGCCAAGCAGGCAAATTCCTAAAATTCTAACAGTCTGACTCGATTATTCTTAGCTTTGTATTTTTGTACTACACCTTGCTCTTCCAGAGCATTAAGAGCCCGCATAACGCGCCGCTCGAAAACCTTACGAGGATTGCCGCGTGTCAATACCCCTACTTCCTTAAGTACGCGAGACGTCACGGAATGCAGTGTACAGGAATGATTCGGGCACTTCACTAATGTTAAACGGATAGCTGTTTGTATTTCCTCGTTTGTTACTTCTTCCGCTCGGCGGCCTGATGGACAGGAGTCGTTATCGGAATGCCCGGACGAGATTTTTCCATCGTCGTAAACGTGATTATCATCGTCGGCAGTATCGCTGTCGAACCCACTAAGATCATCATCTTCCAAATCGTCTTCAGAAGGCGTATTCCTTTGCCGTGATACTGAAAAGATGCCTCTTTCCTCCAAAGCTTGCCACAGACCAGCAAGAGCATCGTCTTTATTGGTGTAAAAGGCCGATTCCCTGATACGGAAAAACTCCCATCCACAACGTTCAAGTTGCCGTTGGCGTTGCATATCAGCCTCGTAACGGTCAGCGCCGTGCCAATTGTCTCCATCGCACTCGACAGCCAGCCGCGCATGCCCGCCCTCAACTACGAGATCAATACGCTTTCCAGCGACTTCATACTGGGGAATTACGGTATAATCCTTGCGAAGAAGCTCCAAAGCAACGTCAACCTCGAACCAGCTTTCGAATGGCATTGGAGGTTTCACAATGCTACGGTTGTCTTCCGCCGCTCGCCGCTCCAGTTCATCCCGCTCGATACCTGCAATCTGTTGAGGCTTAGTATCCTCGAAGAACTCGAGAAGCCTTCGTCGCAAATCATGTATGCTAAGATCGTCACGGGTTACGGAGTGGAAAAGAATCATCTGATCTTTAGCGCGACTGGCGGCAACATTGAAGCGACGCTCGTCCGCGGCTTTTGTCAGAGGACCGATTCTTTCGTTGCTGGCTGCAACAAGCGACAGCAACATGATGTCGCGTTCGTCCCCCTGAAAGCTGTAGGGATTGCCGCAAACCAAGCGTCGGCGTTCCATTTCCTCGGCACCCAGACGTTCTAGCAACATGTTTTCGATCAAAACAGCCTGGGCATCTCCTTGCAGAACCACAACACCCATCGACTTACCATCATAGCGACGGTCCTTGCACATCGCTGCGATTCGTTCAACGATTGCCTCCGCCTCCAGCCTATTAATCGCACGATTGTTCGACCCTTCGCGATAGCCTCCCCTAACGAAAACGTGCTCAATCGGCGGGAGCCGGTTGGGGCCATACTGCCTCAATGGGATCAGCGGCGTATCCGAATAGCAAAGGTCGTTGCTAAACCGGATAATTTCCGGCATGCAGCGGAAATGCTCACGCAGCGTGATGCGCCTGGTTCCATACCGAAGCTTCCCGTGATCAAATAGGCTGCTTTCAATATCGAACGAGGATTTGAAACGGAAATCGTGAAGGAACTCTTCCATCAGACGATGCACTGCATCGCGAGGTAACCCCACCGCCTCTGGGCTGATCTGCTTGTCATCGCCGACGATCACTATCTTCTTCCCGAGATAGAACAATGGGAGTGCCTCGACGCCGCATTGCGAAGCCTCGTCAACAATGATTACGTCAAACATGCCGGGCGCGGGATACACCGTGTCCCAAACGCGGTGAAGCGGCATGACCCATGCCGGGACCGCCTCGCGGCACTCATTCAGGTGACCTTGAGCTTCACGCCGGTGACGCGGCGCATGTTTCCCCGTTCCTTTGCCAAGCCGTCGCATGGACTGCTGCCAGGCTTCCATGTGGCGGCGATGATCTTCATTAAGACGAGAGAAGCAGAACGACCATGCATGAAGCGAGGCAAGCTTCGCGATAATGTCGTTTATCTCGTCCTCGATTTGTTTGGCGCGCTTGGCGAGCGATGGAACGTCTTCCCGCCGGATGTAATCCTCGATCCAGTATCGCGCCTGAGCCCAATGCCAGGCGTCGCCAATGTGCTGGATTCGTTCCTCCCAATAAGGCTCGTTACAGGTTTGTTCCAAGGATTTCGTGAACTGCGGGAGCAAAGGGCGCAGTTTCGAGAGATATTCATCCACCTTCTCAAGGCGCTGACGCTGTTTCTCCAAATCCTGAATCGTATTCACGCACCGTGCGAACTTTCCCACGTCGCGGCTGTGAACGGCACTCAGCAAATCGTTTGTTACCGGATGTGCATTATCCCTGGCCACAACGCGAGATATGGGAACTTCTACGTTCTGGATTTCATCGGCGGCACGCCTCTTGCGGATACTGGCTAATGCAAGGTGGCACGAGCAAATAATTCTTTCAATCTCTGGTTCGTCATCCCATACGGGCTCACTCATACCTGAACACTGATTTATCGCTTTTCGGCATTTGGCAATGAGTCCTTCGAGTGCCAAGGCGTTTTCGAGCGCATTGCACAACGATTTGAGGGCGGTTAGTTGGAGAGTGTACGGCCCTTCAACTTTTTCACTTCGCCCTTTCCAAAAGCCCCATGCCTTTTCGCATTCAATGTGAACGTGCAACACATCGGCGAGAGTGGAGAAGTGTTCGACTGTAGAGCATGGGCATCCGCCAATCTTCACGGCCTTGATAACGTATAACCGCTCTTTCACCGGCTTGGGCCGGAAAGGACCCCAGCCAAGTTTCCCGCCATTCTCCATGTGCTCTTTCAGTTTAAGGGCATCTTCACGCAACGACCGGATATCGGTAGTGTCCGGAAATTCGATTCGGGTCTCGTCAGCGATCGCAGCGAGTGGTTCGATTGACGCAATAACGTCTCGCGTAACACGGAAAAGTTCATGCCACAGCAACGAATTACCGCCCAGAATATCGCGCAAGGCATCGTTGATCCATGAATGAGGCGTTGCGAGAAGTCTCCTGCGGGTATCCCGAAAAGTTAAGAAAGCATCACGAATCGCCTCAATGGCCGGAGGAGTTTTTCTTGCCAACAGGTCGGCGATATGCTCATCGGCCCCCCGTGCCGAGCTTTGCTCTTCTGCAGCAGCACTTGCCTCATTCCTCACGAGATTGTCAAAGCGTTCAGGAGATGGCAACGTATCAGGCCATGCAAGGCGCAATTCCCGGCGCTTATCTGGCGTGAATTGGCGCAACGCTGCAAGAACTCTTTGCAGATCGTTTGTGGCTATTGGACACGTCTTGTCCCAAGAAACGGTATCCGTAAACCATTCGTAGTTGGCTCGATCGCGGTTCACGGCCTCGGCGATTCTAGCCGCCGTTCCACGGTAGGCTCCCTCCGCGATGGACTGTGTATGCGTTTCAGATTCGCGGATGTCGCGCAGCCGCCGGTCAATCTTGGTCTTCTCCTCGCGGAGCATCCGCAGCTTCTCTGTAAGCTCCCTACGCTCACGCTCGGCGCGCTCCTCGTCCCACTCCTCATTCTTGCGGAGAATTCCGCCAACACTGGATTCGAGTGAACGTCGTTCCTTAAGGCCGTTGCCAAGAAGATTGATGCATAGTGGCCGCAACTCATCAGGTATAAGTCCTTCAAGAACCTGAAGGGCGCGAGGTGTCTTCGCCGTGATCAGGGTTCGCTGTCCCGTGGCAAGCAGATGGCAAACCAGATTGGCTATGGTATGGGATTTCCCAGTACCGGGCGGCCCTTGGACCAGCACACCGCTTGCCGCTCGAATCTTGCCAACAATCCGGCGCTGCTCATCGTTGGATGGCTTCGGGAAGAAGATTTCCCCATCGAACGCGACGTTGGCATCCTCCGGGTCATCGCACGTTGCGCGATCATTATTCGGGCAAATCTCTGCAAGGTCCGCAAATTCACCAGGGATGTTTTCCCCGTTTTCTATCCGCTCCTTAATCCGTGTCAAGGTTTCGGTAAGACCTTTGGCGGAACGTTTTCGCAGAATCAAGGCTGGGGCGTATTCTACGATGGGCTTTGCCGAGGGGCGGATATTCTTCGCTTCAAGCGAGCCGTCATAATCGCCTTGCGAGTTGATCGAATGCACCAGGGCCTGAAGGACGCCTTCGACACATCCCTTCTCCCATGGATCGTCTTCGGCCACAGCCAGTGACGCCTTTGCAGTTTCCTCGGCACGCGCCGGTTGTTCCTCGATGTCCAACATATCGAGTTCAGGACGTAGCTTGGCACCCTCGGGGTGGGGACGGACGGTGAATTTCCCCAGGCGGGCTTCAAACTCCAGGATAGCGTCGGCGACAATCAAATGACGCCGGACACGCTGCCCGGTGGGTGTCTGCCATGTCAACAGGCCCAGACCGAGCACGAGTTCGTATTCCTCGCCAAGGCGAATTTGCTCCTGATGGATGGCAAAGAGCGCGGAATAGACCCTATGGACTTTCTCCCAGGCATTGTGTTCTTCCATCCATTGCAACCACTTGTCTTCAACGTAGCGATCCCACGCTTGTTGAACCTCATGGTGATCCTCAAGGCGTTCGGTATACGGAATGGTTTCCGGTTGATCCGATCCTTCGCGCCAATCAGGATTCTGGATTTGCCGCGTAATTTCTGGGAGGAGCTCGGGCAGGTCATTCTTGCGACGAAGCGACTCTTGATTCACCCAATCTTTGCACTTGGCGGGAACGGCAAGTACTTCCGGCTCACGCCTGCTTTGCACTTCGAGCCATTCGTCAGGTTCGTGTTCCTCATCACGCCCCCATGCCTGCGTGAAGCAGCCTCGCTCATGTGGAATATCTGAGAGCCAAAGCACCTTCTCGTATTCATCAATATCCCGGATCAACTTGGTGCGCAACGATGTCAATCGAAGCAGATAATCAACCAACCTAACGGCTTTTTCATTCTGATTTTGAGTTGAGGAGGGATTCATTTCGTCTCTCCGGTGGACGCATTATTCGCCGCCAGCCTCTGGCCTTTCATCCACTCGTCGATTTCTTCCCTGTCAAAACGCCATTGGCTGCCGACCTTGGAAGCCGGGATGTCCCCTTCTTGGGCCATGCGGTACAGCTTCGTCCGGCCCATCTTCAGGTATTCGGCCAGTTCCTCTATGGTCAACCACTTAGTCCGGTCCATTGAAAGCCTCTTCATAAGTATTCGCCCGCGCAACACAACGATAAAAAATGATAACATTTGGCACATTCCGTGTCAAACCAAGAACCGGCCGGATCTCCTGACTCCCTTCCCGACACTTTTCAGCGGCCTCCGGTAGGTATCCACCGACGGCATCCCTCTGTCCGCCGCGAGGCGGTCCCGAGGGCGGCCATGTCATGACATGAGACCGGAGAGCCGGATGGAACTTTTCGCCACCGACCGCGAAAGGCTGGCGTTCCTCCTGGAGACGGACGCCGCC
>RFGF01000107.1 GCA_003695915.1 Nitrospirota bacterium
ACGGGTGCCGGACGATCTCGCCCAGCTCGCAGAACTCGTCGAAACCCCGGAAGCCAATATCATCAAGCTTCCCAATATCAGTGCATCGATTCCGCAGATTAAAGCGGCCATCGAGGAATTGCGGGCGCAAGGGTACGACGTACCGGATTATCCGGAAAACCCCCAGACGGATGAGGAACGCGAGATCCGAGCTCGATACGACAAAGTCAAAGGCAGTGCCGTCAATCCCGTGCTGCGGCAAGGGAACGCTGATCGACGGCCTCCGCTCTCCGTCAAACTCTTCGCCAAAAAAAATCCTCATAAAATGGGGCAGTGGACCAAGGAATCAAAAACGCATGTCGCCAGCATGTCGGGCCAAGATTTTTATGCGCATGAGAAATCGACGGTGATCACGGAAGAATCAGCAGGGCGAGGGCGCATCGAGTTCGTGGATACCCAAGGTGCCGTGACAGTCCTGAAAGACGATCTGCGGCTCGATCCTGGGGACGTCGTCGATACCACGAAGATGAGTGTTCGGGCCTTACAGCAATTTTTCAAAGAACAAATTGAAGAAGCCAAGAAGCAGGATATCTTGCTGTCTTTGCATTTGAAAGCCACGATGATGAAGGTCTCCGATCCCATCATCTTCGGCTATGCCGTGCGAACCTATTTTCATGATGTGTTCGAGAAGCATGCCAAGGTGTTTCAGGAACTCGGAGTGAATCCCAATAACGGATTGGTGGATATCTATAGCAAGATCAGCAAATTGCCAGAAGCCCAGCAGGCCGAAATTAAAGCCGATATTCAACGGGCCCTAGAGCGCGGCCCCAAACTGGCGATGGTAGATTCGGACAAGGGCATCACCAATCTTCATGTGCCCAGCGATGTCATTATCGATGCGTCCATGGCGGCCATGATCCGGGCAGGCGGCAAAATGTGGGGGCCGGACGGCAAGGAGCACGATACGAAGGCTCTGATTCCCGATCGGTGTTATGCGGGCATCTACCAGGCGGTCATCGATTTTTGCAAAGAGCATGGAGCGTTCGATCCGTCTACGATGGGTAGCGTGGCCAATGTGGGATTGATGGCTCAAAAGGCTGAAGAATACGGTTCGCACGATAAGACCTTTGAAGCTCCTGGCGACGGCATCATTCGCGCCATCGATGGTCGTGGGAACGTGTTGCTCGAACAACCCGTCGAAAAGGGGGATATTTTCCGGATGTGCATCACCAAGGATGCGGCGATCCGGGATTGGGTCAAGTTGGCTGTCAACCGAGCCAGGATTTCTCAAACCCCGGTCGTGTTCTGGCTGGATCAAAACCGAGCCCACGACGCCCAATTGATCGAAAAAGTCAAACGCTATTTGCAGGAGCATGACACCACGGGGTTGGACATTCATATTCTGGCGCCGGTAGAAGCCATGAAGTACACCTTGACCAGGGTCAAAGAAGGGAAAGACACGATCGCGGCGACCGGCAACGTGCTCCGGGATTATTTGACGGATCTCTTTCCGATTTTGGAACTCGGCACCAGTGCCAAGATGCTGTCGATCGTCCCGTTGCTCAAGGGCGGGGCGGTATTCGAGACAGGAGCCGGCGGATCGGCCCCTAAACATGTGCAGCAGTTTCTCCAGGAAGGCCATCTCCGCTGGGATTCGCTTGGAGAATTTTTCGCGCTGGCAGAATCCTTTGCGCATCTCGCGCGGACCAAAGGCAACAAAAAAGCCCAGGTGCTGGCCGATACCCTCGATCGTGCTACGGGCAAACTCATGGAAAATCGAAAAACGCCTGGCCGAGTGCTCGGCGAGTTGGACAATATCGGGAGCCATGTCTACGAGGCTTTGTATTGGGCGCAAGAACTCGCCGCGCAAGATGAAGATCCGGAATTAAAGGCGATCTTCACGCCGATCGCGAAAGAACTGGAAGCCAATATCGATAAAATTCTCGAGGAGATCAAAGCCGCGAAAGGCAAACCCGTGGATATCGGTGGCTACTATCACCCGGATCCCCAAAAGGTGGCTGCGGCCATGCGGCCGAGTCCGACGTTCAACGCGATTATCGACCGCTTGGCGGCGGCCGCTTGACGTCGAGCACTAGTCGGTTGTCGAGCCGAGCGAAGGCGATACGATAACACCGGGCCTTGGGTCTGGACGATCCAAGGCCTGTTTTTTTGTCGTCGGAATCCGACCGAGTCGGACGCTGGTCGATCGCTGAGCGAGCGGCGGTTCGTTGCGTGATAATTATCATTCGCTTCCAGATCTCAAAGGCTGGATAGGGCTGTCGGTGAGGATTGAGTAAGCCCCAACACGCTTCGACAGCCAGACGACGTTGTGCGGCCTTCCAAGGTTGATCAAAGGCCCCTCAAAGAAGTTCGACAGTTCGAGCCGGCCTGGTCGAACAAGCTATCCAGTGGCCGTGATCGAGCCGGCACATGCCCCATCTCGCCATGCCGTCCTGCTAAATTAACGTAGCCTATCCCTTTTTCCGGCTGGCCCTGCCATAGGTTTGTTCAACCATCTCGCGCTGAAGCGCATCCGGCAATCGTGGGCGAACTCTCTCGTCATTCACTAAGAGGATGCATCGCTCGAGCAACACTTTCAGCGCGTCTTGCAGGTTGCCCACCTCGGGACGCCGCATCCACTGTTTCACCGGAATGGTCATCTTGCTCATGCGTCATTCCGCCTCGTTAGCTTTCAAGAGGCGATGGCATTTGCTATATTGCAACTCATGCTGCCCTTATGGATGAAGTAGCGATGAAAGTGGCCGATCTCACAGTTGAGGAATTGCAAGCCTTGATCAGGCAGGTCGTGCATGAAGAGTTGCAGAACCTGGTCGCCGATCCTGACAAGGGGCTGGAACTGACCGACGAAATCTGGGCGCGGCTGCGCCTCTCTTTGGGTTCCTCAGAGCGCATTCCACTCGAAAAGATAAAAAACCGGCTGAATCTCGCGTGAACTATCAGGTCCGGTTTACTCCCCAAGCGCTCGAGGACATCTCCCAGATTGACACCCCGCTTGCTAGGCGCGTTATCAAGAAAATCGAGTGGCTGGCCGAGCACCTCGACAGCTTGCACTCCGAGCGGCTGACAGGCCCTTTTGCCCATCTGTCCAAGCTGCGAATCGGAGACTGGCGCGTGCTGTACGAAACCGATCCAGTTCAGCGTCTCATCACGGTTCATGTGATTGCCCACCGGAGCAAGATTTATAAGACGGAGGTTGGTGTGAGCTGTGCAAACCCCAATCTGACTACCATTGTGAATCTCAATACCCATGCCCTTCAATTGCCATCCCAATCCGTCCAGAGAAATGGGGACAGGCTCCTTTTTCATTGCGTTGTGACCGCCTCGCCTTCTCTACTTCCTCAACCCCCGCATGCCTTGCGGTCACGTCGCCGGCCACGCCTACCATGGGCTCACTCGTGGGAACGGAGGAGCCATGGTCTTGCATACAGGTGATGCCGACGCCGCGTTCTCGATCTACTCGCCACGGCGAACGCCACACATCCGTCAGGGTGTTGGGCTTCTGTCTGATACCGAATCATGTTCATCTGGTGATGCACCAGGCCGCCGCCGCTGCACCGAGCGGCTTCATGCAATGGTGGATGACCAGTCATGCCCGCCGTTACCATCGGCACTACCCCGGAGTCCTTAGCCTTTGAGGCAGGGGCGTTTCAAAAGCTTTCCCATTCAACAGGATGGCCATCTCCTGACTATCCTGTGGTATGGGCTGCGCAATCCGGTCGAGCCGATCTGGTCGAACAAGCTATCCAGTGGTCGTGGTCCAGCCTGCGCGTGCCCCATCTCCTCGATGACGTCCCGATTTCGCTGCTCGAAGAGGGAAGAAAATGGATGGATCAGCCGCCTTTGGCACATGACCTCGCAGCCTTTCGCACCTGCGCGAACCGCCAACAGCCGATTGGTACGCCCGATTAGCCACAGCCACTCACCACCACACTTGGCCTTGCATCGGCACGCCGTCCCTGGAGTTTCCCTGCGACATTAAAGTAGCCTGTCCCCTTTTCCGTTTCTTTTCCGCCTGTCGGTTCGTTGCGTATCGTCCGCTTCCAGATCTCAAAGGCTGGATAGGATTGTCGGTGAGGATCGAGTATGCCCCAACACCCTTCGACAGCCAGACGACGTTGTGTGGCCTTCCAGGGTTGATCGAAGGCTTCGAAAGCTGCTGCGAATGCTACCCAGATGTGCGGATCGTCTGATATGTCCGCGATCCGTTCCTTCGAAAGGTATGCAGACCAAAACGCAGCTTGGTGATGCAAAGACACGCGGGGATCTCCGCCATGCGGGAGCCCCGTTTCTTTCACCAAGACGGGCTTGTGCGTTATTCGCGCGAGGTTGATTGCTTCATCGCGCACCCACTGTGCTGCCTGGTCGGGAGACAAATCCGGACGATCCCAGTATGGATGAATATTGGGACAGAGGAAGTCGCCAAATGCGAATAGGGCCGGATGTTGCATCACCGTCAACGGTTCGCTTGTGCAGAACGGAATCGATGCTGTTTCCGGCGTTTTGCGCATCCAACGTGCGGCCGCGTTGAGATCGTGCACTCGATACCGATGGAAGGCGATCCCTTCGTTACCGATGATCAAAGAAAACGCCAATGCAGATTGATGTTTTTCGATCAGGTGCTTCGCCAAGCGCAACTCTTGACGGGATCGCGGATCCCAAATGCCGAGCATGATAGCCTGGTAGCCCGTATGAATGGCCTCTTCGAGAATCAGGGGCGTCACTCTGACATCCACGGCATAAAGAATCAGTCCATTGAACGCTTGTGCGAGAACTTCCAAATCTCGACGAATGGATGCTCGCGATGGATACCGATTCTGAGTGGGATCCCAATTGGTGGGATGGTATGCCACGAGCGCTGGTAACGGAGAATCAGCCCGGAGATAGCGATAAAAAGGGAAGGGAGCGCTGGCTCCGTGCACGAACGTGTGCCATGCGAGTATCGATAGCAAGAGCACGAAAGCCATCATGGTGCAGGGTATGTTCGAACACGTGCGCATGTTGAAAGATGGCCTCCGCCATCGAGTTTCCGCGAAGGGGTCCGTACAAAAAGAACCGGTAACCTGTACGACTAGACGAAAGGGAGGAAGATGTCAGACGCCACAACCATCACAAGGATTCTCGACCCGCAGCTAAGCTGCACTGTATGAGAGATCGCCCTCTGTCGTGTCAACGCCTCTTTGATTAAAGAGATTAAAAATGAGTATTGTGTGTCAGAAAGAGATAGGAATTCTGTCATCGGTGGTGCCATGGATGATATGGATTGGCTGACTGGCGTTTGTACATGGAGGCTGGAGGCTACGCTGAGAATAATCCGCCCTAGTTCTATAGCACCCAGTCCGAAATCATGTCGGCAGCTTGATCATGATCACGGCCTAGCCTGGTTCTCACAATGGGCGCTGACTCGTCCACTATCCCATCGCGGTCTCGCTTTCTTGTCTCTCCCTCCCAAATTGAATCGGCCTCATTGGAGCCACGCCCTGGTCGGCTGATCGTGGCCCCTTACATGCTGCGCGATGTGATCGAGTTGTGCTGACACAACCTCGGCATCGGATCGACACGTGGGTATGGCGGCGCCTGCCAGAATGCTGGATTAGGTCCAGCCCCAGGCCATGGCACGAGTCTCGTTGTCCATGCCGCTGCGCGCTCAATATCCGGTGTAGTCTGCGTTGCGATCTCCCAGAGCGCTACCGCGACAAACAGCGTTTCCCACGTGACAAACCACCCGACAAT
>RFGF01000108.1 GCA_003695915.1 Nitrospirota bacterium
CCCGTACCCTCTCTGTGGACGCCCATCTCCGGATGATGGCCGCCGCCCAGCCCTTCTTGAGCGGGGCCATCAGCAAAACCATCAACATGCCCGCCGAGGCGACCGTGCACGATGTGCAAGCCGCTTATCTTGAGAGTTGGCGCTTGATGCTCAAGGCCGTGGCCCTCTATCGCGATGGCTCGAAACTCAGTCAGCCGCTCAGCGCCGCCCTCGCCGTGCCACCGCGCGCGGACGCGGACGATGCCGTGCGCACGACCGCTCGCCAGGCCACGGAACGGGTGATGGTGCGCTATCTGGCCAAGCGCCGCCCGCTTCCGACGCGACGCAGCGGCTACACGCAGAAAGCGATCGTGGGGGGGCACAAGATTTATCTCCGCACCGGGGAATACGAAGACGGCACGCTGGGTGAGATCTTCCTGGACATGCACAAAGAGGGCGCGGCCTTCCGGAGCCTCATGAACTGTTTTGCCATCGCCATCTCTTTAGGCCTCCAACACGGGGTGCCGCTGGAAGAATTCGTCGATGCCTTTCTCTTTACCCGCTTCGAGCCCAATGGGCCGGTGCTCTTGAACGATCATATCAAACTGTCCACCTCGATCATCGATTACATCTTTCGGGAACTGGCGATCACCTACTTGGGCCGATACGATCTGGCACAGGTCGTGCCCGACGATCTGCGCGGCGACTCCGTCAAACAGGATGCCCCGATCAAGGACGAGGAAGATGCAGACTTGGTCGATCCTCATGCTCTTGGGTCCACATCGATCAGTCCGAATATCTTTCCAGCCCGCCGGGCCAACGGCAATGGCGCTCGTGGGAAAAGCGGCGTGGCCCACACCGTCGAAGTGACTCGCGAGACCCTCACCTACACGCAGATCCAACTCGCACGGCAAAAAGGGTACGAAGGCGATCCGTGCCCCGAATGCAAGCAGTTCACCATGGTGAGAAACGGCACCTGCCTCAAATGCGAGACCTGCGGCGCGACGAGCGGCTGTTCGTAGCAGTCTTTTTATAGTATCTTTTCAGTAAGGTAAAGCTTAAAAGATAGTAAAGATAGTTTAGATACGTAAGGTTGATCCTATGAACTTTAAATTGGATATTCCAGATGAGAAAAAGGGAACTATTCCCCTTACCCTAGAAGTCGGCCGATGCCTCTTCGTGGTTGGGCGAACTGGATCTGGCAAATCGGGCCTTTTGCAGAAACTCTTCAAGGATCATTCTTCGGCTGCACGTTGGATACCTGCTTATCGACAGATTTGGTTTGTATCGGGTTTAGTTTCGATCACACCCGGTCAAAAGGACAATTTAGAAAAAACCATTGCTGGCTATAGCAAAAACAATGAAGAGGCCCGCTGGAGAGACTATTCTCCTTTTGATCGAGTACAGATCCCCATTTTTGATCTTGCTGCAGCCGAGAATAGCCGAGCTCGCTCGATAGCCAAAGCTGTGGACGACAATGATCCAGAGAGACTTGAGCAATTAAAGCAAACACCCTCGCCCATTCAACAAATCAATGAATTATTTCACTTGTCTAACATTCCCATATCCTTGAACATGCCCAAAGACGGGGAATTCCAGGCTGTCAGATCTCAAGGCGAAGCGTACGGCATTGAGCAGCTTTCCGATGGTGAACGCAATGCCTTGCTCATTGCTGCAACAGTTTTAACTGCACCAGGAGCAACTTTAATTCTCATTGATGAACCGGAGCGCCATCTTCACAGATCGATTGCTTCGGCATTTCTTACCCAATTGCTCCAACAACGGCCAGATTGTGCCTTTATTATTTCGACACACGACCTTATGCTCCCGCTCGATAATCCTTCTTCGCATGTCTTGATACTTCGCAATTGCCGGTTCCAGGGGAACGCTATCCACTCGTGGGAGGCGCATCTTTACCCCTCATCAACGAGCATCGATGAATCCTTGAAAAAGGACATTCTCGGAAGTCGGCAAACCATTCTTTTTGTCGAAGGGACCGAGCAAAGTCTTGATAAGGCCTTGTATGGATTGCTCTTTCCGAATGTCACGGTGATTCCTAAAGGAGGCTGCCGAGATGTTCAACATGCCGTTCAGGCTATTCGATCTTGCAGAGATCTGCATTGGCTTCAGGTCTATGGCCTGATCGACAACGATTATCGCCCACCTGATGAATGTACAAAGCTACTTCAACAAGGGATTGTTACCACTCCTTATTATTCCGTTGAATCAATCTATTATCATTCAGAAATTTTAAAAAAGATTGCTGAACGCCAAGCCAAGGTCGATGGAAGAGATGCAGGGGGAAAACTTGAATCGGCAAAGAGAGAAGTCCTCCAAAAAGTATCTTATGAAAATCACAAGGAGCATCTTGTCAACCGTATTGTTGAAAAACGCGTTCGAGCACAATTCAACAGTTCTTCACCCACCAAAGAACAACTTGCTAGCACAAAACCAATCACAATTTCGATCGATGTCCCAAGGATTCGTCAAGACGAAGATGAAAAATTGAAATTATTCATCGACAACAATAGTTGGGAGGAGATTCTCGCGCGATATCCTGTCCGGGAAACACCAGCTCTTGATGCCATAGCAAAGGCATTAGGGTTTCAAAATCGTGCTCATTATGAAGAGGCGGTGTTAACACTCCTAAAAGAAGATCATCAACTGATTGATTGTGTGAGAAAAGAATTTGGACTTTTATTTCAAGAAACCGTGCATAGTGCAGAGGCTCTGTCATTGCAACCAGTAAAACAATTAAACTGATGACGGGCTTCTGAATACCGATTATAAGGACTATCTTTCTTCCCAAAGGTGTGCTAGAGTAATTTTGTTTTACCGCAATGGGCTTGGCGGTGAAATCAAAAAGTGCAAAGCCCGGTATCAATCAGTGGTGTTGTGCCCGAGAATCCCCTCGGAAGTTTGAACTCAGTCGCCTCGGCGTTCATGTCCGCGATCTGCTCCTTCCAGCCGGTTTTCCGTTCTCGAGCTTAAGACCATCTCAATTATCAAGGAGGACCTCCATGGGTTCAAAAATTTATGTTGGTGGATTGCCGTATTCTTCAACCGAGTCCGAGCTCGCTGAGCTGTTTTCGACGCACGGGACCGTCGAATCGGTGAATGTCATTACAGACAAGTACACCGGTCAATCGCGAGGCTTCGGCTTTGTGGAAATGTCCACCAAGGAAGAAGCGCAAGCCGCGATCGCTGCACTCAATGGTACAGAGTTGGGGGGGCGAACATTGACAGTGAATGAGGCTAGGCCTCAGGCTCCTCGTTCAAGCCAAGGTGGATTTGGCGGGGGTCGCTTTGGCGGCGGGAACAAGCGCCGAAGCCGGTTCTGAAAATATTACGGAGATCTCGCGTTCTATCACAAGGCCCTCGTTTTCGAGGGCCTTGCTTTTTCAATGCTGGGCTTTGTCGATTATGTCTCGCACAGCCACGTCCGGCCCGCCCGCATAATTCGCTCCAATTGTTCGGCTGTTTTGGCCTCTCCGTAACAGCGAACAATCGGTTCCGTACCCGATGGACGGAGCAGAAACCAGCTTCCATCACTCAAGATCAACTTGCAGCCATCCAACCGATTCACGTCAACGACTTCCATGCCAGCCAATGATGATGGCGGATGCTCGAGTTTTTGATCGAGGAGTTCGCGCATACGAGACGTGATCGGGAGATCCTCGCGTCTCGTCCAGACTCGGCCCACGCGATGATACAGATCCATAACCAATTCTTGGATGGTCTTCCCTGTGACCGCCACCATCTCGGTCACCAGTGCACAGGCCAACATGCCGTCTTTTTCCGGCACGTGTCCTTGAATAGAGAGTCCCGCACTTTCTTCCCCACCCAAGATCACTGCCCCTTTTGCCAACAGCTCACCGATATATTTAAATCCAACCGGCGTTTCGTACACCGTCAACCCATGATAAGCAGCGACCAAATCGATCAAATGGGTGGTGGCGACAGATCGTGCGATTCCTCCTTTCCACTTTCGGTGCGCCACAAGATAATCCAAGACGAGAGCCAAAATCACGTTAGGTTCGATAAACGTCCCATCAGCATCGACCACGCCAAATCGGTCTCCATCTCCATCCGTGGCCACTCCGAGATGAGCCTTTTCCTGCCTCACAGTCTCACGCAATTCCCGGAGAGTTTGCGCTGAAGGATCAGGGCGACCCCCACCGAAATAAGGATCCCGCCAATGATGAAGCACGGCCAGTTTAGCGCCAGCGTACCGACGCAAAAACTCGTCGAGATAGCCGCGGGTTGTGCCATAGAACGGATCCATGACAATTCGCAAGCCACGTTCACGGATTCGTTGGCAATCGATCAACCCTTCCAACGCCGTCAAATATTCCGGACGCGGATCGTACCATCGCACTAGTCCGTCTGCTTGCGCGCGCTCCCATGGCAACCATTTGATATGCTCTCCGTGCAACAACGGCTGAATGCGTTGTTCGATAGCCCGCGTGGTTTCCGGAAGGGCTGGCCCGCCCCACGAAGGCGTAAATTTGACCCCATTGTACTCCGGGGGATTGTGGCTGGCCGAAATATTGATCCCACCCGCCAACTGATGCTTCACGACATGATAGGCGATTGTTGGCGTCGGAGTTTCACGATCGCAGAGGAAGGCCGGAATCCCGTGGGCCGCCAAAACCTCGGCAGCCGTTCTGGCGAATAATTCCCCGAGAAATCGAGAATCGTATCCCACAATCACGCCTAGCTGCCCGATCTTTTCTTGACGGAGATACTGAGCGATTCCCTGCGTCACAATGCGAACATTGCTAAACGTAAATTCGTCAGCCAGAATTGCCCGCCAACCCGATGTGCCAAATTTGATGGTTGCCATTATTCCCTCAGTGACGCATCATGAGACACCACTGAATCGTGCCACTCGTCTGTCACCTTCCCTACCATAGGTATTGCTCACCCTTGCCCCAACGCAGGATTCCTATAGCTCATGGAGCATCTCGATCCACCGATCACGGTTCTGGGTTGTGCACGAATTCTGCTCTCGGTCACGCGAAGCCAGCAAGTCATGAAGCACTTCCACCACACCATCCGGGCCGGGAAGTCTAGTTACTCGCCCGGCTCTGGTGCGGAGACTCGGCACGGCATCTTGCACCGCAATGCCAAGGTGAGCCATCTCGAGCAACGTTTGATCATTTTCTCCATCGCCGAATGCGATGACTGGTTCACCATCCAGCCCGGCATAGGCCAGCAGCTGCTGGAGTCCCGATGCTTTGTTCGCCCCTCGAGGAAGAATCATCAACGCCCCTTTGTTGTACTCAAAAGTGATGCGATCCTCGTACTTTGCTGTGATGGGCTGTAGGCGCGGTTCATGGTGGGCCCAAGTCGCAGCGATCGCTTTCCCGCGAATCACTTCGATACCCAACTGCGTCAGTTCATGAATCATGGCATCAGGAATTGTTCCAAACGGGAGCGCGATATGACAAGACGGAAGATGCTCGATCACGGCACCGTTTTCCCATACAATGCCGGTCAACCATGGCACGATGGCGTCGATCGAGGCTTGTCGATACAAACGCCCCGTTACCAGAAACAAGGCATACGACTGCGCGGCAGCTCGACGCAAGGATTCGACCACATTGGCCGGGACCTGTCCATCTTTGGCAATGGTGCCGTCGAAATCAAAGGCCAGTAGACACATCGTGACCCCATTCCGTGAGCAGGGGACGTGGCGGCAGATCCGCAAGTTCACACCAAACCGGTGCATGATCGGAAGGTTTAGCTTGATCACGAGGTCCCTTGTCCACGCCCGATGCGATCAATCGATCAGCCGCCTGCGGGGATAAGAGCAGATGATCGATACGGAGTCCCTCGTCCTTGTGCCAGCGCCCACCTTGATAATCCCAAAACGTATACACTCCGGGCTCAGGATGAAAAACACGGACCGCATCCGTCAGCCCCAAATGACAGAGGGCTCGAAACCGCGCTCGCGAAGCCGGATGACACAAAGCATCCTCGGCAAAGGCTTGCGGATCATAGACATCGCTATCTACAGGACACACATTGAAGTCGCCACCCAGCACCGTGGCTTCCTCCAGCTCGAGCCGCGAGCGTACATGCGAGAGAAGGCGATCCATCCAGCTCAGTTTATAAGAAAATTTCTCGCTTGCGATAGGATTGCCGTTCGGGACATAAAGTGACGCGACGCGAACATTGCCGATGACTCCTTCGACATATCGCGCCTGTCCATCGGATGTCTCGCCTGGCAACATCAGATGCTCCACTTCCAATGGCCTCCGTGAAAGAATCGCGACGCCATTGAATCCTTTTTGACCAACGACGGTTGCGTAATACCCCAATTCCTCGAACACTTCGGTCGGAAACTGTTCCGTTGGAACTTTGACCTCCTGCAAGAGAAGGACATCGGGAGAATGGGCTGTCAGCCACGCAACGACGTGGGGCAGCCGCATCCGGATGGAATTCACATTCCATGTCGCGATTTTCATACGAAACCTGACCCTTGCCTCGTCGTGGTTCTTTTTTCAGTTGACGTTGCGACGATACCCAGAGACAGACGATGCCAACTCCCGATCAGATGACGGAAAATCAATCCATCACCCTAACAAGCGGTGACGTGCATCCGCTGAACCGATCAATGGGCCTCGGCCCAGGATCGCCCGATTCCGACGTCCACGACGAGGGGCACCGACAATGAAATGGCAGGAAGGGGTGCCGTTTCCATGATTTTCTTTACGACGTCGGCAACATGCGCGACGGCATCTTCACGTACTTCCAGCAGCAGCTCATCATGGACGGTAAGCAGCAGCCGCGTATGTGGACTCAGACCATGCTGTTCCAAGGCTGGAGGCACGCGAATCATCGCCCGTTTCAGAATATCGGCCGCCGATCCCTGGATCGGGGCATTGATGGCTGCCCGTTCGGCAAAGCTGCGCCGAGCTGGATTTTTGTCATGGATTCCTTGAACGTAACATCGTCGACCGAACAATGTTTCGACATAGCCATGCTCGCGGCAAAACTGTTTGGCCCATTCCATGTACCTTTGGATGCCGGGATATCGATCGAAATAGGCCTGGATATACTCCGCGGCCTCGCTTTGCTCTACACCCAACTGTCTCGCCAATCCAAAAGGACTGATGCCGTAAATAATGCCGAAATTGATGGCCTTGGCCTTGCGGCGCAATGCCGCATCCAAGGCATCCGCTGGAACACCAAAAACCTGACTGGCCGTCAACGCATGAATGTCCATTCCCTCCCGAAAGGCCTGTTTCAGCCCTTCGACATCGGCGATGTGAGCGAGCAGACGCAATTCGATTTGCGAATAATCGAGCGACACGAGAAGATGCCCAGGCTCTGCGACAAACGCCTGACGGATTTTTCGCCCTTCTTCGGTTCGAACGGGAATATTCTGCAAATTGGGATCCGTCGAAGCGAGTCGTCCCGTCGAGGCCGAGGCCATGGAAAACGAGGTATGGACACGACGAGTCCGAGGATGGATTTGCTGCATCAGCGCATCGGCATAGGTGCTTTTCAGTTTATCGAGGTGCCGCCATTCCAGCACGCGTGCCGGCAACTCATACCCCTGGATGGCCAATGATTCGAGAACGTCCGCGCTGGTCGCATAGGCGCCGGCTTTTCCTTTTTGTCCCCCAGCGATCCCCATTTCCTCAAAAAGAATGTCTCCCAGTTGCTTTGGCGATCCGATGTTAAAGGGGCGCCCCGCCAATCGATGGATGTCGGATTCCAAATTCGCCAATCGCTGGGCAAGATCGGCGCTCAATTGTTTCAGCTGCGCGAGATCGACGGCAATGCCATGCTGCTCCATAGCGGCCAGCACGGGAATCAGCGGCCGCTCGAGCGTCTCGTAAACGGTCACCATGTGCTCTTTGACCAATCGAGGCTTGAGCACCCGATAAAGCCGCATCGTGATATCCGCATCCTCCGCAGCATACCGCAAGGCTTTGTCTAACGGAACTTGCTCAAAGGGAATTTGCGTTTTGCCACTGCCAGCGACCTCTTTGTATGTGACCGTCGTATAGCCCAAGTACAACTGCGCCAATTCGTCCAACCCATGCCCGTGTGCGCCCCCTTCCAAGACATAGGATAACAACATGGTGTCATCGACGGGTGCGAGTGTCAGTCCGTATTGAGCGAACACCACGGAGTCATATTTGATATTGTGACCGATTTTCAGGACAGACGGATCCGCGAATAAGGGGCGCAGGGCATCGAGCACGAGATCGAGCGAAAGCTGGCGAACAGATATCTCCTCGCTCGATTGAGCAAATGGCAATGTATCCGGACGCATCCCGTTGGTATGAGCCAAAGGAATATAACAGGCATGGAATGGTTCCACGCACAACGAGATGCCGACGAGCCGCGCTTGCATCTGATCCAGCGAGGTGGTTTCGGTATCCACGGCCACATATCCTGCCTCGGTTGCGCGTGCGATCCATTGCTCGAGCGCGGCCAGCGTCTGCACTAGTTCGTAGCGAAGCGTCGGTGTTTCGTGCTCGGAGGGATTCTTGGAATTAGGCTGAGAAAAGATGCCCGAGCAAGACCCGTTTTGAATCCGGGCCGCAATGGATTTGAATCCCTGTTCTTCCAAAAACGTCAGCAACGTCTTTTTATCGATGGGGCGCCGCACCAGTTGCTCGACCGGAACCGGAACGGGCACATCGGTTCGCAGGCGGATCAATTGCCGCGAAAGCCTTGCCGTATCGGCATGAGCCAACAGGGCCTCCCGGCGCTTGGCTTGTTTGATCTCCGAAGCCCGGGCCAGCAACGTCTCCATATCGCCATATTGCCGAATCAATTGGGCTGCCGTTTTGATACCGATCCCAGGTACACCGGGAATGTTGTCGCTCGTATCGCCAGCCAAGGCGAGCACATCGATCACTTTTTCCGGAGGAACGCCGAATTTCTCCTCGACTTCTCGAGGACCGATCCATCGATTTTTCAGGGGATCATACATCTGGACGCGATCGGAGACTAACTGCATCAGATCTTTATCCGACGATACAATGATCACGCTCGCACCCTTCTCCAACGCCTGCTGCGTATAGGTGGCAATGAGATCGTCCGCTTCATAGCCCTGAACTTCCAGACAATCGAGATTAAAGGCCTGCGTCGCCTCCCGCACCAACGGAAATTGAGGCACGAGTTCTTCAGGCAACTCCGGTCGATTCGCTTTGTATTGAGCGGAGAGTTCGTTGCGAAACGTCGTGCGGTCGGCATCGAACAAGACCCCGATATATTCCGCCTGCATATCGGTGAGCAGCTTGATCATCATGTTGGTGAATCCGTAGACGGCGTTCACGGGCGTGCCATCCGACCGCGTGAGAAAGGGGATGGCGTGGAAAGCCCGAAAGATGAATCCGGACGCATCCACCAAATAGAGTCGTTGAATCTCGGATTCTGTCGTCGCGCGATCTGTCATCGATGCTTCAACCACTGGCCCAGCCTCTCGTTTCAGAAGAACAATCTACCTGATCATGGAAACGATGTCGATAGGAGCACTCTGTGAACGGCGAGACGGTATTCTTTGAACTATAGCGCGCCAAAGCTAGTCACTTGGGAGAAGTCGGCACGTCGCCGCGGCATCACCCACGGTCATTCCCGAATCGACCATGTTCAACAGAAACGAGCGGCGTGGGCTGACTCCGCAAGACGAGAGACGTCGATTAGAATTTATCGAGGCGGGCGGGGATCGAGAAGCGAGTAGGAAATTGTACGTAGTTCATGAAGATTATACGGTTTCGCCAATACTGCTGATGCCCCAGAGCGATACGCATCTTCCTTCAACGTGCAGCTCAAATTTCCGGTAAGAAAAATAATCGGAGGACTTGCGGTTGGAGATTTGAGAGTCAGCCGCTGTAAGAGTTCCAACCCTGTGACTCCCGGCATTTGATGATCGGTAATAACCAAATCAAAAGTACCTCGATCGAGCCGGTCGAGAGCAGCCGTCCCATCTTCGGCTTCCTCACATTGAAACCCATCGGCTTCAAACAGCATGCGGAGCAATCCACGAGTCAAGGTATCGTCATCGATGATCAAGATCCGCTTTGCCTTCTCCATATCTTCATGCGCTGCACTGTTCGGTTGGCGAGAATGATTCCTACTCATTTTCTTGCTCCTTTATCTGTTCACCTTGGCAGCCATACCTTCCCTTTGTTCTCACGTTTGATAAGACGATCGCTGCTAACCCCCACCGCGTAGCGGCCCACCAGTAATGAGCTCCAGCGATTCACTTCAACGGGAGTTGCGCCAAATGACACACATGCCGCCAATAAGCCCAACGATGGTCACCACGACGATAACGATCAAATCCACTCCGGTCCGCAAACGACATTGGAAAAAGATCTCTGCAGGATATCCATGCAGGCCAGCAAAGTTCGGGCCATCACATATTCTCCTCCTCTTCACGGAAGTCTCCATATCAACTTCTTGATTCTTCAAGACTTGTGTATCGTTCGTTTTTCCGATTCACAAAACAACCAGCCAACCTGCACTGAAAAGTGTGTATCCAACCGCATGATCTTGTATCTTTTTCGATAACACCCTTGGGACCGCGCACTGCTTGAGAGCCCACCTGAATCCAGCCAATGGGCGCACGCCCTGTTCCAGCAACCGCTTGATTATTCTTCTCGAAGGACGCGCAAAGGGGGAGGGGCCAACAACCGAAAAGTCCCTAAAAATCCCAGGACAAGGCCAAGGCACGCGGTCAGAGCGAAGGCAAGAGCCGCAATAGTTGTACTAAACGTCCATGGAATATCGAGGAAAACGCGGACGACGATCCACGACAGGCCGGTAGCCATGCCAATTCCGGCCAATCCTGCCAGTGCGCCCATGACAAAAAATTCTATGGCAAAAATGCGGAGCACTGTTCCCCGCGCGGCTCCCAGCACCTTGAGAACGGCCGCTTCAACCATTCGACGATATCGAGTAGACGATAGCGCTGTGACCATCACTAACACTCCGTTGAGTAGGCAGAAAACCGCCAGCCCCTCTGCAGCCCAGGCTATACGCCGAATCAACCCGATCACCTGCTGGAGCACGTCGCCGATTTTGATCGCGGTGACATTGGGAAGGGCCATGACCAACGCGCGTTGCAAGGATGCTTGCTGCTCCGGAGCGACATACGCAGTCGCAAGATACGTCATAGGAGCCTTGGCGAGCGAACCAGGAGAAAGGATCATAAAGAAATTCGTATTCAACGATCCCCAGTCGACTGTTCGGAGGCTGGCGACCGTGGCAGATAGTGAAATCCCTTGCACATCGAAGGTCAACCTATCCCCGATCGTCACCCCCAAATGTTTCGCTGCTTTTTCTTCCACTGAGACAAAGTGCCGCCCTAAATGCACAGAATCAACCGAACGCGTTGCCAGCTCTTTGTCCCACCATCTTCCTTGAACAATGGCATTCCCCTCAGGAAGCTCCGCGAGCGCTGTCAACACGTACTCTCTGGTCAAATACCACCGATCGCGCTTTTCTCGAGATTCAGGATCAATCGGTCGGCCGTTGATAGCCACCAATCTCGATCGAACCACCGGCGTCACTTGGAATTGCCCATCGACCACGTCATGGTCCGAGAGCATCCGCTCGAACTGTTCGCGTTGATCCGGTTGAATATCGATGAAAAAGAAGGTGGGAGCCGTCGTCGGGATATGATCGATGAATGCCGCCACGAGCGCATGCTGGCTGAACATCATCCCGGTCATCGTCATGACGCCAATCCCGATTGCCACGATCGTTCCTGTGGTATAGCTTCCCGGCCGCGCTAAATTGTGCAGTGCGTTTCTGATCGCAAAGGATCTGGGCATTGGAAGACGGAGAATCCCCTTGACTAGGCCGGTCGCGAGCAAGGCAAATATCCCCAGGGCAGCAACCATCGCGACGGCAAAACTTATCCCCAACATCCAGTCACTGGCCTGCCACAAGTTCAACCCGACAAGGGTGATCCCTATGATCGCGCTCACGAGGAACCGTCGGCGATCTGCAAGCATCATGCTGAACCAACCGCCAATCGAGCGAGGGAGCAGGGATCGATCACCGACATTTGAGCATTCAATAGATCGGCGGAGTACGAGGGCCGGGGGAATGCTGCGGACGGCCAGCAATGGCCACAAAACCGAAGCCAGCGGACACAGAAGACCGATGGCCATGCCTTTGCCGAGAGAAGACCATGAGATGGTAAACGGCACCGGAAAAGACACGATCTCTTCTAAGAGCCCCGACACACCGGCATATATCCCCATCCCCACGCCGAGCCCGACCGCGCTTCCTGCAGCACCGATCAAGGCACTGAGCAGGACAAAAATGAGGATTATCGTGCCGGAATCTGCGCCGAGCGTTTTAAGGATTGCGATATCCAACATTTTTCGAGTCAGGTGTCCATGGATCGTGCACGTAATGCCGATCCCTCCTATGACCAAGGACGTCAATCCAATCAATCCCAAATATGTCGCCAGTTGATCTAAAAACCGACGGATTCTTGGGTGCGCATTTTGGTAGGTGACGATTCTGGCTCCCTCGGCCGCAAGCCGTGTTCTTAACTCTCGAACCAGTGAGTACACCGAACTGTCCGGAGGAATTCGCAACAAATATTTTTCACGTATCCGACTTCCTGGTCGAACCAATGCACTAGCCCGCAATGCTTCGTGCGAAATCAAGACGCGCGGTCCCAACCGAAATGCCGTCGCCATGCGATCCGGCTCTCGAACGAGAACGCCGGTAATCTTTAACGCGGCCTGCCCCACCATAATGATCGCACCGACCTCGGCCTGAAAATGATAAAGCAGCGACTCCTCGACAAGCGCGCCAAAGCAGAGAGCCTCGCCGCACTCCGGCGACTGCCGAGCAAGCGCGCGTTGAAGAGACTGAGCCGGGCTCGCCACGATGGTTCCGATCAACGGGTAGTCTTCTGGAACCGCCTTGACCTCGACCAATCGTGGCTGGTGCGCAATTGCTTCGATCGGCCCCGCTCTCTTCCCCAGAGTTGCCATTGCCACCAACTCCCTGACATGGATCACTTTGACTCCATGGGCATTTAACGATGCCAAAAATCTGCGGCCAGCAGGTTGCAATGGATGGGAGAGTGTCACGGCAATATCCCCGCCTAAAAAACTTTTGGCATCATGATGAATCGCTTGAGCGACGGTATCCGCAAGCTGATCGACCGCAACAACAGCCCCCACTCCCATGGCTACCGATACGAGAAAAAAGACAAACCGAGACCAGTGTGCCCGGCATTCCCGCACAGCCATCTTCCAAACAAACGATGCCATCGAGAGAAACGTCTATCAGCGCAAGGTCATCGCGTCATCGGAAACGATACGCCCATCCTTCAATACGAGGGTCCGGGTGGCACATCTAGCCAAGGAGGGATCATGAGTCACCAGCACCAGCGTGCTTTTCTGCTGCCGGTTAAGCTCCAAGAGCAAGGCGATTATGTGTTCGCCTGTCGCACTGTCGAGATTGCCGGTTGGTTCATCCGCAAACAAAAACGGCGGCGAAACGGCAAAGGCTCTTGCAATGGCCACCCGTTGTTGTTCTCCTCCTGACAATTGAACGGGATAATGGTCCACACGATCCGCAAGTCCGACGTGCGCCAATAACTCGTGGGCCCGTCGATGAGCATGACCGTCCCCGCTGAGCTCGAGTGGAAGCGCCACATTTTCTAGCGCCGTCAGAGTAGGCAGAAGATAAAAGGATTGGAATACATATCCGATGTGCGCTCGACGGAAATGCACCATTTCCTTTTCCGAAAGCTGAGTGATATCGGTCCCGTCAAGAACAATATTTCCCCGCGTGGGCCTTTCCAATCCGGCTAAGAGCCCGAGAAGCGTGGATTTACCGCTGCCTGACGGACCCACGATAACCGCAATTTCTGCATCGGTAAGATCAAAAGAAATATCAGATAAGATGGAGAGCGTGCGAGCGCCCACACGGAAGTCCATATATAAATTTCTCACGCTGATCATCTACAATAGAAGACGATATCGCTCAGCATGATGCATAGCAAGTACATACACACAATCCTTCGTCAGCAGGCGTATATCTCTCGAAAAGACACATGAAATTCCATCCCTTCTCTTGGTTCCGACCTTATTTTTGGCTGTGCGTGCTCATGGCAGGATTCTTTCTCGTCGGTTGTAACACACAGCCCGAGGATGACAGTTCTCAACCACGCATCCAGTCGCACTTCTCCAAAATAGAGAGGCCCAATAGCAGCAAACCCGACTTTGACTCAAAGACACCGTTTCGTTTGGAGTCAAGACCGCGGATCGTCGCCTTTGGCGATAGTCTGACGGCAGGCAAGGGTGTTTCGTTTGCGGAAGCGTATCCGGCTCAGCTGCAAAGAAGATTGGATGAATTAGGTTATCGCTATGAAGTGATTAATGCCGGGGTGAGCGGAGAGACGACAGCTGGCGGTATTCGCCGACTCGATTGGATACTCAACCTTCAACCTCAAATCGTGATTCTCGAACTCGGAGCCAATGACGGCCTACGTGGCGTACCGATCACTCACATCTATCGTATTTTGGAAGCAATTATACAGCGTTTACAAAAGAATCAGATCACAATTATTCTGGCGGGAATGGACCTCCCCCGGAATTATGGAGAAACGTACGTCACCGAATTCCGAGCTATTTATCCGCGATTAGCTCAAAAATATGGGATACCTTTGATTCCCTTTCTCTTACAAGATGTAGCGGGGCGCTCTCATTTGAACCAGGAAGATGGGATACACCCTACCGCAGAAGGTTATCAAATCGTCGTAGATAACGTAATGGCTATCCTCGAGCCAATGTTAAAGCATGCTTCGCTTTCTTCTAACCAAAGGGCTATTCTTTTTTAAAGAAAATATCATACACACCATAGCCAAGAATTATAGCAATGATGGTGTAATACATAGCCGTAATACCTTCATATCCTCCGCCTGGTTCATTTGCCATCGCCGGGTTTGCAAAGATTCCCATAGAAAACACCACACCATACATCATTTGCCAAATTCGTTTCATCGTGTTTTACCTCCTTGCTGAAAGAAACATGGAATCCTCAATACATCCAGGGGAGCAAATTTTATAAAAAAAGGAACAATTTCGCAATCGCCTCCTTGGTTGTTTTCCTTCCTTCTTTCAATCGGTATTGCTTAGAAATGGTCCGAGAATTTTAGCAGGCCCATAACACCATAAGATGATACCTGCTGCCAATCACGGCCTGATAGCGCATCGATGATAAGCGTGGACAAAGGCACGACCACCTTGACAGAATCATGTCTCAGCATTGGAATGCAACATGGCCGTGGCTCCGATCAAAATCGAATAGATGGCGGCGACCTCGCGCAGCCTTTCGCAAGGCCTCAAAATCAAAGGACAAAATAGAGGGGCTGTCTCTCTAATCGTACGACAACAATGATGGAAGGCGGTACACCTGTTCGATGTCCCGTGGAGCAGTAATAGCGATATGCCAAGATTGGAGAGATGACGCGAGAAAATGTTTGTTGAAAATATTCATTCTTCGTAGCAATCGTTCTGATCTCCCGCAGTCATTGGCCCTCGCTGACCAAGCAGACAAGAACCATGGGGATCATCTGGACAGTTTCAATTAACGACAGAACCCTGCTACAAGTCTGATCTACGCCCATGAATCGCCCAGCGTAGCGAAAGCTGGAATTCTTTTTTCGATATCCTTATTCTTTGGGCCCATTGGCACGGCAAAATCAGAGCGTGCGCATAACCATGCGCTGTGGCTGATGGGCAAGATTGGCCTGGAATCTGATACCCGATGCGTGATCCATAAGGCGTTATCCTCTCTCGTAAGACTATCTGTGTTTTCGCCGTGAGCGGTCATATGTCTTCTCTGCCTTGTCCATTCTGTTTTGGGTGATCGCTACCACCTCAATCCCACTGTCCATGGGCTGTGTCTTTGCTGGCCTTGCCTCTGAGTTTTCCGCTTAGTCCTAGCCTTGCATGTGTCGATTGCCTTGCATATCAAATCTTTGTTTAAGCTATCGATGCTAGCTTCATCGCATTGAAGCCTTAGCTTCTCAATTCTGACAAAGGCAATGCGTATTTAAATTACCTTTTGCTGCCTTTTCCTACCTTAGTAGATGCGACAAGGCGTTCGACTCATCATTGAGTGCTATGGGGCCTTGGGAGAGATCAATCTTTATCGAATGGCTCGTCAATCGCTAAACGTCAAAGCCTTCGTTTGCGCTGCCTAGGGCTCTGGGCCATCACTCACTTTCGATAGGGATCGCAATGTTCTATTTGAAAAAAGCACTGCCCCTCAAGTTGATCTTGCAGGCTGACGATGGATGTTTTTTCAGACAAGCCGTGGCCTAGCGCCCAGTCTTTTGCAGTAGCGATTCTTATCATCGAGAATCGAGTTCGTTGACAGAAATTGTTCAGCATTAGCCGAAATAAGCTCGCTACTCGCCACGCAGCACGCAAATAATCATGATAAATGAAAAGGGCCGGGGATTTTGTCCCCGGCCCTTTGGAAAATTAATCGTTCAGATAAGACATCACAGCCAGTTGACCCGCTCTGCCGGTCTGATATAGATCGGTTCTTCAACTTGCTGCCTGACGCATTCCTTGCCTGACTTATTGAATCCCAGAACGGTATCGTTATACATCTCGAATTTGCGTCCGTGAATCTGGGTTTCAAAGACTTTGGGACCAGGAATAACATCATAGCGAAAGATAATCTGCTGACTTGCACGCCAAAGCTGTAACACGGCCAACAGCTCGCGGCTTGGTACCAGATATTTTTCGATAGCACTGTCCACACCAGGACCAAACATCTGGCGAATATATCCCCGCGGTGCCTGTCGCGGCGGAATATAATATCCGTTCGGTTCAGTGCCCCATTGCGGGTACAATGGCAAGGCGACCTGCTCAACTCTGATGGCATAATAGAGTGGATTCCAGCGATCTTCAGCCCAGAGACCATCGTCGCCAATTTTTACCAAACCTTGTAGACGAATCTTGCCCACGCACGCAGCCATACACCGTGTTTCCATCGGCTCGCCGCCAGTCAAAGGATCTTTTCCTTCGATACGTGGATAGCAAGCGATACATTTTTCTGTCACCCGTGTCGTGCCGCGATACATTGGTTTTTTGTATGGACATTGCTCCACGCATTTCTTGTAACCACGGCATCGATTCTGGTCGATCAAAACGATACCATCCTCAGGCCTCTTATAGATGGCTTTTCTTGGACATGCGGCCAAGCAACCCGGGTAGGTACAATGGTTGCAAATCCTCTGGAGGTAGAAGAAATACGTCTCATGCTCCGGAAGACTGCTTCCCGTCATTCTCCAAGGTTCTTCCTTCGTGAACCCGGTCTTATCAATCCCTTCAACAATGGCACGCATGGATGTGGCCGTATCTTCATAAATATTCACGAACCGCCATTCTTGGTCCGTCGGGATGTATCCGATCGCCGCCTGACCAATTTTGGCCCCAGCATCAAAGATGGTCATCCCTTCGAATACCCCATAAGGTGCATGGTGTTTCCTTCCGACACGAACGTTCCACACCTGGCCTCCGGGATTCACTTGCTCGATCAACTGGGTGATTTTAACATCATAGAACTGTGGATACCCTCCATAGGGTTTCGTCTCCACATTGTTCCACCACATGTATTCTTGGCCTTTTGAAAAGAGCCAAGTGGACTTGTCCGCCATGGAACAGGTCTGACACGCCAAACATCGATTGATGTTGAACACGAATGCAAACTGCCATTTGGGATGCCGCTCCTCATAGGGATACAGCATTTTCCGTCCTAATTGCCAATTATAAACTTCTGGCATGGTATCCTCCGTATTGTAATGTTTCTTTCAAGCTTTCTTATTTACCAAGTGGAAGGGAGGGACCAAAATGCACTGGCCCCTCCACTATCTCTTCATTACACCTTGATCTTAATGTGATCACCTTTGAGCCATTTGATCATAAACTCATTTTCCTGACCTGGCGTAAACCCGGTCCGGACAGGCTCCCATGGACCACGGCCACCAATACCGCCGTCTTCCGCTTTCGTGATACGGATCAGACATTCCTTCGGTACTGTGTTGACCGCGTGGTTATCCACTTGGTACCCGAATTTAAACTTCCACGCCACCGCATGCTTGCCAGGCAGCGAGTCAAGCTGATGCATCGGCATCAACCAGTCACGCGTAAAGGACTGCTGCGCGCCATACCGGAAGTTCGATTGATATCCGGTATCCATGGCGATCGCACGACCGTCAGGCCTCGTTTCATGGCCTTTCACCGACTTGGCCGTTGCGACATATGGCGCGTGCTTTGCCATAGTGACGTGGTACGGATATGCCGGGTTATATTTGGCTCGAATCATCAACCGTGCGACTTTATAATAGGGATCGCTCGGTTTCCATCCACGATACGGCCGATCAACTGGGTTTCCATCGACGTAAACATAGTCACCGTCGTTGATCCCTCGATCCTTGGCCGCTTGCGGGTTGATATGCAACTGGTGCTCGCCAACACCCGGCGTCCGTTTATCCATGCGGTACGGATCGCCGAAGTTGGACTCGTACATCTGTACCCAGTCGTTCACGGACCACTGACTGTGGACACGGTGTCGCGTTTTGGGAGTGACACAGTAGAACTGATACCCCTTCTCCCACAAAGGATTGGAGTACCGTTTGATCTCCTGCCACGGCAATTTGATGTTTCGCACCGTCTTATCGTCATGGTGCTGCGCCGTGATCGGAATTCCATAGTCATCCGGACGTACGTACGGGTTTGTGGTAAAGATCGCATTCGGCAGATACGGCGTGGCTTCCGTCCCTTCACGATGCGAAATGAAGTTTTCCCCGTACTCGATAGCTTCAGGCTCGATACGATAGTTCTCATATCGCCCAGTCCGCGTCCACATCGGCTTACTTTCGTTCGTCTCTTCCCAGAACGGCTGACGCGGATACGTCCGGGTCAAAACCATCCATCCTTTTTCGGACTTCAGCATGGTATCCACGTTGTATCCGTACCCTGTGCAGCTCGCATCCAACAACCGCTGGACGTAGACGTCAACACGATTGTCGTACACGAACTTGAAATAGTCGCGGAATCGACGATCACCCGTCATTTCCGTCAGCTTCGCCGCAACACCAGCAACGGTGTCGAGATCGTTCCGAGTGTCGTACAACGGCCGAATGCCGCCTTTCCACACTTGGAACCAGGGATTAGACACTGTCGCCGTATGCTCAGGATAGGTAAACTCCATCCACGTATTCACGCCGAAGGCTACGTCTGCGTGGTTCACGTCGGAGGTCATTTCCACATCCTGGGTGATGATGGTCTCAATGTGCGGATCAACGTTTTTCACCATGTCATAATGGTGCTTGGCGTTGTTCAACACGTTCACATTGGCGACCCATCGGAATTTGCTCGGCGTCGGCATGTGCGTTTTACCCGTGAACACCCGGCGTCCATATTTGGGCGTATTCACGATCAAGGCCGTATCACCATGGTTCCAGTAAGCAACCTCCTCACCATAGTAATAACCACGAACGTGAATTTCCTTTCCGTGGGCATTTGGATCGAGCGTGATCTTGAATGGATTTTCGCCGGTATGGGTTCCCAATCCTCCACCTGACCAAGGCGTGGAGTTCCAAATACCTGCCTTGTAGTTTCCAGCCCATGTATGCTGACCCGTTCCAAATTTCCCGACGTTCCCCGTGATGATCAACACCATCGCGGCGCCTCGAGCGACAATGGTCTGATGGAAGTAATGGTTGGTCCCTTCACCGTTATGGATCGCAGCAGGTTTAATGGTGCCGCTATCCCGGGCCCAACGAACAATCAGATCCTTCGGTGCACGGTTGATTTGGTGAACGGTATCCAAATCATAATCTTGGAAGTGGACTTGATACATCTGGAAGATCGGCATTACGTCGACTTCACGGCCATTGAGCAGCTTCACACGATAGGTACCTGTCAAAGCTGCATCAATCCCGCTCTTTTTGAAATGCCAGCCGACCAACTCGCGGTGAATAGGCACAGCTTGATTCTTGTTCAAGTCCCAAACCATAAATCCGCCAAGTCGTGCAATCACGGCAGGCGTCAACGTTTGGACCTTCCCCGAATAGGTATTGGAAAAGTCAGGGAATTGGTAATCCTTGATCACCTCGCGCGGATCCAGATATTGCAGCGTATCGGTCCGCACCAAAATCGGCATATCCGTGTAGGCTTTGCAGAAGTCATGATCGTACATATTCTCATCGATGATGATCTTCATAGCCCCACAGAACAATGCCCCGTCTGTTTCCGGACGAACCGGAATCCAGTAATCCGCCCGATACGCGGTCGGGTTATATTCTGGCGTAATCACGACGAGCCGTGCGCCGCGCTCAATGGATTCCAGTTTCCAGTGGGCCTCCGGCATTTTGTTTTCGACAAAGTTCTTTCCCCAACTCGTATTGAGCTTGGAGAAGCGCATATCGTTCATATCAATGTCTGACGTCTGCACACCTGACCAGAACGGATGAGCAGGATTTTGGTCACCGTGCCAAGTATAGTTCGACCAGTACCGGCCGCCCTGCGCTTGGTGCGGTTTCACTTTTCGGACCCACGTATCGAGCAAGGCTCCGCAACCACCGTTCATTCTGGTGATCCCCATTTTCCCGATGACACCGAGGATGGGCATTCCAGCCCTGAACTTGAAGCACCGAATGGCCGATCCTTTGGTCATCTCGATCATTTCCGGTGGATACCCTTGCTCACGCAACCGACGGGCACCGGCTTCCCCGCTATACCGCTTGGCGATGATGATCATCGCTTTGGCGATGTAGGTAAATGCGGTATCCCATGAAACACGCAACATATCATCGAGATATCGCGCGTTGAATTTATATTTGGTCATCACCTGAGGCGTAAACTCTGGACTGCCATCGTCCATCCATTGCTTCCATCCTCGACGCATCAACGGACCCTTCAGGCGGTACGGCCCGTATACCCGACGATGGAACGTGTAACCCTTCAAACACATCCGCGGGTTATGAGCAAACGTGCCTCGGTTGCCATACAGGTCTTCATAGGTCTGATGGTCGTAGTTTTGTTCGACCCGCATCACCACACCGTTTCGAACAAAGGCTCGAACCCGGCACGCATGGGTGTCATTGGGCGAACACACCCAAGTAAACGAGGAGTCATATCGGTATTGATCGTGGTAAACACGCTCCCATGAGCGATCCGGATATTCCCCGAGAGGGTTACCGACTTCCACGACAGGCTGGAGAGCAGTCAGGGCCAATGCTTTATCGGCCAGCGCGACCGCCGCCACAGTACCTGCAGAAACCTTTAAAAATTGACGCCTTGAAAGAAACATTGCGTACACCTCCTAGATTAGAACCATAGATGGACCTTCATCATGCCATCTTTACCAAAAATAACCGCTTACAGTAGGCTCCCATCACCTCCTTAATTTTGATTTGGTTTACTTTGTTTCAAGCTCTAAACAGCAATACCTTCTAGAAAATGCTCGCTCAAATGTGATGCAAATTTTGATCCAGGCTATTTTTCTGTACAATATTGCGTTTAAGCTATTGATAAATATAAGAAAATAAAAAAATTTGTCTTTATTCGAAAATAAATAAAAGGTGAAGAATTGGTAACATATTAAAAAATCTTATTTATATGCGTTAACTCCGATTCTGTAACACAGGTGCTCAATACAACAGCGTGAACACCATGGAGAAACGGGACGGCAAATATATTGACCGAATGGAACGAGAAGATCGTTGAATTCTATCCAGTAACGAATTGGTAACTTCTGACGTAAGACAGCCTCCGTTTTATCAGGAGTTGGTGTATTCACATAACCCCAACGATTACAAATTCGATGAACATGGGTATCCACACAAATACCTGGCTTGCCATATCCTATCGTGACCACTAAATTAGCCGTTTTTCTTCCGACCCCCTTTAACTTGATCAGTTCCTCAATAGTAGAGGGAACGACTCCTCCATACCGGTGAAGTAGGTCCAAACAAATCCGCCGAATGTGCTTGGCTTTTGATCGATAAAATCCAACCGGATAAATGGCTTTTTGAAGTGTCGCCAAAGGAATTTTTGCCATCGTTTCCGGAGTTTGAGCTAGTTCAAATAACCGGCGCGCCGCAGAAGCCGTCGTCTGATCCTTTGTTCGAAGGCTCAACACACAAGCGATCAGAATTTTAAAAGGATCGTGAGTTTCGTTTGCAATAACCCCGACAACAGGAATGGGCCATTTTTTTCTTCTTCGCTCAATCTTGAGCAAACGAATAGCCTGATGAATCTCTTCATTGTTCATAAGTCGAAAGGCCTCTGGGGATGTTTGAAGATTAAGAATATAAATATAAGGGAAATGGGGAAGGGAAAGAACGAGGGATTATTATTGAGTGTCGGTGATCATTCAGAAAGGACGATGCTTAGCAAGCCATTTCTGACGACGACGAGCGGCCTCTCGTTCTTTGGCTTTTCTTTTGACGCTGGGCTTTTCGTAATATCGCCGTCGTTTCAATTCTCGAAACAGACCATCGGCAGCCAACTTTTTCTTGGCTACCTTCAATGCCTTATCCACATTATTGTTAATCACTTTAACTTCCATCAATCCATCCTACCTAATTCAAAAACCCGATAAATAGCCTCCAAGGCTATCACTATACCATCCTTCATCGCAGCGTGACAAGCAAACAGACCGATTCTTGAAAACGATTGCAAATCAACAAATTATATGCCTCGACTGGATATTAGGTCTCCTTTAAAGCTGCAATGATATCCAAGACCATTTTCTTGCCGTCGCCAAACAACATGAGGGCATTATCCATTGCAAAGAGGGGGTTGGGAATGCCTGCAAAACCGGGGCTCAAACTCCGTTTGATAATCACCACCGTTTTGGCTTTATCCACATCGATTATCGGCATCCCAGCAATGGGGCTCGATGGATCTGTTCGAGCTAAAGGATTCACCACATCGTTTGCCCCGATGACAAGCGCGACATCGACTTGATCCATCGTGGGATTGATTTCGTCCATATCTTTCAAAGCTTCATAGGGCACATCTGCTTCGGCTAACAAGACGTTCATATGACCCGGCATGCGACCAGCTACGGGATGGATGGCATACTCGACGGTAATCCCTCTGCTCTCCAACAACGCAGCCAAGCTGGCGACGGGATGTTGTGCTTGCGAGACCGCCATTCCATAGCCGGGAACAATGACCACTCGTCTGGCTGCATCAAATAAAAGGGCTACTTCCTCGGGTGTCGCCGATTTGACTTTTCCGGCATACACTTCGTCAGCCGTCGCACTGCCTTCACCTGCCGGAGCCATGACACCAAATAACACATTGGTCAGCGATCGATTCATCGCCTTGCACATAATTTGGGTCAAAATAATCCCCGATGCGCCAACTAACGATCCGGTGATAATCAACACATTATTTGACAAGACAAACCCTGTCGCTGCTGCAGCCAACCCTGAATACGAGTTCAACAACGCGACAACCACAGGCATGTCTGCACCGCCGATCGGAATGACCAACAGCACGCCAAGAATGGAAGCCACGCCGACCAGCACCCAATACAGCGTCGTTTGCGAAGGATCGAGAACGACCAAAATGGCCAACGCCAAACACGCAGCCCCTAAAAGCGCATTCAGAGCCTGTTGCCCGGGAAACAAGATCGCATTTTCTGAAATCAATCCTTGCAGCTTGCCGAACGCGACTAAACTTCCCCAAAAGGTCACTGCACCGATAAGACCAGACGCCGCTGTTGCGATCGTCAACTGGAGAAGAGGAATTCCCCCGCCGTACGTTTTTTCGATCAAGGCTGCTCCGGCAACCAACGCAGAGGCAGCACCGCCAAATCCGTTGAATAACGCGACTAATTCCGGCATGGCCGTCATTTGAATCTTGATGGCCAGCACCGCGCCCACAGCGGCTCCTATCACGAATCCCAATAAGATCCATTGATAACTCACAATCTGCCGATCCGTAAGCGTCAGGAGAACGGCAATGAGCATCCCAACGGCTCCCATGAGATTCCCACGAACGGCCGTTCGCGGATGGGTCAATCCTTTGAGCCCCAAAATGAAAAGAACCGCTGCGACCAGATAACCGATATTGATGAGACTTGTAGGCATGGAGACAATGAACTTCTCGATTAAGATTTTTTCTTAAACATTTCGAGCATTCGATTGGTGACCATAAATCCACCGACCACGTTTATAGTGGCAAAAATGACCGCCAAAAATCCTAAAACCGTAGTCAGAACTGTCTGCTGCGTGCCGGCTGACAAGACAGCTCCTACCAAGGTGATCCCCGAAATCGCGTTAGACCCGGACATTAGCGGGGTGTGCAAGGTCGGCGGAATTTTCGTGATGATTTCGAATCCGACAAAAATAGCCAGCACAAAAATGGTCAAGGACATGATGAAGGCATCCATTGCTTTACACCAATTCTTTTTGTATGTTTCCTAGCTTTAATGAGCAGAGATCTCTCCAAGTCCTAGCGCTTCGCGAATCCGAGGATGGGCAACCTCCCCATCCCGAGCGAGCAACGTTTCCTTGGTAATTTCATCGTTCAAATCGATGATCAGTTCGCCTTTTTTCACCAGATGCGACAAAAAGGCCGCAAGGTTTTTTGCATACATTTGACTGGCATGATAGGGGACCGTGCTCGGAAGATTATCAGGTCCTTGAATGGCCACCCCATGATAGATCACAGTTTCTCCCAGCTTGGTTAATTCGCAATTTCCACCTCGCTCTGCAGCTAAATCGACAATCACCGACCCCGGATTCATCTGCTCGACCATTTCCGCGGTAATCAGAATAGGAGCTTTTTTCCCCGGAACCGATGCTGTCGTGATCACGACATCGCTGGAAGCCACTACGCGGGTCAACAATTCCCGTTGGCGTCGATAAAACGATTCATCTTGGGCTTTGGCATATCCGCCTCGATCTTCGGCCTCCGCGGTTTCGAGAGGCAACTCGACGCATTTCGCCCCCAAACTCAAGATTTGCTCTTTCGCGGCCGGACGAATGTCGTATCCTTCCACGGCAGCCCCGAGCCGACGTGCCACAGAGATGGCTTGCAACCCGGCAACCCCTGCCCCGATCACGAACACTCGCGCTGGGGTAATCGTTCCAGCCGCGGTCATGAGCATGGGAAACATTTTGGGAAGCGAGCATGCAGCAAGGAGCACAGCCTTGTATCCTGCCACCGTGCCTATCGACGAGAGCACATCCATGCTCTGAGCGCGCGTAATCCGCGGGATCAATTCGAGCCCGAACACGGTCACTTGCCGAGCACTGAGTTCTTTGACTGCTTCCGGATTCGCTAACGCCTCAGCCATGCCGATCAAGATCTGGCCAGGACGAAGTAACTCCAAGTCGGCCTTTCCTCGTTCTGGATTGGCACCCAGCAATCGAACCTGAAGGATACAGTCAGCGCCTTGAAATACGGCCGCGCGCGATTCCGCAAGACGAGCGCCTTTTTCAAGATAACTCGTATCGGGATATCCGGCCTCCTGGCCTGCACCTTTTTCCACTACGACTTCGATCCCGTTCTTTTGGAGCGAAGGGAGCACAGCGGGAATCAACGCTACGCGGCGCTCTCCCGGATATGTTTCCTTGGGCACCCCCACAATGAAGGACATAATCGTTTTACCTTAATAAACACCTAGAGGGGACGAACACGACCATAAAAAGAGAGACTCGCTAGCCACCTTTCCTCTGTTTCCCCTGTTCACACTTGCACGAGTTTCGGAGTTCGTAAAAACATCAAGTGTGCTTTTGCATATGCTTGCAATGGGAGGGATGAGTATCACGGGCAAGCAAAAGGAATCAATATGCCATTGGGTCCTTTCTTTTTGGTCCTATAGACCTACACGAAGGCGCAACGAACAGGGTAGGAGAACTTTTCTTCAGGCTGAAGTCTTCGGGCTGATAGACCGAAACAGGGCAAATAGTGGCCTCTTTGAAGCACCTAATTCTTTGATGCCAGATTCCGCAAAAATATGTCTACGATCTGCTGCGTATGAAACAACATCGTAGATACTTGCGTATAATGTCCATGGCCATAGAAATGTTCACGAGGAGAAAGCGTCGGTGGCACCTGATAGTCGATCAGAAGACACTGACCGTCATTGTGGCACCGCGTTCCTCGACGTGCACATTCCAACCATCGCTCAAACCCATCATAAGGCTCCAAGAGCACGCGGAGTTCTTCGTTCGCCCAAACCTCATCCGGAGACAGAGGGACAGCATCGGTTCCGGCCACTGCAAGTTGTTGGACATAATCCCCTCCAGCCACCATGGGAACTTCCCACGCAATCTGCGGAAGTTCCATTTTGGCCAGCCAAGGTTTGCCTTTTCCTCGAATAGGCCGGTGATAAATGATATGAAGTAACTGCCCCAAACTTTCGAGTTCCCACCCATATCGAACCGGCGTGCCGTATGTGACCACATCAAGCACTAGTCCTTTGAAAACATTGCCTTCGCTCAGTTGACGATAGATCGCTTCCAAACGTTCCAGCCGAGAGGGCTCTGCCCCGATTGCTTCATAATGTTGCATGAGAATGTCAAAGATCGTTTCCCGAGTCGGCGATTCACTTTTGGCGAGAAAATTGGACAAGAGTGCGACAACCAACCCCGCATGTCCATGAGCCTGCAAGATGATCCGAGACGGATGGTGATCTAAAAACGGTCGTGTCCACCCCTCTAGGAACTCCAGAAGATCGAGCGCCGCTTCGACCCGTCCCAAATGATAGCGACAACCTGACCACACATACCGATCTGTGACAATGGGTAACTCGCCGTCGTTCGTCAAAGCCTGATGAAACTGCCTTACATACTCGAACGAGAAGTTTCCGCGATCGCCGGTTAACCGATCGAGGATCTCCTTGGTTCGGTCGTCGTTTTGAAACGGAGGCGCGAGATCCTCATCTGCAGCACGCAAGCCGTTGGTCTCTGGACGCATCAACGCCAACAGCGATTCCAAACCGGGGATACCACGTGAATACCCGCGCTTCAGTCCGCCCACCTCGTCCAATCGTCCTACCCCGAACAAGTCCGTAAACGGCGAATCATGAACAAAGAGCACACCCCTGACCCCTGCCTGAGACAGGGCTACCCCTGCTTCGCTCATCGTCTGGCGCCAAGCGGCCGAGCCCGGCTCTGGACCCGGATCAAATTGGAGATAGTTGACTCGTTCCCCCGGATCGGAACGCGAATACGCAGCATGTTGAAAGTTATTGTCTACAGGCATCTTTACACCAAACTCGAGAATCGTCCCGTCATCTCGCACATCTTCCGACCTGCGTCGAACCTGCATGTGCTGTATACGATTTCAACACGATACCACACTGTCATGCAACTTGACCCAGAACCGTCGTTGTCCCTACTCGCTTCTTTATCCATTCACCCCTTATCTCTGCGAGCCGGCTTTCGCTAAGCGCCTTTGCGTTCAGGGTGCTCATCTCCATCCCTGTGCCAGTTGACCGTCCAAAAAGACGCGTGATAACGTGAATCGCAATTTCAACTGATCCACTTTTGATGAATTTCTTGCACCTCATTGGTCATCATGCACAATATCCATCTACAAACTTCTTCTCCTTCTACTCGTCCTGGGGTGTGGCTAGGGCTTTGGATTCTCGGTCTCTTCTGGATCGCTAGTCCTTATACTTCCGATGCCTATGCGACAGGCACGTCGCAAGCTGAGCACGTCGTCCTGATTGTGCTCGAAGGCCTTGGCAACCAGGTTATTCAATCGAATCCTGATTCCTTACTCGCCAAATTGGCAAAAGAAGGAGCGGCATCGTGGTCCGCTCGATCAGTGTCTCCACCCCTGACTGTGCCGGCTATGGCTTCACTCCTCACAGGCCTGCCGATCGAGAAACATCGCGTCACACCGGATTGGCAACGATACGATTTTGCACGATCGTTCCTCCGCTCTCCCACCATTTTCGATTATATGGACTTGGCCGCCGGCAAAGACAGCGCGGTGTTCTTTATGGACGAGAGGCTCTATCAACTCTCGCGACCGGAAATTTATGTGGACTCTCAAATTTGCGGCATCGCCAAACCAAACTGCACTCCACAAACCGTCGCAGCATATATCGAGGATTATTTACACAAGGTGACGAGCGAGGGAGGATTCGGATTTCGGCTTTTTGCGATTCCGGATTTACTTTTGGTTCACCTGCCGACACCGGCACAAGCCGGCATGAAATTCGGCTGGGATTCTCCGGCTTATCGTCAGGCCCTTCAATCGGTCAATGAGGCCGTCGCCAAGATCATCCAGGTGTATAAAGACCATGGGGTGCTTCACAAAACCATGTTTCTTATAACCGGCTTGAACAGTCCTCCCACCTTGTCATCAGGTGATACCAACCATACCGATTCCCAGGCCGCGAGGAAGCTTCCTTTATCGCCAGCCATTCCTTGGATTGCTTGGGGCGCTAACGTCAAGCCAGGGTACCGGATCACCCAACCCGTCTCGCTCTTAGATACGGGAGCAACGATTCTCTATGCCCTCGGTCTCGAAACTCACACGGAATGGGACAGCAAACCGATCACAGAAATTTTTCAAACCGTTCCCCAGAAGCAGACCACGGAAAATGAGCGTTTTTTTCAATAAAAAGAAGGGGATGGCTAACCCCTTGCTTCCCGTTCGACCGTTCTGGCGAAGCCTGCTCTTGGTCGCGGGTTGCCTGTCGATCCTTCCACTGACCAATGGCATCTTGGCCGCCGATTCCAAGCCGGTCAATCCCCTGTTAAAAGAATATACCATCACGATTGATCCAACGACGCTCCAGCCACCTACGCGATGGCACATTCCCGGCATTACCCCTCTAATTTGGACGGGTGATCCCGCAAGTTCACCGGCTTTTCAGACCACCGAAGTTCGACAGGTCAAGCTCAAGCCAGGCGAGTATCGTTTTGGTACATTTACGTTTGATTTTACGTTCAGAGTGACTCTTTCAGGGACTCTTGATTATCCCTCGACCTTGGATCAATGTGTCAGTGGCCGAGGAACCCAGAGGTTGACCATTCGATGCAGCCATACACAGCCTTATCCGCAAGAACCTGATTATTCGTACGATTCACTCAACGGAGTACAGTAACCATGTCGCAAAGCGTGCAAGATTGGCTTGAAGCGTTGGAAGATGTCGATGACGCCACGCGAGAAGAAGCTGCCAAAGCCCTTGCAGAACTCGGAGACCCGCAAACACTCGATGCGCTCCTGACCGCGCTGGAAGACGAGTACTGGGCGGTTCGCGCTCAGGTCGCATGGGGGTTGGCGAAGATCGGGGGTGCCCGAGCCATCGAAGGGCTGATCACTCTCTTCAACGACAACCTCATGGAAGTCCAAGCCGAGGCGGTCAAGGCTGCCGCCTCCATGGGTCCTGCCATTGTTCCGGCTCTTCTCCCCTGCCTCAAGGATCAGCGATGGAAAGTGCGTGAACAGGCAGCGAAAGCATTGGGAGAATTGCGCGCAACGCAAGCGGTCGAGAGCTTGATTCTCGCATGCCGCGATCGGGATGGCGCGGTCAAAAGCGCCGCCGCGGAAGCGTTAGGGAAGATCGGCGACCCGAAAGCTGTTCCGACCTTGGTCAAGCTTTTCAAGGATCCGTCGAAAATCGTGCGAGAAACAGCGGGAACGGCTCTGGTGCACATCGGTGAACCATCGATCGACGCACTCTTGGACTCCTTGAACGATCCTCATTTCGTCGTCCGGTGTCATGCGGTTCGAGCATTGGGGGGCATGACGACCGACTATCAAATGGGACGTGCTTGGACCAGAGATCCCCGAGTCGTCGACGCGTTGATTCGATTGCTCAAAGACCCGGACCGCGCCGTACGCGAGGATGCGACGATCGCCCTTGGCAATATCGGAGATCCGCGTGCGGTCGATGGCTTGATCGAGGCGATGAAAGATGGAGCGGTCAAGCGGCATGCCATTGCCTCGTTAGGCATGATCGGCGATCCCCGAGCGCTCCCTGCTGTCTTGGATGCGCTCAAAGGGCGAGGCATTCAGCAAAAAGGGAAACCCACTCCCGGCTGCATCATCAGCGAAGAACAGCTCATTAAGGAAGCCGCTGCCACCGCCTTGGGACATTTCCGGCAACCCAAAGCCATCCCGGATTTGATTTTTTTATTGAAAGATCTTGTCTTGCGCGATTATGCCTCGGCATCGCTCGTCTTAATCGGCGATTCAGCCATTGAACCGCTCGTGACGTTCCTCCACGATCCGGATCTTTCCAAAGTAGAAAAGGAAAGCGAACGAGTATTGGCCTTTGCCTCTTCCCGCACGACAGCCTCTCGAGCTTTGAAAAAGATCGTCCTGGAAACGCTGGAGAAGTTAGGATGGGAACCGCCGGCCGAGGAGTTGGAGATGCCAGCCGAAGGCCCCGAGTACACGGATCCGTCCAAAGTCTTGGGAGAAGAAGGTCGCTTTGGACCGGCCGGCGACTTTGCAAGGCCAGCCAAACCGCCGAAGATCGAACGTTAGCAGCGGGATTCTGCAACAACTTTCCACCACCGCCTCACTTTATCATCGATACATCACCGCAAAGCGGTCAGGGTTTTTGAAAGAGCAGAATGCCCCACCGCAGATGGCCGGCTTGTCCCCCTTCGATCCAATGGGTGAGACCGGCTTGCATCTTGTCAAGATATTCCTCGCTGCAGACCCGAACGAGCTGGTGATATTGCGCACGGATTTCATCCAATACCCGGGCGTAATGAATAGGGAGATGCTCCGACAAATCGATGACCTGAACTTCTTTCAGACCCAATTCCGACGCCATCTGTCGATACGCGCCCACCGAGCCGAGCGAATCGAGATGAATTCGGTTCAAAATCGGTTGTAAGCTCTCTCGAGGGCACTCTTCGCTTTGCATGGGATCCGTGAAGATAAACAGCCCACCCGGAGCCAAAACCCGATCCACCTCTTCAAAGATCCTTCGCCGATTCCCACTATGCAACATGGCATCTTGCGACCACACCACATCGACACACGATGCCGGCAGCGGGATATCCTCGAAGCTGCCGTCAACGACATTGATCGCCAAGCTCAATCCTTGTGCACGATTGAGTTCCCGATTTCGATGATTTTGCACCTCGCTCAAGTTGAGACAGCCCACATAACAGCCGTAAGTCTTAGCGAGATATCGAGCCGACCCTCCATATCCTGAACCAATATCCAAGATTCTGGTCTTGGCGTTCAGCGGCGGTAATAATGAGGCCATTTTTTCGACGGTGCGGCGGCTGGCTTCGGCGATCGGATCGGTAGGAGAGGTATACAGCCCGATATGAATATCTTCCCCTCCCCAAATCGTCGCATAAAATCGATCAGCATCCGAACTATTGTAATAATCCCGAGCCACCTCGACGGTGTTTGAATATCCGGATACGAGCACGGATTTTGCCGTGCGGGCCTCTCCGTGTTTGTATCGCTTTTCTGCGACATGAATAAAAAAATCGGGGTCTTCGACTCGATGCGTTTCTTGAAAGTCCGCGTAGGTTTTGACCCGCTGAAAGCCGACTTCGTACATCAATCGTCGCGTGTATTCCTTCCGAAGCGGAAACATATTGAGATGATATTCCGATCCATCGGGGAATTGGTATCGAAAGCGCGCAAGTCCCTCATCCACATATTCCGGCTCGGCCCTGACATTCTCGCCGCAATAATAATACACATGTTTCGAGGTAAATCCGTCATCCAAAATCCCGTCATAGTTCCGCTGATCCAAGATCAAAATTCCGTCATGATCCAAGGCCGCATAAAATTCAGCCAAGGCTTTCCGGCGATCTTGTTCGGAAAACAAATGCGTCAGCGAGTTCCCCAAACAAATGACGGCATCATATTTGTCGACGATGTCGCGACTCAGCCAACGCCAATCCGCGTGGACCGTTCGCATGATCAAGCCCGCACGTCTAGCGTTTTCAAACGCCTTGGCCAACATCTCAGGGCTCCCATCCGCACTAATGACATCGAACCCGGCTTTGAGCAACCGAATCGAATGGAATCCCGTGCCCGTGGCCACATCGAGCACACGTTTCACACCATGCTCTTGTAAAATGCGGATAAAAAAATCACCTTCAGCAGAAGCCCGAGCATCCCAATCAATTAACTCGTCCCATTTTCGGACAAAGCTATGCACATATTCTTGTTTGTAAAGGTCGGTTCTCCGCTGGGCAATGGGATTTTGCCCATATTGCTGATGCTGTCCCATGAATCACCTCCTTGATCGCGTCATCGAAAACTGCCTCGTTCTCAGACGAAAATCCCGAAGACGTTGCCGGCGGGATAACGATTCGCATTGACTGCTCGGAGCGGGCTCATTGAGCGAGCCTGCTTCGTCAGGATGAGCCCTGCACGTAAAGTTGGGGGTTCAGTCTACAAATTGAAGAAACCGAATGGCAACCCATTTGAGGAGAGCAGTCCGTCTCGCGTATGCTTGCCAGACCGACGCATTTCTGTGAGGCCCAGGCGCCATGCCGAGATCTTCGACACCTGAACACGTTCAAACTTTCTGCGGAGTGATCGGAGCGCCTGGATACCTCGGCACAAGGGAAATCCTATGCGCAGCATGACACCGGTTTTTAAGATATCCGTATTGCTGGCATTGGCGTTTTTGGGCTGGGGCGTAGGGCTTCCCACGCAGCTGGCGCATGTCACGCAAGCCGTTCAAGATTCTCTCACCGATTTCTTCGGTTGGCTCTATCTCCTTGCAGCGTCCACCTTTTTATGCTGTGCGCTGTACCTGGCAGTTTCCCGGTACGGGGACATTCCGCTTGGACAGGATGGTGAAAAACCGGAATTTCCCTTGCTGACCTGGTTTGCCATGTTGTTCTGCGCCGGGATGGGAATCGGCTTGGTCTTCTGGGGTGTCGCCGAACCCATTGCCCATTTTCACCATCCGCCAAGCGGAGAAGGCGGCACCCCGGATGCCGCCCGGCAAGCTTTGCAATATGCTTTTTTTCACTGGGGCCTTCATCCCTGGGGCATTTATACCGTCGTGGCATTGATCTTGGCGTATTTCCAATTCCGTCGCCGAGCCCCCGGGTTGATCAGCGAGACATGCCGCCCGGTGTTGGGCGCGCGTACCCAAGGCGTCATCGGATGGACCATCGACTCCATTGCCGTTTTCGCCACCGTCTTTGGCGTCGCCACATCGTTAGGGTTCGGCGCCGTCCAAATCAGCGGAGGGTTGGCCTACGTGTTCGGCATACCCAATACGCTCGCCACGCATCTTGCGCTCATCGCCGGCGTCACCCTGCTGTTTATGATCTCTGCTCAGACAGGGCTCCAACGGGGCATCAAATATTTGAGTAATCTCAACATGATATTAGCGTTCAGCTTGCTCATCTTCTTGTTGATTGTAGGCCCCACTCAATTCCTTTTGGATCTTTTTACATCCACGCTGGGCAACTACATCCATCACTTGCCGTTGATGAGCCTGAATCTGCAGCCATTGGTCGACTCGTCCTGGATCAAAAACTGGACCGTGTTTTACTGGGCATGGTGGATCGCCTGGGCTCCGTTTGTCGGCACGTTCATCGCACGGATTTCAAAAGGACGGACGGTACGCGAATTTGTCTTGGGTGTCCTGCTCGCTCCCACGCTATTCTGTGCCGTCTGGTTTGCGGTGTTCGGAGGAACGACGATTTCGTTGGAACTTCATCACGGCACAGCTATTAACGAGGTTATCGAACGCCATGGTATCGAGGTGGCCTTGTTCACCGTGTTGGAACGCTTTCCTCTCGGCACGCTAATGTCGATTCTAGCCATTGTTCTCATCGGGACGTTTTTTATTACGTCCGCCGATTCCGCCACCTTCGTGCTCGGTACACTCACGACGCAAGGCAACCTTAACCCGCCCAACGCCGTGAAATTGACATGGGGAGTCATTCAATCGTTTTCCGCTGCCGTTCTGCTGTGGTCCGGAGGCTTGAACGGCCTTCAAACCGGCGCGATCATCGCCGCCTTTCCCTTCATGTTCATTATTTTCCTGATGATCATCGCGCTTCTGAAGGCTTTCAGCGTGGAGCTCCGCACCGCCTCCCTCCCCACTCAAGCACACGACTGACGGCCTAAGTGTGGACAATCTTTTTGGTGGCCCCCACTGGAGGAGGGTCTCCTTGCTCGATTTCCAACTCACTTGTATCCTTCAAAGACGATGAGTTGACCACCAAAAAATTACCATGGTAAGGTGATTTCCGGCTCGTCAAGGCATATATTCCATCTTTTTTCAATCGCTATGTATGACTGAATTATGTCGGATAGCGTGGCCGAACACATCGCTGCTCTACATGACGCCGATTGGGGGATCCGTGAAGACGCAGCGTTAGCCTTGGGGACCTTAGGGGATCCCCGAGGGATCTCCCCTCTCATTCAAGCCCTCAACGATTCCGATCGGGCCGTCCGCCAGGCTGCAATCTCGTCGTTAACGAAGCTCGGTCAGGCTGCCGTCGAGCCGCTGGGCATGGCCCTTGAAGATCCGAACCTCATCGTTCAAGAATCAGCCGCGTCGATTCTGGTTCATATCGCCGATCACCGCGTCGTTGACCCTTTGATGACCGCTTTGCTCAGCCCCAATTGGATCGTCCGTATGTATGCTGCCCAAGCCCTTGGACGCCTAACCGTTCCCCAAGCCATCGACACCTTGATCCTGCTACTCCAAGACAAGGTCAAGGCGGTTCGTGACGCAGCCATAACCGCGCTTCAAGCAATGCGGGAACAAGCCGTTCCGCGACTGCTCGACACACTGGCTCATCAGGACTGGTCCGTTCGGCTCCGCACGGTGGAAGCGCTGGCGATCTTGAAACCCCGGACGGCTGTGCCCGCATTGCTCGATCGTCTCCACCAAGAACCCGACACCGCTGTTCGCCAAGACATCATTCGCGCCTTGGGTGAAATCGGCGATGCCAGTGCAGTCCGACCGCTACTTGCTTTGTTACACGATCCTCGCGTCAAAACGCAGGTTATCGACGCATTGGGCAAGCTCGGCGATCCAGCCCCGATTCCGGCATTGATCGACATCGTCCAAGATCTTACACCGCAAGATTATGAGGATCGGGTGTCCGCGTGCACGGATCGGCGGTACCAGGAAGAGCTTCCGGTTGCCATTGCTGCCGTCCATGCACTCGCCAGACTCGGCGTTCCAGATACGCTTCCTGTTCTCATTCAGGCGTTGCGTCTCACGCCGATTCGATCGGAGGCCGCCAAGGCCTTGATCTTGTTCGGCAAGGCTGCTGTTCCTTCCTTGATTCAGATGTTGAAAACAGAACAGGATGAAAATATTCGCTATCATGTCAAAGAAACACTGGCCCAGCTTGGCTGGCGACCCGGTCAAATTCGACTTGCATAACATGCTAGAGTGCCATGCCCAAAGAATCGCTCGAAACGCTCATTTCTGAACTCGATCATGAAGAAGACTGGCGCCGAATGCGGGCCACGGCCGCATGCCTCAAAGGCGGCCCCAAGGCCGTGGATGGGCTCATGCGGGCCATCGCGACGGGGACGCCGCGCTTCAAGATCGAAGCCATTAAAATGTTAGCGCGTATTCGAGATCCCCGTTCAGGACCGTGTCTCGTTCGGCTCGTCACTGACGCCGACGACGCCGTCAGTCGCACCGCTTTGACCGCTTTAGCCCAAATGGCCGGCATCCTCGATGAAGAAACAGCTACCGCCCTCGTCGCCTTGCTCAGGGACGACCGTCATCGCGAGGCGGTGACGAACTTGCTAGGAGAAATTCCAACGTGTATCGGCCCGCTGACCGCTCTCCTCCAGGATCCTGAGGAATCCGTACGCGTGACAGCCGCGACGATTCTCAATCACTTGCTCGATCCTCGATCGGCCGATGCGCTCGTCGATGCCATGGGAGACCTTGCGATCCGAGACATCGTCATGGATACGTTGAGAAAACTGGGAGCGATTCGAGACCGCATCGATCAGATTATGGACGACCTTCGGAACGTCGAAGAACTCGAACTGCGTGAGGGCGCACGACAAGAAGCCGTCATTCGACTCCATCCCATTGGCCGTCCTGGCGTGGAAATCCTCATCGAATATCTGCACGACGAAGATTGGGTCGTTCGAGAAGCGGCTGCGGACGTGTTGGGAAAAATCGGTGACCTTCGGGCGGTCGAGCCACTCATGGAACGGCTTCGCAACGATCCCGACACGGGTGTGAAGGAATTGGCCACAAAATCGCTCGGACTGTTGGGCGATGCACGTCCGGTCGAATTGCTCATCGAAAGCATCCAATTTCGCCCTCTCCGCGTATTAGCCGTCGAAGCTTTGGAAAAAATCAAAGACGTGGAAGTCCTCCGGCCGTATGCTGATCTGTTCAAACAGCTCAAGACCGATCGTGACGGATTGGTGGCCTATAATTCAGGTGTCATTCTCGATAAACTCGCAGCCGCTGCTGCCCAGATGAAAATGCACGAAGAGGCATTGGCGGGGAAGGAACCTACGACGTGAGCGACTCCGATCGAATTTCGCAACTGCTCGCCGCGCTGCGCGACGACAATGAAGAACTGCGGAATCACGCAGCCGCCGGACTCAGCCAAATCGGTCCGGCGGCGGTGCCGCATCTCATCGAACTGTTTCTGCATGACGATTTGGTGATTCGCGAAGCCGCCACCAGTGCCATCGTCCAGATTGGCGAGGCAGCGATTGAGCCGCTGCTGGACGCACTGGACGATGATGAATGGGCTGTGCGGGAGCAAGCCGTCTCTGCATTGGGCAAATTGAAAGCCGCCCAGGCTGTGGAACCGTTGATCCACACCCTTCGACACGACCGAGATGGCGCTGTGCGTTCGGCTGCGGTCTTGGCGCTCGAGCGGATTGGGGATCCGGCCGCCGTCCCCGCACTGGTCGAAGCGCTGATGGACACCTTGCTTCGCGAAGACGCAGCGAGGGTGCTGAAAAAAATCGGAGACGCGCGAGCGACCGAGGCGTTGATTCAAGGACTGCAGGGGTCGAATTGGATCGTTCGGCGCCATGCAGCGGAAGCCTTAGGCAAAATTGGCGATCCCCGAGCCATCGAGGCCTTGATCGAGGCCCTGACCGATGAGGATTGGCTCGTGCGGCGCAATGCCGCCGAATCGCTGGCACGCTTGGGCGATACGCGGGCTGTCGACTCGCTCATTCCCCTATTGGACGACGAAAACGAAATGGTACGTGATACAGCAGAAGGCGCTCTCGCCAGTTTGGGATGGACGCCCAATTCCAAGAACGCCTAGTGTAGACGATCATGGTCCTTTGAGGCTCATGGTTTTAATTTAATTTGGAGAAGGGAACAACTATGGCGGATAACGTCACACCAACGAAACTAGTCCAGATCACCCCTAAAGGGGCGAAAAAAGATGGATTCAATCTTGTCACCGAAAATGTGACGGCGGTCGATCTCGAAGCCAAGCAAATCGAGGTAGAATTGCTGGCCTATGATGGTAAAACGGTTCTGTTGGATGTCGCAGAGGAAGCGCTCGAGGATCTCCAAAAGATCAAAGTCGGCGATGGCGCGACGCTGCGCATCGTCGAAGAAGACGGGAAGCGGGTCGTCAAACACTTTCGCATTCGCCCGAAGGACCCAGCCGTTGCCAAAGCCGATGCGGCTTTGTTGGATCTCCATGATACCCATTGGTTGAATCGCAAGCATGCAGCGGAAATCCTCGGGGAATTGAGAGTGGTTTCGGCGGTCAAACCCCTGGTCGAAGCGCTCCAGGACGAAGTAGGGGATGTTCGGCAGCGGGCCTATGAAGCCCTGATCAAAATCGGCGCTCCATCGGTGCCCGAGGTAATCCCGCTTTTGATGTCTGAAGAAGACGACTTACGCCAAGCCGCGACCGAGATTCTTCGAAAAATTGGGAAACCCGCCGTCGAACCGATGGCCGCCGCCTTGGCGGAAGCGGATGAGCGCTTGCAGAAGCGGATCCTCAAAGTCTTGGATCGGATGGGATACAAACCGAAATAGTCTTCTTCCTGCCAACATGAATACAAGAACCCCTTGGCCGCTTAGCCAGCGGCTAAGGGGTTCTGTCCAACCGGCGGACGACCCACCGAGACATATCGAAATCCGGCTTGAGCCATTCGTTGCGGATCATAGACGTTGCGAAGATCGATCATGATCGGGAATCGCAGCAGCGATTTCAGCTGAGCCAAATCTAAGTTTCGAAATTGATTCCACTCCGTCACCAATACCAGGGCATCGGCCCCTTCCGCGGCATGATAGGCATCCCGACAAGGCACTAAATCCGGGAGAAGCTGACAAGACTCTTCTAGGGCTTCTGGATCATAGGCCCGAACCAGCGCACCTTCCCGCATCAAGGCTTGGGCGATATCGAGCGCCGGGGAATCCCGTATATCGTTCGTGTTGGGCTTGAAGGAAAGGCCCAACAGTCCGATCGTTTTTCCTTGCACGCCGTCGAGCGTAGTTCGAATTTTCTCGACCATCCGCACACGCTGTTGCTCATTGACCTGCTTCGTCGCCGCAGCGATCTTCAACGAGTACCCAGCCTGCTCGGCGATATGAATGAGCGCTGCAGTGTCCTTGCCGAAGCACGAGCCCCCGAAGCCCGGTCCAGCATGAAGAAATTTGGGGCCAATTCGTTTGTCGAGCCCCATCGCTTTGGCCACCACCTGCACATCGGCATTGACAAGCTCGCAAAGATTGGCCATTTCATTGATAAACGAAATCTTCGTCGCCAAAAACACGTTGGAGGCATATTTAATCATCTCCGCTGTGGCAATATCCGTGATCACGATCGGTGTTTCGATCAGATACAGTGGACGATACAAATCTTTCATGATCGCCACGGCTTCCGAACTGTCCGCGCCGATGACGACCCGATTTGGTCGCATAAAATCCTCAATGGCCGATCCTTCACGGAGAAACTCCGGATTGGACACCACGCCAAACGGGCAGGGTGTTTCCTGATGTGACTCGATCAACTCCCGCACGCGCCGCGCAGTCCCGACGGGCACAGTCGACTTGGTCACCACGACTTTGTAGCCGGTCATCCGGCTGCCGATGCTCCGGGCGACTTCATCGACAAAGGTCAGATCCGCAGAGCCATCCGGACGCGAGGGCGTGCCGACGGCAATGAAGATGACCAATGATTCGTCCACCGCTCGTGCAAGATCGGTCGTAAACTTCA
>RFGF01000109.1 GCA_003695915.1 Nitrospirota bacterium
CAGAACGTACGCAAAGCCCTGGCGATCGCCGAAGCCATCGCCCCTTGCGTCCTCTGGCTCGACGAAATCGAAAAAGCCATCGGCGGCCATGCCTCATCGGCCGCCACCGACAGCGGCGTGACCCTCGGCATGGTGGGTACCCTGCTCACCTGGATGCAGGAATTCACAGGCCAGGTATTGGTCATGGCCACCTGCAACGACTACCAAAAACTTCCAGCCGAGTTCACCCGCGCTGGCCGCTTCGATGAACGGTTCTTTGTCGATCTTCCTTCGAATGACGAACGGCTCGAGATCGCGACGATCCATCTCCGCCGGTACCTCGAAAAGGACCAGGCTGAATCGTTCGCGCAACTTCTGGTTCCCCTCACCAATCGCTGGACCGGCGCCGAGATCGAGCAATGCGTGAAAAGCGCCGCCCGGCGAACCCGCAAGCATTTAACTGACGGCGCGCTCAAGGAGGCTGCCGCCAGTATCCGGCCGCTCGCGCAAACGAAAGGGCCGGAAATCGACGCACTCCGGCAATGGGCGCACGACACCTTGCGGATGGCGAACGCCGCCCCTATCATGATCCCGCACTCGGGACGGAAGCTGCGCCATGCGTGAGACCATCGACATCAACACCTGTCGGGCGGCGGCGGAACGCGGACACGTCCAGGCCCAAGTGCTCATGGGTTGGGCGTGCGAGCATGGACACGGCGTTCCCCGCGATCTCTCGCTTGCTGCTTCCTGGTATCGACGAGCCGCAGAGCAGGGCGATGCGCTCGCTCAAGGCAAACTCGGATTGTTCTATGCCGAGGGGCGCGGGGTGCCCAAAGATAAAACGCGCGCCATCGAGTGGTATCAGCGTGCTGCCGATCAGGGACTCCTGGCCGCCCAACTAGCTCTCGGCATCATGTACACGCAAGGCCGGGGCGTTCCGCGGGATCATGGCCAAGCCGCCACATGGCTTCAGCAGGCCGCCGAACGCGGCGATCCCGATGCCCAATACATGCTCGGACTGCTGTATGCCGAAGGGCGCGGTGTCACCCGCGACTATTCCCTGGCGGCTTATTGGTGGCAGACCGCCGGCATCCGCTACCTCCGCACAGGACAACCGGATAAAGCCCGCTGTTGCGCGCTCGCCATCACCCTACTCGCGCCGTACCTTCCAGACCCTTCGTTCGGCAACGATCTTTTCGCCCAAATTACCTTTCACCCGTAAATCGCATGTCGCATCCGCCGGCCCTCCACCGCTCACAACGTATTCTCCAAGCCGTAGGTCGCCGCTATCCGACATTGTGGCGACTGGTCGATCAGATGCGGAGCGATCGGGGAAAAGCCCTTCCTGCCTGGCCCGAATGGTGCTTCGTTCCCCTTCACGGTATCGTTGCCATCATCTCCGGGGGACGCCAGCTTCCGATCGACCGCATCCATCATGTGGGGATCGTGGGCGCTCTTGCGGCTTGGCGGCCGACACAAGGCATCTATCGCTTCGATCCGGATCTCTATCGCGCCCTCATCGACACCCCGCTCGATCGCGCCTTGCCGGTCGAGCACTTCTATCATCTGCCGGAATGGTCGGTGTACATCGAAACTCCAGGGATGACATGGCCATCCGGCAGCGCGCCCCGCCCTGTTCATGGATTTTGGACGTATCTCGATTGGGATATACGCCGTCCCGACGCGCCGCATCATGAGCTTCGCCTTGTTCTCGATACGGCCGTGACACCGGATCAGGCGCTCGATCCCGAGCACGGCTGCCTATCCATTCCCATGATCCTGGGGAACGGGACCTTGATGGATGCCCTCGACCGGATGGCCGAGAGCGCCGCCCTCCAAACCGAACGGCACGGCCTTTCGCCAATCACAAGGCCTCAGTCGTTTTCGCCGCTCACCGAGCAACTTGCTTCCATGATCAGCCTGATGCTGTATCTTGCCTCGGAACAGCCAGATTTCGATCCGCAGGGACAGCGACCGCAGATCCCCGTACCCACGAAAACTAAAGCTGGCCCGCGGTGGTTTCCCCCAGATCAACCCCGAACCTGGGACGTGGGGCTTCGTATCGGCCATGCGCTCCGGCACGCCCAAACCCATACGACATCACCCGAGACGGATTCTTCCCTCTCAACGCGCGCTCGCCCGCGCCCGCATATCCGCCGCGCTCACTGGCATACCTACCGCATCGGACCGGGGCGGGAGGCGGCCCAACTCAAATGGCTTCCGCCGATCCCTATCAACCTCGACAATCTCGACAAGCTTCCAGCCACCATTCGACCGGTCCGTTAACCCCATCGAGCGTCATCCCGTATGTTCTTTTTCAAACAACACGGGAGGACGCGCACGATGTTTCTTCGTATTTCGCTCTGGCTCTGTTTGCTGATTCTACCTGCATCGGCCCAAGCTACCGTCTTTGCCACGCTTGAGCCGGGGTGGCACCGCACGCATCTGTTCTGGGCAATCGGCCCTGCCACGAATTTTCCGATCTCAGAACTGTCTTTTGATTCCCATGGTCCCGCCGCCATCGGGCGCCTCACATGGATTGCACCCGAGCACGGCTGGCTCATTCAGGGACAGATTCGCGGGGCGTATCATCTGGACGGCGATGTCACTGACGAAGATTTTTTGTTTCCCAACCACACAGGGCTGTTTTCGCGAAGTGAAAGCCGCATCGACGGCCACCTGGGATTCAGCCTCGATCTCGATGCCGGCTGGCGGTTCTGGAAGAGTTCAAGAGTCTGGGGGTACTTCATGGGCGGGTTCTTCTTCGACCAGCAACGATTCCGCATCACCGACGGCGTGCAGGTCGTGCCCGACTCCGGCGCGTTTGCCGGCCTCAATTCGGATTATCGCGCCCGGTGGTATGGCCCCAGCGTGGGCCTGAGACTCTTGGGCCTGCTCCGCCCGCTTCCGTTTCACCTCGAGCTTCAAGGGCGCTATTACCCGCACACCATCTATCGTGGACGCGGACTCTGGAACCTCCGTACCGATTTCGCGCAATCTCCCAGCTTCGAACACGAAGCCACCGGCCATGGCGGCATCCTGCAACTTCATCTTCGCTGGCCGTTCCATCCGCAAGCCGGGTTGCAGGTCGGATGGACCGCCGTTTTCCTCCGTGCCGATGAGGGCACGGACCGCACGTTTTTTGCCGATGGCACGCAGGACACCACAGGCCTCCTCGAGGTTTCCCAAGACCAGCATGTGTTCGCCGTGGGATTGCTCTATCGATTTTGAGAGACCACAAAGGACCCATGATCCGTCTTTTAGCCATGTTGCTTGCCCATATCCTTCTTGCCATCCCGGCATTCGCCTTCGAATGCTTACCGCTTTCGCTTTTCGAGGAAGCCGGAAACGCCTCGCACGTGCCTATCCTGCGCCTGATACGCCCAATCGATCCCCACCCATTCCAGCTTCAGGAAGGCGGGATTCCCGGACAAGCCTGGAGCGCGATTCCGCACGAAATCCTCAAAGACGCCAATGATACTCTCAGCCGGCGCACACCCATAATCGTATGGATGCCGGGCGATCCAGCTTTCCTTCCTCCGCTCCATCAAGGCAATCTTGTTTTCGCGCTGCTTGCTCCGTTTCCATCGACCAAATCCTTTCCGGTTTTCTCGCTCAGCAGTCGCGGATGCCTTCCGCCGATCCGAAACCTCAGCCTCCATCCCTGGACGGAACGCGAACAGCAGGACCTCGCAACCCTGTTTCGTTAACTCGTCCCACAAGGAGTCTTGCGATGGCCAATTACATTGCCCTATGTCGCTCCAATTATTTCGCTGTCCGCAATCCCGATGACTTTCGGCAATTCTGCCAAGACTGGGGTCTTGGCTGTATTTCAAAAAAAGACACAGACACCGCGCAGGAACTCTTTGGCTTCGTTAATAACGACGGCGGTATTCCAGCTTTCAGATACGACAGCAAAACCAACGATTTCGTCGAAGATACTCTCTTCGAGCATCTCGCCGGCCACATTCAGCCGGGCTGGGTCGCTATCGTACAAGAAGTCGGCTTCGAGAAGCTCCGCTATCTCGTCGGCTATGCCGTTGCCGTCTCATGCGATGGCGAGCTCGAAACCGTTGCGCTTTCTAACATCTACGCGCTCGCCGCCGAGCATGCCGAATTTCCAATCACCCCTTGCGAATATTGAGGAGATACCGGTATGGGGGAACTTTTCGTTGCCATTGCCGCCACCGCTCTGGTTGCACTCATTCTTTGGAAAGCGGCGATCATCTCGTGGTTAAAGATTCCTCCACGACCTGGCGGATATATTTCTGGTAGGACATGCCTTTCCGGGCGGCTTTTTTCCGTACCTCTTTGAGCAATTCCGGCGGAAAGCGCAGATTGACCTTTTCGGTTTTCGGTAAAAACTCGAACGTCACGCGCTGTGCCTTGCGCGGATCGATATAATCGGTCAGGTCCTGCTCAAGGAAGTCTTCGGCTTCCTTGTCGGATTTAAATTTTGGAGCTTTTTTCTTCATATTCCCTTGCCTCCTTCTCGTGCATGTAACGGGCGCTGATCGGCCTTATCAGCGTTTCACCTTCCTTGATGCGGAAGGTAAACGCCACAAACATAGGCCGTCCCCTGGCAGGGGAGGGGCCATAGGCGATATAGCGTTCCTCAGACTGGGAATGGTGGATATCCGGCATCACGAAGACGCTTTCCTGCCGGAAAAACGCTTCAATCTCCGTCAGGGCCAGACCGTGCTTGCGGCACTTGCGCCGGTTGCCGGTATCCAATCAAATCCCAGAACCTGCATATTTTATATTATCATAAGCCTATGCTTTTGTCCATACAAATGTCAACACATCCTTTACCCGCCCGCCGGATCGGCATCTTCCACCAGTTCCCAGTCGCCGTAATAGGCCGTGTCCGGAACGCTCAGCGTCAACCACCCTCCCTGAAGGGAGGGGTGGTTGACCGTGCCGCAACAGCAGGCGTTCGTCGTCGAACGGTTGGGCAAATACTCCTCCACGCTTGGTGCCGGCTTCCACCTTCTCATTCCGTTTCTCGATGTGGTCCGCTACCGGCATACACTCAAAGAAGAAGCTATCGACATCCCAGCACAAACCTGCATCACGAGGGACAACGTGCAAGTGACCGTCGATGGCATTTTGTATCTGAAGGTACTCGATCCAGAGCGCGCCTCGTACGGCATCACCGATTACCGGTTTGCCGTTTCGCAACTGGCTCAAACCACGCTTCGAAGCGAAATCGGCAAGCTGGATCTGGATAAACCCTTTAAGGAGGTGATACCTTGAACGTTTGATGTACTTTCCCGCTCTTAGGTAAGGGAGTACGTCAACTGACATAGGCAACTCCAGGAAGATCTTTGAGATCCGCGTCGCTCGTCACCACTTTGGCCCCATGATCCTGGCCTGTCGCGTACACAATGGCATCGGCCATGGCCAGGCCATGACGCAGGCTCAAGTCGGCGGCTAAGAAAGCGATCGATTCCGTGAGTGGGACGACCTGGGTTGCATTCAGTTGTCCCGCGAACAAGATCGCGGTCTCTTCGCCGCGCTCCCGCTTGATCTTTTTATAGACCTCGTACAGAATAATTGTCGGTGTGATGAGCTGCGCGGACGGCGTCAGGTAGGAGTCAGGTAGGAGGCGTATCGTTGGGCCAACGGTCCTACTGTGAAAAACTCAATCCAGCCGCTCGAGTCCACCAAGACCTTCACAGCCGATCCTTCTTTCCCCGGATGTCCGTCGTGGACATCCCTTTGAGAGCTCCCTTCAGGGTCTTCAACGGCACCTCTGGGATGAGGGTAATTACCCCACCTTTTTCCGGCACCTGAAGATGCTGCTCGGGGACCAAGCGGAGTTTTTCCCTCACTTCCTTGGGAATCACGATCTGGAATTTGGAGAAATGGTCGTCGTGGCTATGGTCGAAATCTCCTTACAAAAGCTTGATCGATCATCCTATCGTCATACTGCCATTGGATCAAAACCTTGCTTTGTGTCCTGACTGCAATCAGCCCCTCCTGCACGAGATTGCGCTATGGAGAGATCGTCCGGTTGACCTGAGACCGGGTGCACTTGTAGCGAGGGATCATCACGCTGACGGCCGAGGACGCCAAGGCCAGAAAGCCCCGGAAAATATTGTGGTACCTGAATTGACAGAGGTATTCCGCGACTTGTATACAAGCCGAGCCCCAGTCGGAATCTGGCCTTTCTCCGCGTCCGAGAGTCCGGGTTCCGCCTTCGAGACTTTTCCAAGATGCCCCGATGGTGGAACTGGCAGACACGCCCAACTCAAAATCTGGTTCTCGCAAGAGAGTGGAAGTTCGACCCTCCCTCCGGGCACCAAGCCATAGAATCAGGAGTCATTTATCTATCCTGCTCCTCTGAGCTGGTCGACACATTCCAGAGTGAGTGGATAGGCGCCACCACCCTCAATGAACGCGGTGTTTAGCTGAAGGGGTGCACCCGGAGGGCAGAGGAAAGCCTGTCTATTGTCTTGCAAGGGGATTACAAAGACTAAGTCGGTGGTCGAGCTCTGCCGCGGGCATCAGATGGCGCAGACCCCATACACACGTGTTGGGATCGGTTCCTGGTAGTCGGTGTGGCTGGTGGAGGCCTGGCCGCACGCAAGCTGGATGGGAGCGGCGGCGTGATGGCTGGTTATCTACAGTCACCGACAGGAGCAGGAGGCCGCTTTGGCAATGGAATTGCTGAAGGGCGTGCAGGGGCCGGCTTAAAGCTGGTTTCTGACAACGGGAGCCAACCGACGGCGACGGGCTTCATGGCCGCCATGAGCCTGTTGGAGATCGAGCAGGTCTTCACCAGCTCTGACAACCCCAAGGGGAATGCCGAGACCGAGCGGCTGATGCGCACGATCAAAGAGGAGCTGCTCTGGCTGCGGGAGTTCACGTATCTGGACGAGGCGCGATCGGCGGTCCGCCACTGGATCACGGTGGAGTACAACGAGCGCTACGTCCACTCGAGCCTGTGGTACAAGAGCCCGCTCGAGTTCGAAGCGGCGCTCAGCGCGCCAGGAGCGGAACAAGCAGATGGCTAAGATAACCTATGCGATGCACCTTAACAAGTCTTGACAAACGGAGAGCATTACGATGTTCAACGGCTGCTGGTCGATGCTTGGAATCTGCTTCGCGTTGGTTCTGCTACCTCTTGTGTGTACCGCGCATGAAGTCGAAGACATCGCGCAATTACCAGAGGTACGAATCGTCGGGGAGCGTCCTCTTGCCGCTTCGTCGGAACGCATCATTCCAGACAAGGAAATTCTCCTACAGCCACAAGGACGCCCCGCCGACTTGCTCCGACTCGCTCCCGGTCTGATCACATTGGAACATTCCGGCGGAGCTGGCAAAGCGGACCAATACTTACTGCGGGGATTTGATGCGGATCATGGGACGGATCTGGCCCTTCACATCGACCATATGCCGATTAATTTGCGCAGTCACGCCCACGGGCAGGGATATGCCGATATGAACTTCATCATTCCTGAAACCATCCAGCAGATCCAGGTGAACAAAGGACCGTACCACATCGAGTACGGGGACTTTGCCACCGCAGGCGCGGTGAATTATGTGACCAGGAACATCGTGCCCAACGATGTGCTGCAAGTCATGGGAGGAGAGTTTAACACGCAACGCTATCTCTTCATGACCTCACCGACGAAAGATCGCCTCAAGACGCTCGTCGCTGGAGAGTTTTACTACACCGATGGTCCATTTCTACATGACAATCGAAATAACCGGTACAACGGCTTGGCCAAAGTGACAGTGGAGCCAACACCACACTCTCAATTGAGCTGGACTATCTCACAACATTATGGCCGATGGAACGGCTCGGGTCAGATCCCGCTTCGAGAAGTCATGGCCGGTCGGTTAGATCGTTTCGGCGCCATCGATCCTTCTGAAGGCGGCGAAACGTTCCGCACCACCGCTCGCCTGGATTTTCATCATGATTCCCTATCGGGCGATACGTTCTTTGTCCGATTGTGGAGTCAGTACTATCAACTCGACTTGTTTACCAATTTCACGTTCTTCCTTCACGACCCCGCTAATGGCGATGGCATCGAGCAGAATGACCGTCGGTGGGTATATGGAGGAGATATCGGATACCGGCATGTGCATCGCTTCTTCAATATCGCCGGTCTCTCGACCATCGGCTTCCAAACCCGTGTCGATGACGCCCACGTGAGACTGGGGACCCAGCGCAAACGTCAGTCCCTAGCCATCACGACGGATTCCGACATTTTCGAAGTTTCCTATTCACCGTATCTCAAAATGGACATTCAGCTTTTACCCTGGCTGCGTGTGGTCGGTGGAGGAAGAGCGGATGTGTTTACCTTTGATGTCAAGGATCGGTGCGGGATTGGCTGCTCCATTCGACCTCAGGGAAATAGCCAGGATGTGATCGGGAGCGCGAAAGCCAATGTCATTCTTGGGCCATGGCATGACACCGAACTGTTCCTGAACTTCGGCACCGGCTTCCACAGCAACGATGCCCGAGACGTCGTCGCCAATCCTGCAGCTACTACATTGCCACGAGCAATCGGCTACGAAATGGGCCTCCGCACGCGAGCCATACCCACCACGGAATTCCTCTTCTCGCTGTGGCTTCTCGATTTGGAATCAGAGCTCGTCTTCGTCGGAGATGAAGGGACCACCGAAGCCAGAGAAGGAAGCCGACGCTTCGGGATTGAAGTCAGCACCCGGCTCCGCCCGTTTGACTGGCTGACGCTCCGCGGGGATGTGACCTACACCAAAGCTCAGTTTCGCGACTCAGGCGATTCTGTTCCCCTGGCCCCCGAATTGACGGCCTTCGCCTCGGCGACGGCCAGCTTGCCGATCGGGTTGCAAGGCACCTTGCAGATGCTCACCGTGGGAAGCCGCGCCGGCATCGAAGATCGACGCGTCATGCTCGAACCCTTCACGATTTTCGATCTGATTCTTCGTCAAATGCTCCCGCTTTCGGCCTTGAATGGAAAATTGGAAATGTTTGTGAGCGTTCGCAATCTCATGAATACCGACTGGCGTCAAGCCCAGTTCTTTTATGCTTCCCGGCTTCCCGGGGAACCCGGCGGAGGCGTGGAGGATATCCATTTTGTTCCTGGCACACCAAGAATGGTGACAGGCGGATTAACGTGGATATTGCCCCCTTTAAGGTGAAGCAGTAAATGGTGGCCCCATTCCTGGGAGGCAGTGAGCTCTGAATCTCTCCACGGCTAAAGCCAGGGGCTTCCGCTGCCGCATGATTCGGTGGTCAAAGCATCGGAAGCCAAAAAACTCCAGCAGATCAACGAAGCCGACGGCGAGGCGCACGCCATTCTCTCTATCGCCCGGGCAACCAGCGACGGCCTTTCGATCGTCGCCGAAGCTGTCAACAAACAGGGGGGCCGAGAAGCTATGCAACTACGAGTCGCCGAACAGTACATCCAAGCGTTCGGCCAACTCGCCAAATCGAGCACCGCATTGGTCGTCCCGGCCAGTGTGTCCGATCTCGCCGGCATGGCGACTCTGGCCACCACGATTTTCAATCACAAATAAGAAAGGAGGTGATTCCCTTGAACGCATAATTCATCTTCCGGAAAAGGGTGAACCCGGAAGACCATCGATGGCGCAGGGTAACGCCACACCCCGTTGCCTTTGGGATGCGCGAACCGTCCCGAGATTTGCGGTTCGCACCGGCTTGTCAGATCGGAATCGCACCCCGGTGCTTCGCCGGGCCTGCGTCGGGTTTGTTTGTCCGGCGGCCGGCAAACAGCGTGCTTGGACGGCAGGGCGGATACGACCTGTGGAGAGCACGATCTCGAATGCCTGCTCAACGGCCAAGCAATACCCACACGATCCAAGTACCTCACACCGAAATCCGGTCTTCAAGGCCGGGACAAACTCGGAGCCTCCCCGCCCTCCTGCGTTTGCCCCCACTTGAAGACCTCCTCGCGGAGCGAACCAATGCGCCGTATCCTTATCCCCAAATCCCACCGGACCTGGCGGACAATCTATGTCCCCGGTCCCGCTGAAAAAGCCCGATTGCGCGGGCTCGTCCCTGTGCTCCATCGCCTCGAACGGTCTGCGGCCGAACGACACGGCACAATTCATGTCGCCCACGGCTTCGTCCCGCACCGCTCGCCGGTCACCTGCGCACTCGCCCATCTCAACTGCGCCTGGACACTCACGGCAGATCTTGCCGACTGGTTCGATCACATCCATGAGTCGCAAATCGCTCACGGGATCGAACTCGGTGGCGGCGATCCCAACGTGGCCGCTCAACTTTGCGTGGACGGCGCCCCCCAGCAGGGCCTTCCCACTTCGCCCATCGCCGCGAATCTGGCCGCCATCCCCATGGATCGGTGGATCCTCGATCGTCTGCCTCCCGACGCCGTGTACACGCGCTACGCCGACGATCTCCAGCTTTCACTACGTACCGCACCGCACGATCCTCAGGCCATTGTCGGTATTCTGGAGGAAGCCGCCTCCCATATGGGCTGGCAGATCGCGCCCCACAAAACACGCATTTACGATGCTCGGCGCGGACACCGTATCATCGTCGGCATTGCCGTTGGGTCGCGATCGATCGCCATTCCTCGTACCACCCGCCGGCGACTGCGTGCCGCCCGGCACCAGCGGCCACAACATCCGCACACCCAAGGGCTCGAAGAATGGTGTCGCTTGTTGTTGCCTCGCGCATTGCGACCGCGACGACGCCTCCGATTCGAACAGGCAACCGATACGCCTCCAGCCGGTCTGTCTTCGCTTTCGACACCCTCATCTCGTATTTCTCATGCAGGTACGATCGAGCGGTCCCAGCAGCACAAACCAGGCCTTCGGCGGGTGTTTCGATTCAGCGTTCGCAATCAATCATCGCCTTAATCCCAGTAGCCGCCATGAACGCAATCACATTGCAAGTCAATGCCCGCAACCTCGTTCAGCATTTGCAATTTGCTTTTACCAAGCGCACGACTTTTCTGGCCGAACTCATGCAAAACGCCCGGCGGGCTGGAGCCACCGAAGTTTCATTCACCTACGATGAGACCAAACAACAACTCACCGTTTCCGACGACGGATGCGGTATTGCCAATATGGCCACGCTTCTCACCGTCGCCGAAAGCGGGTGGGACTCTGCAATCCAGGAGGCAGAACATCCCTACGGTCTCGGCTTTTTGTCCGCACTCTTTGCCGCCTCCTATGTCACCGTCGAATCCAACCGCCAGCGTATCGCCTTTGCACCCTCGGCGGCGCTCAACTTCGAGCCGATCCCCATTGCATTATCCTCGGTTGAAGCCGGAACCCGGATCGTCCTCGATGGCATCACCTTCAATCCTGAAGGCGCCCTCTACGACTATGCGCGTGGCTTTCCCATTCCAGTGTACTTCAACGGGACTGCTCTTCCACGTCCACATGCCCTCGACAGCGGTCTCGAATTTCAACCATACGATGAAGGCCAGTTCTCGATTTTCGAACTCCACGCCCCGCTCAGAGGAACGCGTATAGGCACAAAAGACGTTGTGCTCTACCTTCAGGGGCTCCCCATCCGCCAGGTACGACCGCTATTTCGAGGGCGCGAAATCAACATCGTTCATCTCGATCGCAAGCGTTTCACGGGCCGCTTGCCCGATCGCGACACTCTGGTCGACGAATCCACCGCGCTCAATGCCATCACATCACGAATCAACAACGTGTGGCGCGAGCGACTACAGGAATTGGCCTCCACTCTTCCACAGGACGAGTTCGCACAATCAAGTCTTGCAACGCTCACCTTCTGGAACGCTCTCGATCTTCTCGATTCGTGTCCCTTTCTCCCGCCTCAAGTTCTCGATCGCTATAGCTCGTATCCACGCGCTTGCGACGACCATTCTCTGCTTCTGGACCGTTTCAGCAGCGAGCCTATCCCACGCGAGCAATTCGAATCCAAGACGCTTACCGTGTTTCAGGTCCTCGACCAGCCTTATGCCGGAGACCCGTTCCAACGCGCGATGTACCTCTTTACGCTTCAAGCCCCCTTCATTTGGCGCACGCTCCTCGAGCCCAGCCATTGGATCCATCGTTACGTCATCCCGTTAAGCGACGACGATCTCGAGTTGGAACTCTGCGAACCATACGAATACGCGGTTTATCGCGGGCATTGGATTTACGATACGCCTGTGGTCTTCTGCAAATCAGCCATTATCCATGGTCCGGCCGGTCCTGCCCGCATTTCTCGCGCCTTCGTTTATGGGCAGGACCCGATCCGCAATCTCGACTGCCTGCCCCCCTCGCATCGCCGCGAGCTCGTCGTGGTCCCTGAATCCGAACACTCCGGAGATGTCGTCGAGCAATTGTGCGAGTTCATCGATGATTCGGATCATTACCATGAGGATGACGCCATAAGGGAAGCCGAACTCTTCGAACGCTTCATCTTAAGCCATCGAAGGGATACGGCCGGTGCACTCCTGAAACGGATACTCAAGGAAGCCAATGCCCAGTCATACCCCAATCTTTGCGGCAAGACGTTTGCCGTACGCATCGATTCCCAAACCATCCACATTCAAGAGGCGCAATAACATGGCGCGATCCGACTTGATCTTACAGCTCATTCGAGCCGCCCTTACCGGCGATCGAGCACTGGTGCGGAAGACCGCTGAGTCACTGGCAGCCGACGAGCGGGCAAAGAACCACACGATCTTTGCCGATCGGATCCTCAGCCAACTCGAAACACAAAATGCGCCTCTGGCCACCACATTCCAATCTCCGGCCGTCCATCGGATGGGGCCCTTTTGGACCGAACTGGCCCCGAAACGCAAACTGTCGGATCTCGTTCTGCCCGAACACATCACGTCATCGGTACGTGAACTTGTCGAAGAACACCACCATGCCGAGCTCTTGCGCTCCCACGGCCTGGAACCACGCCACCGCGTTCTTCTGTCCGGGCCGCCCGGCAACGGCAAAACATCGCTGGCAGAAGCCATCGCCCACGCCCTGCGCGTCCCTTTCTTGGTGGTGCGGTACGAGATGCTCATCGAGAGCTATCTTGGCGAAACCGCCCGACACTTGGGACAACTATTTGACCATGCTCGCTCGAGGCCGTGCGTGCTCTTCTTCGACGAATTCGACGTGGTGGCAAAAGAGCGCGGCGATGCGCACGAGACCGGAGAAATTAAACGCGTGGTGAGCGCTCTCTTGCTTCAAGTCGACGCTCTCCCCAGCCATGTCGTCGTTATTGCCGCAAGCAACCATCCTGAACTGCTCGACCGCGCCGTATGGCGCCGGTTTCAGCTCCGCCTCGAACTCCCCATGCCCAGCCGGGAACAGATCGAAGAATGGATTCGCCGCTTCCAGACACGAACCCAACATGAGCTCGGTCTTGCTTCCGAGACTTTGGCACAACATCTGGCGGGAGCTAGCTTCGCCGACGTCGAGCAATTCGGACTCGATGCCTTGCGCCGAATCGTCCTCGCCGGATCACATGCCGATCAGCAAGCTATTGCAAAAGATTGTCTTGACCACCTCCTAATCTTATATCGAGGTTCAGCATGATGACCCATGTTCACGCTTGCCTAAGCGAACTCTGGCGCGAAGCACTGACGAAACGGTGGCAGGCGGTCCTATCGTATGTCTATACGTGCGACACCACAGTCACCGTTATCGACGGCGAACGGTTTTCTGAAATCACGGTTGAGATCGGCGAGCCGCTTTCGATCAAAAAGCGGTTCAACTGCTATCACCTCGGCGATGGCGTCCGCATCAAATGTTATGAATCCGAGCGCTTTTTAAAAGACCTGATCCCGGAGATTGTCCTCAGCCATGCGCAGAGACTCAAAGATCAGCACCGTCTGATTTTTTTCAAGGACATCATCGATGCTGCTTATTTCTTCGATCTCCCCCTCTATATCGCACGACATTTCAATGTCGAGAATGAGCTCGCTCGATACACCGACCTTATTCGCGCCAACACGCAAACCCTGAGCGACCACCTCGAATCGTAGCCATATCCTCGTACAGAAGAAACGAGAAAATGCGCGCCAAACGCCATTCCCACCACATCGCTTTTGTCCTTCCGCTTCCACCGAGCATCAATCATCAATACGCCACCGTCTGCGGCCGCCGCGTGCTTTCGGCCGCCGCCAGGCGATACAAGCGGGATGTTGCCGCATTGCTCCTCGGCCATCGATATCCGGCCCGCACCCTGCATATCCTCACCCATGCCCCGCGACTGTCGCTCAGCCTGTCGTTCTTCTTTGCGAACAACCGACGCGACTTGGACGGCGGACTCAAAATCGCCCAAGACGCTATCTGCGAGGCTTTTGGCATCAACGATATTCGGATCGGCGAACTTCACCTTTACAAGGCCTTGGACCGAAACCGTCCGCGGCTCGAGGTCATCCTGGCTCCTTCTTAAGCCACGCACCATGTTCTCGCTTCACCAAGACGCATGCCGGCATGTTCGCATGTCAGCATTCCCGTACTCTTTTTCTGGAGGTCACCCATGATTCATCCCTTTTCCTGCCCGCGCACCTGCCGTCTTTTTCTACCCGATCGTTGCCGGTTCCAACCCATTTTCGCCGAACTCGGCCATCGCCAGACCGTCACCTCGCACACCGCCAAGATCAACGTCCAATACAAAAACCGTGAAGCCCTCATCCGCGCCGCCCACCAACTCAATGCTCGAATCTTGGGAGAGGGCAACCACAAACTCTACCAGGGCACCTACCAAGGGTTCGGGATTCATTTTCCCGAATGGCGATACCCCATCGTCGTCCAACCGGACGCCATCTTCTGCGACACCTTCAACGGCAACTGGGGCAACCCCCGCGACCTTCAAGCGCTCTCCAAGCGGTACACCATCGAATGCGCCAAACTCGCCGCCGAAGCTCAAGGTTGGTATTGCGAGGAACAAAACGACACGGTCATCATTTACCACCCCGATGGCGGAACGATGACCGTCACACCGGACGGCACCGTCGATGCCTCGGGCTTCTGCGGACAAGATTGTCATGCAGCCGCCCCTATCGAAGAGGCGCTCGGCAAAATCATCGAAACCGCTTTTAAACCCGAATATTTCCTTCGGCGCACGCAGATTGCGGAGGCCGAGTCCTGATTGTCGTCACACAGAGAGGAACCATGCCATCTCCACTTGCTCCCGCACTCAAAACCCGTGCCCGTTCACTCGCCGCCGCACTCCGTGAGTATGGCGTTCGCATCGTCGTAGTCGAATACGACAGATATAGCGGCCAAGACCGCAACTTCCTCAATAAAGACAACCAACGCCTCGAAGTTCCTGATGCCATCGCCAAATCGATCGAGGCCTTCTTCTACGATCTCCTCGAGAACGGCTGGCAAGACGGTGACAATTGGTTCGGCACGTTCACTTGGCGCCTCGATCAGGAACTCCTCAACCATCGACATCACGCATGCTACACCGATTACGACACAACCGACGCAACGTACAACCTATACGAATCGCACAACCATGCTGAGCTATCTCCATGATCGGTGCTTCCGGTGCAATCATTCGAAGGTTTTCCGTATGAGCGAGCCAAAACTTACAGGCTGTACTGAGTTTGAACGCATGCTTAACTTTCCAATCGCCATAATTGCCGCAACCGCAAACCGTGTGGTCCAGGGTACACGCCGATTCCACAGCCTCGCGCACCTCATAGCACCACACGTCCCCGGCTTATCCCTTTCGTTTGTCATCCATCGCCATTTTCCGTACAGCGATCAACTTGCAATCGCTCTTGCGGAGCTCCTCGATCGCGGCATCCTCGATGTCAAGCAAGCCGCCATCGGCCCTCATGGCGAGCAGGATACGCTCTATACGCTCGCGCCACCAACTGCTACGTCATCCATCATTCTCCCGCAATCGTGCTCTACCATTGTCCGCCTGCTCGATTGCTCCAGCACCATCGTTCTCGAAGTCGCCTCCACTCTTGCCTTTTTCCTCGCCCGCGGCAATCAGTGGGATCAAGCCGTTTCGCAAGCGATGTATCTCAAGCCTGTTAAAGCAATACCACCGATCATCAGCCAAGCCAAAACCCTTCTTCAGTTTTTTCCATGACCATGAAACGCCGTGAAAATCTAAGCTTCTGGCAATGGTTGCTCAAAGGCAGCGGTGCCAGTCCAGGCTATCAGCGCTATATCAACATCTGGATCGTGCTCCATTTTTGTGTTGGATTCGTTCTATCCAATCTTGTGCAAGCGGACTTAGTGGACGCAGCGAATGCCGTTTCGCTGCCGCTGGTAGGAATTTTTCTTGGATCATTCGCTTGGGCCAGAAATGCCCACGCACTCCTGTTAAGCAGAGAAATTGAGGAGATAGCCGATTTTCATGAAGGGGGCTTTGCGGAATACGTCTTTGTTTATCAGGGAGCTCTCTTTGCGATTTTCCTGACTTTGATCATTTGGGGGCTTGCAAGCCTTGGAGTCTTTACCCACACGTGGCCCACACCAACTCGAAGATTATCGTACAGCGCAATCGAAGTCGTCCTCTATGCTTTATTAAGCCTCGCCTTGCGCGAATGCTGGCACATCGTGCAAGGAACGCATTGGATGCTTCTCGCGCAGCGAGAAATCAAACGAGCAAAAAAAATACGCTCAGCTAAAACTCCCTGAAGATCCAACAACACACAGGAGATTCTACCTATGTCTCAATCATCTCAATCCTTTCAGGAGCGGGCCGCCACCATCAGGGCCCGCCTTCAAGAACTCGGCGTCACCTCGGTCACCGCTGAATACGACGGCTACGCCGACGAGGGCGCTATTAACGATATCGACCTCACACCTGAACCCGCGACACCCATTGAGAACACCTTCAAGGAAATACTTTATAACTTTTTCTACGATTTGCTCGAAGAACGCTTCGATGGCTGGGAAAACAACGACGGGGCGTTTGGAGAGTTTACCTGGGATCTGCAAACCGACACGATTCGCCACGAACACAAAAGCCGATACATCGATTACGAAATATTCGAGCACACCATCAGCTTCTCCGAGAACCAACACTAAGCCATTCACGAACTCAGGAGACAACTATGCTCATCCTCACGACCGATATAAAAACCCTTGCCGAACCTCTGTGCAACGAATTGCGCCATCTTAACATCACTCTCGTCCGCGTCCGTTACGATGGCTCGGACTACGACGGCGACATCAAAACGCTGCAACTCTTCGACTATGAGAACATCGACATCTCAGACTTGAGTCCCCATGGAATCATACGTCAAACCTCAACCCTCTTTCTCGATATCCTTCATGAATACGATCCATTATGGGATGCCGAAGAAGGTTCCTTTGGTTCGTTCGATTGGGATCTCCTTCAGCGCACCCTGCACCACGAACACAACAAACGGTATATCGATCACACGACAGACGATTGCGATATCGAATTCTGAGGGGTATCGCCATGCACGCGCTCTATCACGCCAAACGCTCCGCCGCCAAATGGGGCGGTGTTGCGGAAGACTATCTTCCAATCCACGAATGGCTCGATGCCACCAAAGAACTCTTTCCCGATTGCCGGCATCGTGCCCTTCGCCATCACTCGCACGGGATCTTCGAGGCTGAACGCCTCTTCGGCCGCTCCATCACAACCAGCACCGGCAAGCTGGTGCCCGTCCGTGAAATCGCAGAACTCCACATCAAAGAAGACTGCGGCGGATTTATTCCGTCCGTTTCCGATTGGCTCAGCCAGATGCGGATCCAGGTCTGGATGAACCGTGGCTATCGCGAGCTAATCAAGCCAACCGAGGAGGTCTCACCATGAAATGGGAAGCGGTAAACAGCAACCAAGGCTGGTCTGTACGAGGCGAATGGCCAGGCATCTCACCCAGATATCTCGCCCAACTCATCCCCGACGAGATGGTTGCCAAACTGATGGCCGATGCACCGGCCATGCTCGAACTGCTTCGCGATATTCGGCCTTTTCTCACTCCATTGCCAGAAGCCGAAGGCCTCTGCCGACGGATCGATCGGCATCTCACACGCTTCAATGTCCGCGAGCTTCAATCATGAAACGCTATCGCATCACCGCCACGTTCAACCAATCCAAAATCCCCTATCGCCTCCAAAAAATCACCGTTTCCGCCTCGAGCTTACCCGGTGCCGTGGCGCGCGGATTGCGGGAAATACTGCGCCGAAAAGGTGTCGCACGCATCCGCCATCGCCACATAGAGTTGAGCGTCTATGTCTTCCACGACACCCCGCCAGACCACTCATCGTCCGATTAACACCAAGGATGTATCGCTATGTTTTTGTGCGATTTTTGTGCATGCCATCCTCCGTCTTGGACTTATCCTTGTACTGATTTTGAATCGCCGGAAATGAGCTTTTCTGTTTCGAAGGGCAACTGGGCAGCCTGCAACGACTGTTACCAGCTCATCGAGGCCCGCGATACCCACGCACTCATCCAGCGCTCTGCCACCGCTTTTCTCTCTCGAACAGCGGAAGTCCTTCCTCAAGAACATTTGCCCTCACTCGAACATATTTGCGAATATCTCGAAAAACTCTATACCGAATTCGAGCGCCATCGGACCGGCGATCCGCACCCCTTTGATCAAGAACACACCGCCAGCCATGCGCCGTAACCTTTTGTCCTTCCTCCTCCGTTCCCATCAGTTTCAACCGTCTTCATCGGGCGAATGGCTTGCCGGTCCTTGGATCACTGTCCACATCAATATTGAAGAAACTACGGCGACTTTCCCACGTCCACCGCTCGATACACCGAATGCGTTGTATCGATACACTCAGCCGTTGCTGGCCAATCAAGACCGCGAATATATGCTGCTCGTCCCACTCGATGCCCGGTATCTTCCCCTGGGCATCCATCTTCTTAGCATCGGAACCGTTAACTATGTTCCGGCTCACCCCCGGGAGGCCTTCAAGGTCTTGATCAACACCAATGCCGAAACCTATGCTCTCATTCACAATCATCCTCACGGCGATCCACTTCCCAGCCAGGAAGATTGGACATTCACCGAGCGGTTCATCGACATTTCGCGGCTCATGGAAATCCCCTTGAGCGAGCACCTCGTCGTCGGCCACAATACGTATTACTCTTTCGCCAAAGAGAGCGGACTGTTTTGAAACACCACGAGCTCGTGTGCGACTTCTGCGACGATCCTACACCAACCTGGGAATATCCCTGCGCGCCCTTCCCAAATCCGCTTATGCAGATAGCAGCCGACACATCGGGGAGGCTTCTTGCCTGCAACGTCTGCCACCGCATGATCACCAACAACCAATGGGATCTTCTCATCGAGCGTTCGCTTACCAACCATATTGCCACCTGCTCATCACTCTATCCCATCGACGATCCCGAAGAACTGAGTTTCCACGAAGCCCGCATTCGAATGGACTTGCGAAGCTTCTTCGCCACATTCCAAGAACACCGCACTGGTCCTGCTAAACCGTTTAATTTTCCGACGAATTAAGCGATGACCGCCTCCATCCGTTTGGGCACGCTGGTCGTTGCCAAGCGACCGACAGCCATCTGCCAAATTTAAATTGGAGAAATTGGCGTCTGTTATGAAATCTATCGCCGTCCTTCCGGCGAGAATGGGTACTCTTTCATCTTCGAGCGCGGCGGGTACGATGGCTTCACTGTGAAGGAAGTCCAGCGTTTTCTCAGCGTCAGCCGCCAAATCGACCCGACCATCGCCACCTATCGTTTCTCCACCGTCCTCGCACTCGAGCGAGATTAACCGATCCGGGCTCTTCCGCCGAGCCTTCTCCACGCCGGTTTTTCTTCCCGCATCCAGCCGTCTTGCCTCCGATCCCCGCTGATCGAGGCAGCCGGCGAAAATGTTGTGTTGCCTTGCATCAAGGAGTGATCCGCCATGTCTTCTGCGCCCCATCGCCCCCTTTCCTTCGACGAACGCCAAGCCTTCGAGCGCGCCTACCAATTCAAGCCGCCAAGCCCGCATTGGGGCGAGCGCGCCAGGCTGATCTATGAAAAAACCTTAGAGGTCCGCAGGCTCCCTGCCGACTACTTTACCGCTTCACCGCCCGAGCCCGATTCTGGATCTGTTCGCTATCGGCTCTGGCACGTGATCGTCACCGATCCGCTCCATGCCTGTTCGCTCCTTTTCCCCGAGCGGATGTCGGCCATCCAGGTTCGCAATGCCATCCGCCGACTTTTTCCTCACCGCTCGTTTTCGTATCACCCGGGCACATCAATGGTTCCGATCTTTGACGACGCCCCACCCCGATCCGGGCCTTCGGCAGGGCAATCAGCAACCTCGTGATTCTCTAATCGAAGAAGAAAAAGGAGGTGCACCATGTTCCGCATGTTCGCTGCTGCCACGCTCTTGAGTGCTCTGCTTCTCGCTCTTTTCACTCCTCCTGCACAGGCCGATCCGCTGGTCGTCTCTTCCAAGACCTATAGGAGCCACGCCAGCGTGAGCGGCACCGGCGATGGATATACTAGATGTATGCAGGCGCTGCAGCTGGCCAAATCGCTTCTTCCCGAGCCCAAGCCTTTCCAGCGTGCCGCTTACCGGATCGTGTCGCTCGACGAACGTGCCGACATCCGGCGCTGCACGGCTGAAGTCGAAGTAACCATTACCTTTCGATTCCCTTCAAAAAGACCTTCGCACCCGTCTGTTACGTCGCCGTCGTTTCGTCTTCCACCGGAAACATCGCTACTTCAGCGATAGCGTTTCCGATACCAACGTTCGCCGGAGGTATTTCCGCCACACATCACCACCCATCTCTCAATTGAAGAAAGGGATTTCGCTATGACCGACCGTACCGCTCCCAACACCACTCCCGCTCAAGCTGCTCCATCGGCGCCGACCGCTAACAGTCATTCGGCGTCCGACAGCCCGCAGTTCATCAACAAAGTTCAGATCACCGGCCATCTCGGCCGGTATCCGGAACTGCGCTATACACCCAACGGCAAGCCTGTGATCTCGTTTTCGATTGCCCATACGGAGCGCTGGAACGATGCCAACGATGTCAAGCGCCAGCGCACGCATTGGTTTACGGTCGTCGCCTACGGAGACAAGGCCGAACAATGGGCTAGCGATCTCAATACAGGCGATTATGTGCGCATCGACGGCGCGCTCTCCTATCGGGAATGGGAACAGGAAGACGGGAGAAAGCGGAGCGTTGTCGAGATCAAAGCGTGGGATCTAGAAATCCTGCGCAAAAAACAGGCAAAATAAGCGCGCGATGAACAACCTCCTCCATGCCGAAACGCTCGAGCAGATTTTTACGAGCGATCCACCGGCGCGCGTGACGGCATTTCTCAACGAGCGCTGGAATGGGGAATGCAACTTCCCCAATTGGGAGCGTGAGTCAGGTTCCCGGCTCTTTGCGCTCGGGCTCTACTATTTTCATCGCCGCCACCCCGACGCCGAGATCACCGCCATCGCGATCGCCGCTCAAATGTTGGCCCAGATGGCCGTCTTTCCAGTCTTTGGGTTCGGCGTCGAGGCTTACCCGCTCTACGAGCAGGCGCAGACCTGGATCATCGCTTTTGCCGGCGGCGTTCCGCCGCCACCTGGCGGGATCGTCGGTCGGACGCCACCGATGAATCCAGAAGGCACCTATTCTCTTCCTGGAGGCTCCGAGGCCTTTACTCGAGCCGCCGTCGAGGTGACGGAGGCGTTGATCTTCGACAGCGAAGCCGCGGCCGAACGCATCATCCACCGCTACCTCGCCGAGCATTGCGACGAGCTCGGCGAACGGGCTCAGCTTATCTTCAATCGAATTCGGCGCTCACATCTCGGCACACCATCGCCCTGTTGCCAGGATTGCGCGCAACCGCTAGGAGAGGTGTTCTATACCCAGCGCCTCACCGGTCTCAAGATTTGCGAAGCCTGCTTCCGGCGGCGTGAGGCCCAAGGCGCTTTTTGCGAAGAAGAAGCATCATGACGCCAACGCCACTCCAACTCCTTTCGCGCTCGCTCGGCGGTCCCGACACACTCGACCGCCCGACATTGCTTCAGTTTCTCGATCCGTGAGCCCAACGCCGCGATCGCACCGGAGACCTGGTGCGCTATCTGCTGGCTGCCACCGAGAACGCTCCGCCTCCCCGCGGATTTTTCGGCGGACGGGGCTCGCTCAAGCATCTCCTCTGGTGGCTCCGTGACCATGCGGGAGAAATGTATGTGCCGGCCGTCCAGGCAGCACTGAGCATGGCGCTCGAGCATCCGGATATCCCGCTTTCCGCCTTGACCGCGCATGCGCTGGATCATCCGCTCCTCGGTGTGTTCGCCTCAACCTCCCTGGCAAGCCCGCCGGCACACGATCTGGCCGACAAGCTCCTCTTCGAGGAGTTGCCTAAAGGCCGAACTGCGTGGAATTTTTCCACGACCAATCTCGCCAAAGTCGCCTTTCGCAGCGGTGCCCGGTTTTACGCGGCAATCAGCGCCCAGGGCGGCTGTCTCATGGGTGCCCGTGGCGTACTGATCGAGGCGTTTCCATTGCCTCCCACCTGGGTGCAACCCTATCCCAACCTCGTTGTGTTTAAAGAGCCCGGTACCGCTGAGCACGAAGCGACCATTCGCCGGTACCTGGCGCACTGAACGAATCTGTTCCCCCCTCTGACCCGTTTTCTTCTTCTCTGGCCTGGAGGACCACGATGTCTGCCGTATCCGCTCCGATCCGTACACCTGTTCGCCGACCGTCGGGCGAGGGTCTTGCTCCCTACGCGTGGGTTGAGGGACCCTTGATCACCCTGCACGTCGCCTATCATGGCACGCTTCAGGATTCACCGATCCGCTCGTCTCGCGATGCGGCATCCTATGTTGAACCCTATCTTCTGCAGAGCGATCGCGAGCTCATGCTGATGGTGCCGTTAAACACGCGGCACAAGCCGCTCGGCGTACACGTCGTCAGCATCGGCTCGCTTTCGCAGAGCATCGTCCATCCCCGGGAGGTCTTCAAGGCGGCTATCTGCGTCAATGCCGCCGCGATCATCCTGGCGCACAACCATCCAGGCGGCGATCCTGAGCCCAGCGACGAGGACAAAACGCTCACACAACGACTCCAGAGCGCCGGCGGGATTCTGGGAATCCGCCTCCTCGACCATCTCATTCTGGTCGATAGCGGACGCTGGTTTAGCTTTGCCGATCAGGGGCTGCTTTGATCGACGAAAGACCTGCGATCCCGTATTTATTTGATAAGTAGGAGGACCAATGCCATCCGCTCAAGTTCTGAAAGCCAAAAAACATCATCGCCACGGAGATCCGATCGATGCGCCCGTGCCGCCGCGCTATGCAAGCAAGCCCGAGCGATGCGAACACTGCGGAAGCCGGGCTTTGATCGAGCAACGCGAATCTTGCATGGATGCGGTTTCTATTGCGTATCTTGCAGCTTGGAAGTGTGTTCTCTGCTCGCATTTCCACTGGATGCTCGATTGGTGACGCAATGAAGCATGCCTTTTCCGATATTCGCACACTTTCCGACCGCCCGCCGCGCTGGTACGACCAGTATGGCGTACCGCGATACTGCGAGCCGGAGCCGGCGCACTGTCCGGACATCTATGCCGATCAAGTCGCATTCTTCACCATCTCATGCCAAGGCTGCACGCAGACATTTTTGGTTCAACTGAGTTGGAATCGGAGCGCCCTCGTCACCGAGCTCCTCCGTGTGGCGCAATTCCTCAATTTCAGCCTCGAAAAGCTCGACATGGAGCAGCTTGCGGTAGCAATCGACCGAACCGGGTTCGTCTCTGCGATCTCGCAACGAGACAGCCACGCTCGCTTGCCCGCTGTGTCCTACTATGGCGACCCACCGGTGCACAAGAATCACGATGGAATTTGTCCTGGCAGCACGATGACCAGCGAGTTTGTCGGGCTCGATCGTTTGTACGCCAAAAATGCGCTAGGTGTGTGGGTTCAACGCTATCCGTATCCTGGGTGAAACCATATGACTCACCATCTCAAGACAGCCATCTTTCCTATTCAAGGAGTCCAATCGGAGTACGAGCTGCAAACAATCGATCTTATTTTCGCAATGATTGTCGTGGGTCTTGTTGTATTCGCTGGTTACATAGCCATCAGATTATGGCGCGATTATGCGCTCTCTCAAGCCATACATCGCAACTTAAGTTATATTGACGAAATCCTTGAACGACTCCGCCGCATCAATGATGAAGTAGCACGCAAAAAGCGCAAAGCAGAAAACGAGAAGAAGGGATCGGCCGTTAACAATCCGACCCGCTTGCACGGGTAGGTCTCACCTCTTTGCAATCTTCTAATGGGAGGAATTATGTTGCGCTTTCGTCGTGGCGATCTCTTCGCATCCCAGGCGCAGACACTGGTCAACCCCGTCAATTGCGTTGGCGTCATGGGTAAGGGTTTGGCGCTGGCTTTTCGGCAACGCTTTCCCCGCATGTATCATGATTATCTCGCCCGATGTCGGCGAGGGGAGGTGAGGCCCGGGCAACCGTATCTATTTGCTGAAACGACGCCATGGATCCTCAATTTCCCGACCAAGGACCACTGGCACAATCCATCCAAGCTTTCTTGTATCGAGGATGGATTGAAGGCCCTTGTCGACCAGATCCCGACTTGGGGGATCGAGTCTCTCGCACTCCCTGCCTTGGGATGCGGGTTGGGCCAGCTTTCATGGGATGCTGTCAGGCCGTTGCTGGTGCGTCATCTCGAGCCATTGGACATCCCTGTCGAAGTCTATCTTTTGCCGTTTAATCGAAAGCCATGATATACGCCAAGCACACCAAGGTCCCGGTCGAGCGCTCGAAACTCGAACTCGACCGGCTGCTCAAGCGATACGGCGCGGAATCCTCGGCAATCTTCACCAGCCAGGATTGCGCGGTCGTGATGTTTGAATACCGAAACTATCGCATCAAATTCGCCCTTCCTTATCCCCCACTGGATACCTTTCAGCCAAGCCGGCGAGGGCCAAAAGTTTCGCCATCAGCACTCCGCGAGCAGGCCACCCTCTCTCTGGCGTTCCCTGGTCCTCATCATCCACGCCAAATTCGAAGCAATCGAAAGCGACGTTGTGAGTGTCGAGGAGGAGTTCCTCTCCTACATCGTGGCGTGGCCCGATGGCAGTTCGATCGGGGAGAAGGTGATCCCGCAATTGCGGGCCATGCCAAACTCGCCACCCTTGATCGAGTGGTTTTCATCGCCTGCTTCGTCTTAATACTACACAGCCATGGAAACACCTATTAAGCTCAGCATCCTTCCGTCTCCCGACGGCAAAACGTTCATGGTCGAAATTAGCGACCAACGGTATCCGTTCGCGCTCGCTGCCGGTAGCAATAGCGACCATTCGCCAGTGTTGCCCGCCAAAGACTGGAAACGCGCGGATGTGTCCCAAGCCTCCCTCTCCCGCACCTTTCCATCCACCTACGAGGGACTTTGCCAAGCCAGAGAGTGGAGCCGCACAGTCCTTTCTCTCATCGCCCGAGAAGAAACGGCCTGGCAACCCATGGCAAAGCAATCGCTTGAAGGTTGTGCGTCTTCGCTCCTTGCGCAACTGCATTGTCTCTTCGCTTAAAACAACCGACTAGAAGAGAAGCGTATGAATCTCGTTTCGCTCGGCGATTGGCTGTCGCTCTGCCATGGCCTCCACATTCCCACTGTACCCGCCGCACTCGTCGGACGTCTTCCGTTTGCCGAGCTCGAACGGGTGTTCGACTATCAAACAGTCTCGGATCATACGATACGCACTCTTGCAACGCTAGCCGAACCGCAACCGGGGACCATGCTCCGGTGGGACTGCTGCGCGCCGCTTTCGATCAAACACGCACTGGCCAAAGGTCAACCCGACTGGCAACCGACCTTCTCTCAACTGGAGGTCGACGATCCGCGATTCGTAGAGATCGTGTATGCCAGCGGGCTCGATCCCATCGTTATTTGGCGGCGCCCCTGGCTCCATCCGGTCGTGATCGATCGCTATCCGCTGGAGTACCGAATTTTTGCTTCTCGCGGACAGGTCCAGGGAATCGCCAACTACTACTCCCAGCGGCCGCTCGAGGAAACGCCGGAGATTCTCTCCGATTGCGAGACCCTCGCCACCTATGCGTCTCGGCTGCTCACCGAAGTGGGTAGCTTTTCCGCCGACTTCATAAAAATGCCGGACGGGCGCCTGCTGTTTCTCGAAGGCGGCCCGCCGCACGATCCAGCCAATCCGTGGAGCGCCCATCCTTGCTGCTTTGCGCCGGGAGCCATTCGAGGCATTGCGCTGCGCCCGCAACCAGGGGCGCAAAGCTTCTAGTTTTCTTGACTGCCTTTATCGAACTTGGTCGATTTATAGTCTAATTTCTTGGTAAATTGCTGATAGTTGGGTTGCGATGGAAGATACCATTTTTGAGGTTAATACACCTTTAGGATTTAGTGTGCACTGCACGCGTAAATACTGGAAATTTATTATAGAACATAAGCATCCGATCCTATGCGGCAAAGAACAAGAAGTTGAGCGCACTCTCGCAGATCCAGATGAAGTAAGACGCAGCCGCAAGGATTACAACGTTTTGCTGTTTTATCGAAATTGGTCGCCTCGATGGCTGTGTGCAGTAGCAAAGCAGGAGGACACTTCTGGATTCCTCATTACCGCTTATCCCGCTAATGTCATAAAAATAGGAGATCTTCTATGGAAAAAATCAAAGTAGTTCACGACACAATCGGTCATACGCTGACAATCTGGTTCGATGATCCTGTCAAGGAACAGATCTGCGAGGAAACCACCGATGAAATAGTCTTGATCAAGGATGCCTCAGGACGGGTCATTGGCTTCGAATTGCTGAATTATTATCCGCAAGGAATAGAACAAGGATTCGCGGTTGAAACGCTCATACAGACCGGCCCATCTGAACTTCCTCATAATTAAAGAGAAAATAGCTCTTCTCTTTCAGAAAAGAAATCACTTCACGATCACCGGTCGCGGAAAAGCAATAGCTGAACTTATCTCCAGTTCACTAAATTGAGTCGCACAAGCCCCTGGCTTTAGACACGGAGATGAGCGGCGCCTCTTCGTTCGTTCCAATTTAGTTTTCATCTGCCTTTCGCACCGTTCATGCCTTGCTCGATGCCGTGTGCGAAGACCACGGCCAGATCACTCTCAACATCGACGGCCTGCGCGAAGCCTTCAGCCATGCGCGCACGGCCGCTGCCCTCGACGAACACTGACCATGACTGAGCTCATCAAAATTCCATTGACCAATCTGCTCGATCGGATCGCTCCGGCACTGATCGATTCAACTACGCTTCAACTCCAGCCCAAAGCCTCCGCCGAGGTCATGGCGGCCCTGGCCCCACGGCTGGCTCCCATCGCCGGCCATTTCTATCCAGAACAACAACCGGTCGTCCTGGCGCTCGCCCATGTCCTCCGGCATGATCGCTGGGGTATTTTGCGAGGCGAGATGGCCACGGGCAAAACCCGGATGAGCATCGGCGTCAGTGCCGTACTCGGCGCACCCCGCACGCTCGTGCTCTGCCCGCCGCATCTTGTCGACAAATGGCGGCGGGAAATTCTCCAAATTCTTCCTCACGCCCGGGTGAGGATTCTTCGCGCACCGAGCCATGTCGACGCCTGGGCCTGCCATCCGAGCCTGCTGGAGGCGCCGGTTTTCGGGATCCTCTCGCGCGAGCGGGCCAAACTCTCCTATCGGATCGGCAGTGCCTTGGCTCGAAAGTTTATTCGCGTCAACGACAAGCTTGTAGCGATCTTCGTTTGCCCTGACTGTCTCAAGCAGCCGTTCGATAAAAAAACCGAGTTGTTTTATACACCCGAAACCGTTAGTGCCAGCTCCAAATGTTCGCATTGCGGAAGCCCGCTCGTGACGGTCCACCCCAATAGTCCCCGGCGAATCGATCTTGCTTCCTATCTTCGCCGCCGCCACGCCCGTGCGCTCGATCTCCTCATCGCAGACGAAGCGCATGAATATGTGAACAAAGGCACGGCGCAAACCCACGTCCTCGATCAGCTTTCCCAGTGTGCTAAGCGGTGCCTCTATCTTACCGGCACCCTCAGCAATGGAAGGGCCAGTTCGGTCTTTCGGACATTGCGCCGGCGACATGCAAGTATTCGGGCCGCTTACGGCTATCACGACGAGGAAACCTGGATCTCTCACTACGGGGTGCGGGAAACCCAGGTCGTCAAACCCCTCGACACATGCACCTCCATAGAGCACGGGAAGCAATCGAGCCGTCGCGTCTATGTCAGCGTGCGCGAACGGCCCGGGCTTTCTCCCTCGCTCATTCCGTATCTGCTTCCAACAACCGCCTTTTTGTCGCTGAGCGACCTCCAACAGCACTTACCGCCGTATGCAGAAGTGCTCGAACCGCTGGCCCTGCCCGATGTGCTCGAAGCCCCATGGAACACGGTTAACAACGACCTCAAGGCCCTCATCCGCAAGGCCCGGCAGTCACACGATTATCATCTCGCCTCCCGAGCGGTCCATGCACTCCTTCGTTTCCCCGATCACGCTTGGCGCGATGAGATCCTGTGCGACGCCAACGACCGGCCCCGCTATCAGCTTCCCTCCATCGATCCTCGCTACGTGACACCCAAGGAGGAGCGCCTGATCGCGTTGTGCCGGGACGCCACCGACCGAGGAACCAAGGCGCTCGTCTACGTCACCTACACGCAGACCAAAAACATCGTCCCGCATCTGATCGCACGGCTATCCGCCGTCGGTCTTCGCGCCGCCGGGATTCAAACGTCCGTCAGCGCCGAACGACGGGAGCGTTGGATTGCCGAGCACGAATCCAATTGGGACGTGCTCGTCACGAATCCACGGATGGTCAATACAGGCCTGGATCTGTTGAGCTATCCCACGATTATCGTGTACGAGCCCGAGTATTCCGTCTTTACCTTCCGCCAAGCCATCCGACGGTCCTGGCGGCCGGGACAGCGCCATCCGGTGACGGTCCATATCCTGTACTATCAGAAAACCGTACAGGAATTAGCCTGGCGGCTGATCGGCGCCGGAATCCAGCACAGTCTGCAATTGGAAGGCATCGTTCCCCAGGAAGGCTTGGGGGCCGAGCTCGACGAGGATGGCAGCCAAAACATCCTTCAGGCGATCATGGATCGCTTGACGAGTCGGTCGCGGGACGATGACGGTCTCCCGAATCTGGAAAGCCTCTTTGCCGCTCCTTCGCTGGAGCCACGTCCCGATCCGATTCGTCTGGGCGAGTGTCGTGATCGTTTCGATTCCACGGAAAGCGACTTGAGCGACCTTCTCGCCTCCGTTGCCTCCGTTCGCGACGGCACGCAATTGTCGCTCTTCTGATCGCTCCATCCCGCCAAATTGAGGTGTTCTTCGATGTCCCTTGCCCCGTCCGATCACTTTCCCCCGATCACCATCGAGGGCTTTTCGGCCCATCTCTTAGCTTCAGCCGTCGATCCGGCGGATCATACGCTCGTTATGCTCGCGCTCTGCGGCCGCATCAGCCACCTCGAAGCCATGAGCGCCTGTCTGGCAATTCAGAGCACGTTTTCGCTTCCCGGAATCGATGGAGTCCGATGGCCCGGGAATACCGTCCGTCCGCTTATCACGCTTCGCCAGCGGCTGGATCATCCTGGATTCGGCACACTGCTGCTCTTGCCCCATCGCGCTTCCCCGACGCTCATGCGGCTGCATGAGCCCGCTTATCTTATCATTCCGCCCATCGACCCCGAGTGTGCTCTTTCCGACCCGCTCACTCCGCCATCGAGATTTTTCACCATCCTCAACCAGATCGTCGAAACTCCGCTACATGCAAGCTGGGCGCCGGCGCTTTGGCTCTGGGGACTCGAAGCCGGATGGATCCGCCCACTTCTGACGCATCGCTTGCGCGCCTGGGAGCTCGCCCCAGACGACGAGCACCTTCGCGATTGGATTGGGGAACGCCTGCGCGCCCGTCTCCTTCCCGTGCCGTCCGCCATCACGGATGGCGTTGCCGCATAACCCTTTGTACTGGAGTCCTTTCTTATGCACATCCGCGGCCATGCCAAGGCGGGGTTTTATCCCACACCGCCACGCATCCTGCATATTTTGGCCTCGTTTGCTCAACCGGCACCTTCTGGCGGGATTCTCTTCGATCCCTGTGCCGGCGAGGGTGCCTCCGCGGCTTTGGCTCGCGCCTGGAACCTGTGTGCCTGGGGGATCGAACTCCATGCTGGACGCGCAGCCATCGCCAAACGTCACTTCGATCGCCTGCTCCATAGCGATGCGTTTGCCGTGACCATCACACGCCCCAGCGCGAGCGTCTTATTCCTCAACCCGCCCTACGGCGAGCTGTTGATCGGCGGGCGACAAGAACCACGCTGGCTGTCGTTTTTCTCCTCCGTGCTGGTGACGCGGGGACTGTTGATCCTCGTCGTGCAGACTGCCACGATGCCGGATCTTGCCCCCTGGCTGGCCCAGCACTACCGGAGTCTTGCGTTCTATCGCTTTCCCGAGCCGGAATATCGGGAATTCGGCCAGGGAGTCGTGATCGGAATCAAGCGGTCGAACGCCGGTGCTTCCGAGAACCACATCGAAGAAGTGCGACAGGCAGCGGCAGGCGATCTGCCCATTCTTGCCCCGGTTCCCGCCCCGCTTTTCGAGCTCCCCGATTCCCTTCCCCAGTCCACGCTCACCTTTACAACCTCCTGGTTCGATCCCGACCAGCTTTGCCCCACCATCGAGCGTTCCATCTGGACGCACCCGCGTGCTAAAGCACTGCTCAGTCTCCAACAACCCATTGCGCGTGCCCGCCCGTTGCTTCCGGTGCAAACCGGGCACTTAGCACAGCTTCTCATGGCCGGCATGCTGAACAACACGGTGGTCGAAACTGATAGCCACCGCTATCTGATCAAAGGAGCGGCCATCAAATGCAGCGAAGTCCGCCCGCCGATCGTCACCGACGACAAAGAGATTATTCGGACCGTGGAATATTTTCGTCCGCGGATTCTGGCCTGGGATCTCCAAGAGGGCGAGACGTTCGGCCGCTTGCTCGAAGTCACGTTTTCTCCCGCATCGCCTCCACAGGAGGATCAGACTGATGATGGAACAGAGACGAACCGGACTTGAATACGCCCTCCTCGCTCTCTCTTTTTTCCGCCACCGGCACGATCGGATTCCGCTCTATCGGAACCCCAAACGGAAGCGGCAGGTCTATGTTTCACGCTATGCCGAATCCTGCCGCATTGCGCGAGAATACATCCGGCTTGCGCGGGAACAGGGTTGGCGGGGGAGTATTCGAGATGCACTCGACCGCTTGCCATGATCCTGGCATGATGGTATTGTTCTGCCCATGGCTAGCTCGACTTCTCTAGACCCGACCCTCACGCGCGCGCTGGAAGACAAACGCCAGCAACTGGCCCAGCTCCAAGAAGAAATTGCTACGCTTGAGCGGGCGCTGGCTATCCTCTCTCGATCTCTACCAGCCGGTCGGCTTCCGGCTTCCGCCGCCCCACGAGTTCAGCCGACTGAACGACCTGGTAGAGCCAGGCGTAAACGCACCATTGGCGAGGTGGTGCTGGCAGCAATGCAAGCTTCGTCTCAGCCGCTGTCGCAGGTTGATATGCTACAGATCTGTCGGAAGCAGGGACTGAATGTCAGTCCAGGCGGGGTCAAGTTTTGGGTTGGACAAGCATTAAAAAAAGGACAGATCCAACGGGTGAAACTCGGCCTCTATACGCTGAGCTCGTCTGCAACCGAAGGCCAGACAATGCCCGCTTCGCCTGCCTCTCCCACACATTCTGCTCCATCCCGGCACGGCCGCAAGGCTTCAAAAGCCAAAACCGCCAAAAAATAAACAATTCTGATCGCCCCTAGATAGCGGACGACAACGGTACGCCATCCAACTCTTCGTGCTTAGCCCCAGATAAGCAAAATCAATTTATCGAGGGGCCAAGTTCAACCTCGGTCGCCATCATCCGCACATCATCGAACAGCACCGGCCGCAACAAGAGGCCGACCCGGCGCTCTTCGTACGGCTTCATCGGACCCCAAGGAAAGTGCTCGCGCAGAACGACCTCGCCCTTCCAGCGATATTCCACGACAATAGACGCCCGGTGGATCTGACGAGGAGTGGAATTCTTCGCCTCGCCTAAGAGGCAGTATCCTCCGTCCCTGGTGGGTTCAATGGCGATAACCTGAAACCAGAGCGTGCGTTCTGGCCATCGCTGCTCAAGCCCCTTGGAATCGGCTGGTGACGCCCAAACGGCTGGCCCGTGACCCACAATCGGCATGACTCCCCGATCCGCCACCGTTTGATTGACGCCACTGGGTCTTTGAGCGAGGACCTGCAACGGCGGGAGCAGCATCGCTATGCTGGCGAGAGCGACAACGAATTGCCGCTTGCAGACGACATGGGCAGAGAGATTCCCGCGCTTGTTCAGTCTCCTCATACCCTTCTTGTCGGTTCAAGGATGCCGATTTTCAAGGACGAGCTGAACAGCGCAATGGAAGAAGAGGGGAGTTCCTGTCCCAGGAGGTTCCATGGTTCCCGTTCACTATTTCACCATCACTCTCTCCCCTCTTCTGACCACACACTACGAAGGGCGCTTCAAATTTGTCAATCCTTTTTTGCTCCTTTTTCTCCAACTTTTTTGACTCGATCGACTCTCTGTCTGAATCCAGATTGCAAGCGTTGCGTTCACTTGCCATCATGAGTCCGTACCGCGCTCGGGTGCGGCTCATCCGGCAGCTTGCCGAGGCGGCCGCCCTCCCCGCCTCGGTTCGGGTGGGGACTATTCACCAGTTCCAGGGCCAGCAGGCAGATCTCGTGATCCTCGATACGACCATCGCCGACCGGCTCGTCACCAGCTTTCTCTGCCGCGAATCCGAGACGTTCAGCGCTGAAACGCTCTTGAACGTTGCGCTCACTCGCGGGCGGGCTAAGGTGATCGGGCTGGGATCGGCCGAAGCCGTCCAGGCTCTTCCAGCCGAAACGTTTCTCAAAACAGTCTTTCGCCATCTCCAGCGAGACGGACTGATCGTGGATGTGGATCGATTCTTATATCCGGAGCCGGCCGATACGCTACATATATAAACCGCGATGTTACCGCAGGCAGTGTGATTTTTTATTGCTCCGGCTGCAATACAAAGCGGCGGGAGTCTCCCTGCTACTCTAATCTGACCAATTATGCTAGCATAAATGCTAGCATGAGGAGGGTTGACTCTTGGGTCAAGTCATTATTCGCAACCTTGATAACCATATTATCAACACACTCAAGCAGCGTGCCAAATTTCATGGGCGTTCATTGGAAGAGGAACTGCGAACCATTCTTACCACAGCAGTCAAGTTGCCCGCGGAAGAAAGAGTTCGTATGAGTCAGACCATTCGAGCGATGAGCCCAAGAAGATCCAAAACCGATTCGACAAAACTTATTCGCAAGGACCGTGAACGGTGAAAGTCGTGGTTGACGCCAGTGTCGCCGTCAAGTGGTTTGTCGAGGAACCACGCTCACGGCATGCTGAACGATTGCTCCAACAGGCCACTACTCTCCTCGCACCAGATTTGCTTGTTGCCGAAGTGCTGAATACAGCGTGGAAGAAATATCGATCTCAGGATATCACCGCCGATCATGCCAAGACTATCGTTCTGGCGTTGCCAGCCATGATCGATCTACTAATCCCATCGCTCGAACTCGCTGAATCGGCTCTGAAGTTAGCGCTTCACCACAACCATCCCGTTTACGACTGCCTCTATGTCGCCCTTGCCCAACGTGACGATTTGCCACTCGTTACCGATGATGCCAAGCTTATCGCTCTCGCCAAACGCGCAAAACTCGGCCATCGCATTACACCGCTCAGCCAATTCTGATCAGCCTTAGCACCTCGCTCTACGGCCCGCTCACGCGAGCAGGGTTGTTCTCAGGGTGATTTTTGAAATTGAAAGTCGGCAAAGACGCCGGCTCTGTCGTCCTCGACGACAGAGAGAACGAGATTAGTTCTCAACGCGTACGATATGGAGGAATACCCATGCCACCAATAATTGACGAGCTACCGCTTTCTATTTATGATCCCGACGCTTGGACAATTTCTTTGGTACAGGAACGCACGCCCACCGTGCCTATTCTTTGGAATTTACCACCACAACTTAACGCCCTCAGTGTCTTTGAATTCATTCAACAACTCGGTGCAATCCACAATAGCAATGCTGGTCCTATCATTATAGATTTTTCCCGTAATTCTTGGGTTGAACCGAGTGGCCTTGCCATCCTTGCCGCACTTATCTCCTACGTTCATTCCCATCACCATGCTATTCGGCTGGAAGGCCTCGACCAATGCCAAAATCTTACCTATTGGCAACGAAGCAACTTTTTCAACACGCTAGGATTCCAAAGCGAAGAATCATTTTTCCGACATGATCGATCAACCACCCTCCTTGAGATTTCACGATGCACATGCGATTTTGACGCAGATGAAATCTCCAAACGCTTTGGTGCGTTGGCTAACCGTCTTCAGCCGGAAAGTGCGCGCCTCGTTTCTTACCTCGCACAAGAAGGCCTACGGAACGTTGTTGATCACTCTACCGTCGCCGGCTATGCTGCGGCGCAAATCTATCCAAACAAGCATATCATCGAGTTTGCCATCGCCGACGCTGGAATCGGTATCCGCAAGAGCCTCGCGCGCTCTCCTGTTCACACATTCGACAATGATCAGGAGGCGATCGAGAATGCGCTCAAGCTCGGCATTTCATCGCGATTCCATCTCGGAGTCTCGAATCCCAATCGCAGCAACAATCTCGGGATCGGACTCCATGCGACCGATCGACTTGTCCGTCATCACCGCGGACTCTGGCTCTTGGCGAGCGGGTCTGCCCTTCGCATCGTCGATGAAACGGGAACGGCCCATTACCGCCGACTGCCTATCAACCTTCCCGGCGTTTTCTCCTCGATTCGACTCCCGCTCGCTACTCACGCTGCTGAGACGGACCAGGTTCTGAGGCAAATCCGGCAGGAGCACACAACACTGGTCAAAGCCTTTGCCCGTAAACGACACCCCCATTGATCAGACCGCTTTCTCTCTGCCGGCTTCAAGCCGCCTCACACGGGATGCTGCAGCCAATCACCTGATCATCATCCAAGGCCCGCTGACGCGGGCAGGGCTCTGCTGGAAGCGATTCCCACCGGAGGGCTGACCACCCTCTGTCTTCCCGCCCCATCCTCTTCCCTCTTACTCCGGTACCGGCCGCCCACCGGTACCGGCCCTGCCTTTTGTCAACGCACTCGTCCCCTCTCCCTGTTGGAGAGCGGGCAGCCGGAGTCCTTCGGTTGCTTGCCGCAGGACTCCAGCCTTTTTCTCTCTTTGCCTGGGGACTCCCGGGCGGCTGGAGCCATCCTCGCTCCAGTCTTCTCAGTAGTGGCTGGTCCGGGGACTCTCGGATCCACTGCTGACCTCGCGCGTGGGTGCCACGGCATCCGCGCTGCGTTGCTCATTCAATCTTCCATCTGACCCCTTGGGCGCGCTGACGCGCGCAGGGTTTTAAGCAAAAGCAATTTTCAATTTGGTTTCTTTCATACAGGAGGGATGTGGCATGAGCTACAACGAGACCTTTTGCAACACTTTCATCGCCCACCACGAAGAGGATGATGACGACCAAACGCGACATTTGCTTCCGGATCACGTACACCTCTCCCCAGAAGACGATCCTCAAGAGAGGGTAGAGGAGATTTTGAGAAAGTATGAAGAAGAGTACGAAAAGACTGCTGACTCTGCTCGCGAGCGCTATTGGCGCCGAGAAACACGGTTCGAAGAAGACGAAGACGAACCCTCCCTTCCTATCATTTCACGAACCGCCAGCCGGGCTCCCAAAGAAGTCCAACGGTTTATCGTCTTGCCGGATGGCCGTCGCGTCCGCAGGCTCTATAGCAGGGACTCGAAGGACTTTCGCATTGAAACGTTGTGCGGTATCCGACAGATCTTGCCGATCAACCAAGCCTTGTCTGTCTTCCGCCATAAGACCGGCAACCGCGAATGCCCGCGTTGTCACGGCCGACATCTGCCGGATCCTGTAGTGCATGACCAGGTTGCATCGCATATCAATCCCCCAAAACCTGCCTGCCCCAAATGCCAGCACAGCGCAACACATCTTTATCATGAAGATGCCTACACCATCGCCTGCGCTATGTGTGGGTATCGCCTGTATCTCCCGCTTCCTACACTGAGCGACGAGGAAGTGGACCACAACGAGCAGGTTATCGACGAGTGGATTTATGCGCACGATGTCAATGCGCTAGATGATTCGGTCAACGAACCATTAGATGAGTACGATGATTCAATCGCTTTCACCGAACACCTCAGCGTAGTCGAGATTTCGGCCGAGAGCCTGCCGGAAACGATCGCCGAGATCGGGGACCAGCTCCATTGGCCGGCGTTTCGGCTCTACAAGACACGTTCCCCATTCCGTCAAGCGATGCTGAATCGTACCCTCCAGGATGGTCGATTCGACCAACTCAATATGATCCGCTGGGTGGCCGCCGGACGCCTGGCGGACGAACTCGGTGATATCAGCGCGAAGAAAAGCGCTGAACTCGTCGAATGGCTGTGGCAACTCAACCAGGCAACGCTCGAATCCATGGCCGGCGATGATGACAGCCCGATCCCCTGCCTTGCCCATCCGACTATGGATCTGTTCGAGCCCAGCGAGATCATGATTCGCGGGCTTCGAACGCACCTGCTCACCATTATCAGCCGGTGCAAGCCAACACCGGCCACTATCAACGGGCTTGCTCACCGGTTCCGGCTTGCCCCTGCCACTATAGAAACGCTCATGGCTCAGCAGCGATCCGTCTCGACGGCTGCATGAGCCGCCCAAACCCTCGTCTGAATACCGGGGCCTTCGGCCAGGGTTGGCAGACAGGGTGATTTTCAGCAAGCGGCGCGTGAGGGCGTCGCGGATTATTCACTCTTTTCAATCAAGGAGGTACGCCATGGCGTGCAACGTAGTCATTTTACAAGGTCGGTTAACTCGAGACCCTGAGGTTCGTTACACAACGAACGGGACGCCTGTCAGCGGCTTCACGGTGGCCGTTGATGGGTACAAGAAAGGCGATGAGGCCAGGACCGAATTTATCGACGTAACAGTATTCGGAAAGCAGGCTGAGACCGCCGGACAATACCTAACCAAAGGGCAGGAAGTATTAGTAACAGGCCGGCTCCAGCTTCAACGCTGGGAGACCCAGGATGGGTCTAGGCGATCCAAATTGCAGGTGATCGCAAATCGGATCAGCTTCGGCGCCAAGCCGCGCCAGGCTCAACCCCAAGCGGCCTGAGTCTGATCGAGGGGACCTGGCTTCGGCTGGGTCCCCATTTTTGATTGACTTTTTTCCGATTAGCTGGACATACTCAATAAAAAGGAACAGTCCATGGCTACTCTCGAAGAGCGTGTTGCGTATCTCGAAGGGAAAGTCGAAGAACACTCGCGTGGATTCGGCGAGATCCGCGAGATGCTCGCCCACCTCGATCGGCGCATCACAGCGCTCGATCAAAAAGTGGATCTATTTCGAGAAGAACTGAGCCGTCGCATCGATGCCCTCGATCAGAAAGTCGATCGGTTCCGAGAGGAGCTGTCATCGCGGATCGATGCCCTCGATCAGAAAGTCGATCGGTTCCGAGAGGAGCTGTCATCGCGGATCGATGCCTTGGACCAGAAAATCGATCGGCATTTTGTCTGGATAATCGGTGTCCAGATCACCACCTTGCTCGCTATTATCGCCGCCCTTCTCGCCAAATAAGCAAAAAAGGGGGAACGCGGCACCCCATGCTTTACCCTCTTTTTCTAGCAACCTTGCCAAGCTGCAACAACTCTGATATTGTCTGTACAACTGCAATACACCTAAAAGGAAGCTCGCTATGACAACCACCTCGCTGCTTCGAAAAGCCAAGCCTGTCAATATTCGTGAAGCTCAAGCGAGTCTATCCAAACTCATTCGATCACAGTCTATCTCAATGGTGCTTTCGCACGGTAAACCCGTCTCCTTTCTCATTCCTTATGAAGAATTGCTCGATCTTGTCGAGACACTCGATGAACTCAAAGATAGGCGTCTGCTGGAAGAAATCAAACGGGCACGAGCTGAATATCGACAGGGAAAAGCCGTACCAGCCGAGCGACTATTAAATAAAATGAGTTCATAAGTGTCATCCTCTATCCGCGCTGGAGACCCCCGCCTTTAGGCGGGGGAGGAAAGCGCGGCTCCGCGTTGGGTAGTTTGTACATACCCATACCCGTCCGCTCGTTGCAGCAGGCGGCAAGAGCGGGCATGGACTCCTTGCACGATGCCCGTCGGCGTCTGAACGTTGAAACTCCCGCTGGCGCGCACGGCGACACGGCCCCGGTAACGGCCTTTCTTTTTGCCCCGGGCGACGACCGCCTCCACCAGGTCTCCGGTCTGGAACCCCAAGTGGCGCTTGCGGCGGGTGAGATACCCGCGCGGGAAACCATCCCTGGTGAGCCGGGTTCGCTGGTAGCAGCCCCGGCCGGTAGCGTGAATGCCAAGAACCGGACGTTGCCAGCCCTCGACTGCGTCCACCGCGCCCACGCACAACGCATCCAGGGCGTGTGTTTTGGGCAGGCTGAATCTGGTGCGATTCCACTTCGTCCGCCCGCCCGTGCCAACTTCGACCGGCAGGTCCGTCGCCTTGAGCCGGTTCCATAGCGCCCACCGCACGCCGTTGACCGCGGCGGCGTCCCGGAGCGGGGCTTGCCGCTGCGCCTCGATGCGAGCAAGCCGCCCGGGATCCTGAGCCAGAAAGTCAGACACATCCCGATTGCCCTTTTTCTGATTGCAGGACAGGCAGGCCAAGGTCAGGTTCGATACCCGATCGGACCCACCTCGGCTGCGGGGATGGATGTGATCGATGGTGAGCGGCACCCCTTCCGCGTCACAGTAGGCGCACCGGCGGCCCCACTTCTCCAGGAGGTATGCGCGAACCTCGTAGCCGAACAATTCGCCCCGCTGATACTCGACACCTGAGATCTCCGGATTCTGCAACGCCTGGGTGTCGAACCTCGCCAACTCCTGCGAGAGGGCCGCAACCGGCACCCACCGGCAAAGGCGCGCCACCCAGGCCATCGTCGTCTCGACGCGGTGTCGCAGACTGGGTGCCAGCCAGCCTGCGGGACGCCGCCGGTTGTCGAACCGCGGCGCGCGGTAGCGA
>RFGF01000110.1 GCA_003695915.1 Nitrospirota bacterium
CACAAACGCCTCCAGATGGTCCCAGAGATGCCTTGACTCGCCTCCCGTCGCTGTGCGCTCTTTCTCCATGGCGGTGCCTCCTTTCTGTGCCGGGCGGCAAGCCCGGTGGGTTTGCTTACCCGAAAGGTTGCCACCGCCTGTTTTCTATTTCCACACTTTTTGACTATACCTCAAGGCATCCGGGGCATACGCGAACAAATTCGTTCTAGATTTCCTTGTCCGCTTTCGTTTTCTCTAAGACAATGACCTGGGTGATAGTCAGTCCGAGCCTCTTCTTGCGTTACTTTAACCTCTCTTGCTTTCACGCATTGCTGCATGGTCCCAAGATCATAGCGGAGCCTGATATCGCCGGACGCCAGCCTGTGAGAGGGTGATTCCTTGTGTGCGTCGCTCCTTGGCCATCCGCACTGACCATCAGACGGACGGCTCAATGGCCAAGCGGGCTATGGTGCCCTCGATTGCCGATGCCCCGCGATTCTTTTGCATGGGCTTCTGTCGGGAAATCCTGACCAGCACAGCTGCTCCGCAGGTCTCATGGCATTCTTTAATAAAACGATAAAGCCTATCCCAAACGGAGCCCATGATTAGACAGCCTTTCGAGCCATTCCCAAATTGTTGGCCTAGCTTCAGTCAACCCACTTGGGTCTTAATGATGGTCTGTTCCTCTGTCTTCGTCCTCGCTGCTTGCTTCCCTTCAGGGATTTCGAGGACTTGATCTGACTGGCAGACTTACTCATAGCGCTTACCCGTAATTGCCAATGCGAACCCCTTTCCTCCGTTCTCATTTATGCATTCTGCGCTGTGTTCTTTCTCCGTTGACGAGAGTTGTCAATCGGAATGCCACGGACACACGATAGCGATGAATGGCTCTTCATCTTTTCCCACTTTATCCTGCTAGCAATCTGGACCCCGCTCTCCTTTTGTTTACACCTATAGAGACCCATGTTATAATTTTTTCGTCTTCTCCTCCCTTTTTATAAAAAGATTCGCCACCACCCGACACCAGAAAGCCATGTCACTCTCTTGGGTTCAATGGGGCTTAACTGCACTGGTGTTGGTGTTGCTGGCATTTGTGGGATATCAGGTCAATCATCATCGGCAGGTGCAGCCTGCCCAGTCTGTCTCCTCAGGATCTGAAGAACCTACCGATGCTTGGATTCAAGGATTTAGATATCGACAAACGCAATCGGGAATAACACGGTGGGAAGTTATGGCGGAACGAGCTCAAGTCTTTGAGCAGCAACATCGGGCTCACCTGCAAAATGTGTCTGTTCGTCTATTTGGGGCTAGGAATGAGGAAATGCTCGTCAAGTCCGACGAAGGTGTCATCGATACGGCGACAAAGAATTTTTATCTCGTGAATCGAGATGCGCCGGTCTCGATCGCTTTTGCCGACGGCTTTCATGTTCGCTCTAATCGTCTTCAATGGGTCGAAACCGCTCGTCAATTGACGACACAGGATCATGTCGAAATCCGGGGGCACGGACTGACGATTACCGGCACCGGTCTTATAGCTGAACTCGATGCCGAACAATTTACCATTCTCCGCAATGTGCAGGCGCAAATTCGATAATCTCTTTTCCTTTGTCACGGTCTGCAGCTTTGTGTGGCTCAGCGTTGTGATAATGTGGGCAGACTTGTTGAATGCAGGGAGCCCGCAAGGGCGCGTAACAACGACGATTACCTCGCAAACCATGACCGCCAATAACAAGGAGCGACGGGCGGTCTTTCGAGGGTCCGTTGTGTTGACGCAGGGTGACCTCGTGGTGCATTCAGATGTGATGATCGTCGTGTTTAAACAAGAAGACCGATCGGATCGAGAAACAAAAGAAGAAACGAATGAAGGCGGAACTGCCAGTGCCCATCATGCACGAAAAGTCGAACGGATCGAAGCCAGAGGGAACGTGATCATTGAAAAGGCTTCAGGGAAAGCCAAGTGCCGAAGAGCCATTTATTTCAAAGACGAGGAAAAAATTGTTTTGCTCGGTTCGCCGGTCGCGTGGCAAGACGGTACACGTGTGAGTGGACAAAAGATGATCATGTATTTGAAAGAAAATCGAAGTATCGTAGAAGGGGATTCTCATGTGGTCTTCGTGGAAGAAGAGGATGCCTAACGACGAAAATAAAGCGAGACATTGGTCTTGATGGTCTTATCGCGCTCAGCCGAGTCGGCCCCGCGGCTTCTGGCCAAAGGACTCAAGAAAAGTTTTCGTGGGCGTATTGTTGTCAAAGGAGTAACCCTCGAATTAGTAGCAGGTGAAATCGTCGGTTTACTCGGTCCGAATGGCGCAGGCAAGACCACGATTTTCGATATGATAGTGGGGTTGAGTCGGCCAGATAAAGGACATATCTTGCTCAATCGAGAAGACATTACCACCTTACCAATGTATCAGCGCGCACGGCGTGGTATCGGATACCTTCCGCAGGAGCCCTCGGTATTTCGTCGGCTGACCGTGGAAGAAAACATCCTAGCCGTATTAGAAACACGCCATCTCTCGCGCGCCGAACGAGGCATCCGTTTGGAAGCCTTGCTCCGTGAACTCGACCTCTTGCCTCTCAGGAAGCATGGGGCCTATAGTCTTTCAGGAGGGGAACGCCGACGGCTGGAAATTACGCGAGCCCTCGCGACTTCTCCGCGTTTTCTCCTGTTGGATGAACCTTTTGCCGGTATCGACCCTATCGCTATCGGAGATATCCAGGAGATCGTGATCAAGCTGAAACACAAAGGCATTGGGATCCTGATTACAGATCACAATGTTCAGGAAACCCTATCGATTACGGATCGGGCGTACGTTATCAATGACGGCGCGATTTTGGAAACCGGATCGCCAGACGTCATTGTGAACAGTTCAAGGGCGCGAGCCGTGTATCTCGGCGAGCGATTCCGTTTATAACCGAACGGTAGAAGACCGGAGTCTCTCATGGAATTGCGTTTGGATCTCAAGCTCACCCAAAAGCTGGTGATGACACCCCAGCTCCAGCAAGCGATCAAGCTGCTTCAACTTTCGCGCCTGGATCTGCAACAGGAAATTGCTCACCATCTAGAAGAAAATCCTTTATTGGAAGATCAAAGCCTCGATGTTCAGGAAGAAGAACTCGCCGAGCCGCAATCTGAGGCCCCCCAAACGACCGAGACCGAGGATCTCGCTCAAGAAGAAGGCGACGAGGACAAAGATTTCAAGCCTTTGTCCTCGGAAGAATGGGACGAAGTTTTCAATGCAAGCGACTGGAGGGCTGGGGGGGAATCGGGTGGAGCAGACGACGATCTGCCCTCGTTTGAGCAAACGCTAACGCGTCCCACATCGCTAGAAGAGCACTTGGAATGGCAATTGCGCCTTTCCTCATTGACGGGGAAAGAACGAGCTATCGGGCGGATTATCATCGGGAATTTGGACGAAGATGGCTATCTTCGAATGTCGTTGGAGGAGGTGGCGGAAGATGCGCAGGTTTCCGTGGAAGAAGCGGCCCGCGTGCTCGAGCAAGTTCAAACATTCGATCCACCAGGAGTTGCCGCTCGGGATCTTCGCGAATGCCTGTTGATTCAGCTGGCGCATCTCGAGCGCGATCCCATCGGCGTCGACCATCCGATTGATCCGGAAGGCCATGGTGAGATTGTGAAGGCGATCGTCGCCGACCATCTGCACGATCTTCAAAAGAAACGATACACTGCCATTGCCAAGGCACTGAGTGTCCCCGTAGAAGAAGTGTATGCAGCGGTTAAGGTTATCGAGGGATTAGAGCCGAAACCTGGGCGCCCCTATTTTTCTGACAACAATTCGGTCATTATTCCGGATGTCTACGTCGTGAAGCACGAGGGAGAATGGATCGTCTTGCTCAATGAAGATGGGCTTCCCCGCCTTCGGATCAATCCCTACTATCGTCGGTTATTATCTGGTCAGCATGAAGCGCACGATTCGACCCGGGCATACCTCGAAGACAAACTGCGCGGCGCTCAATGGATCATTCGCAGCATTGATCAGCGGAATAAGACCATTGTCAAAGTCGTGAAGAGCTTGATCAAATTTCAAGAACCCTTTTTAGAAAAAGGAATCAAATATCTAAAACCCTTGGTTTTGAAGCAAGTGGCAGAAGATGTCGGCATGCATGAATCGACCATTAGTCGGGTCACCACGAATAAATATATGCATTGCCCCCAGGGGATCTTAGAATTAAAATTTTTCTTCAGTGCGGGCATTCAACGAGCGGATCATCGAGGAGAAGAATTCTCGTCGGTCACCGTTCGTGAGATGATTCGTGAATTGGTGGCGAACGAGGATGGCGCTCATCCTCTGAGAGACCAAGAAATCGTCGCGAAGCTCCGCGAGAAAAATATTTTGATCGCCCGTCGGACTGTGGCCAAATACCGAGCCGAGTTGAATATTTCCTCCGCCAGTCAGCGAAAGCGAATCCCTACCTAACGCGGACTTCGTTGCGCTGCCGGTTTCATCATTCCATTTGCGCACTCGTTTGCTCTCTCCCGCCGCCTCGTCGTATGATAGCTAGGCTGCTCGATATAGCTGTGAGCTCATCAGGACATCCAGATTGTGGCGAACAAACACGACACATCGGCGCTTCGATTGGTCATTGTGACCGGTGCATCGGGATCAGGGAAAACGCAGGCGCTGAAATGCTTAGAGGATCTCAATTATTTCTGCGTTGATAATCTCCCACCTGCCCTGTTTGAACGATTTGCGGATTTGTGTGCGCAACAAGGAGAAGAGGTACGCAAAATTGGGTTGGGCATTGATGTCCGGGAGCGTGGATTTTTCGAAGATTTTTCCAAACACCTCGATCGTCTCGAGCAAAACGGATACGAGATCGAGGTGCTTTTTCTCGAGGCGCAAGATGAAGTTCTCGTCCGCCGTTTTTCCGAATCGCGGAGACCGCATCCGCTGCTTCCCAATCAACCGGTCATTGAGGGGATCAAACTGGAACGAGAGCGCTTGGCCGAGCTTCGACAACGAGCTCACCGAGTGCTGGATACCTCGAATTTTACCGTGCACGATCTCAAAGACTGGATCACGCGCCATTATCAAGATCGAGAGGCGGGTCAACCTCTCCGCATCGCACTCGTGACCTTCGGATACAAATACGGTGTGCCTTACGATGCGGATATCATCTTTGACGTTCGGTTTTTACGCAATCCCCATTTCGTTCCTCACTTGCAACCACTTACCGGATTACAGGAACCCGTCAAGCGATATGTTTTGGATTCCCCAGAGGCGGTTCAATTTCTTCAACACCTTCGAGAAATCTTTTCCTTTCTCTTTCCGCTTTTCGAACGGGAGCGTCGAAGTTATTTGACGATCGGTGTCGGGTGTACGGGCGGTCGTCATCGTTCTGTCGCCATCGCTTCCTCGCTGCACGAAATGTTCGCCGGATGGGGCTACGAAGTCTCCATTCGCCATCGTGAACTGTCCCCTGTGGAATGCGGTTCATAGTTTGATCGCCTCGACATCTCCCTCGTCATCGAAGACGTTTCTCGCGCGTAGGCCTGTAGCGCGCTCCACATCGACGAAAGGCCTCCCGATGGTCATGAGGATGTTTCCGGAGTAGAGCGAGGCTTAGGGCGATGGGGAGGGGAATTATTGTTTGCCTAGTCCCTTCCTACTAGATTAGCGATCGTGAGAGGCGATCTGCCTGCATGCGCTTGACTCCCGAGCGGATTTCTCGTTATGTCTGAACACGAAGGAGATGAAAAGATCTGTGACGTTGCTCTCCCACTTCACTCTCTTCGGGGATGTTTTCCGGTGTATCAAACGGAAAACTCTGCATTCGACCGCCGATCGTATCGTCGGCCTAGATCTCGCGCCGACGTTTCTAGCAATGGTCGAGCTCGATTGCTGCGACTATCCGGTGGTCAGCCGGTGGGCCACTCGCACCATAGAAGGAGTAGTCGGCGCTGAGGCGGACGAGAGCCGTTTTCGTTCAGTCCTTTCAGAATTCGTTCGCCAGCACTGCCTCGACCGCGCTCGAACGGTTGTCGGCATGTCCGGGCCTGGGATCTATGTCAAGGTCGTCTCTGTTCCTCGCATGTCTTTCGAGGAACTGAAAGCGCACCTGAACTGGGAAATCGACCACTATCTTCCGTATGGTCCGGAAGACATGTATTGGGATGCGCATATTCAAGGAGGGACGAACGAGGCCCATTCGAAGGGGTCGATGTCCGTTGTGGTGGCTGCAGCGAAAAAGGACTTGGTCGACCGGCGAATGGCTTTGCTTGAGGATGTGGGGCTTCAGCCTGAAGTCATCGATATCGATGGATTAGCCCTCAGCCATTTATGGGATTATATCTCGCCTCATCTGGCCCAGCGCGATGGTGCCACGCTTTGGGTCAATTGCGATCCCTTTCGGCTGAGCATGACGGTTCTTCACTGCCACCAACTCGTTGCTGTTCGTGATGCAAGGTTCGAGCTGTGGTCGCTCGAACCCACATTCGATTCGTCCATTACAAACTCCTCACAACCGGCTGTTGACGGGAATGCCTTAGACTGTTGCCCCGACACGTCGCTGAGCAGGATGCGGGAAAATATCGTGCGGGAAATTCGACGAACGATGCACTATAACCAGAACGAAGACAATCCGGCAGTTGTGACCCGTCTACTCTTGAGCGGCGCCATCCCTGATCTCGCTGTGTTGAGCGATGCGCTTCGTACGGAGTTCGATTTCGATGTTCAGGTCGTCGATCCGTTTCGCTATTTTCAGCGCGGACCGCAGAAGACAAACGAGCGTGCTACCGCCGATCCAGCAGCGGCAGCCATTGCAACTGGCTTAGCCTTGAGGCTCGGGGCGGCATGATTCGAATCAATTTGTTGCCAGTCCAACGATCCGTTTGCGACGGACGACGTTCGCCGGTTGTTTTGGGCGCTGGTATCGTATCGATGCTGGTGATAGTGCTGGCGTGTTGGTGGTGGCAAGCGACCATCAAGGCTCACTATCAGAAATTGATACAAGAACGGGACAAAAAACTTGTGGCACTTCGGTCGATAGAACAACGAACGACAGCACTTGAATCGGTTCAGCAGCATTACGATCGATTGAGACAGGACAAGGATGCACTGATAGGATTGCGCCGCTCTAATGGCAATCCAGTGATGTTCCTCGATGTCGTCAGTCGGGAAATGGAAGATTTGGATCTCTGGCTCGACCGATTGACCCTTCATGCCAGCACTGTAGAGATCGAAGGGCGAGCCTTAGATGAGGAATCCGTGAGGCGGTTTCTCGACCGCCTCGAGCGGTCTCCAGCGGTCGAGCATCTGGAAACATTTACGATGATGCCGATTCGATATTCCGAGACCCGCGTGTATCAATTTATTCTTCATCTTGGCATTGCATAAGTCTGTTATGGTCCTGCAGTGGCTCAACGAGATATCAGTGACGCAAAGGTCGGTGTGGACCGCTGTCGTCGCGGGAGGCAGTTTGTTCTGCGTGTTCGTTCTCTTCGTGATCGATCCGCTGCAAACGGCAGTCGAGACGTTGCAAGCTGACCTCTTGCGCCTGGATCAACGACTGGCTACGGCGAAGACAAAAGAAGCAGGGCTGATTCGCGTGAACACCCGTATAGATGCCCTGCGTGAAGAAATTGAGACCGAGCTTCAACACATTGACGCCTTCCGAAACCTTCAAGAATTCCGGCACACGGTGAGCATGGTAGCTCGCCGTGCAGGGGCTCGAGTGCTTTCCTGGAAGCCCGATACTGGCATGCCTTTGTCCACGTTCTTTCGTACGGTGCCGGTCATCATCCGAATCGGGGGCGGCTATCATGACGTGGCGCGATTTCTGGATGCCTTGGGAGAATATGGCGGAATCCATCGTGTGGAATCGTTGACGATGCACGTCGCGGCCGATGGTCGGGAGGAAAAGCCTGTGCTGCAAACGGAAGTGCGCCTCGTCGGAATCCTGGTATCGAAGTCCGAGACGTCGACCGCTCAAATGGCCCGGGATGCGGTTGATTCCCCGGTCATGGCGGGATCGTAGGAAGTGCAAGCAGGTCAATAACATGTGCGGACACAGGGGCTTTAGAATCGGGTGGATTCCCATCAGGATCGGTATCTTTGTGGCAATGATGAGCGGAAGTACCGGCATGGGGCTTCATCTGGATGTCTATGGAGGCGACGATCGGCTATTCGACACCCTCCCACCCTCCTCGGTGCTCGAGGAAAAAGCTAATCGACCTGTGTCCCGATATCGACCAGATGGCCGACGGGATCCCTTTCGGTCGCTCCTCAATCGATCAGCTCGAGGTCCGTCCACTGAACCCCATCCTCAGGAAACGACTGGTCCCCCAACGCAAAGATGGACGGTCTTGGGTATAATGGGAACAGTCGATGGTCGCAGACTGGCGGTCGTACATCTCGGCAATGCCCCGCCTGTCATCCTGTCAGTCGGAGAACGCGTTGGATCCGCACCTTGGATAGTGAAAGAGATCGCGCAAGCGGCGCTCGTCTTAGAAGGTTCCGAGGGGAATCGGGTCACGCTCCCCGTGGGAAAACCGACAGCTCTGGTGCCGTGACGTCCATTCGACCATCGAGATGCCAGTTGATCGGGGTCCTATGCGGTGATCGCTGTCAGTGATCGAAAGCCAAGGCTCGATCAGTGGGGTCTCCGTGTTTTCCGGGCGATCGATGAGCGGGATGTTGATGGACGAGAAGGGATTCATTCTGATCGGAGTGATCGTCCGTCGGAGCGCACAAGCGCTCACGGTATGGCTCAAAGGCAGTGGGTCATTGCGTTATCACGCGACGGCAATGGATGCACAGCGGTTGGCACTCGATTTTCCTGGCGGGCGCTCCGTCTTGCAACAGTCGATGATGGCTGTCCATCATCCGCTTCTAGCCAGGATTCGGATCGGAACGGATCGACGCGGGCTTCGCGTGGTGTTCGAAACCGAATCGCGAATCCGGTATGCCATTCGACCACGTCCTCAGGCATTGGCTATCCAATTTCAACCAGCCAGGAAACGGTGACATGCAGCGAGTCGTCAATATCTCTCCACACGTTTCCATCATGCAGTGACGGAACTGGTCGCGCCTAGGACGAAGAAGGGACACGGAACACGATGCTTCGCTATTTGAATGCAGGGGAATCACACGGTCGAGCTCTCGTGGCTGTCTTGGATGGATTGCCGGCGGGGTTGCCGCTCACCGCGGAGATGGTCGATGAGGATTTGCGGCGGCGACAAGGCGGCTATGGACGCGGTGGCCGCATGCGGATTGAACAGGACCGTATCGAATTTCTCTGCGGTGTTCGCAAAGGCGTGACGTTGGGCAACCCCTTGGGATTGTTGATTCGAAACAAGGATTGGGAAAACTGGAAAGACATTATGGCCCCGGAACCCGGTCCCTCGGTCACGGAACGAGTCGTCACCCGTCCGCGGCCAGGCCATGCCGATCTCGTCGGAGCGATCAAATACGGTCATCGGGATATCCGAAATGTGCTCGAAAAGGCCAGTGCGCGGGAAACGGCGATTCGGGTGGCGATCGGGGCCATTGCCAAGGCCTTGTTGTCGCATTTCGATATGCGCGTGGTCAGTTATACGGTGGAAATCGGAAACGTGAAAGCTTCCCAGGTCGCTGATCCATTGGAAGCCTTTGCGCAAGCCGAGCAATCCGAAGTGCGATGCCCCGATCCTGTGGCCGCTGAAAAGATGATGGAGTTGATTCGCTCGGCCAAACGGAAGGGCGATTCCCTGGGGGGTGTCTTTGAAGTCGTGGTCATCAATCCCCCGATCGGATTGGGCAGTTATGCGCAATGGGATCGTCGTCTCAGTGCCCGATTGGCCATGGCGGCGATGAGTATTCAAGCGATGAAGGGTGTGGAAATCGGGCTGGGGTTTGAATCGGCACGACGATTCGGATCGGAAGTCCACGATGATATTTATTTCGACCCGGAACAGCATCGTTTCGTCAGAAATACCAACAATGCCGGTGGATTGGAAGGCGGGATTACCAATGGGCAACCCATCGTCGTGCGAGTGGCCATGAAACCCATTGCGACCTTGTATCGCCCGAAACACAGTGTTGATATTCAAACGAAGGAACCATTTGAAGCCACGGTGGAACGGTCGGATATTTGCACCGTTCCTGCGGCGGGAGTGGTGGGAGAAGCCGTCATTGCCTATGAAATCGCCAATGCCATGCTCGAGAAATTCGGCGGCGATTCCCTGATGGAGATGAAGCGCAACTTTGACGCCTATCAGGAATATGTGAAGACGTTCTGAGCATGAGAACGAAGTCGATGCCGTTGACGAACAGCTTGTCGAAAACCAACAGGCCGCGCCGGCAAGATCCTCCTGAGTCCAGGTCCACCGATTCGTTGTCTACGGTCTCCGTATCGTTGGACAGCCGGTCCTATGACATTTTGATTCAAGAAGGCTTATTGGGTCAGGTAGGGATATGCTTGCGGAAAGCGGGGCTCGAAGGCCGCGTGGCGATCGTCACCAATCCCGTCGTGGATCGTCTCTACGGCCCCATCATTCGGCGGGCTCTGCGCCAAGCGGGCTTTCGTTCACTGATCCTGACGCTGCCCGATGGCGAGCGGGTGAAATCGCTCAAATGGGTCGCGCACGTGGTGGAGCAATTGATCGTCAACCGGTTCGAGCGGCACGATGTGCTGATGGCGGTGGGAGGAGGAGTCATTGGAGATTTGGCGGGATTTGCGGCGTCGATCTATTTGCGAGGGATCCCCTTTGTGCAGGTCGCGACGACGTTGGTGGCACAAGTGGATTCGAGCGTCGGGGGGAAGACCGGCATCCATC
>RFGF01000111.1 GCA_003695915.1 Nitrospirota bacterium
GAACAGAATGCTTCGGGCGTACAGATTCCTCAAGCTCTGATTCTGCTTCACAGCTTGACCAAACGTGGCCGAGTATTCGAAGGAAAAGCCTTTCTCGCATAGGGTGTTGCGGTGCTTCATCCAGGCGCCTTGCTCGCCTGCCGAGGCGCCGCGATGCCCTTCGTCCACGAGGACGAGATTGTTTGCCTCGAAGGCTTCGACATCCACGGTCTTTTCGCCCGTCTTTTCCTTGAGTTTGGTAATCTCCAGGATTTCGACTGCCTGGCCGGCGAACAGTCCGCGCCCGTCTTTGCTGAACAATTCGGCCTCGATGCCCGACTTCCGGAACTCTTTGAGATGTTGGGCGGAGAGTCCTTCGTTGGGCGTGAGCAGGATGATGCGGTTCAATTCACCGGCGCGTCCATGCGCCTCCAGATAACGGCGGTATTGGAGGATGTGGGCATGCATGAGCAGCGTTTTGCCACTGCCGGTGGCCATCCAGAAGGCGATCTTGTTGAGCTGCGTGCGTGCGTCACCGGCGGGATCCAGCAAAGCGAGCCGATCGCTCTCGGGAACACCGTTGTTAAAGGCTTCGATGTGCGTATTGAGCGCGGCGAGGAGCGCCTGGGGATTCTGAAAATACCGATCGAGATAAATCTCCGTGAACAGCAGGGCCAGATACTGAAAATATTTCCACACCAACGGCGGGTCGCCATGAAGCGTGCGTCGCTCATTGAGACGCTGGGTGATGGCGACAATCTCTTGGTCGTACGCGAGCAAAATATCATCCGGCAGTTGCGGACGCCTCTCCGCCGGCAGGTGCACACACAGGGCGTGGTGGAAGCGATGAATATGATGTTCGTCGAGTCCTTCCAGCGCTTCATCGCGCAGATGCTCGACGAGCTGCTTAAAGTGCGAAACGCCAAAAAGTCCCAAGAGCCATTGATTCAGCACGAGCTGCCGCTCGAAACGCACGGGCGGGGGCGCCGTGGTCGTTGAAGGATTGCGTCTCTTCGTTTTCATTCCCATGCTACGCTTTGGCTACACCGTCATATCGAACAAAACAATGCCAACCCCGCATCCCATGCTCACACATCCTGGGCATCGAACATCAGCCGGTGGAAGTCTTCCTCGATGAGGCGGACTTTCCAAGTGTCGTCAGGGGCTTTGAGGTTTTCCAGGTTGTTGGTGCCGTTGACGTAAATAAATAAGATCGAATTCGCTGTCCTTGCTGGAGTACCCTTGCTTCGTGAACCACTCGTCGAGTACGAGGTTGTCCTGCTCGATGCCCTCGGGTGTATCCCCACCCGGACGGTTGCGCCAAATGACGAGCGTTTTCCGTCCGTCGCGGGTTTCTCCCTCGACAGTGCGGAACCACCAATAGCGTTCTTCCGTTGCAAGAGCGTTAGGATGCGGGATCTCCTTGAGCCGTCCATCGAGTAGCAAGCGCCTCGGGGCATCCAGGGGCAAATCCGGATCGACATCGCGCTTGAACGCCGCCGTGAAGGACTGCGGCGCGCTGAGATGCCGGACCGTGAGTCCGATGAGCCAATTGAACGTTTCGATGAGATCCACGCACACCTCGCGCGACTCGTCAGAGCCTGGGCGCTTCACCTTGAGCGTGTACGCAGTGGGATCGGTGAAAGCGGCGATGTTCAACAGCGACTGGCTGCCGCGCGTTTCCACGTCGAGCATGTAGCGCAGGATGTACTGCTCCCGGAGCCGGTCCGGCCCCTGGGCCTCCGGATGGCTAAACAGATCCTCCTGCGTCTTGGTGCGCTTCAGGTCCAGGTTGTTGAGCGTGTCTTCGTAGGATTCGAGCCGGATGACTTTAAACAGGCGCGGGCTGCGCTCGGCCTCCTCGGCCCTGGCCAGGCGCTTGGGCTTGCCGTCTTTCCACTCCGGCGTGAAGGTCACTTTCTTCAGGCGCGGGAGCAGGACGGTGTCGAAGTAGTCGGCCATTTCAACGAGGATAAACTTCCGCTGGCCGCCGTCCTCGCGGTTGAGGTTGATGACCGCGTGGCCGGTGGTGCCGGAGCCGGCGAAGAAATCAAGAATGATACTGCCTTCGTCAGACCAATAGCGGAGGCAGTCGACGACCAAGTGCAGCGACTTAGGATAGCTGAAAAATTGCTGCCCGATGACAGCATTGAGCAACTTAGTGCCATAAGTTGTTGCTGAATACTTTGAATCCACCCAAAGAGTCTTGGGTTTCTTACCGGCTGGGATGCGTGTCTTCTTTACTATTTCGATACGGCCCGCTTTCTCAATCACACCTATCTCGCCTGCGGCGATGTCTCTTGCAGCGCCGGCAGGGTTCACTCGCCAAATTCTCTTTTCTCCTTTGGGATCAATTGGCCAAACCTCGGTTGCCCCTTCAAAGGGGGTCATACTTACACGTCCATCAGCCAAGCTCGCGTAAAGAGGAAACCACTGACCGGGACGATCTGTGGGCCTTGAATTACCGCCTCTTCTGCGAAGGTTATCCCAGAGAAACGGGCCTTTGTCATCTTGTTCTGTATATAGCTTCTTCTCTTCGTCCGTGAGGCTCCGCAGCAACATTTGCATTGCCTCGATGTCGCGAGAGTAGATGTTACAATAATCGTGACTCAGCGCAGGGGTGTTTGGACGCAAGTTCTGGCCTGCGGGATTGACTTCTATCGCGAGCGTCGCAACCCGATTGGACTCTCCAAACACGTCGTCAAGGAAGCGCCGAACGAGAGGCAACTCAGTATCATCGATTGCGCACTCGAGTACACCACCTAGATGCAATAGCGGCCACGAAGAAAAAACGCGATTCTCAATCATGGTAAGCCAAGAAGAGTGCTTGTAGTTATTCTTGTAAACGAACGTATTCTCGCTTGTGTTGTACGGCGGATCAATATAGATGCAGTCTATCCGCTCCCGATACCGCGCTTGCATCAGCGACAGCGCCTGAAAATTCTCGCTGTGGAACAGCACTCCGTCGGTCTGTTCGTCCACGTCGCCGATGGCTTCGAGCAGCCGTGCGGTGAAATCCGAGTCGAAGTGGCGCGTGTCTACCATGAGCGTCGGATGGGCCTTCAAAAACTCCACTGTCAGCGGCTCGCTGTACTCCGGCGCGCCCTCCTCGAATAGGTCCCCGCCGTCTGGCTTCAGCTTGTCGATGGCGCACAAGCGCACCCATTCTTCGCGCTGGGGGTCGTTGGCTGCGATCTCGGCATAGAACTCCTCTGGGATCACGCCGAGCCGGATGCACCAGCTCGTCTCGGTCACGAACTTCTTTTTGAGCCACAATTTCTTCTGGAAGTCCTCGAGCTGGGCGAGGAAGTCGATGATCTTCCCGGCGATCTTGCGGATGACTTTGATCTTGGAGAGGTACTGCTCGACGCGCGGGGCGGTTTCGCTCTCGATATCGTCGAGGTGCATGACCTCGTTCTTGATGTAGAAGTCGAGTTCGCGTCGCAGGAAGCCACCCAGGTCTTTGTGGATGAAGTAGTCGAAGGTGTTGCGGGCGGTGTAGCGGTTGAGATGCGCCCGCAGGCGGGTGTGGTCGGCCTGTTCGCCGTTGGCTTTGATGTGCGGTTGGCTCAGCTCTGTCATCCATGTTGCGAAACCGGTCTGGTTGACGGCAAAAATGCGCTGTTCGGCAAGGTCGAGCAGGTCCTTTTGCGCTGGTGGTTTGGCTTTTCCCTCCCGCTGGCCTTCCGGCCAATCCTCGATGGTCGCCGGACGGTACTCGAAGCAGATGACCAATTCTTTGCCTTCTGGCCCTTGCTCCTCGGTGATGAAATCCTCGGCAGCGAGGAGAAAGACCCGGTGGTTGCGCTCCTTGACGTTTCCATGCTCGCCCTCTTTGGCATCAACCAGACGGAAATGGACGCGCATGGGATTCTTTGTATCCTCGGGCCGCAATCGAAAGGCGTAATTGCGCAGGTGCTCGCTGGTCTTGATGTAGTACTGGTCATAGTTGGCCCAGTACAGCTTGACCTCTTCGCCCTCGTAAGGAATGGCGTAGACACCCTCTTTATACACGCGCTTGCTCAAGAAATCGCCCTCCGAATAGTAGCGGCGGAAGAAGCGATAGAGATGGTCATAGACTTCGGCCTCGAGCGCGTCGAGATCGACCGCGTCGTTGGCGAGGCGGGCGCGCAGTTCTTTAACCTTCTGTGTGCTTTCGGGATCGACGCCGAGCCCTTTGGCCTGCTCGATCGCCTGGGCCAGCTCCTTCTCGATCACCGCCTTGTCCGCTGGCTTATATTGGGCAAATGCCGCTCTCACCTGTGGCAGCAGATCATGGTCGAGAAACTGTGTGACCTCGGCACTCTTGGCATGCATGATGCGGTAGAAGCCGAAGTCCAGATCGGGCTGGTCGAGTTGAAACAGCTCCTTCAGCAGGGTTGTGAGTTTTTCGAATTTCTGACTCATGGGTGCGGGCCTCCTGCCGTGCCGAGTTTTACACGACTTCCCAGGCAATGGTGAAGAGCGGTTCCGTGTTGGTTTTCTGGATCATGCGTTTTTCGAGCTGATCGATGAGGGCGTCGCGCTTTTCGATAATCTCGTCCTCGATGCGGAAAATCTCCCGCCGCTGCTGGCGCTGCCGTTTTTCCAGTTTGTGCATTTCTACTTGAATCTCATGCTGCTCGGCCAGCGTGGCGGCTTGCCTGGCACGTCGGCGGAGCACCTTGATCTGTTCCTTGGTATCCTTGAGCGCTTTTTCTGCGGCCAAGACCATGTCGTCGGCCCATTGTTCGAGTTTTTCCCGTGCCTGCTGAAAGTGCCGATTGTTGGTTTCGAGGGAGCGGCTGATGGTCGCCTCGGCATGCCGTTTCGATTCGGCGGCCAGACGTTCGGCCACATCTTGAGGAAGCTCGCACGCGCCTGCGACGTGCGCGCGGCAGCCGAGCAGTTTCTCGCAGATTTCTTGATCGAGCGGACGGCCATCGCGATCGAACGCAGAAAAGAGCACATATTCTTCCCGCTCATAGCTTTCGATCTCCAAGCGAGACAGGATGAGCCAGCCGCGGTTTCCGCGAAGCGCCTCCACCACACTGATGCGCGTGGGGTGATGGGAGATGTCGAAGACCAGACGGGCCGTCGGCGTTTCCAGGGCCTTGGCCTGTGCAATGACATGTTGGCCCAAGGGATGTGACAGGCGATATAAAAAGCGATCGGGCTCCATGGGTGGCGCATCGCGCACGCCGGATTCCCGTTTGGCGATGAGATGATACCGGCCGGATGGGACAGTCTCGATCGGTGGGGTATGAAGATCGAACGTCAGCGACGCATCGTCGAAGCGGGCATGGCGCTCCAACATGGTTTTGGTGACCTCCCAAAACCGTTTGCCGAATCGGTCGAGCCGATCCTGTGCGTTTTGCAGTTGGAGGCGAAGGCGTGCGTGGACATCTTCATCGAAATGTTCGAAGAGCGTTTTTCGCGCCTCGTCCAACCGCGCCTGAATGCGCTCCTCGAGTTCCGCCTGCAAGGCGGCAAAGGCGGCATCGATCTCTTCCGGCGTCCGGCATTCCTGATAGATCGCCAAAATTCGCTTTTCGAAGTCCACTCCTGATTCGATTGTGCCGAGCACCTCGTCCGAGGCCCCGAAGAGCCCGGTGAACAATTGAAATTTTTCAGTCAGAAGCTCCAACACGCGCCGGTCGGCGGCATTGCGCTCGTTCAGGAAATTGATGACTACGACATCATGCTGTTGCCCATAGCGGTGGCATCGGCCAATGCGTTGCTCGATACGCTGCGGATTCCACGGTAAATCGTAATTGATAACCAGGGAGCAGAACTGGAGATTGAGCCCTTCGGCCCCGGCTTCCGTTGCAATCATGATGGTGGCGTGGTCGCGAAAATGCTCGATGAGCGCGGTTCGCATGTCGATGGCTCGAGAGCCGGAAGACCGATGGGCATTCTCCGGCCTTGCCCGCCAACGCTCGTAGATGGCCGTTGCCTGGGGTCCCGCGTTCGTGCCATTGAAGACGACGATCTGATCGCGGTAGCCGTGTTCTTCCAAATACGCGGCCAGGTAATCCTGCGTTCGGCGCGATTCCGTAAAAATCAGGGCCTTCTTCCTGGCGCCAAGCGCGTCCATTTGTGCGAATCCGGTCGCCAGGGCTTTGAGGAGACTGACGCTTTTGGCATCGGTGCCAATGGCGCGCGCCCAGGTGGCCAGTTGCTGAAGCTCGATCATTTCCTTTTGGAGCTTGGCGCGGTCGAGCACTGGGAGACTGGGGGTGGAGTCGTCGGTTGGCGCTTCCTCGCTCTCGAGAATTTCATCGAGTAGCTCCTCGTCGAGATCTTCCGTTTCCGCAAGCCCTTCGAGGAATTCCCGATCATTCGTCAATTTTGTATCACGAAGCGCTTCGAGTCGCCGTTGCATCATTTCGAGTGTGGCGGCAATGGCTCGGCTGGAAGACGCCAGAAGCTTGCGCAGGATGAGTTGTGTCAAATGTCGTTGGCGCTTGGGGATCGCATACGTCTCGTCTCGACGGAGAAAGTCGGAAACGGCCTCGTAGAGGTGCTGCTCATAGTCCGTGGGGCAAAAAGGCTGGGTGATCGCCCGGCGTTCGGTATAGCGGATATATTCGCTCACTTGCTTGCGCAGGGTGCGCTTGGTGAAGTCCTGCAACCGCTGCCGCAAAGCATGAAGATTCCCGCCCGCTCCCATGAACTGGGCACGAAACGCATCGATGTCGCCAAAGAGGTGTTCGTCGATGAGCGTGGCAAGACCATACAATTCGAGCAAGGAATTTTGCAGCGGTGTGGCGGTGAGAAGGAGCTTCCGGCAATCTTCCGTCGCCCATCGTAATCCTTGGCCGATTTTGTTGCTGGGTCGGTAGGCGTTTCGAAGTTTGTGGGCTTCGTCCATGACCACGAGGTCCCAGGCAACGGCTTTGATATCCTCGCGCAGTCGGTTGGCATAGGGATACGACATGATGATCACGGCTTTTTGGTCGAGAGGATGCTCGGCTCTTCGTTGGGCCGCGCGATAGGCTTTAGCATCCAACACAAAGACCGGTAGATTGAACTTCTCTTCCAGCTCCAATGCCCATTGTTTACGAAGGGAGGCCGGACAGAGAACGAGCAAGCGGCGTTTGTGCTCAGCCCATAACTGGCAGAGGACAATGCCGGCTTCGATGGTTTTGCCCAGCCCCACTTCGTCGCAGAGGATCACGCCCTTCGAAAGCGGGGATTGCAAAGCAAAGAGGGCCGCTTCGATTTGGTGCGGGTTCAAATCCACGGCAGCATCGAACAGGGCCATGGACAGACGGTCGAGACCCGTGGCTCCCCGACGAGTCAGATCATAAGCAAAATAGCGGGCTTGATGCGGGGTCAGGGCCATGAAATTCGTAGCCTCTTTTTCTGTAAAGATACGAAGCGAACCAGAATTATTACGGGGATGATCCGTCACCATATCGGCGGATCGATCTCGTTCGATTCGCTGATTTCCACACGCTCTTCGCTGTCAGGCGTCATGGGTTGATTGCAACATTGCCCCGTTTTTGCATATGACCTGTTGAACGACATGCGCATGTCTTGAGTGTATTTGGACCCTAGAATGGCGATGCCGGCAATAGCTTCATGTGCAGAATATGCGGCATCATGGAGTTTCGAGAAATGTTCCCTGTCTCGACTTCGATATTGGCCGTGCTTCTCGTTGGTCGGGCTTTCAATTATAAGTGATGGGTATCTGTTTATCGATGTTATGATGATTTTTAGCGTATGCTCTTTTTAAAAAGAAAGATTCGTGGGATGACGGGCTAACCGGAAATTGGACAAGCCCGGTCTGGGAAAAATTTCGAATCCATGGATTGGTCGCTTGTGCTTTCTCCAAAAGGATGAGAGCCATGATCGAGCGGTACGGCTGGCTGTTTGCAGAAAGTCATGAGCGACCCATGCTCTTATGCCAGCGCAAGCTGAATGGTGATCGAGACAATCGGGTTCGATCATGACGCTTGCTCACAATGCAAATATGTCCGCGCTTCGAGAAGAAAATTCTATCGCTAAACCCTTTTCTATACCTCAAGCGTTTTTCGCTGCGTGCGAGTCGGCCCCGGATCGGGTCGCCATCCAAATCAAGGAAGGTGCCGAATATCGACGACTCACGTACCGTGACTTGGCACAGCAAGTGCGAGCGTTTGCTGCCGCACTGATGACGAGCGGGGTCGAGCGAGGCGATCGGATCGCCATCTTCATGGAAAATCGGCCGGAGTGGGCGGTCGCGTATCTCGGGATCGTCACGGCCGGATGCACGGCCGTACCGTTGGATGTGCAGGTCTCGCCGGCGGAATTGGCGAGCTTGTTGAGGCGATCGCGGGCCCGCTTCGTTATCGTGAGCGACCATTCGCGCGCTCGGGTCTCGACGGTCGTGGAAGAATCGACGCAGTCTCTTTCGATTTGGTCTGTCGATGAAGCCGTCGCTCGTCGACCGCTCGGATCGGGTGCGTCGATCGGAGCGGAAGCCGATCGCGCAGCGTTTCCTCCGGTCGATGCCGAGGATGTGGCCTCCCTCCTTTATACTTCCGGCACGACCGGCCTCCCGAAAGGTGTCCTGCTCACGCATCGCAATTTGATGTCCAATGCGACGGGACTATTGAGCTATGGGCTCGCCGGACCGGAGGATAACTTTCTCCTCGTCTTGCCGCTCCATCATCCCTACCCTTTCATGCTCGGGCTGCTGGTGCCGCTGTTGTTGGGGGCGAGGATCACCATCCTGACGAGCTTGAAAGGCCCCGATCTGATCCAATGTATGCAGGAGACGCGCATCACCATTTTCATCGGTGTTCCGCAATTGTACGCCATGATGCGGCGAGCCATCTTCGATCGCATGCACGGTCAGCCCTTCGTGCTCCGCACGGTCGCCAGGGGATTGTTGGCGGTGTCCGGTTTGTGGCTCGCCCTGACTGGCTGGAAACTGGGCGCGGTCTTTTTCAGAACGGTGCATCGCCGCTTGGGCGGCGCGCTCAAGCTTTTGGCCAGCGGCGGCGCGAAACTGGACCCTCAGGTGTTTTGGGACTTCGAGCGGATCGGATTCACCATTCGCGAAGGCTATGGCCTGACCGAAACGAGTCCCGTCGTGGCCTTCAATCCGATCGATCGGCCGAAAATCGGATCCGTGGGCTTGCCGCTTCCTGGTGTGGAGGTTCGCATCGTCGCACCCGATGCGCAGGGCATCGGCGAAGTCGCGGTACGCGGCCCCAATGTCATGAAAGGCTATGATGGCGATCCAGAAGCCACGAGGCAGGCGATTCGCGATGGGTGGTTTCACACAGGGGATCTCGGCTATCTCGATGCCGATGGGTACTTGTTCCTCGTCGGTCGGAGCAAAGAACTCATCGTAACGCCCGGCGGAAAGAAGATCCAGCCGGAAGAGCTGGAGGCGATCTACGAACAGAGCCCGGCCATCGCCGAAATCTGCTTGTTGGGGCGCGAGGACACGGGGGAATTGCAGGCGGTCGTCGTTCCTGATCTCGACTACCTGGCGGCCAAGAAGGTGCCCGATATCCGGCAGCATCTCAAGGACGAACTGACACGGATCGGTCTCACGTTGCCACCGCACAAGCGCGTGACGAAGCTTTCGATCGTCAAAGAGCCGCTTCCGCGCACGCGGCTGGGGAAGCTCCGGAGACATGAAGTGGCAGCCCTTCTCGTGCGCGAGCCGAAAGCAGCGGAGCCGACAGCGGCGTTGACAGCGGAGGACGCAGCGCTCTTCGCTACAGAGGAAGCCAAGTCCGTGCTAGAGGCCATCCAACGTGTTTTGCCGGAATCCAAGAGCGTGTCTCTTTCCGATCATCTGGATCTCGATTTGGGATTGGATTCCCTGCGGCGTATGGAGGTGGTTGCCATACTGGAGCAGCGCTATGGTCCGCTCCCCGACTCCTTCGCCATGGAAACCGTAACCGTACGCGATGTGATCGAGAAACTGCAGGCGTATGCGCAGGGCACGCAGAAAGCGGACGAGGTTGGCGGCGTGTCCTGGGACACTATCATCGAGGCCCCTCCGCCTCCGGAACTCGAAGCCTTGCTCTTCCGAGCGCCCTCCGGGGTCGAACGGGGTGTGGTCGGGGCGATGCGGGTGATCCTTCGCACGGTACTCCGCATAGGTTTTCGTTTTCAGGCGCAGGGAATCGAACGGCTGCCCCGCCGCGGCCCTTTCGTCTTGGTCGCCAATCACACCAGTTACTTCGATCCTTTTGTGATCCTGACTACCGTGCCGGCTCACATCTTTACGGACCTCTATATCCTAGGTTGGGAAGCGTATTTTCGGGGACGGTTTCTTCGCTGGGTGGCTCGGATCGGCCACGTCATCCCTCTAGGCATCGAGACCTCGTTTCTGACGGCTCTGCGGATGGCCGTGGCCGTACTCAAGCTGGGGAAGAGTCTTTTGATCTTTCCGGAAGGGGAGCGGAGTGTGGATGGCCGCTTGCTCCCTTTCAAGAAAGGGGTGGGTATTTTAGCCAGTCATCTCCATGTGCCGGTGGTGCCGATGTGGATCGAAGGCACGTATCGCGTCTTGCCGGTCGGAGCTCGGTGGCCCCGCCGCCATCCGATTGCGCTGCGCATCGGGCCGCCCGTCACTATTACGTGCGAACAGGTGGAGCAATGGAAAGCTGAGGGCCTCGATCCCTCTGAAATGGCCACCCAACGGATTCGCGCGGCCGTCGAAAGTCTGGCCGGTGAGACGGTATGTAGCTCTGCTTGAGCCTGATCGAGCTGACCCGAAGTCGGTTCACTCCTCGATGGCGAGGACGTTGAGGGTGCGTGACGGCATGTTCCAAAAGGACGAGATCATCGCATAGTCTTATCTAGTTCTTATCCTCGTTTTGGCCTGCGTTCTCGGTTTCCTGTTCTTCCTCGATTTCGAGCACTTCCCCGGTGATCGCATCGACATGCACTTCCATGATCTTGCCGTCTTTGGTCACAAGCTCGATTTCCCAAACCGTCTTGCCATCTTCTTCTTCCAGCTCGGCTTCGATCACCGTGACGTCGAATTGTTCACGCGCCACTTGAATGGCATCCTCGATGGGGATCGTAGCTTTCGAGACCAACGCGGCTCGGTGTTCGCCTTCGGCTTCTTGTTGATCGGCCAAAAGAGAGCTGGGTGTCACGATGAGCATCGTTAGCAACATCATGGGGAACATGCGAGTCCTAAGGTTTTTCATGGTTTGACCCTCCATCGTAAGCGAACGAAGAGAAACGGTGATTTTGAACTTGCGAGAATTCTATGCCAGAAGATGTCACCAAAAATTGTACCAGCGAATTCAGCCGCCAAATCCTTTGAGGCTCGAGCATGCCGAATCTAAGATGTCGGTGGCGGACAGTGTGCCAGAGTTGGTGAGGAGCTGTCATCATCCGAAGCATATTGTGCTAGCTCCATATCCTCAGCCGTTGGCAAAGTCTTTTAAAAACATACAATGTTGCAATCTGCTACAGCCAAGACTTTTGCGCTGTTGGAGTTTTCCCCATTTAGGGCTCATAGCATCATTGCACCTCCCGGTCTCGATTGCCTTTTCTCCCTACAACAATGAGGCAAATTTCTGAGTTGCAAGGCAAGGCATGAGTCTTGCCATTTCTTAAAAAGAAGGCACGAGAAGAGGCGATATTTTTACTGCATTCCGGGTGAGCTGAGGAAATGATTCAAGTTCGTGTTCACGGGAGAGGTGGGCAAGGAATCGTCACAGCGGCTGAACTGTTATCAATGGCTGCCTTTTACGACGGCAAGTATGCACAGGCCTTTCCCACGTTCGGTTCCGAACGGATGGGGGCACCGGTGACCGCGTTTTGCCGCATCGACGACAAGCCTATTCGGAGCCGGGAGCCGATTTCCGAGCCCGATGTGGTGTTGATTCAAGATCCGACGTTGCTGCATCAGGTCGATGTCTTCGGTGGATTGAATCCCAAAGGCCTTGTGCTCATCAACACGGCTCGAACACTCGAAGAGCTAGGGTTGGCGGAATTGTGTGCGCAGCATCCACAGATGCGCATGTACACACTGCCCGCCTCCGATATTGCATTGAAACATTTGGGACGTCCCTTGGCCAATGCGGCGATGGTGGCTGGCTTCGCGGCGGTGACCGGCGTGATCAGTCGGCAGGCAGTGGAACAGGCTATCGCGCGGCGATTCCCTGGAAGATTGGGTGAGCTGAACGCCGCCGTGGCCGATGAGGCCTTCGATTGGATGGCTGCTGCGAAGGAGGAAATGGCCGGTAGGAGTTCTTAGTCGAGCGAGGAACATCATGAAACAACAAATCGAAGGATCGCAAGCCATCGCCCAAATTGTCGCGCGTTGCCGTCCAGAGGTGATCGCGGCATATCCGATTTCGCCGCAAACGCACATTGTGGAAGCGCTGGCCCGTCTGGTCAAAGCCGGCGAGATAGGACGGTGCCAATATCTCAACGTCGAATCGGAGTTCGCTGCACTGAGCGCGTTGATCGGGGCCTCCGCGACAGGGGCCAGGGCCTATACGGCGACGACGAGCCAAGGTCTCTTGTTCATGGCCGAAGCGGTCTATAACGCTGCCGGCCTGGGGTTGCCCATTGTGATGACGATTGCAAATCGGGCGTTGGGGGCGCCCATCAATATTTGGAACGATCACTCGGATAGCATGGCCCTGCGCGATGCGGGATGGATTCAATTCTATGCCGAGGATAACCAGGAGGCCGTGGATCTCCACGCGCTGGCCTTCCGTGTCGCCGAAGAATTGAGCTGTCCGGCGATGGTGTGTGTGGACGGCTATGTCTTGACCCATGCGTACGAGCCCGTCGATGTGCCGGAACAGGCGGATGTCGATGCCTATCTCCCGCCGTACGAGCCGGTGCAAGTCTTGGATCCCGACGATCCGGTCACCATCGGTGCCATGGTGGGTCCCGAAGCCTATGCCGAGGTGCGCTATCTCATGCATCACAAGCACATCAAGGCGCTGGAAGCGATCCCTCGATTGGGTACGGAACTCTCTGAACAATTCGGGCGGCCGTCCGGTCGACTCGTCGATCCCTATCGTATCGAAGAGGCGGACACGGTGATTCTCGCGCTGGGGTCGGTCAACGGCACGATCAAGGATGCGGTGGACGACCTGAGAGATGAGGGCTGGCCAGTCGGCGCCGTAAAGCTGGGCGTGTATCGCCCCTTCCCTGCCCATGCCTTGCGTCGAGTGGTTCAGGATGCCAAGCGGGTGATCGTGGTCGAGAAGGATCTGGCCATCGGTCACGGGGGCATTGTCTCCAGTGAGGTCAAGATGGCGCTCAAGGGATTGCCGATCGTAGTGGAAACGGTGATCGCGGGGCTGGGCGGCCGTCCCATTCCCAAGGCCTCGATCGTTCGCACTGTCAAGGCGGCGTTTCTCGAAGGCTTGGAGGAACCCCATTTCCTGGACCTCAAGTGGGAGGTCGTCAACAAGGAACTTCGGCGCCAGGAGGAGCGGCGACGGTCGGGGCCGACAGCGGCCAATATTCTGCGAGAGACCGGCCCGTTCGGGGTCCGAGTGCTCTAGTGTTCAAGGGCTTCTCGTGCCAGACCAAGAGGATCGGCGAAAGAGGAGATCTCGAGGTGAAAAGATTTCCTAGCCAAGAGAGACGAAGGCGATGCACTATCAACGGGTGAAATATTATCAGACCGGGACATTCACGGTCGGCAATCGTTTGCTGGATGAATCCAATCGAACGGTTCAAGCCAGAATGGACCGTACCAATTCGCTCAATTCCGGCCATCGAGCGTGTCAAGGCTGCGGGGAGGCCCTCGGCGCCCGCTATGCCATCGACGCCGCGATGCGGGCCGTGGACAATCAGCTCGTAGCTGTCAATGCCACGGGATGTTTGGAGGTGTTTTCCAGCCCGTATCCGGAAAGCGCATGGCAGATTCCTTGGTTGCATTCCTTGTTCGGCAATGCTCCGGCTGTGGCGAGCGGCGTCGCCGCCGCCTTGCGTGCGAAAGGCAAAGATCATATCCGTGTCGTTGGCCAAGGCGGCGACGGTGCGACGGTGGATATCGGCTTCGGATGTCTCTCGGGCATGTTCGAGCGCAACGACGACGTCTTGTACATTTGCTACGACAACGAAGCGTACATGAACACGGGGGTTCAGCGATCGGGCTCCACGCCGCCCCGGGCTTGGACCAATACGACGCCGGCGGTCGGGCCTTCACCGGGAAATCCCATGGGTGTAGGAAAGAACGTGCCTCGCATTGCTATGGCGCACGGCATTCCCTATGTCGCGACGGCGTCGGTGGCCGATCTTCATGATCTCGAAGCCAAAGTCTTCAAAGCCATGGGGATTCATGGGGCACGGTACATTCACATTCATGTCCCCTGTCCCCTCGGGTGGAAATCCGATCCCGCACACACCATCAAAGTGGCGCGGATGGCGATCGAAAGCGGTCTCTTTCCGTTATTCGAGGCGGAATATGGGCGCGTGACGGATCGCACGTCCATTCGGCGCAAGGTCCCTGTCGAGCGCTATCTCGAATTGCAGGGCCGGTTTGCGCATCTGTTCGGCGATCCTCCCGATACCGAGGCGATTCGTGCTATTCAGGCCATCGCCGATGCCAATATCGACATGTACGGATTACTCTCTGAAGAGGGACAACGTGGAACGTAAGCCGTTTGCGATTACCCTGGATCCTGGATCGAGTCTGGCCAATCACACTGGCAATTGGCGAACCATGCGCCCGGTGTATCGGGATCACCTTCCGCCATGCAATCATGCGTGTCCGGCCGGCGAGAATGTGCAGGGATGGCTCTATTATGCAGAAGAAGGCGATTATGAACGCGCATGGCGCGTGTTGACGAACGACAATCCCTTTCCTGCGATTCACGGGCGTGTGTGCTACCACCCGTGCGAGACCGCGTGCAACCGTGGGCAGCTCGATGAGGCGGTTGGCATTCATGCGGTAGAGCGCTTTCTCGGCGATTATGCGATTCAACAGGGATGGCGCATCGAACCGGGTCCCCCGTCCGGCAAAAAGGTGTTGATCGTGGGGGCCGGGCCAAGCGGCTTGTCCGCGGCCTTTCATCTGGCGCGTTTCGGGCATGCGGTGACGATCTACGAAGCAGGTCCCAAGCCCGGCGGCATGATGCGATTCGGCATTCCTCGCTATCGGCTCCCGCGCGAGGTGTTGGATGCGGAAGTGGCAAGAGTGGAGGCGATGGGCGTGACGATTCATCTCAATCGTCGTGTCGAGGATCTGGAAGCCGACATAAAAAACGGGGGATTCCATGCGACGTTCTTGGCGATCGGGGCGCATCTGAGCAAACGGGTCGAGATTCCAGGGCGCGATGTGGGGCGGATTCTCGATGCGCTCTCGTTCTTAAAAAGCGTGGAAACAGGTGAGCCGCCGAAGATCGGACGACGGGTTGCGATCTATGGTGGGGGCAATACGGCGATCGATGCGGCGCGGACGGCGAAACGATTGGGAGCGGAAGAAGCGGTGATCGTGTATCGCCGGGATCGCGAGCATATGCCGGCGCATGACTTCGAGGTAGAAGAGGCGCTGGAAGAAGGAGTGCTAACCAAATGGCTTCGGACCATTCGCCAGATCGACGAAGGGGGCACCTTGACGGTGGAAGTCATGGAACTGGACAAGCAGGGATACCCGCGACCGACCGGCCGCTTCGAGACGTTGGAGGCCGATTCCGTCATTTTGGCGCTCGGCCAAGAAGTCGATACCCGCTTTTTACGAAAAGTGCCAGGGATCGAGATTTCCGATGACGGCGTCATTCAGGTCGATGAGACGATGATGACCGGACGCACGGGTATTTTTGCCGGTGGCGATATGGTTCCTGCCGAGCGGACTGTGACTGTGGCGACCGGGCACGGGAAAAAAGCCGCTCGTCATATCGATGCGTATCTGCGCGGTGTCCGCTATGTGAAACCGCCCGGCAATCCTTTAGCCACGTTCGACCGATTGAATACCTGGTATTACACGGATGCGCCCCATATCCATCAGCCGTATTTGGATCGAGTACGTCGTCAGACGACGTTCGACGAAGTCGTGCTCGGGTTGGATGAATCGACCGCGTTGTTGGAAGCCCGGCGCTGTTTGTCCTGCGGGATGTGTTTCGAATGTGATAACTGTTATGGTATGTGTCCTGACAACGCCATTATCAAGCTTGGCCCTGGGAAGAAATACCGGATCGATTATGACTATTGTAAAGGATGTGGCATTTGCGCAGAAGAATGCCCTTGCGGGGCGATCGAGATGGAAAAAGAGATTCGTTGACGCAGGAACCAACAACGGGAGGAATTCATGGGGATCAAGATTCTGTTAGCGGTGGATGGGTCGGAACGATCGTATGAGGCTGCGCGTGCCATCGGCGTGCTGGCGGCAGGATCCGAATTGGTGGTGCTCAATGTGGTCGATGTGCCGGGGCTGGCCTACCCGACGCTCGGAGCCGGACTGGCCAAAGATCTCGCTATGCAAGTGGAGCTGGCGATGCGCAAAGAAGCCGAGCAGGTCTTGGACCGCGTGACGTCCTTCCTCCCTTCGGATCTAGCGTCTGTGCAGAAACGGATCGAACTCGGGTCACCGGCCGAGATGATCCTGACCGTCGCAAAAGAATGCCAGGTAGATCTCATCGTGCTCGGCTCTCGAGGATTGGGGCCCATACGCGAGCATGTTTTCGGCAGTGTCTCGCATCGTGTGATGACTCATGCGCCCTCTTCGACATTGATCGTCAAAGGCCCTCTTCAAGAAGTTCGTCAAATCCTCCTGCCCGTGGAAAGCGAAGAAGACGGCGAGGCTGCGGTGGCCTTCCTCAGCAAAAAACCCTTTCGCATGTTACCTAAAGTCATGGTGTTACACGTCGTGCCCTTTACCCAGCCGGTGTTGCCCGTCGGCGCATTGATCCCTGAGAAATTCAGAAAGGAAATGATCGCGTATGCAGAAGAATTTACAGGGAACATTGCTGCACGCCTCACTCAGCTTGGGTACGAAGCGGAAGGTGTAGCGGTGATGGGGGCGCCAGCGCTTGCGATTGCCGAAGAGGCCGAGGCGCATTGCCCGGAACTCATTCTCATGCGAACCCACAGTCGATCCGGGTTGAGCCGGTTTCTGCTGGGCAGTGTATCCCATTCCGTCGCCCATCACACCGCCTGTTCGTTTCTGTTGATCAAGTGACTGGTTGCTCATTTGCCTATCTCTCCGATCTGTCCTATCGCGAATGTTTTGCAAAACCACTCTACGCGGGAGCGAGTCTTTGATGCCCACGGGCAATGGATAGTCCCATTTCGATGGGAAGACCAGACTAGGGCTGCGAATTGTGGTGATGGTTACGCGCCTGTCGGAGAAGGCGCTCCATGAGCCCGGGATCGAGCAAGGCGTCCTGCCAGCTTTTCGCCTTCAGTAATCGTTCCTCGTCCAGATGCATTGTGTGTTGAAGATTGGTCCGGATGAGTCGGGCTCCTGTGAGCGAGGTGTGGTGAAGGGAGGCGCTCTCGAGGTTGGCCTCGGTGAGGTCCGCTTCTCGCAAGTCGGCCATAAAGAGATTGGCTTGAGCGAGATTGGCGTGTCGAAGACACGCCCAAGGCAGAGAGGCTCGGGTAAGATTGGCCCACCGAAGATCTGCACCGGTCATGTCGGCTCGAATAAGCCCGGAGCCCGTCAAATCGACACGGGGCATGATGGCATGAGACAGGATTGCTTTGATGAGATTCGCCTCCAAGATATCGGATTCGGTCAGGTTGGCGCCGGACAGATCGGCTTCTGTGAAATCGACACGGAAGAGGTAGGCGTCCGAAAGGTCGGCGCGGGTGAGATTCGCACGCGAGAGATCGGCAAGCGTCAAATCGTACCCCGAGAGATCCGCCTGGCTGAGATCGGGTATCACCATGGGATTGGTTCGTCGAAATTTGTTCCACGCCTCGACTCCTCCTTGCAGAAGCCGGGCGACATGCTCCGGATTCGCCATGAACGCTGCGTCGGTCAGAAGGATCGGAATTTTTCCTGTGTCTTACCGATTGGGGCGTCGGGGTTATCGTTTCTTGAGGTACTGGAGAAATTCCGATTGCGGACTGAGCAACAGTAAGGTGTCATCTTTGAGCGTTGTCTTGTACGCTTCCATGGATCGGGTAAAGGCAAAAAATTGGGGATCTTGGCGGTAGGCACCGGCGTAAATGCTGAACGCTTTGGCATCTCCTTCCCCCCGAATCTGTTGGGCCGTTTTGTAGGCTTCCGCTAGGATGATCTCTTTTTCTTTGTCGGCTTCCGAGCGGATTTTTTGTGCCTCTTCCTCGCCTTCGGCTCGATACTGCTTGGCCTGGCGTTCGCGCTCGGCTCGCATGCGGGCAAAGACAGCCTTTTCATTCTGCTCCGGCAAATCGGCCCGTTTGATGCGCACATCCAGCACCGCGAGTCCATACGGCGAGGCCTTTTCGTTCGCACGCTCGGTGACGACTTTCATGATGAGCGATCGATTCGCAGAGACAATCTCCGTGAGTTCGTGCCGTCCCAGCTCAACCCGCAGTTCGGAGTAAATGATATCGTCCAATCGCTGCAAGGCGTTTCGTTCCGTTTGAAAGGCCTGATAAACGCGAAGCGGATCGACGATTTGCCATTTGGCGAAGTTGTCGATGACGATCGTTTTTTTATCCAGGGTGATGACATCCCGGGCCGGGGCATCGTAATCGAGCAATCGTTTGTCGAAGTATTTGACGTCTTGGATGAACGGAATCTTGAACTTCAGTCCTGGTTCCGTGATGGTGCGCACGGGTTTCCCCAGTTGGACGATGATCGCCGATTCCGTCAGATCGACGACGAAAAAGGGCGAAACGCCGAGCATGAACAATAATCCAAGGACGACGATAATGCCGATCAACAAGTTTTGCTTCGTCATGATCCGGTCCTCCCTTCGGTGCGAGACCCTCGCAGCCGCTCGAGCGGAAGATAGGGCAGAACATTGGAGCCGGCTTCGGTGTCGAGGATGATGGTGTCGGTATTTTTCAACACCTCCTCCATCGTTTCGATATAGATGCGCTTGCTGATGACGTCCTTGGCTTGTTGATATTCTTTGAGCAATTGATTGAACCGATGCGCTTCTCCTTCCGCCCGGGCGATACGAGCTTGGGCATAGCCTTCGGCCAAATTGATTTCCCGTGCCGCTTCTCCTTTGGCTTTGGGGATGAGATCGTTGCGATAGCCGTGTGCCTGATTGATGAGTTTTTCACGATCCTCCTTCGCGCTGGCGACATCTTTGAATGCGGCGGCGACGGCTTCCGGAGGATTGACATCTTGAAGCTGGACGGTCGCGATTTGCACGCCGGCTTCGTATTGATCGAGAATGCGTTGGAGAAGCTCTTGCGTATTCTGTTGAATCTCGGCTTTCCCAACGGTCAAGGCGTCGTCGATTTTGCCTTTGCCGATGATTTCGCGCATCGAGGCTTCGGCGGCATTATGAATCGTTCGCTCGATATTGGCGACTTTATATAAGTAATTGCGCGGATCTTTAATTTTATATTGCACGATGAATTCGACGGACAGGATATTCATGTCCCCCGTCAACATGAGTGCTTCGCGGGGAACCGGTCGGGTTCGGCCCCGTGGGTCGGTTCGAAATCCGATTTCCAGCCGGTGCAATTTTTGAACTTTTGGCGTGACGACAGATTCGATGAACGGAATTTTGAAGTGAGGACCTGGTTCGACGATCCGTACGATGTCGCCAAAGCGTTTCACCAACCCTTGTTCATCGGGAGCAACGATAAACACAGATTGCCACAGGGCCAGCACGGCCAAGACGACCCAAATGACCGATTTGAATCCACCGGTCGGGAGCCAGCGTTTTAATTGGTCTTGGGCTTTGCGCCACGCTTCATCGAGCGGATCGTTCCCGCGTTGCCCCCAGGGATCTCTCGGTTCCCATGCCATAATTCTCTCCTTACTCGAATTGCTGCCGCTGAATGCATGCGGTGTCCATCAGTCAGCGGCTGAACACGTTAGCAGATTGCTGACGGACGAGCAACAAAGGAGCCGGTCGATGGGTAAAGCGTCTGCCGAGGTGTTTGAGTGCTCGAGCTTGGCGCACCACGGCTGAGAGTGGGCCGCTCTACACGGTTGGGCAAGGGGTTCGATAGAATATGCCGGTGAGTCATCCGCGTCAGTCACAGGCGACACCGACCAAGAAGAGACCTCCACGAGTCGTGGCCTTTCACAAGCCCTACGGCGTGCTGTGTGCGTTTACGGATCGATTGGGACGATCGACTTTGGCGGATTTTATCGAGGTCCCGGACGTGTACCCGATGGGACGCTTGGATTACGACAGCGAAGGGCTCGTGCTGTTGACGTCCGATGGCCGCTTGCAACAGCAGGTGACTCATCCTCGTTCGAAAGTATGGAAAGAGTATCTCGTTCAAGTCGAGCGAGTCCCTGATCCGGCTGCGCTGAGGCGTCTGCGACGAGGGGTGGTGATTCGGTCGCATCGAACGCGCCCTGCGGAGGTTCGGCTTTTGCGCGAAGAGCCAACGGTCTGGCCGCGTCCTGTTCCCATACGAGTCCGCAAGACCGTTCCTACAGCGTGGTTGCGGATTCATCTTCACGAAGGGAAAAACCGACAAATACGACGGATGACCGCCGCGGTCGGGTATCCCACGCTCCGGCTCATCCGTATCGCCATAGGGCCGATTCGATTGGACCGTCTCCAACCGGGACAGTGGCGCGTCTTGCGCAGCGATGAAATTCGACGTCTTCGAGCGGCCTGCGCGCGGTCAATCGAGGTGGATTCCGGCCATACGGCATCGTGATGTTACGTGCCTCTTTTCAATCGTTGCCTTGAACATTGGCAAAGGGATCAGTACAATGGGCCGCTCTGTTGAACACTTCACTACGTACATGCTCTCTCGTAATTCATGATCTGTGATCATGCGTGTCTTGCGCTCTCGCGCTGAGGGCGTCGAGACCCTGCATACCAGGTCTTCCTGAATCAGCCGTGAGACGAATCTCTTGCCAAACAGGGAGGATCATGCTGTGAGCATCGATACCGTACTGCTGTTTTCCATTGTCTCGAGCGTGGCGGGCATTGCCTATGGTTTGTATCTGACTTTTTGGGTATTGAAACGCGATGCTGGAAGCGAGACCATGCAACGAATCGCGCAGGCCATCCAAGAAGGAGCCAGTGCCTATCTCAATCGTCAGTATCGAACCGTGGGCATCGTGGCGATCGTGATTTTCGCCATTTTGTCCTTGGCCGGATTGTGGTCGGATAAATTCGGGCTGTTGACCGGATGCGGGTTCCTGCTCGGAGCGGTGGCCTCGGCGACGGCTGGATACGTAGGGATGATCATTGCCGTTCGGGCCAATGTTCGGACAGCCCAGGCGGCGGTCGAAGGGCTCAATCCAGCGCTCCAGGTCGCGTTTCGCGGTGGAGCCGTGACGGGGTTGTTGCTCATCAGCTTGGGGCTCCTGGCCCTGGCTTTGTTTTATGCCATCGCCAACTGGATCGCAGGGCCGGAGCATGCCGTTCATGCGCTGATCAGTTTAGGGTTCGGGGGAAGTCTCATCTCGGTCTTTGCCAGGGTCGGCGGTGGAATATTTACCAAAGCCGCAGATGTGGGAGCCGACCTCGTTGGAAAAGTCGAGGCCGGCATACCCGAAGATGATCCGCGCAATCCTGCCGTCATTGCCGACAATGTCGGAGACAATGTTGGCGATTGCGCCGGCATGGCTGCCGACTTGTTCGAGACGTATGTCGTGACGATCGTCGCAGCCATGGTGTTGGCTCTGAGTCTCTTCCCGGGCGATGCCCAACCCGTCGTCTATCCACTGGTGTTGGGTGGGGTCACGATTTTTGCGACCATCCTCGGAACGTTTTTTGTCCGTGTGAGTCCAGGAGGAACCATCATGTCGGCCTTGTACAAGGGGTTGTTTGTCAGCGGGGGGATTGCCGCAGTGGCGTTCTTCCCTGTGACGATGGCCATGATGGATGGTGTCGCCGGAGTCTCGGGCGTCAGTTACTATATCGCGGCCTTGCTGGGGCTGATTGTCACCATCGCCTTAGTTTTTATTACCGATTACTACACCTCGACTCATTATTCACCGGTCCAAGAAATCGCGAAGGCCAGTGAAACCGGTCATGCCACCAACATCATTGCCGGGTTGGCGGTGGGAATGCAGGCGACCGCTTGGCCCGTCGTTGTCATTGTGACCGCGATTTTGACGAGCTTTGCCGTCTGCGGAGGCATGGATGGTGGTGGATTGTATGGTGTAGCGATTGCCGCTGTGTCCATGCTCTCCATGGCCGGGATCGTCGTGGCCATCGATGCGTTCGGCCCGATTACCGACAATGCCGGCGGGATCGCAGAAATGTCCCACCTGGGGGCCAACATTCGGGAAATTACCGATGCCCTCGACGCAGTCGGCAACACGACCAAAGCCGTGACAAAGGGCTATGCCATTGGTTCGGCCGGATTGGCTGCCTTGGTGCTCTTTGCCGAGTACGGACGTGCCGCGAGCACGGAAGTCGTTCAACTAGCGTTCGACTTGAAAAATCCCGATGTCTTGGTCGGACTGTTCATCGGCGGGATGCTTCCGTTCATTTTCGGGGCATTGTGCATGAAGGCTGTCGGTCGGGCTGGTGGCTTGGTGGTCGAGGAAGTGCGCCGGCAGTTCCGTGAAATCAAAGGGATTATGGAAGGAACAGGCAAACCGGAATACGGGACCTGTGTCGATATCGTCACCAAAGCCGCGCTCCAAAAAATGATGATTCCGGGCATGATCCCGGTTTTCGCTCCGATTATTGTCGGAATCGTGCTGGGCCCGGTGGCATTGGGTGGCGTGTTAGTCGGGAGCATCGTGACTGGCTTGTTTTTAGCGATTACCATGACCAGCGGCGGCGGAGCATGGGACAATGCGAAAAAACTCATCGAAGAACAGGGCCAGAAAGGAACCGAAACCCACAAAGCGGCCGTGACCGGAGACACGGTCGGCGATCCGTTCAAAGATACGGCAGGACCGGCGATCAATCCCATGATCAAGGTGATCAATATTGTCGCGCTCTTGATTATTCCGTTGTTGGTGTGAGACCGATGAGATCGCTCATGTGAGAGAGGCCAGGCGATGCGAGAAGCGGGCTTCGTCAAGAGCCGGGGTGTGGGATCTCGAAGAAGAGCAACCTGCGCGAAGTTCCGAGCGGTTACCGAGTTGCTCGATCGGGCACCCACTGTTTGGTTTTCCTGCGGGTGTGTGAGGTCTGCCGGCGGGGAGTATGCACGGTCTTGTATCGCCAACCGAGCGAGCGGAGCAATCGTGAAATATGATCAGGATGGTAGCGAACACCGAATAATTGCCGAATGATTTTTCCCACGCTGGTGCACGTCCATCGGTCCGATGCAATGCGAAAGGTGCGCGGGTTCTGGCGCAGGACTTGAAGCAGCCGGCGACGTTGGATTGGGGTGAGGCGGGACGGTCGACCCGTATGAGGTTTGGCTTTGAGGGCTGTGAGTCCACCTGTGCGATACGCGTCCATCCAGCGTTTCACGGAGGACGGTGCAGCACCGACCCGTCGCGCCACTTCACGAATTCCATACCCCTTTGCCAACAGTTTGGCCGCCCGTCGGCGCCGCGCTTCTAACTCGGCTGCACTGCCTTTTGGTCGCATAGCCTACTCTTTCGGTCAGCGAGGTCGGATTTCTTGAGTGCCGTGAGAGAAAGAGATGAACGCGTAAACATCTCGGGATGGTACCGCGATCGCGGTAGTCCATGTACCCTCGACGAACGGATGATCGTCGAGAAGGTTGAGAGAGAAGAAGCCATGCCAGAATACCAAACACAAAGGAGGGAATCGAATGGCGACTGTGTTATACATCGAATCATCACCGCGAAAGGCGCGCTCACATTCCATTGCGGTGGCCACCGCATTTTTGGAGGCCTATCGTGCCTCCCATGAGGGAGACACGATCGAGAAGCTGGATCTCTGGAACACGGATCTCCCGGCGTTCGATGGCGCGATGCTGGAGGCCAAATACGCGATCATGCATGGTCAACCGCATACGCCGGAACAGGCTGATGCGTGGAGACGGGTCACGTCGATGTTTCAACAATTTCAGTCAGCGGATAAATATGTCTTCAGTCTCCCGATGTGGAACTTCGGTATTCCGTATCGACTGAAACAATATATCGATATCATCACCCAACCGGGATTGGCGTTTAGTTTTTCACCGAGTGAAGGGTACAAGGGCCTGGTAACGGGAAAACCGGCCGTGGTGATCTATGCCAGCGGAGGAATCTACAGCGAGGGATCGGGCGCCGAGTCGTTCGATCTTCAGAAACCTTATATGAAATTGTGGCTCTCGTTTATCGGCTTTACGGACATTCATGCTCTTGTCGTTGAAGGAACCTTGCAGGGGCCGGACGTGGCTGCGAAGAACCAGGCACAAGCTATCGAACAGGCGAAACGGTTGGCCCAGGTGGTATAGGTGACGTGCACGGCCATGGAAGAACAGAGACGCTTCTGCTATGCAGAAGGCCTCATGGAGACACTGTTGAGGCGGGCGGCGAGAAAAGGGATTACGATTCGGAAGAAGGATCGATGCCCAAATCCTTGGCCGTAGCGAGCATGGCTCCGGCATCCGCCATTTCTTGCAAGGCTCGAGCGGAGTCATCAGGATGGATGTTGACGCCTTTTGTGGCATCTTGGAGCACAACGACGTCGAAACCCAATTTGCGCGCATCGAGCACGGTGTGTTTCACACAGACATCCGTGGCCAATCCCAGGACGTAAAGCCTTCGGATCTGTAAATCTTCGAGGTGCTCGGCCAAGGAGGTGCCCTGAAATCCGGAATACGCGTCTCGATCGGGATCGGTCCCTTTTGAGATGACGATGGTGCCAGGAGGCATGATCAATTGCGGATGAAATTGTGCGCCGAGCGACCCCTGCACACAATGAGGGGGCCAAGGGCCGTTCCGTTCTTGAAATGAGCAGTGGTGGGGAGGATGCCAGTCGCGCGTGGCAAAAATCGGCAAGCCGTTGGCATGAAAAAAGCGGATATACGCATTGACGATGGGAATGATGGTGTCGGCTTGGGGAACGCCGAGTGCTCCGCCCGGGAAAAAGTCGTTTTGGAGATCGACTAGCAACAGCGCCGATTGCCGATCAGGTTGTGGCACATGTGAGCCTTCACGGGATGGCTGCTGGGAGGATGGCCGAGCGAGTTTCATGGATGTTTAGGAAACGATCTCTGTCCCGATGCCTTTGTCGGTAAAGATTTCCAATAAAATCGCATGAGGAACGCGCCCATCGATGATATGGGCCTTGTGGACGCCCCCCTGCAGGGCGGTCAAACATGCATGAACTTTCGGAAGCATGCCTTCGCTGATCACATGCTTCCTCACCATCCGCTCCATATCTTTCCGGGAGAGTGTCGGGACATGATGCCCTTCCGCGTTGCGAATCCCCTTGACATCGCTCAATACCAGGAGTTTTTCGGCATGGATAGCCGCGGCGATGCAGCCTGCCACCAAGTCGGCATTGATATTGTGCGTCCGACCCTTGCGATCGACGCCGATCGGAGCGATGACTGGAATAAAGTGATCTTCCTGAAGCTTGAGCAAGAGGCTAGTGTCGATCTTATCCACTTCGCCCACGAGTCCGTATTCCTGTTCGTCCTTGGTGTCCGAGGTTCCGCTGAGTCCGTGCCAAAGCGCCTTGGAAGTGAATGGTTTGGTGAGAATCATGCCCCCATCCTTCCCCGTGAGGCCGACGGCTTTCGCTCCATGGTGGTTGAGAAGCGTGACAATTTCTTTGTTGATTTTCCCCCCGAGCACCATTTCCACGATGTCCATCGTGGCCTCATCGGTGACACGAACACCGTTCACAAATTTGGGCTGAATGCCGAGTTGGCCGAGCATGGTGTTGATTTGCGGGCCGCCGCCATGAACGATGACCGGGTTGAGACCGACGTATTTCAGGAGGACCACATCTTCGGCAAACCCGTTTTTGAGCTCGTCATGTATCATGGCTTTACCGCCATATTTAATCACCACGGTTTTGCCGGCAAAACTGCGGATGTATGGAAGGGCTTCGACGAGGATATCGGCTTTTTTGATCAGTTGGTCCATGAGGACTTGTCCTTCGACCGAAAAGATGGAACCGAGATGTGCTTCAAACGCGCTTCTAACTTATAAAATGAACCGGCTGAGATCTTCGTCTTTGACGATGTCGCGCAATTGCTCTCGGACATAGGCGGCATCCACCACGACCTTTTTGTCCGCAAGATCCTGTGCTTCAAACGATACATCTTCCAAAAGGCGCTCGACAATAGTGAACAGGCGCCGGGCACCGATATTTTCCGTCCGCTCATTCACTTGCAGGGCCGTGAGGGCAATCTCTTCGAGTCCATCCTGCGTAAACTCCAAATGGATGCCTTCTGTCGCCAACAGGGCTTGATATTGCTTGACCAGAGCATTCTTCGGTTCGGTCAGAATGCGGATCAAATCGTCTTTGGACAAGGGTTCTAACTCGACGCGAATCGGAAAGCGCCCTTGCAATTCGGGAATCAGGTCGGATGGCTTCGCGACGTGGAACGCACCGGCGGCCACGAACAAGATATGATCGGTTCGGACAGGTCCGTACTTGGTGTTGACGGTGGATCCTTCGACAATCGGGAGCAAGTCGCGTTGGACGCCTTCACGGGATACGTCCGGTCCTCCCATGGTGCGTTCACGGACCGCGATTTTATCGATTTCGTCGAGGAAAACGATGCCAGCTTCTTCGGTGCGGGCAATGGCCTCTTTCGTCACCTCTTCCATGTCGATCAGTTTTTGCGCCTCCTCTTGCGCTAAAAATCGGAGCGCCTCGGGCACTTTCATGATTAGGTTTTTTTTCTTGCCCGGCATGAGGCCGCCCAACATTTCCCGCAAATGGTGTTCCAATTCTTCCATGCCCCCAATGTTCGAGATAATCCCGACGGGCAGTCCGCGTTCTTTGACCTCCAATTCGACGGTGCGATCGTCCAATTTGCCTTCCCGCAACTTGAGACGCAATTTCTCGCGGGTGGCGTCGTGCACGCGAGTCGCCTCTTTTCGATCCTCATCTTCGTCGGAAGCGGCGAGTCCCGATGGTCGAATCGACGGAGAGGAAGGGAGCAAAAGATCCAACAACCGTTCTTCCGCTAATTCGTCGGCCTTCTGTTGGACTTTTTCCAAATATGCGGCTTTGACCATGTTGACGGACAATTCCGTAAGATCGCGGATAATCGATTCCACGTCCCGGCCTACGTATCCCACTTCCGTGAACTTCGAAGCTTCGACTTTAATGAACGGGGCATTGGCTAATTTGGCCAGGCGTCGCGAAATTTCCGTTTTCCCGACGCCGGTCGGGCCGATCATGATGATGTTCTTGGGCAAAATTTCTTCCCGGAGTTCGGGGCTCAATTGTTGGCGTCGCCAACGATTCCGCAACGCAATTGCGACCATGCGCTTGGCTTCCCGCTGGCCGATGACGTAGCGATCGAGTTCCTCGACGATTTGCCGAGGCGTCAAGGCATTGATATTGACCGACTCGGCAGGTTGGGGTGAATAGCTCATAGGATAGTCCTATAACTCCTCGATAACGATATGCTGGTTCGTGTAAATATCGATGCCGGCGGCAATATTCATGGCATGCTCCACGATGTCCCGCACGTTCAAGCTCGAATGACATAGTAGCGCACGGGCGGCTGCCAATGCATAGGGGCCGCCGGAACCAATGGCCATGATCCCGTCTTCCGGCTCGACTACGTCGCCGGTCCCAGAAATGATAAAGGAATGGTCACGATCAGCCACGGCCAGCAGCGCCTCTAAGCGCCGCAAGGCGCGATCGGTACGCCAATCTTTGGCGAGTTCGACGGCCGCCCGGGTGAGATTGCCCCGATATTCATCCAGCTTGGATTCGAATTTTTCGAACAGGGTGAAGGCGTCGGCTGTGGCACCGGCAAATCCTGCCAAGACAGTGTTCTGATACAGCCGTCGAAGCTTGCGGGCGTTGCGCTTCATGACGGTCGTTCCGACGGTGACTTGTCCATCGGAGCCCATCGCCACTGCCGGTCCCTTTCGCACGCACAAAATCGTGGTCGAATGGATGATCATGCAGACTCGCTGGAGGATGTCGAGGATGCAGGAGGGACGCGCCCGGCGCGAGGATGCGCTCGATCATAGACGCTCATCAGATGATCCGCAGCAAGATGCGTGTATTTCTGCGTCGTGGCCAACGACGCATGGCCGAGCATTTCTTGGATGACTCGCAAATCCGCTCCTTCGTCGAGAAGATGGGTGGCAAAGGAATGCCGCAGGACATGCGGCGTAATGCTGCCACCCGGAAGCCGTTCCGAATATTTTCTGACGATCCGCTCGACCGATCTGGCGGACAGGCGACCCCCTCGCAAGTTTTGAAACACCGGCGAGGCACCGAGCGTATGGATCTGTGTCACGAATGTGTCGTCATCTCGTGCAGGAGAAGACTCGGGCCCTGGATGGATCAAGGTGACCAAATAGGCTTTGAGCGAATCGATCGCCACATCGCCGATGGGGACGATTCGTTCCTTTTTCCCTTTGCCCCGAAGATGAGCGAATCCGCTTTCGAGATTAAGGTCCGCCCAATTCATGCCTACTAATTCGCTCACTCGCGCACCGGTCGAATAGAGCGTTTCCAAGATGGCGCGATTGCGAAGAGTGGCGCGGCTTTTTTCCATTTGGCCATCCAGCAATGTCGCCGCCTCGTCTTTGGTGAGGACCGTCGGGAGCGGGCGCAGTTGTTGAGGAGCGCGAATTTGGGTTGTGGGGTTGATCGGAAGACGGCCTTCTCTCACGAGGAACCGAAAAAAACTCCGGAGCGTGGCGAGCTTTCGTGCCAACGTTGCCTTGTGTTCGCGTCGTTCATCGAGCCAGTGGAGAAAACTGCGAATGGCGTAAGCATCCACCGCTTCCGGGCGCGGGGGACCAGCAGAAGGTTGTAAAGCGGTGGTCAGAAATTCGGTGAACTGCCGAAGATCGGACTGGTATGCGCGGATCGTTTCCGGAGATGCGTCCCGTTCCAAATCTAAGTAATTGATAAAACTTCGTATTGCGTGATCCATTGATCGAACTCCCTCACGGCCCGCTGCCGGATTTGTCGTCGTTTCTCCTGTTTGTCGCGAAGAGAAGCCGGCAGCGGGGGAAATAAGCCGAAGTTGATATTGATCGGTTGAAAATACCGGGGATCGCTGTTGGTGATGTACTGAATCAGTGCGCCGTGTGCCGTCGTGGGAGGCGGGACAATCAAGGGAAGTCCGGCCAATTGGCGAGCTGCATTGATGCCGGCCAATCCGCCGCTTGCAGCCGCTTCCACATAGCCTTCGACCCCGACAAGCTGCCCGGCTACATACAAGGTGGGGCGAGCCTTGAGTTGCAACGTCGGGTGGATCAGCCGTGGGGCGTTGACGAATGTATTCCGATGGATGCTGCCGTACCGCAGAAACTCGGCTTCTTCCAACCCGGGGATCATACGAAAGACCCGACGTTGCGCTGGATACGTCAGCTTGGTTTGAAACCCCACCAGGTTATAGCAGGAACCGTGTCGGTTTTCAGGGCGTAATTGGAGGACGGCATAGGGGCGTTGCCCGGTTCGAGGATCGACCAACCCGATCGGTTTGAGCGGACCGAAGACCAGTGTTTGACGACCCCGCTCGGCCATCACTTCGATGGGTAAGCACCCTTCGAAATACGGGATACGCTCGAATTCTTTGGCGGAGACGCGATCGGCTGTCACCAAGGCGTCGTAGAAGGCATCGTAGGTTGGCCGGTCCATGGGGCAGTTGAGGTAATCGTCGCCGCCCTTCCCGTACCGTGAAGCTCGGAAGGCTTTCTCCATGTTGATGGATTCGGCATCGACAATCGGCGCAATGGCATCGAAAAAATAAAGGTTGTCAGCATCGGTGACTCGCCGCAGGGCCTCTGTCAACTTGGGAGACGTGAGCGGGCCGGTCGCCATAATACAGAGGGCATCGTCTGGAAACTCGGTGACTTCTTCCCGAAGAATACGGACGTTGGGATGGTGCTCCAATGCATCCGTGATACGTTTGGCAAATTGTTCGCGATCGACCGCGAGCGCCATGCCGGCCGGCACACGGACCTCGTCGGCGACCGCGATGATCAAGGAATGGAGCCGACGCATTTCGTCTTTCAAAATGCCCGGGGCACTCAGGCTGTCGTTGGACCCCAATGAATTGGAGCACACGATTTCGGCAAGGTACCCGGTTTGGTGGGCGGGTGTGGAGGTGGTGGGCCGCATTTCGTATAGGGTCACCTTGGCCCCGTGATTGGCGGCTTGCCATGCCGCCTCGCTACCGGCTAATCCTCCACCGATAATGACAATCTCGTCTCGCATAACCCCGTTCACCGCGATCGGATTCTAAGAACCCGCTCGAAAACCTGTCAACCGACGAGCGGAAAAGCGAGAAGGGGGCTGATAGTCTGAATCAGCCAGTCGTGACAGATTCCATTGGTGGCCAGGAGACCGTTAGTATTCCGGACCTCATGGCAACTGTAGCAAATCGCCTCGCCGCGCAAATCGGTAAAGCGCCCTCCCGCTCCTCGAAGGATGGCTTCTGGAGCGCAGGCATCCCAGGCACTGGTGTACGGAGTCGGCTCGATATAGAGGTCGGCTTGCCCGGTCGCAATGAGTCCGATCTTCAACCCCACGCTCCCATATCGAATTTCTTGAGTGATGCCGGTTTTTTGGCAGATTTGGTCAAGAATCGGATGTCGATGGGAACGAGAAGCAGCCAGGCGTAGCTCGTGAGGAGCCTGCCTGGATGAGACATGCAGAGCGATGCGTACACCCTGGGATGCTTCCAGCCAAGCCCCGCTCTCGGTCATGCCGGTATACAACCGATTGGCGGTCGGCTGATAGACCGCACCGAGGAAGGCCCGACCCTTCACTGCCAATCCGATCATGACGGAAAACTCGCCATTTTTCGCAATGAACTCTTTCGTGCCGTCCAAGGGATCGACATACCATATGCGTTCCGGCTCCACGGCATAGTCTGATAGAGGGCTTTCCTCGGCCACGATGGCATCGTGGGGAAAGCTACGAGTCAATCGATCGATAATCAACTCGTTCGCCCGTTTGTCCGCTTCCGTCACCGGACCCGCTCGTCCTTTCGATTCGATGGTGTAGGTCGTGTCGTAATACTTCAGAACGAGTATGCCTGCCTCGCGAGCGATGTCGGCTATCAGATCGAGCTCTGAATGATAATGGTGATCCTGATGGACTGGAGGAGACATGCTTGCCGGATCGAAGGCGTCAAGCCCAGCGAAAGAACGCGGGTGAATAGACCTGTCATGGTTTTGAACACGAACCGATTGAATCGGGATCTTTCGCTTTTCTCTTTTATGATTGTTTGATGATCGGCGTTCGTTTCGAACGTTCCTTGAATAACAGTCTCCCATACCCTCGAGGAAGGCGCAAGGTTGGTCGAGGTTTGGAAACCGGCTTCGGTTTGGTAGGCCGCACGGTACTCAGGAAGCTTAAAAAATAATCGGGAGTCGCTTGATATGGAAAGAGAAGGCCCGTATGATCCATCGTTTATCTTCCATTTTCTCTTTCTTGCCGAGGAGGTGTCGCGTTGTGTTCGTCCTTGCAGTCGATCTACAAAAGGTTTGCGCGTGGTTCCCGTTCCCACACTGTGATGAGATGGATGAACGCGAGCGGTCTTCTGCTCAGTATCGGGCTTACGCTCATCGGTGTCGGGTCGGGCTGGGCAGCGACCGGTCATGCTCGTGAGAACGTGAATGCCGGAACCGTAGAAGTTGGGTTTCTTTCAGGGTACTGGCAGGGCAACAATCTCTTCGGAAACGAGCCGTCGGCCAATCGCAGCGCAGTGTTGTTTCTTCCCCGAGTGGGTCTGGTTGTGACGGATGAGTTAGGGACTGGCTGGTTCCGCGGCAACGTCGAAGTCATGCTCGAGCCGCTCGCGGCTCATTTTTTTCATCCCTTCAGCGCTTCCGCTTTTGGGGGCACGGCGATGGCTAAATACAATTTCCTCTCGTTCGGCAGGTGGATGCCGTTTTGGGATGGCGGAGCCGGCATGCTTTGGACCGATCTGGCTCCTCGAATTCCCGAGCAAAGCACGCGATTCAACTTCGTGTTGCAAACGGGACCCGGTGTTCAATATTTTTTGATGTCCCGGTTGACCATGACTGCTGGAGTCCGATTCCATCATATTTCGAATGCCGGCATCGGAGCACGCAATATCGGACTCAATGCCTGGTTGTTCAATGTTGGCGTCTCGTATTTTTTCCCCCGATGATCCGATGGCCAACATTCACTGAACGGTGAAGCATCTGGGTGTTCATGTGTCTCGAGCCATGCCCATCACGACGCTTGCTCAGCGCGTGCTCTCGCATCTCCCTCGTTTGGGGTTGATTTACGAAGACATGACGCCTATTCCTGATCTGCTCGAGCAGGTCCGTCTGGCCTCCCCGACGGAGTTATGCGAGGGGGCCATCAGCGATCCCGTCATGACCGAGCTCGTACGGGCGGGGTTGCTTTTGGTCTCGGGTGGATTGGACGAGGCGCACCGGATTGTGCAGCCTATCGAAGTGCCGGAGGCCTATTATTGGCATGCGATCGTCCATCGTCTCGAGCCTGATTGGGCCAATGCCAAGTATTGGTTTCGGCGCCTCGGTCGACATGCGGTCTTCGAAGAACTGGCCACGCCGGCTATTCGTGCGGCATTGCCAGGAACGGCCGTTTTGGAGCACGTGCTGACCGATGGCCGTTTGGATCCGTTTCGCGTTGTGGATCTCTGTGAGGCATGCGTGAACGGGACAGCCCCTATCCTGCGACATGAGTTGGAAGCCCTGCAGCGCGAAGAGATCGCGCGGTTGTTGCACACCTGCCTCCGCTCAGCGAAGGTCTGATCGGCAATGGGGGCTTCGATCCGTCAACTTAGTTCGATATCCATGAGGCACTCAAGAAGGCGGTCATCCATGAAAATTCTCTGCGTACATCCCAGTCCGTTGATGTATACGAAAATATATCTGCGTCTCGAGCCGTTGGGATTGGAGTTGGTGGCAGGGGCGCTCCGAAAAGTCGGGCACGAGGTCAGATTGATCGATCTACAAGTCGATACCCATCGGACGTACATTGCCCTGCTCGACAGTTGGAAGCCGGACGTCGTAGCCTTTTCGTGTAATTATCTCGCCAATGTGCCAGAAGTCATCGACTTGGCCAAAGCCACCAAACAGCATCGGCCTCGAAGTTTCGTGATCGTCGGTGGGCATAGCGCGTCTTTTGTGGCCGTCGAATTGCTCGAACACGCGAACGGGGCGATCGATTGTGTCCTCAAAGGAGAAGGGGAAGCGGCGATTGTCGAGGTACTGGAAGCAGTGGCGCACGATCGGAAGTCCGTGCATCGGGTCCCTGGGGCGCTGACGATGCAGGGGGAGGGGCCTCCCCCTCGATTCATCTCCAGCTTAGATGAGATCCGACCCGCCCGTGACCTTTTGCGGCATCGGCGAAAATATTTTCTTGGAGTGCTCGATCCCTGTGCCTCGATCGAGTTTAGCCGGGGCTGTCCCTGGGATTGCTCGTTCTGCAGCGCGTGGACATTTTACGGTCGAAGTTATCGAATGGCTTCTCCCGAGGTAGTGGTGGACGAGCTCGCTCACATTCGAGAACCCGGCGTGTTTATCGTCGATGATGTGGCGTTCATTCAGGCCAATCATGGCTTCGCCATCGGTGAGGCGCTGGCCCGGAAAGGCGTCAAAAAAGAATATTATTTGGAAACTCGTGGCGATGTCTTGCTGCGGAACAAAGATGTGTTTCGATTTTGGACCACGCTGGGCTTGAAGTACATGTTTCTCGGCATCGAAGCGATCGATGAAGAGGGCCTGGCGTTTCATCGAAAGCGTATCACGCATAGCAAGAATTTCGAGGCCCTAGAGTTTGCCCGAACGTTGGGAATCTCCGTTGCGATCAATTTGATTGCGGATCCTGACTGGGATCGCTCGCGGTTCGAAGTCGTCCGGCAATGGTGCTTGGAGATTCCGGAAATCGTCAATATCAGCGTCAATACGCCGTATCCTGGGACGGAAAGCTGGTTGACTGACGGTCGACGAGTGGTGACTACGGATTACCGGTTATTCGATATTCAGCATGCCGTGCTCCCCACGAGGCTTCCGCTTCCCGAATTTTACGCAGAACTCGTCAAAACCCAACAAATTCTCAATCGCAAGCATCTCGGCTGGGAGGCGCTGAAAGGGACAGTGAAGATTGCGGCAAAGCACGTGCTGAAAGGACAAACCAACTTCATCAAAATGCTCTGGAAGTTCAACAGCGTTTATGATCCGGCACTCCAACTCGCGGATCATCAACGCCCGGTCACCTATCACATGACCCTCCCCGACCCGGCACAATCGGAAAGAACCGGCAAAGTCCTGTATATTCATTCCGCTCGTGGGCGTCGCGCCCGAGCGCTCGATGACAGCACCGAACAATTTGTGGAATCGACTCGGATGAAGGCCGGAGGCTAGAGCCGTGACTCTCCTCGGCCGTGTCGCGTTGTTGCAGCATGGCGAACCGTGAGTTCCTAAGGCGGAATGGTGGCCAACTTATGGATGAGAGGGTATTTTCTGGCGTGAGCGCCATGACGTGAATAGCGGGCGCTTACAGTAAGCCCAGTGCATGGAGCAGGACAAGCGTCACGGCAAAGGGAGCGACATAGCGGATGAGCAGGTGCCAGAGGGTGTAGCCGAGAGGATGACGGATGTCTAATTCCGATCGGCTTGTCTCCGGTGCCATGACCCAGCCGGCAAAAGAGGCAATGAGAATGCCTCCTACCGGGAGCATGAGGTTGGAAGTGAGAAAATCCAAGAGGTCAAAAAACGTCATGCCAAACACAGTGCGATCGGCCCACACGTTGAACGAGACAACGGTCCCGATTCCCAAGGCCCATGTGCTGATCCCGCACCAGAGGGATGCCGAGGCGCGTGTCATGTCATAGCGTTCGATGCACAAGGTGACAGCGGGTTCGATCAGAGAAATCGAAGAGGTCCACGCGGCAATCAACAGCAGCACGAAAAACAAAAAGCCAAAGATCAAGCCGCCGGTCATGTGGCCGAAGGCGACGGGAAGAGTTTCGAAAATTAAACTCGGCCCTGCTCCTGGTTCCATGCCGTTGGCGAAGACGATCGGAAAAATGGCCATGCCGGCAATCAACGCGACCGCGGTATCGCATCCGGCAATGGCAATGGAGGTCCCGGCAATAGAGGTGCCTTTGGGGACATACGATCCATAGATCATGATCGTGCCCATCCCGATACTGAGACTAAAAAACGCTTGACCCATCGCTGTTAACATACTCGTCCCTGACAGACGGCTGACATCCGGCGTAAACAAAAAGGCCAGTCCGTCGAAGAAAAACCCGGTCGTCGTGGCATAACCCAACAGCAGAAGCAGCAGGACGAACAGGGCCGGCATCAAAAATTGCACGGCTTTCTCGATGCCGCCTTGGACGCCTTTGGCCACGACCATCATGGTCATGATCATGAAGACGGTATGCCAGAACAAGATGGCCCAGGGATTGCCCACAAAAGCCTCGAACATGGTGTGAGCGCTGGCGCCCGTCACGCCGCGGAAGGCTCCCGTGGCCGATTTGAACACATACGCCAACGTCCATCCACCGATGACGCTGTAATACGATAAAATCAACATGCCGGCCAACGTGCCCAGCCATCCCACGCTCTGCCACCATGGCCCTGCTCCGCTTTCCTCCGCGAGAATTTTCATGGTATTGACCGGGGTGTATCGGCCTCGGCGTCCGATCAGGATCTCGGCCATCATCAAGGGGATCCCCAAGGCGGCCACACAGACGATGTAGACCAGCACGAAGGCGCTGCCGCCGTGGACACCGGTGAGATAAGGAAATTTCCAGATGTTTCCTAACCCAACGGCTGCGCCGGTGGCGGCAAGAATAAATGTCCATCGGGACGACCATTGTCCATGGATGGATTGCTGAGACATGGCCATGCTGAGCTGATTCGGATAGGGACGTGCCGAACGTTAGGGCCGCTGAGTGTAGCGAGCGGATCATGTGGATGCAAGTTCGACACCATAGGTGATGGGACGTCACTTGAGTTCTTTCCGAACGTCGTCTTATAGTGAGGCGTCGATCGCCTGAAAGGATGTCCATGCCTGACCAGCGTGATGCACGCCGTATTGTCGCCCTAGCGCCGATGCCGCCGGAACCGGCGGCCTACGCTCTCGCCCGCTATAGCCGGTCGCCCGATTCGATCGAAGAGAGTCTCCGCTGGGTTCATGCCCATTCCTCGGAAAAATTTTGGGAACAATTTTATTTTGCGTATGGACATGGGTCGATCGCGGATCTCGGACATGTGACCATCTGTCTGGAAAATATTTCCGAATTCGCCGCGATCCGTCTCGAAGACGAACCACTCTGGGATGGCCAAGCAAAGTCGAGCCGCTACCAAAATTTTGCGACAGCCGGTAGCGTGGTACCAGAAGCGATCGTCGGGACGGAGGTCGAAGCACGATATCGAGGAATTCAAGGGAGCTTGTTCAGCGTCTATGCGCTCCTTCAAGAGCCGTTGAAAGAGTTCTTGCAGGAGCGATACCCACGACCGGAAGGTATGACCGCGTCCCAGTATGAACGGACGATCGCAGCTCGGGCCTACGATGTGACGAGGTATTTGTTGACACTCGGCACCAAAACGAACGTGGGTCAGGTGGTGAGCATTCGGACGCTCGAAAAGCAAATTACGCGCTTCCTTTCCATGCAGATGCCGGAATTGCAGGCCATTGGTCAGGAATTAAAAGAAGTCTGCGCCAAACCTCCGCTTCAACTATGGGCGGAGCTTCAAGGCGTCAAGGGCGAACCGCCGACGCCATTAGCTCCGACGCTTGCCCGCCATGCGGGGCCGAGTGCCTACCTCTCCACCGTGTATCGCGATCTGACCCGCGAGGCGAAAGAGCAACTGCGACGATGGGGCATCGACCGCCCGAGTGCATGGATGCAGCAGCGCGATGTGGATTTGATCGATGCGCATCCCCCACTCGATGAGATCGCCGCCACCCTGTTGTATCGTGTCAGCCACGCACCGTATCGCACGATTTTGGATCATGTTCAAGCATGGCCCGAACAAGAAAAACGGCGATTAGTCGAAGAGGTGCTACGCACGCGCGGGCCTCACGATGAACTGGTGCCAGAATTTCGTTCCGGTTATACATTTATCTTCGATGTGCTCATGGATATCGGGGGATGGCGAGATTTGCACCGCCACCGTCGCTGCCAACAGATCCAACAACCCTTTACGACCCTTCACGGCTTTGATGTGCCACCGATCCTGCAGGAGGTAGGCCTCGAACCGTCCTATGTGCAGGCTATGGAAGCCGTGAAACGGGACATCGAGGCGCTCCGAGGGGAGAGTCAAGAAGCGGCTCTCTATGCAATTCCGTTTGGATTCAAGGTCCGGTGTCTCTTTAAAATGGATTTTGCGGAAGCCGAGTACATCGCTCGACTGCGTTCCGGCGTCAAAGGGCATTGGTCGTACCGGCGTATCGCCTGGCGGATGAAAGAACAGATTGCGGCTCGCTATCCGTTTCTCGGCGACAAGATCGAGGCCACGCCTCCTGAAGTCGATGAATCCTTGGTTCGGTGAATCGAGGACAGAATGATTGAGAGTGAGAGATCCATGCGGGTTAGCATTTTGTCGACGTTGGAGGTTTTCTGGCAACGAATCATCTCGGCTCTTTGAGGTCCTTTCACCATGCAACAAGGACGACTCCTATGAATATCGAAGCCAACCACGTTCCGTACCACGACAACAACCAAGAGGAGGCGATCGCTGCCGCCTTCCGGCGGGCTGACTGGGCTGCCGTCAAGGAGTTGGCATCGGTTTGGGCGCAGAACGTTGACACCGATCCTCGTCCTCATTTTGCGCTGAACGTGGTGCATTTGATTGAAGAAGAATTTGGGAAAGCCTGGCAGGCTCATAGTCGATGTCTCTCCGAATCCTCGGATATCGAACGGGTCGGGGGCTGGGTCAACGCAATGAGGAGCCGTTACCCGGCGGATAGCGTGATCCATTTGATCGAAGGTCTGTTTCTGGCGCAGTCAGGGAAGTCCGAGGCCTCCATCGGGTCCTACCAAGCGGCGGCAAACGCTGATCCTCACTCTCCCTATCCACACTTTTTCATGGCACAAATTTATCAGCGCCTGGCTCGCAGTGAGGAGGCGATCAAAGCCTATCGCGAAGCGCTCAAGCGCGATCCCGCTTATGTGGCGGCGCGGTTGAACTTGGGAGTGGCATATCAGGAGCAAGGTCGTTTGGAAATGGCAATCCCGCAGTATCGGGAAGTCATCAAACTGCGACCCCATGAATTGATTGCGCATACGAACCTTGCTTGCGCTCTAGTCGAGCAAGGCAAGATTGATGCCGGGATCGAGGAATACAAAAAGGCTTTGGCGATTTGTCCAGAGGATGCCGAAGTGCATTTTGCGTTGGGCGGGGTTTATGAGAGCAAAGGACGTAAGGATCTTGCCAAACGAGAGTATGAGGAAGCCTTACGGATCAACGAGGCCTTTGCCCCGGCTGCGACAGCGCTCGGCTGGTATTATTTTGAAAAACGGCAATTCGATATCGCCTTGGATTATTTCAGTAGAGCCGTGAAAGTCGATCCGAACGATGCTCACGCTGTCTTCGGCATTGGTCGAGTCTATGATGAAAAAGGCAAACCGGAATTAGCCTCCGCGCATTATGAACAAGCATTGGCGCTCGAAAAAAATCCCGAGCGCAAGACACGGATTTTGAATTTCATGGACAAAGTCGTGGGCTGACCGAATTCATGAAAAAACATCAGGCTTGTTCTCTCAAGAATTGCTGCAGGCGGGCAATTTGGGTATTCGCGTCAGGGCCATGATTGAGAGCAGCTTGAATTTGTTCTCTCAGATAAGAGGAATAGCCGACTTTATCCAGAAACACGGGAAGGAATTGCTCCGGAGACGATGAAGCATAAGGGATGAGCGCTTCGACCACGTCGTCGCTTACAGGCACATAACAGTGATCGATGTGGAGAATGACTTTGTAATGATGTCCTTCACCCCGTTGTTCAAAAGATAAGCCTTTCACACTGCCTCCTTCCGGTCTCAACCCGGCACCGCTCATCGAGCAGGCGTCATTCTAGGGCATCGAATTCTGGGAAAACAAGACATTCCATTCTTGACTGGCTCCAAACCCTATGGTAGCGTGCCTTGCTGCTCGTGCTGAATGCACCGTGATGCGAGAACCCGTTTCTGTGAAGAACAAGCAGAGTTTTGATGGGGTTTTTCATTTCGTAAAGATCCGAACACGGAGATTCTGTGTATGCTCAAACGTTATTTGTTAGCTCCGGGTCCCACCCAAGTCCCACCGGAGGTGCTTTTGGCCATGGCAACTCCGGTCATTCATCATCGCGCACCTGAATTTGCGGACTTGTTTGGGCGGGTTCGAAACGATCTTAAAACGGTGTTTCAAACAGCCCAGGATGTCTTGATTCTTGCCTCTTCCGGCACCGGCGCGATGGAAGGAGCCGTCAGCAATTTTTTGTCGCCGGGGGATAAGGCCATTGTCATCAACGGAGGGAAATTTGGCGAACGATGGGGAAAACTGTGCCAAACGTTCGGCGTCCATGTGGTGGAAATCAAAGTCGAGTGGGGGCAGGAAGTCGATCCGCAGCTCGTGCACGAGGCGCTGAGAAAGGATCCTTCCATCAAAGCCGGCTATGTTCAAGCGAGCGAAACATCGACGGGAATCGCCCATGATATCAAGGCGTTGGCCGAGCTCGTTCGAGAGCGGGACGAAACGATTTTGGTCGTCGACGCCATTACCGCACTGGGGGTCTTCGATATTCCGACCGATGCATGGGCGTTAGACGTGGTGGTGGCTGGCTCTCAAAAGGCCTTCATGCTGCCACCGGGCTTGGCCTTTGTGAGCGTGAGCGAAAAGGCGTGGCGATTGGCGGAGAAAGCAAAAAATAGCGCCTTTTATTTTAATTTCAAGAAAGAACGCGATGCTCAGGCAAAGAATCAAACGGCATATACGCCAGCCGTTTCGATGATTGTCGGGTTGGAAGCCGTCCTTCGCATGATGAAAGCGGAAGGGCTCCAGAATATGTTTGCACGACAACGTCGATTAGCTCATGCCATGCGGGAGGCCGTTCAGGCGGCTGGCCTCTCCTTGTTTACCAAAGGCCGGCCCAGCGATGCCTTGACGGTGATCGCCGCTCCGCCTGGTATCGATGGCCAAGCCGTATACAAACAGCTGCGTGAGCAATACGGTATTACCGCGGCTGGCGGACAGGATCACTTGAAAGGGAAAATCTTTCGACTCTCTCACATGGGATATGTCGATACGTTCGATGTCATTATGGGCATGGCCGCGGTGGAGATGGTGTTGAAAGATCTTGGTTATCCGATTCGGCTTGGACAGGGTGTGGGAAAAGCCCAAGAATTGTTGTGTGCGTCAGCGCAAAAAGCGGGGTGATTTCGGGGTATCATGAACATTCTGATTAGCGACAAATTATCGCCACGTGGTGTCGAGATCCTTGAGCGCGCAGGGTTCAAGGTCACCGTCAAAACCAATTTGTCCAAAGAAGAATTGTGCAAAGAAATCGGGCAGTACGAGGGATTAATTGTCCGGTCAGGAACCCAGGTGACCGCGGATGTGATCGAGGCGGGCACGCGGTTGCGGATTATCGGCCGTGCCGGAACCGGTCTGGACAATGTCGATAGCGAGGCTGCGACGCGTCGGGGTATCGTGGTGATGAATACTCCTGGCGGGAATACGGTCACCACGGCTGAGCACACTATCGCCATGCTGGTCGCGATGAGCCGAAGAATCCCCCAAGCGACGGCGTCGGTCAAAGCAGGGAAGTGGGAAAAGAACCGGTTCATGGGGACCGAATTGGCCAACAAAACGTTGGGTCTGGTGGGGTTGGGACAGATCGGCTCGTACGTGGCGAAACTCGCGCAAGGCCTGGGTATGAATGTGATCGGCTATGACCCTTATCTCGATCCGGCTCGTGCGCAGCAACGGGGGATTGAAGTGGTGACGCTCCCAGAGCTGTTTCAGCGTGCTGACATCATTTCTGTCCATACACCTTTGACTGCTGAAACGAGGGGATTGATCAATGCCGAAGCGATCAAACAAATGAAGCCCGGTGTGATGATCGTCAATTGTGCACGAGGCGGTATCGTCGATGAACGAGATTTGTATGAAGCCCTACAATCGGGACACGTCGCGGCTGCTGCGTTCGATGTGTTTGAGACCGAGCCGGTGCCATCGGATCATCCGCTGTTATCGCTCGAGAATTTTATTGGCACCCCGCATATTGGGGCCTCCACCGAGGAAGCCCAAGAAAACGTGGCGATCGCGATCGCCGAGCAATTTGTTGATTACTTCAAACGCGGCATTGCTCGGGGTGCCGTGAATATGCCTTCTGTTCCACCGGATGTGTTGCCACAACTCCAGCCGTATTTGACGCTGGCGGAGCGGATGGGATCCTTTCAGGCGCAGTTGCTAGAAGGAGGACTCAGATCGGTTACAGTCGAGTATTTTGGTGACGTCGCCAATATGACGGTGGCTCCGATTACCGTGGCGGTGTTGAAAGGGCTGCTCGCTCCGATTCTCGAAGACGTGATCAACTATGTGAATGCTCCCTTGGTGGCAAAGGAACGGGGTATCGAGGTCAAAGAGGTCAAAAGCGGAGATGCCGGCGACTATACGAGTTTGCTTCGAATCAAAGTCGAAGCTGGATCGCAACAGCACACACTCGGCGGAACGTTATTCCACCGCAAAGAGCCCCGGATTATCGACATCAACGAGTTTCAGGTCGAGGTCGTCTCTGAAGGTCACATGCTCCTTATTTATAATGTCGATCGACCTGGGGTGATCGGGATCGTCGGACAGGTGTTGGGCGAGCATTCCGTGAATATTGCGCAAATGCAATGTTCGAGAGCGGAGCGTGGTGGGCGCGCCTTGTTGATTATCGGGTTGGACGAACCTCTCCCGCCACAAGTGCTGAATCGTCTCAAACAAGAACGTGATATCCTATCGGTGCGAGTGGTGGATCTTTCCAAAGGAAGCTGACCACCCTTTACTTTGCCTCTGCGCTGTCCTCTCCTCGAGTTAAGTAGGTCCCAAATTGAAAGGGTCGGACGTGCATTCCACGGTGAACGCGCCGCGTTCCCTCATTCCCATCGGTGCAGCGGCGTTGCTCCCTGATACGGCTGAGCACGTGCGCCGTTTGGAAGAAGTGTTGCTCGGCCGTATCGGTCAATGGGGGTACCGAGAAATTATACCTCCCACGTTCGAGTACTTGGATGTTCTGTCGGCGGGCTTGGCCCCACCGGTTCTGGAGAAATGTTTCAAGTTTGCGGATTGGACCACGGGGCGCATCTTGGTGCTTCGCCCCGATGTGACTGCACAGATTGCACGGATTGTCGCTATGGGAATGGGGGGAGCGGAACTTCCTCTTCGCTTCTGTTACCGTTCGACGGTATTTCGTTACGAACCGGAACATGTAGGCCGCGATCGAGAAATTTTTCAAATCGGGGTTGAATTGATCGGCGTAGATGGTCCGCATTTCGATGCGGAATTACTGCTATTGTTGGTCGAGCTGATGAAGGCGGCGGGGCTACCGGACTTTACCGTTTCATTGGGACACGTGGGGTTCTATCAGCGATTGCTCGTTCAGTCTGGATTGTCGCCGGAGAAACGAAGAGAGGCTGAATATGCTGCAGCACATAAAGATCTCCCGCGTCTTGAGCAAGTCTTGGCTCAGGAGCGTGTCTCACGTCGATTAGCCCGAACCTTGTTGGAAACACTGGAGCGCTGTGGGCGCGACGATGTCTTGGAATGGGGACGCCGGATTGCTGGACGGGATCCAGCATTGCGGGAACCGCTTGATCGATTGGCTTCCGTGTATCGATTCCTGATCAAGGCTGGCTGTGGCAATCATGTGGTGCTGGATCTAGGAGAATTTCGAGGGTTCGATTATTATGACGGCGTGGTCTTCGATGTGTTTACCGACACAGTGGGACGCGAACTAGGCGGAGGGGGACGCTATAATCATCTTATTGGCCGGTTTGGGCGAGATCTTCCTTCGACAGGTTTTGCTGTCGATATCGATCGGTTGTTTGCCGCGATGCGTCCAGGTGACGGCTCCCAGAAGACAGCTCGGTTGCCGGTTGTCGTGCTTTCGGCCCCACGCCAGTATCAGGCAGCCTGGAAGCTTGCCCAGCGGCTTCGTGCCTCAGGCTGGACTGTCGTGCAAGATACGGTTCTATCGGCTGAAGCGTTGCAAATACGACATCTTCGAAAGCAGAGGCGGTATATCTCGGCTTCTGCGATCGTAATGCTCGGCGCTGATGGATTGTCAAAAACAGAAGCGTTCGTCGCGCTTCCAGGCCAGTCTTTCCGTGCGAGTAAAGTACAACAAGGCGATCTTCCATCCGTGTTGCATACATCGGTATTGTCCGAAGGTGCCGATGGAAGGGCCCCTGGCTCGCGTCCGTCCTAAGACCCATTCTGGCTTGTCGTATGAGTGACAAATCTCGGCTGCTGGTGCGATTGGTAACAAGAACTCAGGGGTAAGGCCGTCATGTCTCAATCAGCGATGTCTCTCTCGGAAATCACGAATCTTCGCTTGCCTCCGCAGAATCTCGAAGCGGAACAGTCAGTGCTCGGTGCGATCCTGTTAGACAATGCGGCGCTCAATCGCGCGATGGAACTGCTGACAGAAGACGATTTTTATCGCACCGCACATCGCAGTATTTTTCGGGCCATGGTGGCCTTGTCCGAGCGAAACGAGGCTGTCGATCAAATTACCCTGACGGAATATCTCCGTGCGCAGGGTGAATTGGATCACGTTGGGGGAGCGACGTATATTGCCGAGCTGGTGCAGATGGTTCCCAGTGCAGCCAATATCCGGTATCACTGCAAGATCGTTCGCGACAAAGCCCTGATGCGAAATTTGGTTCGCACCGCCACAGACGTCGTCACTCGGGGATATGACGGCACAGCTGATCCAGAGACGCTGTTGGAATTTGCCGAGCGGGAAGTCTTTCGTCTGGCCCAGGGGAAGCTGGGTCAGGCTTTCCAGCCGGTCAGTCACATCATTAAGGAAAGCGTGGAACTGGTCGATCGGTTGTATAGTCGAAAGGAACGGATCACCGGAATTCCGACAGGCTTTACCGATCTCGACAATCTCCTTGCAGGATTGCAGCCGACCGATTTAATCATCATCGCGGGCCGGCCGAGCATGGGGAAAACCAGTCTCGCGTTGGGGATTGTAGAGCATGCGGCCTTGGAGGCGAATGCTTCCGTCGGCATTTTCAGTTTGGAAATGTCGAAAGCTCAATTGGTGCTCCGCATGTTGAGTTCCCAAGCCTTGTTGGATTCTCATGCTCTTCGGACCGGACAGCTATCGAAGTCGGATTGGGTGGCGCTGACGGCGGCAGCTAGTCGATTGGAGCGCGCCCGGATTTTCATTGATGATTCCGGAAACCTCACGGTTCAGCAGATGCGCGGCAAAGCCCGGCGCCTGAAAGCGGAGCATGGGTTGGATTTGCTGGTGATCGATTATCTTCAGTTAATGGAAGGGCGACGGGATGCCGAATCCCGACAACAGGAGATTTCTGATATTTCGCGTGGCTTGAAAGCGTTGGCAAAGGAATTGGGGATTCCGGTTGTGGCGCTCTCCCAGCTCAGCCGGGCTGTCGAAAATCGGAAACCGCCCATTCCGGTCTTGGCTGATCTCCGGGAGTCCGGGGCCATCGAACAGGATGCCGACGTCGTTATGTTCATTTATCGCGATGAAGTCTATGATCCAGAGAGCGACGAAAAAGGCATTGCGCATATTCTGGTGCGAAAGCACCGGAATGGTCCGATCGGAGACCGGCTTTTGCAATTTCACGAGCGATATGCCAAATTCAATAATCTTGAAAAAGACCATAGAGACATAATATAGGTAAAACATAGGTAAAAAGGTCGCATGGAAAGTGGCCGAATCGCTAGAAAGCGCTTGGCGCGCACGAAAATCGGCAATGGCGAATGTGCCGCGAGGATGAGGCTATGAACAATCGATGTTTCAACCGATTTCAGATAGCGGAACTCAGACAGTGGTATCGCGTGACCCTGCTCGTGGGGATCGTGCCGGTGATGATGCTGTCTTGTGGAACTGCTCCGGATACCAAGCGGTCCGTTGGCCCCGCGCCTACGGTCTCGTCGTCATGGGCGTCTCCTGACGCCTCGTTTCATTTTCTCCGAGGGTACCTGGCTGAATTGGATCATAACCTGAGTCAAGCGATTCAGGAATATCAAACAGGTTTGGCCTTTGATCCCGATTCGGTTTTTCTGAAATTGAGCATCGCCAAGTTGCATTATTTAAATGGAGAGATGAATGCGGCGGTGGCGATGGCGAAGCGCATTCCAGTGGATAAGGTCGCCGAGAGTTCGATTCTCTTGCAATTAGCGAGAATTTATGCCGGAGCCGATCATGCGAACGAGGCGTTAGCGCTCTATGAGCGCGTGATCCGTCAGGATCCGGACCGACCGCGCGTGAGGGTGATGAAGGGGGTGCTTCTCCTGAGCTTAAAGCGAACTGCTGAGGCGCAACAAACTTTTGAAGCGGAGTTGAAGCGGTACCCTCGTTCCGCTGAAGCCTCTTTTTACCTGGGCGTTCTGGCGGCCGATGAAGGGCGTTTGGTTGAGGCGCGCCGCGCGTTTGAACAGGCCATCGAGTTCAAGCCGGATTATGATCGGGCGTATCGAAGGTTGGCTGCCTTGTTGGAAAAGCAGGGTCGGCTCGATCAAGCCAAGGACATCTATGCGCGATATTTAAAAGATGTTAACTCGCATCATCGCGAGTTTCGGTTTCAATTGGTTCGGCTCCATTTGAAAACACGTGCCTATGAAGCCGCCTTGCAAGAGCTTGACCATATTCTCCGGGATAATCCCGACGATCTCAGCGCAAAGATTCGCGTGGCGCTTGTTCACGGTGAAATGAAGGAATACGAGCAAGCGGTCCAAGAATTGCGGGCGATTCTGCAGCAGCGACCGAACGAGTTACGGGTGCGGGATTACTTGGGGCAGATCTTCGAAGAGATGAAAGCGTATGACCGAGCGATTCAGGCCTATCGAACTAATCTGGAGATCGATCCTACATATTATGATAGCGTCTTGCATCTTGGCTTTGTGTCCTATCGCTTGAAGCACTATGACGACGCTCGTTCCTATTTGGAGCGGGCCGTGAATTTACATCCGCAAAAACCAGAGCCGTATATTCTCTTGGGATTGACCCATATGCAGACCGATGACTTTGGGGCGGCGGCCAAGGTGTTCGAGGAAGGTGTTCGTCAAAATCCTAATAATGCGGATCTCCATTTTCATTTAGGGACGGCCTATGACAAACTCGATCGGTTCGACGACGTCGTTCGAGCCATGGAGCGGGCGTTGGAGCTCAATCCCGACCATACCGATGCGCTGAATTATTTGGGATACAGTTTTGCGGATCGGGGAATACGGATTCAGGACGCTCTGCGATTGACTCGACGGGCGGTGGAGCTGAAGCCTGACAATGGCTACTATATCGATAGCTTAGGATGGGCGCTCTATAAAATGGGCCGCATCGACCAAGCCTTGGCAACATTGGAACGAGCGGCCTCTTTGGTTTCCGATGACCCCGTGATTTACGAGCATCTTGGGGAGATTTATTTGATTCGACAGGAGCGGGATAAAGCCAAAAAAGCCTGGCTGCGTTCCATCAAGTTGGATTCATCCAATAAAACACTCATCAAACGATATCAAGAAGAAGGGTTTGGCGATCCACTCCTTCAAGCTTCCGTTGTTACACCGGAAACGCCATAGCACTTTTTCAGATGCATCATCCTATCGCAGCTCTTCGTCTCTCTTTCTGTGGTCCGGACGCGTCGTGTCTTGGAGCCATTAGCGCGAATCAGAGGTGAATCGTTCGTAGGCTTGTGCTCGCGGGTGGATGGATGGGTGTGGAATTCCGTTGCGCCCTTAAACTTAAGCTGTCGTCAGCCGCTCACGATATGATACTAGGCACGAATAGTGAACTGCTGCAACGCGTCACGGATTAGCGAGAGCAGGGATTGATATGAGTCTGACCCTGGAACGGAGGGTAGGTATGGGCGGGGTTCTCAAGAGCGAGCATGGGTTCAGTCTGACCGAGTTGATGATTGTGGTCGCTATTATTGGCATTTTGGCGACGATCGCCATCCCAAACTTTCTTCGCTATCAGGCCCGAGCGAAGCAGACCGAAGCGAAAAACAACTTGGTAGCGATTCATACAGCGGAAATTGCGTATTTTGCCGAACATAACAGCTATATTGATGATTTCAACGCGATCGGGTTTGCCGTCAGCGGATCGTCGCAGCGCTATTACTATGAGCTTGGAAAAGCCAGTGCGGGAACGTTGCCGCCAGGGTGCTCAACTTCGACGTTAGATTCGGTCTCCTCGACAGGCTTTGTCGCCGTCGCTATTGGCAATATCGATAGCGATGCTACCTGCGATGTCTGGACGATTGACCAGGACAAAGTTTTGAAAAACGTCATCAATGACGTGTCCTCGTAACAAGGACGCGCTCGCACTATGTCCCCGCGCACAGATTGCGATTCCATGCGCCTTCTCCAAGACAGCCACGATCTTGGGTAAATGGTGGCTATCCATTCTGTCGGTTAAGTTCTCCCATCGGCTCCCCGAAAAGGGTGAGAGATGACAAGAAAAAGTATCGCACAGAGAGGAGGAGTATCGATGTCGTTGGTGAAGAAAATTCAAGATAAATCGGCGCGAGTTGGGGTGGTGGGCTTGGGTTATGTGGGGCTTCCGCTTGCGGTTTTGAATGCAAAAGTTGGGTTCACCGTTATCGGCATCGATGAGGTTCCGGAAAAAGTCGAATCGGTCAATAAAGGCAACAACTATATCTCTGACGTCGTCGACGCAGAATTGAAGGAGGTTGTGGAAAGCACGCGCTTGGTTGCGACCACAGATTTTTCTGTGCTGCGAGATTGCGACATCGTGTTGATTTGTGTCCCCACGCCATTGACAAAGAATAAAGAGCCCGACCTGACGGCGATTGTGAAAGTCACGGAAATATTATCCCGGTATGTTCATCCTGACATGTTGGTCGTCCTGGAAAGCACCACATATCCTGGTACGACGGAGGAAGTCATTCTTCCCAAATTAACGCAAAAGGGATTGATGGCCGGCAAGGATTTGTTTGTGGCCTTTTCTCCTGAGCGGGTCGATCCCGGCAATCGAACCTTCAAAACTCACAATACGTATAAGTTGGTCGGAGGGGTCACGGATGCGTGTCGAGATGTTGCCCAACTGTTTTACGAGCAATCAATTGTTAAGATTTTCCCCGTCAGCTCCCCCCGGGTCGCTGAAATGACCAAGGTATTCGAAAATGTGTTTCGCTCGGTCAACATTGCTCTGGTCAACGAACTCACGCAATTATGCGAGCGGATGAAGATCAATGTGTATGAAGTCATCGATGCGGCGGCGACAAAGAATTTCGGGTTCATGCCGTTTTATCCCGGGCCCGGCGTCGGAGGCCATTGTATCCCGTTGGATCCCTATTATTTAGCATGGAAGTCGAAGGAGTATGACCTGCATACGCGCTTTATCGAGTTGGCAGGCGAAATTAACGAAGGCATGCCCTATTTTGTGGTGAATAAGCTGCAACGGATTCTGAATCGCTATGGACGATGTTTGCGAGACGCTCCCATTTTTGTATTGGGGGTCACGTATAAAGCCGATATTGGCGATCCACGGGAATCGCCTGCAACAAAGGTGATGGCCCTGTTGTTGCGAGAAGGCGCGTTGCTACGGTATTCGGATCCCTTTACCCCAACGCTGATGCTCGAAGGCCAGGAGTATCGATCCCAAGCCATTACGCCGGATCTCTTGGCGAGCAGCGCGTGTGCCCTCATTTTGACGGCTCATTCGGCCTTTGACTATGACATGATCGTCGAACATGCTCCGGTCGTGTTCGATACGCGAAATGGTACCCGTCATGTCACGCATCACCGGGAGAAAATTATTTTGCTCTCCACCTAGTCGGTTGAATGCTTCCTCTTCCGATTGCCATGCTGACTCGCCCGAGCTTCTTCCACCTGCTTCCCAAAGATTTCTTGACAGGCTTTCGATGCGGTTGTTATAAGCCCTAGCAATTACTGGTTTCTTTACGAATAGCGTGCCTTGGCCTCGATTGCCTTAGCATGCTCCCGCGTCGCCCTTCCCTTAACCGCCACGAAGAATGGATCCATGAAACGATTGAAAGCTCTCATTGTGCGCTTATCTGATAGTCTCTTGAACAATATCGCCTTGGGGCTTCCTCGCAGCGGAGTTCGATCGCGAAGGAAAGCCCCACCATTGAAACTGGTCTCCCATAATCCGCATCCGGTGGTCGAGTCCTCACAAGTTCTCGGACGAGCTGAGCCGACTGTGGCCGGACATGCTGAAGCCATCGAAGACGCTTTGCACAGAGGCGCAGCATGGTTTTTAGCGCACCAAGACTCCGAGAATGGCTATTGGGTTCACGAGTTAGAAGCGGATACGACGCTGACTTCTGAATACATCATGCTGCGACGCTTTCTCAATCAGGTAGATTTGGATCGCGAGCGAAAAGCGGTGCGCTATTTGCTGCACACCCAATTACCTGAAGGGGGGTGGTCGATTTATGCAGGCGGCCCTGCAGATGTAAGCGCGTCTGTCAAAGCGTATTTTGCCCTGAAGCTGGCGGGCGTGTCCGCTGATGAGCCCGCCATGCAATTGGCGCGCGAGGCGATTTTGCGTCAGGGGGGCGTTGTCTCAGCCAATGTGTTCACGAAGATCATGTTGGCGTTGTTCGGCCAATACGATTGGCGCGGCATACCGAGTATGCCTCCCGAACTCGTATTGGCCCCACGCTGGCTGTACTTCAATCTCTATGCTGTATCGTACTGGTCGAGAGCGGTCATTATCCCGCTACTCATCATCTTTGCCTATCGGCCCCTCTGTCCGATTGCTCGAGAGCAGGGCGTAGAGGAGCTTTTTGTCGTTCCGCCCGAGCGGGTCGATTATCGAACCTCCCCTCCCTTCCAGCGAGATGCCGCGTGGTTCAGTTGGCGAAACTTTTTCGTATGGGTCGATGGCCTGTTGAAGTTATACGAATGTTATCCTTTGGTCGAGTTGAGGCGCCGGGCATTGAAAAGGGCCGAACAATGGATGCTCGAGCATATGCAGGGAGAAGGCGGTCTCGGCGCCATTTATCCGGCTATGGCGAATTCTGTCATGGCCTTGCAGGTATTGGGCTACTCGCCGGATCATCCTGTGCGAGCCAAAGCCTTGTCGGAAATCGAAGCCCTCGAGGTGCATACCGCGGCTCCGGACGGCAATCCTTCCCCTCCGATGATGCATGTGCAACCTTGTTTTTCTCCAGTGTGGGATACGGCCCTGACCATCAACATGTTGATCGAGCGTGGCTTGCCGTTGGATCATCCAGCGCTCCTTCGAGCGGCATCGTGGTTGCGCGCTCGCCAATGCGCACGCATTGGTGATTGGATCGTTTCGGCTCCGCAGGCAAAACCGGGCGGCTGGTATTTCCAATTTGAAAACGAATGGTATCCCGACGTCGATGATACCGCCGCGGTAGTGATCGCGCTGGCGAAACTGCATGCGATGCCCCCTGCGGAGCAGGATGATGCGATTCGTCGCGGCTATGAATGGGTACTGGCGCTACAAAGCTCCGATGGGGGGTGGGGAGCCTATGACAAAGATAATAATCGCTTGATCTTCAATAAAATCCCGTTTGCGGATCATCAGGCTCTTTTGGATCCTAGCACTGCGGATCTGACTGGTCGATGTCTCGAAATGTTGGGCACTCTGGGATACGATCGAACGCACCCGGCCGTTCAACCGGCGTTGGAGTTTTTGCGTCGGGAGCAGGAGCCGAATGGCAGTTGGTATGGACGGTGGGGGGTGAATTACATTTATGGGACATGGTGTGTGTTGTCGGGGTTGCGCGCGATCGGCATGGACATGTCCGCCCCGTGGATCCAACGGGCTGTGACATGGCTGGAGTCTGTTCAGAATCAAGACGGGGGATGGGGCGAATCTTGCCTCTCGTATGAGGATCCGGCGTGGGCCGGAAGAGGGGAGAGCACTCCTTCTCAGACAGCATGGGCCGTGATGGGCTTGTTAGCGGCCGGTGTCTCGGATTCGATCAACGTGCTTCGTGGCGTCCATTATTTACTCAAGCACCAACGTGAGGATGGCGTATGGGATGAGCCCTTGCATACCGGCACGGGATTTCCGCGGGTGTTTTATCTTCGCTATCACGGCTATAGCAAATATTTCCCGCTCTGGGCGCTTGCCATGTATCGGAATGTCAAAATGCAAGGACAGTCGAGGGCCGATGAATTGCGCAAAGCCGCGCAGGCGGTGCGGCGGAGGTCTTTCTCTTAGAAACGAATTCATGTTCCTGCGCATGGCGGTTGAACCGGCGGCTGACCCCCGTTGCCCATTTCGATCTGCAAGGCGAAAGGCATCGCCCTCCTCTGTTGACGTATCCGATGGGTTTCGATCTCACCATCGCCGTTTTCACGGCAACGTTCTGGGAATTCCGGGCCGTTCAACGTGCGCTATCCTCCTTTCGATACATCCGCACGTCGACTGCGACTCGTCTGACGGGATTTGATGACTCTCGCCGTGTCGTGTTGATTCGGACGGGGATCGGCCCGATAAAGGCTGCTCGGGCGTGTCAGGATCTCTGCTCTTCGGAGGGTGTGGATCTGATTATCGCATCCGGCTTCATCGGTGGTCTTCACCCCGCTGATGTCGGAACGTTGGTCGTCGCCCATTCTGTCGAGTCGGTTCAGCCCTGGCCGGATGCGCTCCCGGTCGTGGAGGGTCTGCGCTGTCATCACGCTGTCATGCTGGGCACGGTCGAACTCGGAAACAGGCTGGAGATGCCTATGTTGCAAGGGAAGGTCGTTACCGCTGGGCGAATACTTCCGTCGTCGCATGAAAAGCGCAGGATGGCTGAGAAGACGGGAGCGGTCGGTGTCGATATGGAAAGTGCGGCTATAGGGTGGGTGGCGCATGAGCATCGGTGCCCCTTTCTAGTTATCCGGTCGATTACCGATGGCGTGTCCAACGATTTACCCGTCGATTTCAATCTGTTTCTCTCTCCGCGTGGGTGGGTTCACGGGATCGGTGCGTTGATGTCGCCCCAACGGATCAAGGAGATGTATCGTCTCAAGTGCGCCATGGATCGGGCATCTCGAGTATTGACAAATTTTTTCCATGCGTTTTTCGCATCAGCGACATGGGAGCCGGTGTCGAAATCCCAAAAGGTTCTCGGACATGGCTAGAATCCCGGTTCTGGCTGTTCGCAAAATCGGAGCAGGGACGTTACTCCTCATCGAGGAAATGGGACGGATGTTTTTGTTTCTCCTGCGGACCCTTTCCTGGTTATGTCGCCCGCCGTTTCGGTTTTCTCTGATCGTCAAGCAATTGCATTTCGTTGGGTTTAAATCGACGTTCGTTGTGGTTCTCACCTCCACGTTTACCGGGATGGTGTTAGGACTCCAGGGCTATTATTCGCTCAGAAAATTCGGATCGGAAGCCTTGCTGGGATCGGCGGTCGCTTTGAGCATGATCCGCGAATTGGGCCCCGTCCTCGCTTCGCTCATGGTGACGGCCCGCGCAGGTTCGGCGATGACGGCGGAAATCGGCATCATGCGCATTACCGAGCAAATTGATGCGCTTGAAACCATGGCCATCAATCCGTTGCAATATTTGATTACGCCCAAGTTGGTGGCGAGCGTCGTCGGCGTGCCCTTGTTGGTCGCGATGTTCGACATTGTGGGCATTTGGGGAGGGCATTTGGTGGGGGTCAATTTGCTGGGCGTCAGTTCGGGATCGTATTGGAGTTCCATTGAATCTGCTGTAGAATGGCGCGATGTCTACGGGGGCATTCTCAAATCCATCAGTTTTGGGCTGATTATCAGTTGGGTTTGCTGCTATAAAGGATTTTACACGACATTGAGCGCAGAAGGGCTTGGCAAAGCGACGACGGAAGCCGTCGTGCTCACATCGGTATTGATCTTGGTTTGGGATTATTTCCTCACCTCCGTGTTGTTATAGCATGATCAATCACGAAGAAGGGGCGGACGCCATAGCCATTGCTGGCCGAATTCGAGAGGCGTGTCTTCATGATTACCCTCACCGGCATTCATAAGACATTGGGTGGCCAGCCTGTCCTCAGGGGAGTCGATCTGGAGATTCCTGCCGGTCGATTGACAGCGATCATCGGACCGAGTGGCGAGGGGAAAAGCGTCTTGCTCAAACATATGATCGGCCTGTTGCGACCGGATCGAGGACATGTCTTCGTGGACGGGGTCGATATCGCACGCATTAGCGACAAAGAATTGAATGCCATTCGAAAACGGTTTGCGATGTTGTTCCAGTCCGCAGCTTTATTCGATTCCATGACGGTCTTCGAGAACGTGGCGTTTCCCTTGCGGGAAAAGCAATTGGCTAGCGAGCCCGAGCTATCCACGATGGTTCAAGGCATGCTCGATCGCGTAGGATTGGGGAACATGGGGCATAAGTATCCAGCGGAACTGAGCGGCGGAATGAAAAAACGAGCCGGGTTGGCTCGCGCCCTCGTCACGGGTCCGGAAATTATTTTGTTTGACGAGCCGACGACGGGATTGGATCCCTTGATGACGAAATCCATCCATGACCTCATCGTAGCGATGCATCGGGTGTTTGGGTTCACGGGCGTTATTGTCAGTCATGAAATTCCGAAGATTTTTTCCATCGTGGACTGGGTCGCGATGCTCAGAGACGGAAAAATTCTTGCCATGGCGCCGTCGCAGGAATTTCAACGGATTCCCGATCCTCGGGTTCAGGAGTTCATCTGCATCGACGATGCGCCCGCTGCTGTTGCACCGTGTCGGGAGCATTGACTTCGATGGGGTATGCGAGCGGTGGACTGTGGGCAATAATGCAAAAGCGACGGCGGGAGCATCTTCCGAGCACCGGCAGGTGAGATCGGAGCAATAATGGAACGGGGCGCAATTGAGTTAACCGTCGGCATGTTTGTGCTGGTGGGCGTTATCTGTCTCGGATACTTGGCCGTGAAGTTGGGAAAGCTCGAGCTCATCGGTGGAAATTATTACGAATTGCACGCGGAGTTTTCCTCGGCCTCCGGTCTCAAACCGGGAGCGCCTGTCGAAATTGCCGGGGTCCAAGTGGGCCGTGTGAAAGACATTCGGCTTCAAGACGATCAGGCGCATGTCGTTTTTTCGATCCAAGACGGTGTGGCGATTTATAGCGATGCGATTGCATCGATCAAGACGCGCGGCATCATTGGGGAAAAATATGTGGAAATTTCTCCAGGGGGCAGCGGCGAGCGCCTTCGGAACGGCGGTGTCATACAGGATACGGAGTCCGGTATCGATTTGGAACAGGTTATTAGCCAATTTATTCATGGGACAGTTCAATAAGCCAACGATGCACAGGGCGTCCACGAAAGGAGCGAACACACCATGACGGCGGGGACGACACTTTCCACGAGCCAATTCGAAGGCGGAGGCTGGTCGATGTTACGGGCTCTGCACTCTAAGGCCTTGTTGCGGGTAGGACTTTTCTGTGCGACGATCGTCTTGACCAGTGCCCCATGCTCGATGGCGGGTGAGGAAGCAAAAACGCCAACGGAAGCGGTCAAAGAAACGGTTGATGCCGTGATCGCGATCCTCTCCGATCCTGAAATGAACAAGCCCGGGCGGGAGCAGGAACGTCGCCAACGATTGGAAGAGGTGATTGGTCGGCGATTTGATTACGCAGAGATGGGTAAGCGAACGTTGGCCAAACACTGGCGAAAATTAACGCCAGCTCAGCAACAGGAATTCGTACAACTCTTTCAACAATTTCTCACGAATTCCTATGCCGGGAATGTCGATGGATATTCCGGCGAACAAGTGCAATATTTGAAGGAGCGGCTGAAGGGAAATTTTGCGGAAGTCCAGACGAAGGTGGTATCGCCCAAGGTCCAGATTCCCTTGGATTATCGACTCATCAACAAGAACGGCGAGTGGAAAGTCTACGATGTGGTGATTGACGGAGTCAGCCTGATGCAGAACTATCGCCGCCAATTTGACCGGATTATTCGTACTTCATCGTTCGATGGGCTTCTCGAACAATTAAAGAGCAAGGCCGCTCAGTCTTCGACGAAGTCCTCATGATGTGCAAACGGATGCTTAGAAACGCTCCGGCATGATGGCGGTGAACGTGGGCATGGAGAGAGAAGCGGCGAGTCGCTCGCCTGCTCGCATTGACAGGCTGCAAAAACTGTGTGAAACTTCGGCAAGTGGCTCAGTTGCGCCAGCAATGGCCTTTCTTTGTGTGTCTCCAATACATTTTCTTTCTGGTCGAGAATCGTCAAGAGAAAGGGTGTTCCTATGTCCTTATTGAAAAGGATCGAGAATCCTTTGGATGTGAAAAAGCTGACGCCTGACCAGCTTCCGGCGCTGTGTCAAGAGGTGCGGGATTTCATCATTCCGGTGTTGTCGAAAGTGGGCGGACATCTGGCGTCGAACCTCGGTGTGGTCGAGCTCACCGTCGCACTGCATTATTTATTGAACACCCCCAAAGACAAAATTATCTGGGATACGAGCAATCAAACCTACACCCATAAGCTCCTGACAGGTCGCCGAGAGCGGTTCCATACGCTCCGACAATTCGGGGGGTTGAGCGGGTTCTGCAAGCGCGAAGAAAGCGTGTACGACACATTTAATGCCGGTCATGCTGGGACAGGTGTGTCAGCCGCGGTCGGCTTTGTCGAGGCGCGTCGGCATTTGGCGGAAGACTATAAAGTGGTGTGTGTCGTCGGTGACGGCGCGCTCACGGCGGGCATGACGCTGGAAGGGCTCCAACATGCCGGCGATTTAAAGCAAGACCTGCTGGTGGTATTGAACGATAATCAAATGTCGATTTCACGCAATGTCGGAGCCATCTCGGCCTACCTCAATCGCACGTTTACAGGCGAGTTCTACACGCGGTTACGGGAAGAAACGTCACAGTTGTTGGAGACGATTCCGCAGATTGGCGAGCCCATGAAACGCATGGCCCTTCGAGCTGAGGAATTGGCCAAAGGATTGTTGCTGCCTGGGCTGTTGTTCGAAGAACTCGGGTTCAGATATGTCGGTCCCATCGACGGCCACAACTTCGACCACCTGCTCCCCACCTTGGAAAATACGCTCAAGCTGAAAGGGCCTACGCTGCTTCATGTCATTACCAAAAAGGGGTTGGGCTACGAACCGGCCATGCGGGATCCAGTGTGGTTCCATGCTTGTTCGCCGTTCGACCTTGCAACAGGGCGTCCTCTGAAAAAGTCGACGACGCCCTCGTATAGCGAAGTAGCCGTGCAAACGCTGATCGATTTGGCCCGCCAGGACAAACGCATTGTCGCGCTCACAGCGGCCATGTGCGAAGGCACAGGTCTCTCGGCGTTTGAAAAAGTGTTCCCTGATCGGCTCTACGATGTCGGGATTGCCGAGCAGCATGCCGTGACATTTGCCGCGGGGTTGGCCGCTCAGGGATTGAGGCCGGTGGTGTGTATGTATTCGACATTTCTCCAACGGGCCTATGATCAAGTGGTTCACGATGTGGCAACACAAAATTTGCCCGTCACGTTTTGTATCGATCGCGGGGGATTGGTTGCCGAAGACGGAACTACCCATCATGGCGCCTTCGATCTCGCGTATTTGCGCCATGTCCCCAATATGGTGATCATGGCACCAAAAGATGAAAACGAACTCCGTCGGATGGTGAAAACATGCTTGCAGCATGACGGTCCGGCGGCTGTGCGGTATCCGCGTGGGCGAGGGATCGGTGTGACTATCGACGAAGCGGCTCCGCCTGTTCCCATAGGCAGCGGCGAACTTCTTGTCGAAGGTTCCGATATTGCCCTGGTGGCGCTGGGCGTGACGGTGCCGCCTGCTGTCGAAGCCGCAGCGCGATTGGCGGAGGAAGGCATTGCGGCGACTGTGGTCAACGCACGGTTCGTGAAGCCATTGGACAAGGTGCTCCTTCGTCGAGTGGCCGGTCACGTGAAATGTCTGCTCACGATCGAAGAGGGCTGTCGCATGGGCGGATTCGGATCGGCGGTTCTGGAATGGCTCTCGGATGAGGGTTTGTGGAATCTCCCTGTTCGATGTCTGGGGTTGCCTGATCGGTATATCGAGCAAGGGCCGCAAGAATTGCTGCGTGAAAAATATGGTTTGACGGCCACCGGGATTTTCGAAGAGGCCAAACTGTTGTACGAGCGCGTGTCCATGCAAGCCGTGTTGCGCGGGTGACCTCGATGCAGATTACTCGGCGAAAGACAAAACAGATTCAGGTCGGTTCCGTCAAGATTGGCGGGGGAGCGCCGATCTCCGTCCAATCGATGACCATACCCAGCCCGAGCGATGTCAAAGCGACCTTGGAGCAGATTCGCCGATTAGAAGAAGCCGGGTGCGAGTTGATTCGCGTGGCGGTGCCGGACAAGGAATCTGCCCGAGCGCTTCGCACGATCAAAGCGCAGATGACCGTTCCGTTGATTGCCGATATTCATTTTGATCATCGACTAGCGTTGATGGCGGCCGAAGTTGTGGACTGTGTGCGGATCAATCCCGGCAACATCGGCCCATGGTGGAAGGTCATGGAAGTGGTCAAGGCGGTCACCGAGCGTGGGATCCCTTTGCGAATCGGCGTGAATGCGGGATCGTTGGATCGGCATGTTTTGAACAAGTATGGGTATCCGACCGCGGAAGCCTTGGCTGAATCGGCCCTGATCACCGTGCGGGCGCTTGAGGATGCCGGCTTTACCAACATGAAAGTGTCGTTGAAAGCCTCCGATGTGCACATGGCTATCGATGCATATTGGCACTTTGCGAACCAAAGTTCGTATCCCCTCCATCTGGGCATCACAGAAGCCGGGACGGTTCAAACGGGGGCGGTCAAGTCGGCTTTGGGAATCGGTTGGTTATTGATGAACGGTATCGGAGATACCATTCGGGTTTCCTTGGCTGCCGATCCGGTCGAGGAAGTCCGCGTGGGCTTCGAAATTTTAAAATCCTTGGAATTGCGCCATCGGGGGGTCAACGTCATTGCCTGTCCCACTTGCGGACGAGTCGAAATCGACGTGGTCCGCATGGCCAATGAGCTTGAGCGGCGTCTCAGCCACATTACGACGCCGCTCACCGTGTCTGTTCTTGGCTGCGTGGTCAATGGAATCGGAGAAGGAAAAGAAGCGGATATTGGTATCGCTGGAGGACAAGGCGTTGGGATTTTGTTCAAACATGGCAAACTGGTTCGAAAAGTTCCTTCTGAAGAGCTGATGGAGACGTTGATTCAAGAAGTCGAATTGATGGCCAAAGAACGAGCATCCGAACAGGATGGTCGTGCGAACGAGCACGATCGTCAAGGTTCTAGCGAGTCGCCGTTTTCTCCTGCCAATCAAAAAGACCTTCCCGTCCTCTCGCTCGATGCCGCGTCCAGCGAGTGATTAGGTAACGGACTGACGAAAGAAAAAGTACGAAAGGCTCTCAATGAAAATTGTTCTTGAGAGCTCGTACTTGTGCTCCGAAATTCCTCGCTTCTATAATGGCTTCGGGGCGCCGTACCCAAGTGGCTAAGGGAGCAGTCTGCAAAACTGCGATTCGGCGGTTCGATCCCGCCCGGCGCCTCCAACTGGTTTTTGCTTGACCGCATTTTCATCAAATTCATCGGATCTCGTGCGCAAGAGCCGAGCGTGCGTTGTCTAGCCGGGGAGTTCGAACGACAAACCGATGAGCCAACCGATGAGCCACAGATGGCACGGAGAGATCCTTCCTTCACTAACTAACTCATAATCGTCTTCCAAATAGCCGTTTCCCAACTGCGAAAAGAAACGGCTAAAGCCAGACGTGCACAAAAGGAGACACGATATATGGCGGTTCCGATCTCGCAAATGTATACCGTGGCTAAATACGTGATGATGCAACACTGGCGCGGGGTCGAGCGGTATCCGCTCGTGCTCATGTTGGAGCCTTTATTTCGATGCAATTTGGAATGCGCAGGATGCGGAAAGATCCAATACCCTGAGCATGTCTTGAATCGTCGTTTAACGCCTGAGCAGTGCTGGGCGGCCGCAGATGAGTGTGGTGCACCGATTGTCAGTATTCCGGGCGGTGAGCCGTTGATCCATCCCGAGATGCCCGAGATTGTCCGAGGCCTGATCGAGCGGAAGAAATATGTCTATTTATGCACGAACGGAATCCTGCTGGAGCGAAAGTTGAAAGAGTATACGCCATCGAAGTATCTGACGTTCAGCATTCATATGGATGGCTTGCAAGAGGATCACGATCATGCCGTCTGTCGCGAAGGCGTCTATGAGACGGCGGTCAAGGCGATTCGAGCTGCGGTGAAGGCTGGATTTCGGGTGACGACCAATACGACGTTGTTCGATGGTGCGGATCCCGTCAGAATGCGGCGGTTTTTCGATGAAATGATGGCCCTCGGTGTCGAAGGCATGATGCTGTCGCCGGGGTACAGCTATGAAAAGGCGCCGGACCAACAAAGCTTTTTGAAACGCGATCGGACCCGAGCCCTGTTCGCCCAACTGTTACGGCGTCCCAAACGTCAATGGCGTTTCAATCAATCTCCGCTGTTTTTGGAGTTCCTCATGGGAAAGCGGGATTATCACTGTACGCCGTGGGGCAATCCAACCTACAACATCTTTGGATGGCAAAAGCCGTGCTACCTTCTCCAAGATGGCTATGCCTCGAGTTTTCAAGCGCTACTCCAAGAAACCGCCTGGGACAAGTATGGCAGCGACCGAAATCCCAAATGTGCAGACTGTATGGTGCATTGCGGCTATGAAGCTTCGGCCGTTCGAGACACCTTTTCGACATGGAACGGGTTTTTCCGGACGGTCAAATTGACCTTGTTTCCTCGTGCCATCTAAAGGTCTCGCAGTCATGGATTGCCACGAGTCGATAGGCTCTCCAGCTCGCAGTCTCCAAGGGTGTCTGTTCGTTTTCCAGACGACAGAGGAGCGACGACGGGTTGTGGATTTGGCCTTTGACTATCGTGGAGATGTTACGTTGATTTTCACTTCCGGTGAACGAATAGAGGGATATGTGTTTGATCGAAACACGGAAATTGAGCGCCCTTACCTCAAGCTATTTCCCAAAGACCAACCAGAAGCGAGAGTGATCCTCCTCGATGATCTCCGAGGGATTTTCTTTTCCGGGGAAGATGCCGCATTTGGGAAGTCATGGGAGGATTGGCAGAAAAAAGCCCAAAAAGTTGCCCGCCCTTCCCGCAGTGCGTAATTAGGTGTCCTCGCGGGAGATCGGTTCCATCCTTCTTCTTTTCGATAAAGACTTATAAGAAAGACAGGTGCTGCAAGCCCCAGCAGTCTTTGCCTGTCGGAAGAGCATTCTCGTCTGCTGGCCAGGAATCTGTGCGCCAGTCAAATGATTGACATGGCTAACGGTCTGTGCTAGAAGTGCCGGACCATTTTTAAGAGAACGATGAAAGCTTTGTGGAAGCATTCCTGATGAGAAGATCGTCTCGGAAACGGCAAACGCTACGGTACGACAGCACAAATTTACAAGTTCTGTTTGCTGTCCGACGATTGTTCGCATAGCGAGCTACACAGGTATCGACTAAAAATGTTGGCAGTCAAGGCGCTTTTATTCCTGGCTGATGTGGCAGGGGAAAAGCGTTTTTTTATGGAGTGGGTATTCGATTCTTATTCTGATGGAAGAGCATTGGCCTTTGAACAAACGGCGCGTTTCATTTGAGTCATTTAAAAAGAGGGGGAGTTATGAGCGTGAATACATGGGGAAGAGTGGGTTTCTTCATGGTAGCTTCGACACTGTTCTTGAGCGTGACGGCTTGTGGGGGAGGAGAAGGACCGCCACAACCGCCGCCGCCAGCTCCCCCCGAGTATGCCGATAAGCACATGCCGCCGGACTACTGGAACAATCCAGACATCATCGAAGAAGGGCGTCAGATTTATACTGGAGCGCAGAATATCGATGTGAATTGTGCCAGCTGTCATGGAAAAGACGGAAAACCAGTGAAGGCGGGAGCTCGGGATTTTCGCAGAACCGATTGGATGCAATTGTTTTCGGATTCGCAATGGTTTTGGCGTGTCTCGGAAGGGGTCAAAGGAACCAAGATGAAGGCCTGGAAATCGAAGCTCTCCGAAGATGAGCGGTGGAAGGTCATCGCTTACGAAGCCACGTTTGGGTTAAAAGGCAAAAAATACGATCCGGAGAAAAAGGCATGGGTGCCGGATACGGATTAAAACGGATGCTCTCGACGTAGCTCGTTGGGCATCGGTGTGCATGACAGGAACCATTCGTAGCGAGTCGATTCGGCAAAGCAGGAAAGGAGGGTCGCTTTCTCGATGAGCATAACATGGACCCGGAGTCTTTTGATGGTACTGGGGCTACTGGTAACGGGAGCGTCGGTGGCGTTCGCGCAAGCTCCCGATCCTCCGCCTGCCGAATTCCCGTACACAGGAAATCGAACCGGGGTGTGGATCGTGGCTCAGCTCCATATTTTGTTTGCCGCGTTCATTCTCGGAGCACCCATCTTTGCGGTGGTTTCGGAGTGGCTAGGGTACAAGAACAACGATCCGAAATACGATCGTCTTGCCAAGGAAGTCACCAAAGTCACCGTGATTCTGTATAGCATGACCGCTCTGACGGGGGGATTGTTTATTTTTGTCCTTCTGGCGACCTATCCGGACTTTACCACCTGGTTGATTCGGCATTTCTTTTTGATCTTCGCCCTTGTGTATCCGCTCCTCTTCATCGCCGAAACGGTGGTCTTGTACACCTACTTTTATTCTTGGGATTCGCTGAAGGGGCCTAAAAAGGCTCGCCACATTGCCTTAGGGGTCTTGCTCAACGTCATCGGAACCGTCACGCTCTTTGCCATTGACGGACCCACGGCGTTTATGAACACTCCGGCAAAAGCCGCTGAAGGCGTATCGTTGTTCGAATTTGTTCAGTCGGCCGGTTTATGGGATAAGATGGCCAATTATAGCTGGATGCCCTTGAACCTCCATCGATTGGTGGGCAACGTGACCTTCGGCGGGTTTATAGCAGGGCTGATCGCTGCGTATATGTATATGGGATCGAAAACCGATGAAGAGCGATCTTATTATGATTGGATGGGGTTTGTCGGAAACCTGATCGGTGTCGGTGCGTTACTGTTATTGCCCTTCATGGGCTATTTGTTGGCCTATGAGCTCTGCGATTACGATGCCTCCATTTGTCCATATATGATGGCGGATCAACTGTCCATGTTCTTTGAAATGCAAGGCGCCATGGTCGGGTTAATTTTCTTGGCCAGCAATTATTATATCTGGCTCAGCATGAAGCGAATCGAAGGCGTGGAGCGAGTTCGCATCTCAGGGCTTGTCATGGTGGCCGTGATTATCATGCCGGCAGTCATGGGCTTGGCGTGGAAAATGTTTCCGCCTCCGGAGTGGCAATCGTTGATCTTTCTCGTTTTGCTAGTAGCCTTGCCGCCCATCCTGAGTAGGGTTCCAGGTCTCGGGTTTACGGTGTCGTCTTTTACGATGATCAAGGTTGGATTCTTGATGATCGTGGTGGCTGATGCTATTTGGATGACGCCTCATGGATTCGTTGCAACCCAATCATTGGCCACTGAGGAATTGGAATTACCGTCATGGGCGAGCGAGTTGGCGTTGATGCCGGCCAAAAATGCCGCGGCCTTTACGTTGGTCTACTTAACGGTTGTCAATTATATCTTGTATAACCGAGCCATTCGGCAAGGCACGATCGTTTGGGGAAAGATCGACTTTGCTTCCCAATTTGTTCTGGTCTTTCTGGCGTACAGCGCGATTTGGACGATGGGCTTGATGGGGGCCGTTCGTTCGCTGACGAGGAAATATTATCACGTGTATAACTTGCTCCCAGATTTTACACCGGAGTCTTTCACGCCGACTTTGGCTTATTCGGCGTGGTGGATTACCGCGATCACGTTGGCATTTTATGTCGTCGTCAGTTTTGCCATCTTGGTGACGCTAAGACCCGGTGAGCAAAAAGTGCCAGTGCCTCATGCCGCGGCTGTGCCGGCCGGAGCCAAGTAGGTTACGCGAAGGAGAAATGCCATATGTCGGAATCGAGTTTTGCGAAGAGAGCGATCAAGAAACTGATTTATGGAATCGTTATCGGGATTATACTCGTTGTCGCCGCAAAGCTGACGCATTTCCCCTTCGTGTTCCAAGTGATGTTTTTCATCTACGCCTTGCTCGGGGCGCTGGTGTTTATCTTGCTCGATGCTCCGCCTATGAAACCGCTCCAGGGCGGGAAGGCTGTTATGGGTTTGGTCCTGTTTTATGTGATTGTCTCTGGCCTCTATATCGGAGGTGCGACAAGCCTTCCGCAATATGATCCTGAAGTAGAGAAAGGAAAAATCGAAAAAATTCTCAAACCGCGGCGTGCCAGAACGCAGCAGGGGAAAGTGGAAGAACTGCTGGCTCGCGCAAAGGCACTGGATGAAAAGGCGGAAATGATCGCCAAACAATTACAGGCCTTAGGGGCCGGAAAGATCGAGGAGGTGCAGGTTGCCTCGGCAGGGCCAGTTGGTGGAGCAGCGAGTGACGATATCATCGCCAAGGGAAAGGAACAATGGGAGCTTCAGGAATGTTACAACTGTCATAAGCTCTTTGGGCAAGGTGGGAAAAAGCGGGGCCCCCCATTGGACAATATCGGGAATCTTATGACACCGGAGCAAATTCGCGAAAAGATTTTGGATCCCAAGAGTTGGATGGCCGAGGGCTATGAGAAGGAGTACAAGAAGGGAAAAATGCCGGATAAATACAAAGATTTGATGTTCCCGGAAGAGATCGATGCGTTGGTCGCCTTTCTGTCGACTCTCAAAAATCCGTCGGTCAAGACGCCGAAACCCATCAAGATGAAATAACGCAATTTTAACGCCTCACGTCATTTGAAGTTATGGAACCCAAACTGTCTGCAAAGGTTCGGTGTCTCGATGGCGAGGTCGGGCGGGTGACGAACGTCATCGTCGACCCGATCTCGCGAACGATTAGTCATCTCACGGTCCGCGAAAAGAATGGGCGCCATGTCGAGCGGCAAGTCCCTGTCGATCGGCTCCAGGAAGTCGTGAACGAAGAGGAAGTGCTGCTTCGTTGCACGGATGAGGAATTTAAGCAATTCCCGATGGTAAATCGTGACGAATTCGTGACGATCAAGGAAGTCGAAATTCCTCGCTTAGAAGAGCAGATCCATGTCGAGCCCGGTGATGTTTTGGTGCCCTTGCCGCGATTGGAGCGCGATGTTCCCAGACGAACGTTTTTTGCCAACATGACTCATGCTATCGGCGTGTTAATTGCCCTACCGTTTGTGTTTCCCGTGCTGAAGTATTTGATGAAGCCGATGTATCGTCCGTTCGATAATACGTGGTTTACGGTCGGGAATACAGGAAAAATTAAAAAAGAAAACATCGGATATCAGTTCAAATTTACTCGCGGATTTAAAGAAGCCTTCATGCCGGAGCAGCAAATCGAAAAGAACATTTGGGTGGTCAAGGCCACGCCCGATGTGTTGCAAGAGGTGTATGGAGGGAAAGATAAAAAATTTTACGACGACAAAGGCAATGTCATTTGGGTGAACAAAGCGAACAATCCCTTCGTTCCGTATTCAGGGAAATGTCCCCATTTGGGGTGTGGCTATAAATGGCGACGGACGAAGAATTTTCCCGAGGGAGTCTTTCTCTGTCCGTGCCACTTGAGTCTTTACGATGAGGCTGGAAAGGTGCTGGACGGGCCGGCTCCCAGACCGCTCGATGTCTTGCCGATCGATGTGAACGCTGCCGGAGACATCAAAATCATAGATATCGAATACAAGGCCGGAGTGAAAAATCAAATTCGCTTGTTATAACCGCCAGTAGTTAAGTGGTAGCAATGATGGACGGAGCGCCTGAAACTGCCAATCAACCCACGACGGTGTTTGAAAAAGTCGTCGAATTTGTTGACGAACGCGTTGGACTGAAAACGCTTCAGGCCAAGATGCTCAACGAGCCGGTTCCTGGAGGCTCGCGTTGGGCATATGTCTTTGGGTCCTGCTTATTGTTTATTTTTATTATGCAGGCCATCACGGGCGTTTTGTTGATGTTCTATTATGTGCCGAGCACGGATCATGCCTATGCGAGTACCCAATATATTATCCACGAAGTCGATTATGGCTGGTTTCTGTTGAGCTATCACTTCTGGGGCTCCTCGGCCATGGTGGTCATGGTGTTTGCGCACATGTCTCAGGTCTTTCTCTGGGGCGCCTATAAAAAACCTCGGGAATTGATCTGGTTGGTCGGTCTGGCGTTGTTCGGGCTGGTCATGGCGTTCGGCTTTACCGGGTATCTGCTCCCCTGGGATCAGCGGGCTTACTGGGCGACCGTGGTGGGGGTGGAAATTATGGATAAAACCCCCATTGTCGGGGACTTCATCAGTCGGTTTTTGAAAGGCGGACCTACGCCCGGTCAAATGACCTTGAGTCGATTTTTCGTGATCCATGTCATGATCCTTCCGGCCGCGTTGATGGCGTTGGCCGGCCTTCATCTTTTTTTGTTTCGAAAAGCCGGACCGGCTGGGCCGTTTCGCGGAACACCGGAAGAGCTGAAGGCCAAGATGGATTATTTTTTTCCGCGGCAGGTCTGGAAAGATATTGTCGCGATGGCCGCAGTATTTTTAACGATTTGCACACTTGCCTTTATTGAGCCGGTTGTCCTATTGGAACAGGCGACTCCGGACCCTGGCGACTATCACCCTGAACCCGAATGGTATTTCTTGTTTTTGTTTCAGTTGCTGCGGCTCAAAATTTTTGCCGGGGAATTTGGTCAATTTTTGGGCGCCGTCGCGATTCCTGGCGCATTTTTGCTGTTCCTCGCTGCGCTGCCGTTTATCGACCGCTCGCCGGAACGGAACATTTTCAAGCGGCCGGTCGCGCTTATCGGATGGCTCGCGATCATGACCGGTATCGTCGTCTTCACCATTTCTGCCATCCTCAATCGAGAGTTTTTGGATTGACAACCATGTCGAATCCCAAACTCGGTCTCCTGGTGTTTTGGTCAAGCTTCTGGACGGGATTTCCCATCAAACTCGCGTTCGCCCTAGTGTTCTTGGCTGGCGGAATTCATCCATGGGAAGGGACCGGGCTTTATCTGCTCTTGTTGATTTCCATCCCTATCGATATTTGGGCGATTGGGTTGTGTGCGCGGACAGTATTTATCGAGCGGTTGGGGTTAGAGCCTCCACCAGGGCTCGGACTGGCTCTCTGGTGGCAATGGATGATCTTCAACCTCTTGTATCTTCCGCTTTTGTATGTAGTCGTCAGCGCGGTTGCCTCGGGCGCTCGATCTGTCGCGGCGGTGATCATAGAGTTCATGAAAGAACATGTCGTCCCACACTTGCCGATCGCGGAACAGATTGCGTTGGAATTGGTCATGTGGGGAAGCGTCACGACATTGGTCTTTGTCTTGTTGGCCATCGGCTGGTTTTATGGATTAGGGGCGATTGTGCAAAGACAAGCGAAGGTGGCTGCTCCCCTTCGTGCTGGGTATGAAGAGCGGGTCTATCTGTGGGATCGACTCCGGATTCCATCGGATCAACCATTGCTTTTAACCTCGTTTACGGGGGTAGGGGTAATGCTGGTCTTTCTGTTCTGGGGATTGATTCCAACCACGACGCCACATCCGCACGAAGAATATCAGCCGACAACGGCGAAGGAAGTCGAACGGCCCGTTGATCCGAAGCAAGTCATTAAGAAGGCCGAGCACGTCCTAGCGCAAGCGACCGTGACCCTTGAAAAACTCGAAACTGAAGGCCAATCGTCGACGGAAAAATCAAAAGCCTCGTCCGGTGAAAGCAAAGGAGCCGTCAAGCAAGCGACCAAGGCTGCAAAGTCGAAAACTTCGTCTCGACCGGCTTCGACCGTGCCGGCTTCCCAAGGAACTCAGATGCCAGCGAAAAGCGATCATCAGCGTTAACTTCTCTCGGCAGTGCGGAGTGCGTTATGGAGTATGAGAACGAAAAAAGAATGTGGTCGCCTCTCGTCGAACGGATTGGAATACCCGTGATCCTTGGCGCAGCTGTCATGCTGATTGCAGTCTTTGTTCCGGTCTTGGTGTGGGCTCAGGATGCGATCACGCAGGCGATGTCTGTGGAGTATCGCGATATCCCGGGTATCGGAAGCCGGAACGTGATTTGGGTGGTGGCTCAACAGCATCTCTTGTTGGCTGGATTCGTGCTGGGTGTGCCGATTTTCGCGTGGGTCTGCGAACTCGTCGGCTGGAAGACAAAAGAACCGCGCTATGACAAGCTCGCGAAAGAATTTACCAAATTGTTGACATCGGCCTACGCCACGACAGCACTGTTCGGAGGCATACTGCTCTTTTTGCTGATCGGGCTCTATCCGAAACTCATGGCCTATCTGACGGATATTTTCTTCCCTTCCTTTGTCGTGTATTGCATCTTGTTTCTCCTGGAAACATGCACGCTCTATATGTATTGGTATGGATGGGATGCGATGCAGGGAAGCAAAAAGGGGCTTCATCTGTTTCTGGGATTCCTCCTGAATCTGTTTGCGATCGGGATTATGATCGTCCCCAATGCCTGGGCAACGTTTCAGGCTAGTCCGGTGGTGATTAGCGAAGGCAGCGCGATCGAACGGGCGTGGGCTGCGACTTGGAATCCGACCTGGTGGCCAGTCAACATCCATCGGTTGATCGCCAACGTGGTGTTGGGGGGATTTATTTGTGGAGCTTATGCGGGGATTCGGTATCTGTTGGCGGCGACCAAAGAAGAACGGGAACACTACGACTGGATGGGCTATGTCGGAAACTTCATCGGCGTATTCGGGATGTTGCCCCTGCCGTTTGCTGGTTATTGGCTCATGCGGGAAATATATCAGTACAACCAGCAAATGGGCATCACGCTCATGGGTGGTTTTTTGGCCTGGCTGTTCATTTTGCAGGCGATGTTGATCGGGGTGTTATTTCTGGGGGCCAATTATTATTTCTGGATGGGCATTACCTATCGGATCCCGGGCTCCGAGCAAAACTATCGAAAACCCATTCTCGCCATGCTCGTCGTGCTGATGATTTGTTTGGGAGTCTGGATGACTCCACACTCGCTCGTTGCGAGCCTGGAGGAAGCCAGGAAGATGGGCGGCGCCCATCATCCGTTACTCGGTGTTTTCGGCGTGATGTCAGCAAAAATGACGGTGTCCAACTTGATGATCCTGGTTACCTTTATGAGTTTTATTATGTACTGGCGAGCAGGCAAACAAGAGACAGCGACCTGGGCGAAGGTTGCCAAGGCGGTCATGGGGGCGCTCTTGGTGATTGCCGGGATTGCTGTCATTGTGTTGGGGGTATGGGGATATTTCGTTCCCGCCATCATTCGCATCAATTATTTTTCGGTGGCTCAAGTGTTGATCGTGTTGTTCATCATGCTGACGTTTACTCCGCTCACGGCGGCGTTAATGAAAAGCGCCAAGACGACCACGGAGATGGTCTGGGGGCAAATGCCGATTCGTGCCGGCTATTGCCTGGTCTCCAATGCGGTGATGGTGATTTTGCTCATGTCTCTGATGGGGTATGCTCGCTCGTCATCACGGGTACACTGGCATATTTATGGAGTGATGCGTGACACGTCCGAATATGCATATTCGCCGGCTCTGGGCTATGCCGCTGCCTTTATGTCGCTGAACACGTTTCTGTTTTGCTTGCTCGTCGCCTTTATTTTCTGGGTTGCCACGATGGGTGAGAAAGGAAAGGCTCTTCCCAAAGAGGGGTTGAGAGAAAGTCCAGGAAAAGTTCCCGAAGGAATTGCTCCCGCGCTTGCCGGGGGATCGCCGACTTCCGAAGAAATCTCACGAACATAGTGTGATGTCGGAATCGTGGGCAGACCTCATGAAGAGCGCGAAAAGCCATCTTTCAATCATGACATGAGTGAAAATCTATGAGCGAAGTGGCTGTATTACAGTTAATCGGTCTCGTAGTTGTGGGCATTGGCCTATTGATCCTGCTGTTCATCAAGGCCATGTTTGTCCGGGTGGTAGGGTTTGTGATCATCATGCTGGGGATCTTCAGCCTGATTGCCTTGGGCGTGCCTCAGATGCCCTCGCTCCCGCCGGCCATCGAAACGTTTGATCTTGCTAGCGTCAAGACGCCTGACGATCTGGCCGCCATCGGGCAAAAGATCTTTTTCAGCAAAGGCCAATGTGCGCTTTGTCATTCCATCGGTCCGAGCGAATCTGCACGATGTCCTGATTTGAAGGGCATCGGAGCCAAATTGACGCCTGAATTCATCTACGAGAGCCTCACCCAGCCGCAAGCGTACATCTATCTCGACTATCGCCATCAGGGGCCTCCCAAGGAATATCCGGCTCGCATGCCCTATATCAACAAGAATCCTATCGCCTTATCGGATCAAGAAATCTATTCGGTGATTGCCTTTTTACAGAAGATGAGCGGAGAGCCGATCAGCATCAAGGTCGAGGATGTGATGCAGTTGGCCAACACACAACAGACGATGACGGTTGCAGCGGCCCATCGGTCATCTGATTTTGAGAGGGTCAATCCAACAGAAAGTACGGATGCTCCCGAATCAGGAGAGGCAAAATGAACAGACCACTCGCCAAAGCAGCTCTCATTCTCATCGGAATGTACATAGTTCTCGTGTACGTGCTTCCCCTGTTTACGGCGCCGCTTCCCGCCAGTTTGATTTATTTGTACTTGGCGCTCACGCTGAGTGCGGTTCTCATTTACTACACGATAAGTGGCACCACACTTGAGGAGTTCATGGGGCCGATCGTGAGATTTTTGAGCGGGGTGGATCAAGTGGGACCGGCCAAAACCGCGCGCCTGCTGGTTCTCATCGTATTTCCGTTATTGGTCGGCTGGCAGACGTATACTCGGCTGGCCCCCAGCGATCTCCCGCCGCCCGAAAATCGTACGATTCATCCCGCGCCGCCGGGGGAATTTGTCGGTTTGTCCAATCCGTTTCCCAAGACACCTGAAAACATTATGATGGGAAAGGGATTGTACGCTGCATACTGCTCTCCCTGTCATGGGGCGAACTACGATGGCAAGGGACCCGCAGCTCCGGGATTTAATCCTCCTCCGGCCAATTTTCGCGATCCGGGAACGATTGCCCAGCTTCAGGAATCGTATCTCTTCTGGCGCATCAAAAAGGGTGGTGTCGGGTTGCCTGTGGAGGGTATGCCGTGGAAGTCCGCGATGCCGCGCTGGGAGGTTGAGCTGCCAGACGAATTCATTTGGAAAATTATCATGGGCGAGTATGACGGAGCTGGGCAATCACCGCGAACATGGGAAGAGGAAGAATAGCGGACTTGGGCCTGTTTTTCAGATATCGGTTGCGAGCACAGAAGCAGGCTATCCTGCGACTTGAGGGTCGTTGACAAAGAGGGGTTCCTCGATGGGTGTTCAGCATAGTTGTAACGCATGCATCCTGGTTGCAGTGTTCGTGCTGTCTGTGTCGATTCCGTTGGCGATGGCGAGCGATCCTCCGGATGAGTCGCAACAGGGAAGCGTGGCGGTGCGGTTATATCTTACGGAGGGACCGCTTCCGGTCGATGATCCGATGTCGGCTGTGTGGGATACGGTTCCCGCATCGACTTTCGATATGGCACCGCAAGTGCACTGGCAGGATCGGATTCAAGAAGTCACGGTCAAGTCGGTCACCGTTCGAGGCCTACACAATCAACAAGAGTTGGCCATCCTCTTGGAATATCAAGATCCGACGCAAGATCCGGCCGATGCCGCTGCACTGGAATTTATGGTGGGCGATAAAAAAGCCCATTTCGCCCATGCGCAAGAAATGCTTCAAGTCGAGGGAGGACCAGTCAACATTTGGTACTGGAAACAATCGAACGGAAAAGCGATCGACATGTGGGCCAAGGGATTTGGAACGTTACGCCCGCAAGCCCAACAGGACGTCAAGGCGGTGGGGATGTGGCAGGACGGGACGTGGCGTGTCGTGTTCTCCCGTGCCTTGACGACAGGAGATTCCGAGGACGTCCAAATTGAGCCCGGGAAATGGACCAGCATCGCCTTTGCGATTTGGGACGGAAAAATCGTAGACGGGGCGATCAAAGAAAAAGGCAGTCAGAAAGCTGTGACATCCTGGTGGTATTTCCGAGCTGAGCCTCCGCCTGACAATTCGATTTATGGCTATGTTGTCCTGGGATTGATATTGGCAGCGGCATTTGAATTTGCACTCATCAGGAAATTGCAGAAAGGTCGACACTCATGATGGGAACTTGGCGAGCGAGACGCTGGGTTATCCCAGTCAGCGTGGTGGGGCTGTGTGTCGTCGTGGTCATGAGCGGGTGTGTGTTGTTCGAAGACGAGCGGACAGCCAAAGGGAGAAAACTCTACAATCATTATTGCATGCATTGTCACGGTGAACATGGACGACAAGGAGAAGGCTACAATTGGCAACATATGCCGGATCCTCGCCCCCGTGATCTGTCCGATGAAGCCACCATGTCTACCTTCAGCGACGAGGAAATATTCAGTACGATTTACCGCGACATGAAAGATACTACACCGGAAGTGGGAGACCCGATTGGCGATGAGGAATTCGCCGTTCCCACGATGCCTACCTTCAAATATACGTTATCCGAAGAGGAAATCTGGGATGTCGTCGGATATGTGCGGACCCTCCATGGCATGTCGTTGACCTATGATGTGGAGGCACGGAAGAAACAATTAGAACAGGACCTCAAGGCAGCCGAAGAAGAATTGAAACAAGCACAGGCAGCATTGGCAGCGGCAGAGCAGCGGATGGCTGAGGCCGAAGCTCAGGCGGCGAGCGCCGATGTCGGTACGGACGTCGACGAATCCGAAGAAGATGTCGCTGACGAAGAAATGGATGAAGAAGAAGTTGTCCTTCCCGAGGAGATCGCTCTGGAAAAAGCCCAGCTCCGATATGAACAGGCGAAGAAAGCGTGGGAGAACTTTACTAAGCGCCCGCGACGCCTGAATATTCCCCGTCCGGATCTCAATGTCTCGGATGACGAACGAGCGGAGTTAGAGAAACTCGGAAAGCGGCTGTACGAGAATAAATACGGATGCCATGCCTGCCACAGTATCAACCAGCAAGGCGGCATTGTCGGGCCTCCCTTGGACCGAGCAGGATTTCGCTTGAACGGAACATGGATTTATCGATGGATTCTGTATCCGCAAGGTATCAAAAAACATACCCGCATGCCCAACCTCGGGGTGACAGAGGACGATGCGAAGGCCTTGACCTTCTTTTTGAAAACGCTCCGGGCGCCGAAGCCCGATCGACCTATCCCGCCTCCCGAATAAGTCAGGACGTCGAACAATTGCCGAAATAAAAGGGGTGGGATGCACCCCCTTATTGCCACGTTCCTAGCCAATACCCGACGAGCACTATGGTTCCGACCCAGGTGTGAGCCTTGAACATGTCGAAAGCTTGGGATGGGGCGATGGGGCGGCGAAGCTGCCAGGCTTGGTAAAGCATGAAACAGGCGACAGCAGCCAAGATGGCATAAAAAATCCTGTTCACGTCAGCAAGCCAGCCGGCCGTGGCCAGAAAAAGAACCATCAATAGGGAGCTGAGTGCGACACAGAGCCATACCTGCTCACCGAAAAGAATAGCCGCAGATTTGACCCCAAGGCGAAGATCGTCCTCGCGATCCTGCAAGGCATAAATCGTGTCATAGGTGATGGCCCAACAGATCGTTGCCGCGTACAACAACCAGACCGGTAGATCGAGCGTATTGCGGACGGTTGCCCAAGCCATGATGGCACCCCATCCAAACGCCAGCCCCAAAAAAAATTGAGGAATGTGAAAAAAGCGTTTGGCAAACGGGTAAAGGGCTGCCCATCCAAGAGCCACTGGGCTGAGCGCAATGGCCAGCGGACTCAAAAATGCGAGCAAGGATCCGGCCAAGAAGAGCAAGCCACAAAGCACCCCTATCGCTTGTCGAGTGGACATGGCTCCGCTGGCCAATGGACGGTGTTGTGTGCGTGCCACCTTTTGATCGATGTGTCGATCGGCCAAATCGTTGAGAACGACTCCGGCGCTTCGCATCAAAAAGGCCCCTAAACAAAAAACCAAGATGAGCCAGGAATCAGGCGTGCCGTGAGAGGCGAGGACTATCGCCCAGAGCGAGGGTAAAAGGAGTAGAATCGTTCCGCTCTGGTTAGGGAGCCGAATCAGCTGAACGATGTGATCAAGGTGGGACCACGGACTGAGGCGATTCATGATGCGCAAGATAGCCTACCTCGGAAAACATCCTGAAGCTTTTCCATGTCCCGACGCAATTCGATGACTCAAAAATTCGGAGTAACAGAATAGGGCCCGATGATTGCGATGCGAAGTTCATATGTAGAATCGCGGTCATCGCGGAAGAGCGGACTGGAAGAAATGGAAAAAAGCGAAACGGTTATTTGACGGTAAAACGCGTAATACATAGCACGTGATCGGGCTGATCGGCAGGAGCTACCACAATCATCCATTCCCCAGTATGAAGAGCGGGATCCAGGAGTTTGGAGCTCCAGACCCGATAACCGGAGGACGGATGAATTTGAAAATCCACTTCGGCCACGAGTACCCACTGATCGTTTTCCTTATGATGCCAACTGTGAAGCACGGTGGCGTCGCTATCGGAAGCGATGCGCGTCCAGAAAAAAATCTGCGGGACGAGCATCGAGTCAACGACCGGCACGGTCGAATCAGGGGCTTTGTCTTTCTCGCAGACGGCCGGTGGTGTGATGGGATCGACCGGATTCCGATCTTGAACCGCTTCGGCCAGAGCAATGTCGACCACGGCGAGTTCAGCCGAAGCCAGTTGGGGCAGGAGGATCAAGAGGGCGAGCACAGAGACGATGAGAAACGAGACGATAGGCAATGGTTACCTCCCCTGGACGGTGAACGGACTTCGTTCTATGTGTCTTATCGGGCAATGAAGTGAACTTATGGGATCGTGCGGCCCTTGTCAATGTCTCCAAAAAAGAAGTATAGAGCATTGATGCAAAGTGCGGAGCATGCACCTGGCGATGAGTGCATATGAGCAACGCGAAAAGAAGAACACATGAGGGCTCATAATCGCTTGATCAAGTTGACGGAACGGAGCAAGGACCGTAAGATAATGGCCTTGTTGATTCATCGTTCCAGCAAACAATCACATTCTCGCACGATCCCTTCTTTCTGACGCGTATCATGTAGAGCCGGCGTAGCTCAGTGGTAGAGCAGCTGATTCGTAATCAGCAGGTCGGTGGTTCAATCCCACTCGCCGGCTCCATTTAAATCAACTACTTACAATGAGTTTGGCCGACTAATTGTCTCGAATGTGCTAATTTTGTAATAAAAGCGCTCAGCCCATCTGAGGTGCCCCCATGCTTTGGCCACCTGGAATGTTGGGTTCTCCCGGTTGTCATGGTCTCTCACTCCTAAGACGGCCTTCCACCGACGCGATCGCTAGGTCATGTCGAGTGGAGATCGCCGATTCTGGGGCCATTGTGTGCGTCGATTGTTTCTGGTCCAGGACGACACCCCCTCTTCTCTGCCCCTTCTGCCGAGCCAGCCCTCAATACGCGGTGGCGGGCATCTAATAGCCCAGCGCACTGTGAGGCCGATCTAATTATCCTGCCTCCGCCAGGCTTCGATCACCACCCGCGCTTCCGTCAAGCTGCGAAATTGTTCGGCATCTCAGCACTCGCGGCGAAACGTGCCATTGAAACTTTCATGGCTCCCATTCTGCCAGGGTTTCCCAGGGGTGTAGTGCTCCCCATTTGTCAAGCGGCTTCGATGTAAGTGCTATGGCTGGCAAGATGCATCGCTTCACACGCATTCGGTGTTCGATCGCCTAGCGTGGCATGCAGAGACGAACCGTTGTACCAGTCGATCCAGGTCGCCAGC
>RFGF01000112.1 GCA_003695915.1 Nitrospirota bacterium
CCCTGGAACGCGCGAGCGTGGGCAGCCGCGTGTGCGGTTCGAATGTCTGCTCTATCGGATCCGTCCTTACGATGGTCGCTCATGGTGGGAGAAAGCATTGGGTCAAGAGCCGCCGGACGGAAGTGTCAAAGCCCTATTTTCTACCGAACTTACTTTACGGTGAGCGATCGACCTGCCTTGGCCGATCGCAGTCATTGAAGGAGGGATGCTCGCCATGCGATTTTCTAAAAGCACGAAAAAGAACCCCGATGTTCGAGATTGGACGGATCGCTACGGCAAGAAGCGCAATGGCCAGTTTTTTGCTGACACCCTGGCCTCGTGGAAAAAACAAAAGATTGGGAATGGTGGACTCATGGCGATTGGGCTGATCGGGCAACGAGATCTTCCCGGGCATACCTTACGAACGGCGCAATCGCTATTGCGATGGGACCTTCGCCCGAGTCTGTGGTCCCATGCATTCGTCATCGCTGGGCAGTTGAATGGGCGAACCAACGTTTTGGATCTACCCCTTTTGGAAGTCGCCCTTCATCCTCGAACCGGGGAGTTCCCCCGGCCGGAGCGCAATGGCGTTGGCGAAGGGACGCTGAGACTCTATGACAACCCCAAAGTCGATGCCAACGTAGCGCTCTTGGCGGTGACGATGAGTGAAACAGAAGCGAAGGGACTCGCCAAGCGCGCGAGAACGTACAATTTGGATCGGGTGCGCTACAATCTCTGGGACATGCTCGGTGTCTGGCAAGGCCATCTGTGGTCTCATGGCATGCGGCCCAACCCGTTGCGCGACGGTGTACCGATTGCCGCGTCCTCGTATGTCGAATTTATTTATGAAGGGATCGATCTGGATTTGACGCCAGCCGCTTCCTCGCGAAATAGCGCTCCTGAGCATTTGTGGAACGCGGCGTTGTGGTGGCATGAGGCGTTCAAGGAGCAAAACCGATCCATTGCCGGTGCATGCGTGCTCCGCGATAAAGGCTGTTCCTTACTGGGAGCAGATGAATAGTCGACGGGTTGGTGAGTTTCTATACGGCTTCGTCCGTGCTCACTCGGGTGATCGCATACCATGGACTTCTTGCGAGACATCCTCTTCGCCAGGTTCGACGCGACCGCGCGGGATGTGTAATGTTGGCTGCCCGTCAGTCCTTGAGCCAACCCCTCTTAACCAGCGACGAGGGGAACCTAGTGATTCCATGTTCCCCGACCGCGGTGCGCTATGAAACACTTGGTCATCGGCGCGACAGGGCAACTCGGTGCTAATTTGGTTCGAGCCTTGCTCGAACGCGGGATGCATGTACGGGCCATGATGCGTCCATCGAGCAAGACGCTGGTGTTGGACGGCTTGGCGGTCGAGCGTGTCGTCGGTGACTTGAACGATCCTGATTCCCTGGTTCGGGCGTGTGACGGCGTGCAGGTCGTCTATCACGCCGCAGGGTATTATCCCACGGCCACGATTCCCGCCGAGCATGCCAAAGCCCAAGCCCTTCGAGAAACCCGAAACGTGTTGCAGGCTGTGCGCACGGCGTCCGTCGATCGTTTCGTCTTTGCAAGCTCGCTCACGACTATCGGGCTTTCGCCGCCCGGGACTTTGGCGACGGAAGCCTATCCCTTTTCTACGAAATTTCGCCACAATCCGTATTTGATCGCCAAGGCGGCGATGGAGGACGAAGTGCTGGCCGCCGCACAGCACGATGTGCCGGCTGTGGTGATCGTGCCGACAGCGTTCTTCGGCCCATATGATTCCAAGCCGACCAGCGGGACGCAAATCCTCATGATTGCCAAGCGGCAGATGCCGGCCTACATACAAGGGCCGGTCAATGTGATCGACGTGCGGGATGTAGCTGAAGCCATGGTGCGCGCCGCTGAACGAGGGCGAATCGGCGAACGCTATATTGTGGGCCATTGGAACACGACGCAAAAAGACCTCAATGCGCTAATTGCCAAGGTTGTGGGTGTCGCTCCACCGCTCATCCCCATCCCGTTCGCGATGGCTCGGTTGGGAGCTCGAGTCGGAGAATGGGCCTTCCGAACCATCCTGCGGAAACCGGCCCCTATCCCCGCGTTTTTCGTCGAGGTGCTCCGACATATGCAGCATTACGATTGTTCCAAAGCGATTCGAGAGCTCGACTATCCACGGCACTCCGTTGAACAGGCGATCCGAGATGCCGTTGAATGGTTTCGTGCGCATGGCTATCTGTAATCTTGCAGGTTGCGTGCAGGAAGGCAACGATCGAACAGTGTACGTTGCCAGCGGGAGATGCGAGCGGTGACGGATTTACGCGGTGCCGGGAGCGCTCCCTTCGGGATTTTGAGAGAGGATTTCGGAGAACCGATGGCCGACGATGGCCGTCACTTTCTGCATAATTTCGGTTAATTCCTTCCATTCTTCAGGACGAAGTTCTTCCTTGAGGTTCGGATGGAGCCCCCATTTGGCGCTCACTTTTTGCCCCTCGCGCTGGACGACGACATTGAGAATTTCCGTTTCGGCAGGGGCGTTGGTCGAGGTATCTGAAAACGATTTCGATGCCACTGTGTCCTCCATTGTGCGATCGAGTTCATGACAGGGTTCCGATGATCGGTTCACGAATGCCCGGCACGGGATGGAGAGATCGATAGGGATCGAGTCCAATCCGGTGCTCGAACACAGTCGAAAGCATAACGAGAGCCCAGCCCGAGATGCAATGTTCGTCACGAACGAGGAAGAACAGACGAAGACTCGTGGCGGGGAGTAGGTCATGCCTAATCTTCCGAGACGGAGGCAGAGAAATGAATTGGAAAATGCCATCTTTTTTTACCGGACTGTCTATGAATGAACTGGCCAAGAACTTTTTTGAAGGCTTGCTGTTGTTGGTACCTGTAGTGGTAACGATTTGGGTGGCCGTGTTGGTGTTCACGACCATCGACGGGTGGCTCAATCTCCCCATTCCTGGGGCAGGATTTTTGGTCACCATCGGGTTGATCACCCTGACGGGGCGACTCGCGTCGAATGTGTTCGTCAAGAAACTCCTCGACGCCATTGAAAAGCTCCTGATCAAGGCCCCGTTCGTCAAACTAGTGTACACGTCGATCAAAGATCTGATCGAAGCTTTTATGGGAGAAAAAAAGCGCTTCGATCAGCCAGTGCTGGTCAGGCTCGCACCCACGAGCAATGCAGCGGCGATCGGGTTCGTCACGCGAAGCAGCATGGAGTTTCTCGGACTTCTCGACCATGTCGCCGTGTATCTGCCGCAGTCCTACAATTTCGCTGGCCAACTGTTGGTTTTTCCCAAGAACCAGGTGCGTCCGTTGGAGGCAGAAAGCTCGGAAGTCATGGCGTTTTTGGTCTCGGGCGGTGTGTCGGGCTGGCCCCAGCCGGCCGAGCGTTCCACGGTCTGACCTGGCCAACGGCGGGACGTGCCGCGGTGCCCAAAAGGGCGAGCGAAGCTTTGACACGGCGCCATCGGCAATCTATAGTTGACCGTTCAGTAAATTACCGGCTCCTCGATCGGGATGCATGTTGCCTGTGAGCGGCGATCGTCTGGGCGAATCATCCAGGCACCGATGGATGTGTGACGATGCCGAGCCCGCCGATCATCGAGAAGGGAACGGTGGTATGGGGCGAGCAAGTCAAGCCAAGGAAAAACTGCTCGATAGCGCGATCGAACTCGTCTATCGACGGAGTTATGCCAGCGTGGGGGTGCAGGAACTCTGCGAATACGCCGGAGTCAAGAAAGGGAGTTTTTATCATTTTTTTCCCTCGAAGCGTGATTTGACCCTGGCGGTCTTGGATCGGCTGCTGGATCGTGTGCGGACAACGATTTTCGACAAAGCCTTGATGCCATCTCGATCGCCCATCAAAGCATTGGAACGCTGGATCGCGCTCATTTATGCGGATACCTGTGCCGTGAAGCAGCGTATCGGCCACGTATTGGGGTGTCCCATCGGCAATTTGGGGATCGAGTTGAGTGCACAGGATGAGGCGATTCGGCGAAAAGTCGAGGCCATTTTCGACGAGCTCAGCGGTCGACTCGAGCGCGTGATTCAGGAGGGGATCGCTGTCGGTGCGATTCCGAATCAACCGGCACGAAAAACGGCGAGAGCGCTGTTGGCCTATATTGAAGGGCTCCATCTTCTCGCAAAAACGACCAATGATCCGGAGGTGATTCGCCGCTTGGGGTATGAATATGTGCGACGACTGACCTGCGCGGCCACGCGCTCTGCCGGACCGGACACACGGAAATCTTGAAGGAAAATTTTTTGGTAAGAAAATAAACTGACCGGTCAACTATTCTTATTTATCAAGTGAGGTTACCGATGAAACATCACACATCTCGAGTCGAGGTCGATGAGGTGCTGGAATCTGTAGGCCGCCAACTAGGATTTGTGCCCAATGTCTTGAAAGAGATGAGTATCAACCCTACCGTCTTACATGTGTACCTCAAAGGGCAAGAGACCTTGGTCCGAGGGCAACTGACGCCGAAGGAACAACAGGCTGTGCAACTGATGGTCTCGGTCTTCAACGATTGTCAGTATTGCCAAGCGGCACATCGGTGGCTCGGCATGCAGGTGGGAGTTTCTCCCTCGGATGTACAAGCCCTCCTCGCTGGAGGCATTCCGACAGGCGATCCTGCATTGGCAGCCGTGGCCCGAGCCACGAAATTACTGCTGGAAAACAAGGGCTGGCTGGATCCCGAAGTACTGAGTACGTTGGCGTCGGAAGGGGTGGATCGGGCCCGCCTATACGAGATTATCGCCTTGATCGGGCTCAAAACGATTTCCAATTACATCAACCATATTGCGCATACGCCGATTGATGAGAGCTTGATGCATGGATAACTATCTAACTCTTTATGATTATAAGGATGGGTCGAAAGAAAAACGCCGCCTTGAAGAATGGCCTCTTCAAGGCGGCGCGAAAATCGTGCTTTTTTGAGAAAGGTTCTTATCGACGTTGCCGCTGAACCAATCCCCAGCCTACCAATCCAACTCCCAGCAGTATCAGTGTCGACGGAATCGGCAGGGCAGGAGGAGTAATGATTTCTTGTACCTTGGTGTCGATGAAGGCGGCTGCAAAGGAAGTGGCAGTATTGCCCCCGGCTCGGAGCAAGTTCAGGTCCCAAGCCGCACCACCGGTTTGATGGGCGAGTGGGACGTAATCCGTTTCAGTTGTTCCGAATCCATTTCCAATCGATCCACCGGTATCAGTGGTAAAGCCGCCAGAGCCGTCGGCCAAGAAAACCGTGAGGTTGCTCTTAATGCCCAGGGCGCGCGTAGTTCCGTCACTGGCCAAAAAGGGATTGTTGACAATGGCATTGAGCGTGACACCGGCTCCCTTGAGATCATTGAGAAGACCGGTGAAATTGATCAAACTGCCCTGGGTGTTCCCGCCAGCGGCTGAATTGTTAACATCCCGGTCTTCGTCGGTCACCAGAATGATTTGCCTAGCGAAGTTTCCGGAACGGAACGTATAGTTGTTCAGGGCAAAGTCGATTGCTTGATATCCATCCTCAAGTCCTCCAGAAACCACCAATCCGCCCGCGGCTGTCGAGAAATCTGAAGCCGAACCGAAATCTGATCCCCCAACTGGATGTTTATGTGCTACCTGAGATGTAGCATCTGTCCCACCAAAACCAACCAAAGCGTATTGATTTTTGTCGGCTCCGGTGCCCACCCCCGCAGCCAAGAGTCCGGCCTCCAAGTCGGGTATGGCACTTTGAAGAAAGGCGTGCTCTCCAGCCATGGATCCCGATTCATCCACGACCACGATTACGTCAGCCGCAAGGGGAAGTGCGAAAGCAGTGAAGGGAATAAACGTACACAGAGCGCAAAGGGCTGCGACGAAACAAAGTAAACGACCTCTCGTCCAGTGTGAAGAATGTAGCGAGTAACGCATGAGAATACCTCCTTGGTAAGAACTTCTAAAAAATGGAAAAATTAAGAACGAATGGATAAAATGCAAAAATAACACCATGAGATAAATCTTTAAAAAATATATAGTTAGGCAGTTCGCTTCTTGCGATAATTGAAAAAATATCTGACATTTTCAAATGAGCTTTTTCTTTTTTTAAAATGGGAAAAATAAAAATTCTTTTATGTCAATAAGATAGAAATTACATTTCTCTTCAGGAATTTATTGTAAAAATTTTTAACACCATGACATGTTGTGTTAAGCGAGTGTAGTGCTCGCCATTTGTCAAGCGGCTTCGATGTGAGTGCTGTGGCTGGCAAGATGCATCGCTTCACACGCATTCGGTGTTCGATCGCCTAGCGTGGCATGCAGAGACGAACCGTTGTACCAGTCGATCCAGGTCGCCAGC
>RFGF01000113.1 GCA_003695915.1 Nitrospirota bacterium
CGTCAAGATGTCACGAGCATGCCTCGGCCAGATCGTGGCCAACATGATCGACAACAGCATTTTCTGGCTTGTCCGCGACAAAGGGGCCGGCCGCGGGGGGCATATCCAGGCCAGGCTGGAAACACTGGAGCATGGATTCCGGCTGCTGTTCTCGGACGACGGTCCGGGAGTGCCGGAGGTGGATCGCTCGAGGATTTTCGAACCGTACTTCAGCAGAAAGCCGAACGGCATGGGGCTCGGCTTGTACATTGCCAGACTGGTTATCGAACCCTACGGAAAACTGATGTACCGCGATGACTGCGGCCTCCCGGGGGCATGTTTCGAGGCAAGATTCGAGCGGAGGGTCGGACGATGACAGATCATGGCATGACCCTCCATGTCCTTCTTGTGGAAGATGAGGAAGCGAGTCTCCAGCAGTTGTTGCAGATACTCCCGGACTCCATTCCTGGTTATCGCCTCGAGTGCGATCCTTGCGATAACTTTGAAAAGGCGTTGAAAAGAGTAGAACTCCAGAGATACGACCTGATTGTGACGGATATCTACCGGGATCGCCCGGAGAAAGGGGACAAAGGAAAACACCCGGAAGATGCGAAGGCTATGGATATAGTCAATGCTATTCGAAAAACACGATTTTGTCCCGTCGTTGTTTTCTCATCAGCCAGCCCTCCAGAATCACTAACTTTCGGACCATTTATCAAATATGCTGACAAGGGCGATCCTACAGGTAAAGACATTGTTAATAAACTCAAAGAGATCCTTTCTACGGGGATTCCTTCTATAGCCAAGAAGCTGCACGACGAGCTGGACCGTGCAAGCGGCTCTTATTTGTGGGATTTCCTCGAAGAAAACTGGGAGCGTTTGATCGGGAATGGTCTTGCCGAACCTTCTGTGTTGGAGCGGCTGGTCAGGCGACGTGCAGCCATGCAGATCGGGCGGCTGGATCCAGTAGCTGATGATCCGGCGGAGGTCGAAACCGTCGAGGGCGTGGAATACTACATCCATCCACCGGTGTCGGACGAACTGCGGCTCGGTGAGATTCTCAGGCACAAAGCAGACGGATCGTTCCGGGTGGTCCTTACACCGCACTGTCATCTGGCAATCCAGCCGAGGGCGGATTCGCCTCGTGCAGAATACGTATTAACCGCCAGGACCGTCACGGCAACGGATATCCTCAACGTCTTCCCGCCGCAAGGGGGCACGGAAGAGAGGAAACTCAGGTCACTGGCGCGTTATACGCAATCCCCGGCCGATCTCGGAAAGCCGCGGGGAAGATACTGGTTCCTGCCCCATTTCCTTGACATGCCCGATCTCTTCTGTGACTTCCTTCAGCTGGAGAGCATCCCATACGAAGAAATACGCGACCAGCATGAGCGCTTTGCTGTGCTGGACACCCCTTTTGCCGAGGCTCTCCAGTCCTGTTTTACGAGATTCTACTCAGCAGTAGGGTTGCCAAGCCTGAGCTTGACGGCAATCAGATCGCTACATGATAACGTTCGACAGGAGGAACAGTCATGATCATTACAGTGGGCTGCAAGACCTGGAGCAACGGTTCACAGCAAGGTCTCCGTATCTATGCCGATCCGATTCGGCAACTGGTTGCTGATCTTGTCTATCCGTCTCATAACACCAACCATGGCAGTTTGCAGGACTTCCTGGACGATGTAAACGCAGGCGTTCAACCTGTCCGCTATTCGAGGCGCGTGTTTATTGTCAAACGTGGAATGCAGTTTCCCTGCGAAGCTACCGCCACGTTTGCCCTCCTTCCGCCGACCAGTGTTCAGGGCTACATTACGGCACGTCAAGGGACGTGGTTTCATGACTTCGTATCCGCACGCATGGATACTGACATAGAAGTCGACTACCAGCCGTCTCCCGATGTAGATGTCCTTTTGCTACCTTGATGGCGGGCTGCCCCAGACCAGTTCCGACACAATGCGTTCGATATCATCTTTCGCGCTTGAGGAGCGAGCGCTCTCGTTGTCATTAGAGAGTCTTCTTGCCAAGTCAGAAAGCTTTCTCGTGATGGGGTGATCCGCATTGGCAAGAACCTCAGGAACAGGGAGAGTCCTCATTGAGGAGATGTGTACCTGAGGGAAAACCTTTCGAACCTCGCCAGTGAGACCCTGATATATTGCGGCACATGTCTCGGTGTTCAGATATGCGCAGAGAGCGAAAAGTACGCTCGTGTTCTGCTCTCGCAAGATGATGTTGTGCACTGAATTGAGGGTATAGTGCCTGGAGAGATCAACGGCCGCGATAGGGCGCGGTGCCGTTTGTCTGTATACGATTTTGGGTGACTCGAATATCCACCTTTGACGAAGTGAGGCTCCCTTTTTCTTCTCCTCCTTTGAAATGACTCCCGGATCATACAAGACCCATTTGTCGTTCCACGTAATCTTGAAGGGAAAGATATCTCCGCCCTCGATTAGCCGCTTGCAACTAGGGCTGTCAGGCCTTTTGCAAAGCAGTCTCTGGCGTACTGCCTTTGGCCCAGGGTTGATGCCGTCTTTAATGTGGACAATGTCGCCGAGCTTTAGCATAGCGCACGCAAAGGCAGGGGCATCGTTCGAGACGGGTTGCCAATTACAGTGTGGTCTATCAAGTAAATCGTGATGTGATACATGGAGAACCGTTTCCGATACGATTGCTGAGGGGTCATGATCAGCGACATCATGCAGTGTGACGCGACTGGTCCCGCCTTTGCCCCAAGCAACAACGCACGTGCCCACAGTAGCGTTGTGGAAAACAGGGTTTCTGAACAGCCAAACGTCTTCTAGGAACCGCTTGGAACAGAGAAACCGGCGGACGCCTTCATATGATTCGTTTGTAATGAGAGTGTCGGGTAGCACGAAACAGCAACGGCCACGTCCGTGGGCTATCCTCATCGCCTGTACTATGAAAAGAAGAAAGTAATTGACCCTGCCCCCCAGAAGATCTTTTCCATCGATTCTACTGAACTGACTGAGGTAATAATTCTTGTGAGCTGACACATCATCGCCCGTTCCTACTGACTCCCGGGAATACATTGCCACGTACGGCGGATTGCCGAACACGGCGTCGAATCCACCACGTTCCCCGGTGAAGACGTCGGGGAACTCGAGCTCCCAGTGGAAGAATCTCTCCGCTATGGAGACCGCGGTCGCCGTGTTCCGCCAACGGCGATGCTTCTC
>RFGF01000114.1 GCA_003695915.1 Nitrospirota bacterium
CAGCGGCTGGCGAAAGCGCTCTCACGGAATGTGGTGAGCGAGGCGTTCCAAGGGATCGCCCTGTTGACTGAGGGCCGCGTAACGGTTGGCGAGATCAAAAAAGCCCAGTTGGTGGGGTGTCGACATGGTGCATTCCTCCTTGAGAGGATTGATGCCAGAATCAGTCGAGGTTGTCAGTAGTTTTTAGAGGTCCCCTAATGTTAATGGAGCGAGGGCGGAGCCATTTCCGGATGAGATAAAACAGCTTTTGGCAGGTACTCTTGGAACAGCAAATGGGATCCGGGAATTTGGACATCGACATTCCTCGACATTCTACCAGGGCCCGCTTGGGAAAAACCGTTATTTCAGCGTGAGCGATCGCCAGGCTTTTTGGCGACACGGTCTTGTTCGGTCACGGCTCGTTCAATCCATCGTGCAGAGGAGATTGAAAGATGATTGGGTTCCGTGGCACTGACAAAATATCGTTGTGTCACATGATGCCGGGATTGGACAGGCTGGATAGGGGGTCGTTGGTGATCGAAGAGATGGTCAAGCTCGGTTATGGCGATTGGATCGGGTCTGGGATGACGGGCTTGCCGCCGGGGTCGTGTGACTTCCGAATGGACAGGAAACGATGATGTTAGGCAAAATGGAAATGAATGTCCGCGCGTATGTGCGACAGATTCATTTCGGTAGCGTCGATCAGCAAAAAATACATAAACGATTTGTCCGGTGGTGAACGCAAGCGCGTGCATGTAGATCATGTGCTGAAACACGGGGTGAATGGATGCTGTGGGGTGAACGGACGAACGATCACGATGTCGAGCCTTTGCGCTAACGTAAGGATTGGGACGGGTCGGCGGTTGCACAGTCGTGAGTGGTCATGATCGTTGGTAGTCGGGATCGGATGGCCATATCGAGATTCGTCGTTGAGGGCAACAGTCGTCTCGTATCGTTTAACTATAAGCAACTATAGCGGAGTTGAAGCCGATCGAAATCGACGGATCCGATAAACAACGAAACGGCCGCGCCGCATCCGCTGGCGAAACCGTATTCGTCATGAGTAAGCGGACTGGCCGTGCTGGTGCGAAAGAAAGGACAAAGCAGAGTGTTGGGACAGCGACCGGAAGTGGCAATTGCACGGACGTTCGGTATTCTCTGTATCGCAACGGGGTTTATTCTCGGGATGCAGGGGTTGGATGAGCCGGATTCGATTTGGCTACCAACGGCCTTGGGGCTGATTGTCACGGGATTGATCGCTCAAGTCTTTGCATTGATACGGTCGTGTCTGGCGCCGAAAGGAGACGATGAACCAAAACCATGACGCGCGGCATCCGGAAGCTGAACACGAATGGTTGGTGGCGACCGATAGGTACCATCTTTGCTGTGAGTCTGGTGGCGATCTCGGTGAGCTGTACTCATTGGCGGGAAGCATATTTTGATGAAGGGATCGACCATCTCACTCAAATGGATATCCGGAAAAAATTGGGAAAGCCCCATATCGTCAAACAATCGCTGTTGGAACCAGAGACCACGTGGATCTACCGATACACGCTCACAGAAAGCGAACTCGATCCCTTGGGCATGAAATCGGTGTCCAAAGGCGTCAGCGAAATGGGCAACGCAGCCGCTTCACTTATCGGGAAAGGGGGACAGAATGGAACATCACGAGAGGCCGTGTATTGTTTTAAGTATCTCTTGACCTTTGACGAAGAGCAGGTGCTCCGAGCCTGGAAGCGCGAGCCATGCTGAGGCCTCGTACATCCGCCCTATCGTTCATATTTTGCTGGAACGAGACTCGAACAGAGAGCCGATAATCACGAAGGCCAAGGTATTCGCCGTGCCTGTTTTTCATTCCGGCGCGTTTCTGCAACAATGTTTCGCCGTGCATCCGCTGTCGCTGACGGTCAAGGTGTGGCTTCAACCGGATAAAATCGGCGTGCTGTGCACGCAGTGCCAGATGCGGCATCGTCTCACCAGCGAAACGTTTTATGTTCACGTGGGATCGGAGATCATTGCCTCATCAGGAACCCCTAAAAGCTTTCAACATTGTGTCACCGATCACCCCGAAGAGCTTCGTATCGGAGCGGTGGATATTGATCAAAAAACCGTTCAACTTCGATGCAGGCTATGCCACCAGGCCTACCGTGTCGATGTCCGCGCCTTTGAAACGTATCGCCCGTAAGGCGACGTTCGTTTGTCGTCCCATTTCTTCTCTGTCCCAACGGCGATTCCCACAAGTGTTAGGTTGAGCTGGGACCCATCGATAGCCTCTTGGCGCAAATAAAGCCTGCAGCGTTTACAAGCAGGACTTGAGCGGACAACATCATTTGCATAATTTTTGGAAAAAGCCTCACACCCCAAAATCGTGCCGTTTGGGGTGTGAGGGAGGATCGAGAACGGCTGGCTGTGCTATTTATTTGGCTGGGGCGTGTACCGTAAATAGGGTTTCACTGCCCGATAGCCTTTGGGGAAGAGCTTGGCTGCTTCTTCATCCGAAACCGCCGGCGTGATGATACACTCTTCGCCCTCGTTCCAGTTGGCTGGGGTGGCGACTTTGTAATTGGCGGTGAGCTGTAAGGAATCCACCACACGAAGGATCTCGTTAAAGTTTCGGCCCGTTGAGGCAGGATAGGTCAACATGAGTTTGATTTTTTTGTCGGGCCCGATGATGAACACCGACCGAACGGTCATATTGTCCAGCGCGTTGGGGTGAATCATGTCATACAAGGTCGCCACCTTCCGTTCGGGATCAGCGATGATCGGATAATTGACGGTGCATTGCTGTGTTTCGTTGATATCGTTAATCCATCCCTTATGCGACTCCAATGGATCGACGCTGATGGCAATGACCTTGACATTCCGTTTTTTGAATTCGTCCATGATTTTTGCCATGGTGCCGAGCTCGGTCGTGCAGACCGGCGTAAAATCTTTGGGATGAGAAAACAGGATCCCCCAGCTATCTCCCAGCCATTCGTGAAAATTGATTGTTCCTTCCGTCGTCTCGGCTGTAAAGTTCGGTGCTTCATCTCCTAAACGCAGTGCCATAGTAAACCTCGCTTGTTAGAAAGGTGATTGATGATCATGTCCATTTCGTCGAACAATGCTTTCTCTCTTGACGATCCTCGGTTCGTTGGGATCGGTCTGTGTTTGCCGTCCTCCGACGAGGCAGCTAAAACCGAGATCAACGATTCCAGTCTACGGGATGTTTCGAAAGATGGTCAACTCGTGTTTAAAGTCATGAAGAGGCGGAATAAAAAACGTAAAAGCGTGATTCGGCCAATGGTGGTTTGCCCGGTCGCCGTTTCCAGTTGCGACGAGCCGACGATTCTAGTGAAGAGGTCGCCTGCTCGACCAGAAGGTTTCAATACTGACTTGCAAGACCGTGGGACGGTCGATAAACGATCCATCCTGCCTCATGAGAAAATGATGGGCTCCGGTTCCGGCTCGTATGATCGTCGGTAACGACGGTGAGAAGTGTACGAGCGCGAGCTGCAAGTCAGCCGAAAACGAAGCGGGGAAACAGCCTAGATTTGCGTCATGACCTCGGGTCAGGCTCGGAACGGTATTAGACAGGCGAGCGAGTCCCCTGTATCTCCGAGAGAACGGGACATCTCGGCCACTCCGTCCCAATCATGCCAATGCACTGCCCTGGTTGTCGATTCGTGTCGTTGGATACGATCCGCCGATGTGGAAGCAACTGTTGGAAAGAGGACCGTCCGAACCAGAATGATGACAGGATCTATTGGGACAATGGAACCCAATGTGCGGAGTCAGAGCGGCAGTTCCGACCCTTGAATGTTCCGATCATCCGACCCTTAGCGATTCAGTTATTCCAAGGAACAAGATTATGGATCGAGATCCACATATTTCGCTGGATTCCAGCAACGATTCCGGGTATCGTATCTGCTGCTCGGCTTCACACGTGCATGAAGCGAATGGAGGATAGGCTGCCGATGGAAACGGATCGAAGGAGGATGGCGCCACAGGTGGGGATTGTGATGAGTTGTCGAAGCGAATGGGAGACGATGCGTGCTGCGAGCGAGATATTGACCGATTTTGACATTTCCCACGAACAGTGTGTGTTGGCGCCCTACGCCGTTGAGCGTATTCTCAAACAAATCTCGGATTTTGAAGCCCAAGGGTTTCGTATCCTCATTGTCTCCGGTGCAGCGTACTTACCCGGACTTCTTGCTGCACACACCACCTTGCCGGTCTTGGGGGTCCCGATTCCATCTCGGTCTTTTCGTGGGCTGGACAGTCTTGTGGCTATGGTGCAAATGCCTCGAGGGTTGCCCGTCGGCACGTTGGCCATCGGCGAGGCCGGTGCGGCCAATGCCGCTCTCTTTGCGGTGTCCATTTTGGCTCTCACCGATCGCACCATTCGCGAGCGCTTGCAAGCGTTTCGGGAACGACAGACCCGAAGTGTGCTCGATGACCGCCTGCCGTAGCGCGACCGTCGACCGACCTGTTCAAATACGCGTCTGTCCGAGTGGCTCGCCGTTGAAGCATCATGTTTTCCTTGGATCGTCATTTCTGCTTTATGGAAGCGGATACGATTGACGATACGCGAACAAGGCGATGCTCGCAGCGACGGCAGCGTTCAAAGACTGCACAGCCAGGGTATGGGGGATGACAATTCGTGTGACAAATGGAAGATCCGGGAGCCCCGTTCCTTCTTCGCCCACTAGCAATCGAACGGCTTGGGGCCAGATGTAGGTTGACAGGGAGGTCCCACGGAGATCCAAGGCCGTCACCCATTTGAGAAGGCGCGACGCAGCCAGCTCGGCGATACCGGGCCCCCATTCCATGGATTGTCGGAACACGGCTCCGCTGGAGGTCCGAATGGTTTTGGGATGAAAGGGGTGCGCGGCCTCCCGCAAAAGAACGACCCGATGAACACCGAAAGCACTGCAGCTTCGAATGATGGCCCCGAGATTGGCGGGATCGCCTGCCGGACAGAGCATTTCCAACCCGCTGGGAGCTTGCGTTAGATCTGCTTTTGGGAGAGAGGGAAGCCGACATACGAGAAGAGGGTAATGCGTGCCGAATCGATCCAGTTCACGAAACAAATCGTTCGTAATGCAAAAACGCGCCAGATCGGACGGTTGAGTGGCTGGTCTCTGATAGGATTCCGTCTCGATGAGTTCGTCGCACAGCGCGGGATGGGCCATGAGGGTTTCGTTGACGAGTTTTTCGCCTGACACAAGGCATTGCTGATGCATTTTGATGCCTTTGCTCTCCCATAACGATCGCCAGCGCTGGAAATGAGCATTCCGGCGACTCGTGATACGGCGAGGAGATGAGGACATGGGTGAAGCCATAAGAGATCAACATCGTGCCAATATGAGGAAGAAGGTCATTGTCTCGACCCTTCATGCACGGTGTTCACTCTCGACGGAAAACGGTTTTTTATCGACTCGTCGAGAGATGCTTCGAAAAAGAGACGAGCAAAGCCTGAACAATCCTCTGGGAGCGTAGCATAATGCGTGCGCGAAGTTGACCCCCCTAATGATTGCGGAGCGATGAAAGTTCCCAGGGCATTTTTATTCCATCGAGAGTCACTAGATATGCACCCGCCAACCCGGATGTTGCGTCTCGATGTCAGGATGCTGATCATTTTCCGGAAGTGCAGTCATTCTGTGTAAGAAGGATGCGGGGAGATTTCGTGTTGTCTGATCCGACATGGATTCACAGCGGGGAGCAGAGCGGCTATCGGCGGACACTGAAAGTGTTGCTCGAGGTGCTTTGCGTCTTGGGCGTCAGGTGGTCAATCCGGATCGATCAGTCGACGACCTATGCGATCGCGGGCGAGTTGGACCGTTGGGCTCGCCATGATCTCGTTGGCTGCTCGGCGAAGAATGACAGCGAGGAGTGCGACTCGGCGCCTTTCATCGCGTCGAACGGAATTGGGCTTCGTTTCCTCAACAAGTGTCGGCGCATCGTCGGCGTGAACAGCATGATGTCGCGAGAAGCGCGCCGAGTAGTCGTGATACCCTGGAGATGTTTGCCCCAACCATCGAGTGCCAACGAGGATCGAGAATCCTCCCGATACCGGAGCTGGTATTTCGACAACTGGCCAAGCGCGGCAGAAACATCTTGAGTGAAAAAGATGTGACGCATGCTCTTAGTGATGGTCGATGGAATCGGGCATCTCGTCGAGGAGCGAACTCAGTGTGAGCACGACCGGATCGAGCAAGATGGATAGAGCAATCGGGAAAAATTGCGCACCAGCGAATCCAGAACGTTTCATGCCCTAAGAAATGACCGCGATCCGCTCGCGAAACTTGACAATGAGCTGCATCGGATAGGCGATTGGATCAGGCAGCAAGCATGAGCAGCTTTTCCGGTTCCACGGTCTGGTTGCTCATGATCGATGAGGAGATGAGGATCAATTTCCATATATCATCTTAAATCCATCAATGGACTCACGGCCGTCCGGCCGTGATGCCGTTCTGCATCAAGAAAACGACCATGGATCTAGCATGTTCCGGGACGGATGAATACTCGCGCTCGTTCTGACGAGGAAAAGCCGGCAGTGATTTTTGAAACGAGAGAAACGAGGACGACCGACGTTCAGGGCATCGCAGGCTTCAAGCTATGCGCGGAGAGACCATGTATGCGGGAAAGCATGGCCATCCTGTGACGATGTCGAGAGGATTGGCTAAACCGAATCCAGGTGAATCACAGCGGCCGGTTGAGTTGCTCGTGCCATCACGCTCCTTGTGACACGAAACAGGCGATCTCGCATCTACGACGATTCCGATACCCTCTAAGCATGCACCATTGATGTTCGCATATTCAAACGCTTAGGCTCGCAGGTGGCGGGGCTTCCAGATCCTGTGGCGGCGATATGTGAGGTTTGATCCTGCACGTCTTCATCGGCGGGAACAAGCCGTCGAGGATATTATTTGTTCGTTCGGAGCGCCTGATAGCGATGAATGAGAACCAGCATGGTCGGATAGGCGATGAGCGCGCCGAGACTTCCCAGGACACACCCGCCGACAATAAACGGCATGAGATAGGGCCTGATCGCCTCAAACAAGTGATCCATCTCGATGTGGTCCCAATCGAGCGGGGCGGCTTGGGGCAGGCCGAGGATCGCAAAACCGGTCGACATCGTGGCTGCGAGAATGGGCACGATGGTCCAGGGATTGTTCAGGAAGGTCCCGAGAAAGATCGCAAGGTAATTCAGCCGAAAGAGCCATGCGCACAAAAAAGCACTGAGTGTATGAAAGCCGTAATGCGGAGCAAACGCGATGAACACGCCGATGGCGAATGCCAGGGCGGTGCGATGAGGCGGCTCTTGAAGGTGCAGAACTTCTCGCAGTTGCGAACGGAGTGTGGTCCAAGACATCACGGTTGGCATCGCAGCGATCAGAGGGATGAACGAAAATGCTCGTAGCTGGTCGGTGCGATGTTTCGGGTTGTGCCATCGGGCATCTTGAGCCGAATGCCGTATCGGGGCGAACAGATCCTGCCGATGGGCGTAATAGGCTCTCCTCGTGATCGGGCCAGCCGTTCGAGGCGGTGTTGTCGGTCCTGAGGAACCGTAAACAACAGCTCGTAATCTTCGCCGCCGGTCAAGGCCCAATCCATGGGATCTTGGTTCCAGGCTGCGGCCAAGGTTCGGCATGGTTTAGAAAGGGGAAGCGCTGTGCTGTCGATCTCCGCCCCGACACGGCTTTCCCGACAAAGATGTCCCAGATCTCCAGAGAGTCCATCGGACAGATCGATGGCCGCAGAAGCGAGTTGACGGGTGGACAGCAGCCGTCCGAGTGCGAGGCGCGCGGTCGGACGAAGATGGCGAGCACGAAGAAATTGGTGAAACCGAGGAGGAATCAAGGGAATTGATTGTGATCGGGCCGAGGCTTGCAGAAGGCGCAATCCGGCATAGGCATCGCCCAATGTTCCGCTCACATAGAGAATATCCCCGATGCGCGCTCCGTTCCGAGTGAGTACCCGATTCGGTTCGACGCGCCCGAGAATGGTGATCGTGACGTGCAGGCCGGCTCGCGATGCCGAGGTATCTCCCCCGATGAGCGCGACACCCGCTTTTCGACACGGTGCCATCATGCCACGGTAGAGCGATCGAACATCATTGATGGAACAGGATGGAGGGAGAGCGAGAGCGGCGAGCACATAGAGCGGTTGTCCACCCATGGCGGCGATATCGCTGAGATTGGCTACGGCACCTCGATACCCAATGTCGTACGTCGAGGCGAAATGGCGATCGAAATGAACCTGTTCCGTGAGCAAGTCGGTGGAGATCAAAAGATGGGAATCCGCTGACCATCGAATCACGGCGGCATCGTCTCCGATCCCGCGGATGAGCTCAGGCCGTGGCGTGGCAAACGAGCGCTTGAGCGCAGCGATCAAACGAAATTCGCCGAGATCTCGGAGCGATCCACGCGAAGCAGGCGCGGCCATGTCACCGGCCGGTCGGATGACGGCTGGGCCCGTTCGTGCGCGTGGCCGGGCGTGTCCGTGACGACGCAATTCGTTTTCGACGGACCGTCGAGCCCGGCGCATCGAGCACATGAGGGGTAAGTCGGGTTTTTTCTTTCTTGAGCTTGAGCGCTTCGGCCAAGACTTCGGACATGTGCTCAACGAAGACGAACCGCAGACCGCGCCGGAGATGTTGAGGAATTTCCTCGAGGTCTTTTTCATTCCGTTTGGGCAAGATAATGGTGGAGATTTTGGCACGCTTGGCTGCCAAAATTTTTTCCTTGAGTCCACCGACGGGAAGCACGCGACCGCGGAGCGTGACCTCACCGGTCATTGCGACATCTCGACGCGCCGGGAGGTTGGTGAGGCTGGAAACGAGCGCTGTGGCCATCGTAATCCCGGCGGAGGGCCCGTCTTTGGGAATGGCCCCGGCAGGGACGTGGATATGGATATCTTTGCGGGAAAAGACATCACCGTCGATGTGCAACGCCTTCGTTTGGGACCGGATGTAGCTCAGCGCCGCTTGGGCTGATTCTTTCATGACGTCTCCGAGATGTCCGGTCAACGTCAATTGTCCCTTCCCTTTTGTCACCGTGGCTTCGACATACAACACATCACCGCCACTTTCGGTCCATGCCAATCCCGTGACGACGCCGACTTCGTCTTTTTCTTGTTCGAGTTCCGGAAGGTACTTCGGGGCACCCAAGTACTTCGTCAAGTTGCGGGGCGTGACGGTATGCCGATGCGTATCGCCTTCGGCGACGCGCTTGGCCACTTTGCGCATCACATTGGCGATTTCTCGTTCGAGGTTGCGTACCCCGGCTTCCCTGGTGTAGTGCGAGATGATTTGATGAAGCGCGGCATCGGTGATTCGCACATGCGCGTCGGTAATACCGTGCTCCGTCAATTGGCGAGGGATCAGATACCGTTTGGCAATCCCCAATTTCTCTTCTTCGGAATAGCCGGGAATTTCAAGGACCTCCATTCGGTCGCGTAAAGCCGGCAAAATGGTGTCGGTGAGGTTGGCGGTCGTGATGAACATGACGTCGCTCAGATCAAACGGCACCGCCAAATAATGATCGCTGAACGCATGGTTTTGTTCGGGGTCCAGGACCTCGAGGAGTGCGGCCGACGGATCGCCCCGAAAGTCCGTGCCCACTTTGTCGATTTCATCCAACATGAATACGGGATTGCTGGTACCGGCTTGTTTGATGCCTTGGATGATACGGCCGGGCAGCGCGCCGACGTATGTTCGGCGATGGCCGCGAATTTCGGCTTCGTCCCGGGTTCCTCCGAGACTCACGCGGACGAATTCCCGTCCCAACGCTCGGGCAATGGATTTGCCGAGCGAGGTTTTTCCGACGCCTGGCGGCCCAACGAAGCAGAGGATCGGCCCTTTCATTTGGTCTTTTTTGAGCTTCCGAACGGCCAGGTACTCTACGATGCGTTCTTTGACTTTTTCCAGGTCGTAATGGTCTGCATTGAGCACGGCGGAAGCTTGTGCAAGGTCCAGATTGTCTTTCGACTTATGGCTCCACGGCAGATCCACCATCCACTCCAAGTAAGTGCGAACCGTTCCAGCCTCTGCGGTGTCGGGATGGAGCTTTTCCAACCGTTTCAGTTGTTTTTCGCATTCCTTCAAGACCTTGGGCGGCATCTTGGCGTCTTCGATGCGCTTGCGGAATTCCGCAATTTCTTCGGCACGGTCGTCGAGTTCCCCTAGCTCCTTTTGAATGGCTTTGAGTTGCTCGCGCAAAAAGTACTCACGCTGCGTTTTATCCATTTCCCCCTTCGCCTCGGCCTGAATTTTCTGTTGCATCGACAACACGCCGTGTTCTTTCAACAGAAGCTCGTTCACCAGTCTCAGGCGAGCCACGGGGTCTTCCGTTTCCAGGACCTGCTGTGTGACATCGACTTTTAGGCCGAGATTGGAAGCGATGATGTCTGCCAAACGTCCTGGATCGTCCATGGTTTCGATGACCGTCATGACGTCCGGCATGATGGATTTGCCTAAATGGATCAGCTGTTCGAGCCGCTCTTTCGCCGTGCGAATCAGGGCTTCGATTTCCAGCGACGATTGCGGGGGAGGCGCTGCCTCGATCTTTTGAATCCGTGCGAGGTAGAACGGGTCCTGTTGTTCCAATGCGAGTACGCGTGCTTTCGCGATGCCTTGGACCAAGATTTTGATCCGTTCATCCGGAAGTTTGAGCATCCGCATGATGACGCCCACTGTGCCCACAGTGTAGAGATCGTCCGGCCCCGGGTGCTCGATCTCTTGTGACTTTTGAGCGGTGAGAAAGATCAGACGGTTTTCACTCAGAGCGGCTTCCGTGGCCTTGATCGACAGCTCTCGGCCGATGAAGAGCGGGAGCACCATGTAAGGAAAGACGACAATATCCCGAATCGGTAAGAGCGGTAAGACTTCCGGGATTTCAGTTTCGTGGGGAATCGAGTCGGTCTCAGGATGGGCAGTCATGATGAAGTGTGCCTCGATTGGTGTGGCTCGCGTGAATGGTCGGGGCTGCAGGAATCACACACGAGCGAGAAGTCGACGAGCTCAGCTAAAGATAAACCAGTTTACCATATCTGGATCCGTCTTCGGCTGGCATGTCACCGTCGTCTTCTCCATGTCTCAATTTTTTGATGTTCTAAATCGATGAATCGTCTTGGATACTAGGAGAACATCAAAAATCTTGTCAAGAAAGGTCAACTGACGCGGATCGCATGCGGACCATAGGCACTAGCTTTTCCCTTTACAAGGTCCGAGCCCCTCTATATAATCGCTGCTGTTCTATACAGAGAGCAGGTGTTGGTTTGTCATACTTGATTTGGATTAATTCTTCTTTATGTGGTCTGACGTTACGGGTACGATCGTCTATTGAATTCCTGAAACACTGGCGATTTCTTTCCTGAATTTGTTCCCACCTGCTTTGCCTGATTCATAATGCCTTCCACGTCGGCGAACGGAACGGTGCATGGCACGAGGACGAGACTGGTCCCCAACATGTAATTGGTGGATCAGAGCCGTCTTTCCCGTTTCTCTGCAGCCTTCTTGGACTCAGGTCGTCATAGCGGGCTGCGTGCTCTGGGGACTCGCCGGCTTCAGCGTCTCGTTCCTCTGGGCGCAAGAAGGAGTTCTCATCCAGGCGATCGAAATTCGAGGCAACCAGCATATTTCCACATCGGCGATAGAAGGTCAGTTGACGATTCGACCAGGAGATGTCTTTCGAGAAGAGCAGCTTCGCGAGCAGATCCAACGAATTTATCGAATGGGATTTTTTGAAGACGTTCAGGCGCAAACCGAACCGGTCGCTCACGGTGTTCGCGTTGTGTTTGTTGTGCGGGAGAACCCCTTTTTGACGGAAGTCCGGTTTGACGGAAACGACCATTTCTCCGATGACAAATTGCGAGAACTATTGACGCTTCGTACACAGGTGTTTTTGGATGAAGAACAAGTCAAGGTCAGTGCGGAACGGATCCGCAAGGCGTATCAAGAAGATGGGTACTATCACGTCGAAGTGATTCCGGTGATCGAGGAACTTGGAGAAAATCGAAAGCGATTGACGTTTTTTATTCGCGAGGGAACGCGTGCCCGCATTCGCGAAGTGCGTTTCGAGGGCCGAACCGCTGTCGAGAAAGACGATCTTCTCGAGGTGATGGCCACGCGCGAGTACGTTCCCATTTGGTCGTGGATCACGGATGCCGGCTTGCTGAATAAAGAAGAGATTCCCAATGATGTCGAGCGGATCAAGGAAGTCTACATGAACAAAGGCTATTTGGATGTTCAGGTCGGCATGCCGCGAATCGAGCTCGATGCGGAGCAAAAATGGTACACGGTGACGTTTCCCATCGTCGAAGGGGAGCCCTATACCGTGAGCCGAGTGCGATTCGAGGGCAACACGGTCTTTACGGACGAGGAGCTTCAGAAAGAACTTCGTATTCACCCTGGTGATGTGTTTCAGCGCGCGACAGTGCGCGAAGAAGTGGCTCGGCTGACGGATCTCTACGGCGAGCGCGGGTATGCTTTTGCCGAGATCACGCCGTCCATTCTCCCGGATGCGGCGACGCGCACGACGGAAATTGTGTTCCATATCGATGAAGGCGAACTCGTCCGCGTTCGGGAAATTCGCATTACCGGCAACAACAAAACGCGAGACAATGTAATTCGTCGCGAGCTTCGGATCGAGGAGCAGAGCGTCATCGATTCGCGAGCGATGAAACGCAGCTTCGAACGGCTGAACAATCTCAATTTCTTCGAGACGGTGGAAATTGTGCCGAAGCCCGTGGATAAGCACCTTGTCGATCTCGAAGTCAAGGTCAAGGAAAAGCCGACAGGGTCTTTCAGCATCGGGGGCGGATTCAGTACGCTGGATCAATTTACAGCGATTGCGAATATCACCGAAGGGAACCTGTTCGGCATGGGATACCTCGTGCGGATTCGCGGCCAGGTCGGCGTTCGCCGAACGCTGGGTGTCGCCACATTTCGCAATCCTGCGGTTTTCGATACCCTAACCTCGCTTCAGCTCGATGCCTTTAGTACGCGAACGAATTTTCGGACCTATTTCGAGGATCGAGCCGGGGCGAACGTGTCCCTGGGGCGCGCGTTTTCGGAATTTATTTCGGGAACGGTGACTTTGGTCGCCGAGCAGATTCGGATCAAGAATCCCTCCTCGGACGCTCCACAATTTATTCTGAACCAGTTGGGGACGCAATCGACGACCGGATTCCGTGCAGCGCTGTTTCGAGACTCCCGCGATTATTTCCTCGATCCGCGACGCGGCTCGCGCGTGGGCATTCGAACGGGCTTCGGGACGGAAGCGTTGGGCGGGACCAACAATTTCTTCTCCGTGTCCCTCGATGGTCTGAAGTACGTTCCACTGCCAATGTGGGACCTCCGGTATTCGATTCGAGGCCGGTTCGGGTATGGCGACGGATATTCGGGAGACGCATTTCCGCTCTCCGAACTCTTTTTTGTCGGCGGCATCAATACGGTCCGAGGATTTCAATTCGGGCGTGCCGGTCCGGTGACGTCGGGAGGGACGCCGGCGGGCGGCAACAAGCAATTGATCTTCAACAATGATTTGATTTTCCCCGTTCTGCCGGATGCCAAATTGAACGGTGTGCTGTTTTTCGATTATGGAAAAGGCTTTGCGAGAGGGGAAGAGCTGGACTTGGATCTGCGTCCTGCGGTCGGACTCGAAGTGCGGTGGATTTCCCCGTTTGGTCCGTTGCGGGCAGCCTATGGCATCAATCTCGACCGTCGTCCAAATGAACAGCAAGGCGTGTTCGAATTTTCGGTCGGTTCAATCTTTTAATTCCTACTCAATGGGACAAGACAACGAGGCTTTGTTGTGATGATGGAAAAAGAAACAGACCGGATGATTCGATCGGCAAGTCGAACATGGAGCCTCAGCATCGTGGCGATCCTGGTTTGTTTAGGGAGCATGCTCGCAAATGGCGGGTGTGCGACGACCGCGCCCTCTGGAGCTTCGAATGCTCCCACAAGTATCGGAGTGGTGAATCCACAACGGATTTTGAGCGAGACAACGGTCGGCCAGCACGTGACGGAGCAATTGAACAGCTTCATGAAGGATCGCCAGATGCTGTTGGAGCTTGAACAACGAGAATTGCGCAAGCTCGAAGATGAGTTGGTATCGCAGGGCACGGTGCTCAGTCCTGAGGCTCGGAAACGGCGGGAAGATAAATTTCGCCGGCGGATGATCGCCTACCAGCAAAAGGTGGCTGATCTGAATCGCGAGGTGCAAGAAAAACAAAAAGAGTTGCTGGACGAGTTTCGGGCCCATGTCAAACGGGTTGTGGCGTCCCTGGCGCAAACTCGAGGGCTGCTGGTGGTGCTCGAATATGGTCCGGGCACGTCGACGCTCTATCACCAACCACAACTCGATCTCACGGAACAGGTCATTCAGGCGATGAACCAAACGCCATAGACTACGGGTGCCTTTGCACTCGGGGACTTGCGCAGGTGGATGCCTTCCCTTAAGCACGGGCTTGGCGTAAGCTGAACAAGGAGGAGCGTATGTCTGAATCGGGCCTTCCTATTGGCGATCTCCACACGGTTCTGCCCCATCGGTTTCCGTTTCTTTTGGTCGATCGCATCACCGAACTCGAGAAAGGTCGTCGCATCAAAGGCTACAAGAACGTAACCGTCAACGAACCGTTTTTTCAGGGGCATTTCCCTGGGCGGCCGGTCATGCCCGGTGTGTTGATTCTCGAGGTGATGGCCCAAATCGGAGGGGTGCTGGCCATTAAAACGGGAACGGGAACCGGTCGGCCGGTCGTCTATTTAACCGGCATCGACAAGGCCAAGTTTCGCAAACCCGTGGTACCGGGGGATCGATTGCAGGTCGAAATCGAGGTGGTTCGGCACAAGCCACCGTTTTGGAAAATGGAAGGAAAAGCCTCAGTCGATTCGGTCCTCGTCTGCGAAGCGGAAATGATGGCCATGGTCACGGAGGACTCATCGCCTGCGTGACCATGGCCGATAGCCAAGCACGCGGAATCTCCATCGAGCGCAGTGGTCTTATCTGAGGGGTGTCAAAGTGAATATCCATCCGACAGCATTGGTGCATCCGAAAGCTGAAATCGAAGAGGATGTCGTGATCGGCCCATATTGTGTCATTGGCGAACACGTGAAAATCGGGCGCGGGTCGCGGCTCATTTCCCATGTCTATATCGAAGGGCATACGGAGATCGGCCAACGATGCCAAATTTTTCCGTATGTGTCGATCGGGACGCCACCCCAGCATTTGCAATATCGTGACGAGCCGACCCGCGTGATCCTGGGCGATGACAATATCGTTCGTGAATACGTGACGATTAATCGGGCGACGTCGTTCGGAGGAGGCATCACGCGACTGGGGCATCATAATTTTTTGATGGCCTATGTCCATATCGCGCATGATTGTGAATTGGGGAACCATGTGGTCATGGCCAATGCGGCGACGCTGGCTGGGCATATCACCATCGGCAATTATGCCGTGATCGGCGGCTTGGTAGGGGTCCATCAATATGTCCGAATCGGGGATTATGCGATGATCGGCGGATGCTCGGCTCTCGGTCGAGATGTCCCGCCGTTCATGCGGGCTGCCGGAGGTTATCGGGCAAAGCTCTTCGGCTTGAACTCCATTGCCTTGCGCCGGCATGGATTTTCCAATGAACGCATCGCTATCTTACGACAGGCCTACGATCTGTTGTTCCGTCAAGGCTATCGGTTGAACGAAGCGACGAAACTGGCCCGCTCGCAATATTCCGACAGCACCGACGTGTTGATGTTGTTGACGTTTATTGAAAGCTCGCGGCGAGGTTTGTGCCACGCCTCATCGAGGGATTTGGATGACGAAGAACTCTGAATCCGTACCGAACTCGTCTCACGCTCGTCCGCTCGAACCGCACGAGCCGATTGTCGGGCCGATTGGGCTCATTGCCGGGAGTGGCCGATTCCCGATTATCTTTGCCGAAAATGTGCGGCGTATGGGTTATGCGGTTTCCGCCATTGCGCATATCGGCGAAACGGACGAGGCCCTGGCCCACTATGTCGATCGCATTCATTGGATTCGCATCGGCCAATTTACCAAAGCGCTCAATGCCCTCAAAGGCGACGGTGTTTCCCAGGCGGTGATGCTCGGGGGCATCAAAAAAACCCACGTGTTTACCACCGTGCGCCCGGATCTTCGAGCGATCATGTTGTTTCGGCGGTTGAAAAATTGGAAAGATGACGGCATCTTGCGGGCCGTGGCTGACGAACTCGAACGGGAAGGCATCCGGATTCGAGAATCGACGTTCGGACTCCACAGCATTTTGGTCGATGAAGGGGTGTTGACGAAGCGGACGCCGTCGTCCAAAGAGTGGCAGGACATCGAATTCGGGTGGGAGATCGCTGGCGAAATCGGCAGGTTGGATATTGGCCAATGCGTGGTCATTAAGGAACGGGTGGTCGTGGCTGTGGAAGCCGCGGAAGGAACCGACGAAGCCATCCGTCGGGGTGGGAGTTTGGCTCGATCGGGCGCCGTAGTGGTGAAACGGTGTAAACCGCATCAAGACCTGCGATTTGATTTGCCGGCCATTGGACCCCAGACGATCGACACGATGCGCGCGGTGCAGGCGACCGTCTTGGCCGTCGAGGCTGGTCGAACGGTCATGATCGATCGCCAAGATCTGCTGCAACGTGCGAACGATGCTCGGATTGCCATTGTGGGAGTCGCCACTCCTACCCCTGATGCTGGTCGTTCTTCGTCGCACGTGACGTGAGCGAGCACGTCAGTGGCCGCGGGAGTCCATTGGTCCATTCGAATCCGTCAACGAGGCGTTCAGGAAAACGCATGAGGCCCCTTGCCGTGGCGGTCATTGGTGTTGGGCACCTGGGCCAGCATCATGCTCGAATCTACTCCACGCTGCCCGGTGTCCATCTGGCCGCGGTAGTCGATACTAACCCTGCTCGTGCGGCATGGGTCGCAGAACGCTATGGCGGGCAACCGGTCACGGACTTTGCCGCCGTCCTCTCGCACGTCGACGCCGTGAGTGTCGCCGTGCCGACATCGGTGCATTATCCCATAACAAAAGCTTGCTTGGAGGCGGGGCTCCATGTTTTGGTGGAAAAACCCATTGCTTCGACGGTCGATCAGGCCGAAGAACTCGTCGCGCTGGCTGCCCGTATGCAACGGGTACTTCACGTCGGGCATATCGAGCGGTTCAATCCGATCATCGAAAAAATTCGTCCCTATGTGACCGAGCCTCGCTTTATCGAATGTCATCGATTGAGCCCCTTCCAGCCCCGCGGTACGGATGTGGATGTGGTGCGGGATTTGATGATTCATGATTTGGATATGATATTGTCTTTTCGGCCCGGGCCGTTACGAGATCTTCGCGCCGTCGGCCTGACGGTGCTCTCCTCCCATCTCGATATCGTGAATACCAGAATGGAATTTGCCAGCGGATGTGTGGCGAATCTCACGGCATCTCGCGTGTCGACTGGGCGGCTGCGGAAACTGCGAGTCTTTCAATCCGCCAGTTATTGCACGGTGGATTATCAGACGCGTGATGCCGTGATCCAGCAACGAATGGGGGAGTCGAGCAATGGGGCGATCTCTTCCGTTGTGACACACCATTTGCGCGGAACGAACGAGGAACCGCTGAGTCGTGAATTGAGCGCATTCATTGAGGCGATCCGCGGAAAATCCGCTCTAGGGGTATCCGGTGAGGAGGCCGTCGCGGCGCTCAAACTTGCGCAGCAGGTGCTCGATGCGATTGCGAGCGGTCCGGCTGCCGATGCGTCGTCTTCTCGATGGCCGTCCTGTCCATCGCCCGGGCTGTGAGCGAGCGTATGCGACGGATCTTCATCGTCACAGGCGAAGCCTCTGGCGACCTTCATGGTGCCAACCTGGCGAAAGCGCTGTTTGCGCTGCGGCCCTCGCTTTCCCTCATTGGCGTGGGCGGAAGCAAAATGGCCGAGGCCGGGGTTCAATTGCTGCCAGGGATTGATCGGGTAGATGCGATCGGTGTGCCGGGTTTCGCGCAACTGTGGAGAGGGGTGCGAACCCTTTCCCGGCTGAAGCGATTTCTGCGCATGACCCCATTGGACGCCGTGGTCTTTATCGATAGTCCGGGAATGAACCTGCGCTTAGCCAAGACGGCGGCCAAAATGGGACATCGCGTCGTGTATTATATTGCGCCTCAGGTCTGGGCCTGGGGTGCGAGGCGACTCGAGGTCATCCGTCGAACCGTCGATCGTTTGCTCGTCATCCTGCCCTTTGAAGAATCATACTTTCGTGCGGCAGGGATCCCGTGTGAATTCGTTGGTCATCCCTTGCTAGACGTCATTGCGCCGTCCTATCACAAACCGGCCTTGCGCGCGCAGTTCGGGTTGTCGCCACATGGATTCGTGCTGGGCCTGCTTCCCGGCAGCAGAGTGCATGAAGTCGAACAATTTTTGCCGGTTATGCTCGATGCGGTGAAGCGGGTGCATGATCACGAGCCGTTCGAGTGTCTCCTCGCTCGGGCAGAATCCATTCCCGCGCAGCTGGTCGAAAGGATCGTGATCCAATCAGGGCTCAAGGTCAAAGTCGTGGCGAATCAGGCCAACGAGGTGATGGCAGCTTCGGACTTATTGGTGACCGCTTCGGGGACGGCCACGCTGCAGGCGGCAATTATTGGAACACCGATGATGATCGTGTATCGGGTATCATGGGTGACGTATCGTGTCGCCAAATTGTTGGTCAGGATCCCATATATCGGACTCGTGAATATTGTGGCTGGGCGGTTTGTGGCTCCGGAATTGATCCAGGATCAGATGACGGCGGAGCGCCTGGCAGGCGAGATACGTCAGTTGCGCGAGAATCCTCAACGGCTCGAAGCGATGCGAGCGGATTTTCAACACATTCGGCAGGCGCTGGGTGGACCAGGGGCATCCAAGCGGGCGGCGGAACGTGTGTTGGCGGAGGCCATGCGGTGAACGCCGTTTTGTGGCGATTGATGACATATGTCCACCCTTATCGATTCCGTCTCGTGGGGGCCGGCTTGTGTTCCATCGGCGTCGCGGGTCTATCCGCGGCCTATGCTTGGCTCATTCAGCCCGTGTTGGATGGCATTTTTGTGGAACGAGACCGACTCATGTTGATGGTGTTGCCTCCGGCGATCCTCGGTGTCGCCCTCCTCAAGGCGCTCTGTGCCTATGGGCAAGGGTATCTGATGAGTTACGTCGGCAATTGGTTGGTCGCAGATCTTCGCCAACAGTTGTTCTTGCAACTGGTCCGGCTTCCGGTGCGGTTTCACGATGCCAACACATCGGGGCGGTTGGTGGCCCGGGTCATCAACGATGTGAATGATATGGGCAATGCGGTGCCGAATTTGTTGAAAGATCTTTTCCAGCAAGGTTTGACGTTTTTGGCTCTTGTGGCGGTCGTGTTCTATCAGAACTGGAAATTGGCATCGATTCTTCTTTTAGTGATTCCTCTTTCTGCCGTGGTTTTGGTTCGGGTGAGCATCCGCCTGAGGGGGTTGGCCAAACGCGGTCAAGAATCCATTGGCGATATGGCGTCTGTGTTAAAAGAAGCGTTTGCAGGGATCAAAATTGTAAAAGCCTATGGACGGGAAGAGACCGAGGGGGAACGGTTCGGCGCCACCAATCGCTCGTTTCGAGGAGCCAATCAAAAAGCGGCACAGGTCTCAGCCTTGGTCTCGCCCATGATGGAAGTGATCGGCGTCATGGGAATCGTGATCATCATTTGGTATGGTGGGCATCTCGTAATCAACGGGGTCATGTCGCCTGGCTCTTTTTCCTCCTTTATGGCGGCGATGTTTATGGCCTATGCGCCGATTCGTCGACTGGCCGGTGCCAATCAGTCCCTTCAACGGGCGCTGGCTGCGGCCCAACGGGTATTCACTGTCCTGGATATGGAAAACGAGCATGAGCGAGATGAGGGAAAACCCTCCTTGCCCCGCATCCGTCGATCGTTGGAGTTTCAGGATGTGACGTTTCAGTACGAGGGAGCGAAAGAACCGGCGCTGCGAAACATCAATTTGCACGTCAAAGCAGGAGAAGTGGTGGCCCTCGTCGGAGCCAGCGGGAGCGGCAAATCCACTCTGGTCAGCTTGGTCCCTCGATTCTATCGCCCTACGAGTGGAAAAATTTTGATCGACGGCACGGATATTCGAGAGGTGAACCGGGCATCGTTGCGGCGACAAATCGGCATCGTTTCGCAAGATACCGTCTTGTTCGATGATACGATCCGGAATAATATTGCTTACGGGCGATGGGACGCGACGGATGAGGAAATCGTTCGGGCGGCGCAGGCTGCCTTTGCGTGGGAGTTCATCGAGCGGCTCCCCGATGGACTGGAAACGGTCGTGGGCGAGAATGGGGTGCGGCTTTCCGGTGGCCAACGGCAGCGGCTGGCGATCGCCAGGGCCATTCTTCGCGATCCGCCGATCTTGATCCTCGATGAAGCGACGTCTGCGCTCGATTCGGAGTCAGAGAAACTGGTGCAAGAGGCGCTTGCTCGGCTGATGCGGCACCGAACGACTTTGGTGATCGCGCATCGCCTCTCCACGGTTCAGCATGCGGATCGCATCGTGGTGCTGGACAAAGGGCGCATCGTGGAAATGGGGACCCACGAGACACTGCTTCGTCGAGGGGGTGTCTATACGAATTTGTATCGTTCGCAGTTTCGCGCCCTGTCGTTTGAAATGCTGGCTCCGTAACCTCGCACCCATGCGAGTTCCAGTTCCCGAATGGGTCTTGTTTCGTGTATTGCCGGTCGTCGGCGCCAGGTGTATTCGGTTTTTGGGGAAGCGCCTTCATCTCGAAACACGAGGGACGGAACATGTGGATACCCTGTATCGAGAAGGACGTAACGCGATCTTTGCCTGCTGGCATGGGCGGCAACTCATGATGCCGTATGGGTACCGGGGCAAGGACGTGTATGTTTTGGTCAGCAGCCATCGGGACGGAGAAATCATTTATCAAATTCTCCGACGGTTCGGATACCATGCGGTTCGGGGATCGACAACGCGAGGCGGCCAACAGGCGTTTCGGAAACTGGTTCAGATCGGTCGAGCCGGGGCTGATATCGTCATTACCCCGGATGGGCCTCGAGGGCCATGTTGCCGTGTGCAAATGGGCGTGATTCAACTGGCGAAGATGACGGGATTGCCGATTGTGCCATGGACGTTTGCCTGCTCGCACAAGCATGTCTTCGGGAGTTGGGACCGTTTCATGGTGCCGTATCCCATGGGAATCGGTCTGTATGCCTGGGGCAATCCGATATGGGTCGAATCAGATGCCAGCAAGGCTGTTCTTGAAGCGAAGCGAATTGAATTGGAGTGCGCACTCAATCGGCTTTCGGAAGAGGCGGATGCTGCGGTCTCCCAGACGGCAGCGACAGCTGTACGATGATGCTCGATAGCGGCGAGGCTAGGATGAACGCGAACCAGATTGCGCCAGAACGAAGGCTTTCTCCATGCTGAGACCATAAGAAAGCGCGTCGTCTGAACAATGGGTTGGATCATCTACAATCTTTTGCTGATACTGATTTCTCCCCTGATCGTCCTCGTCCTGTTGTCGAAGGCGCGGTGTCGCCGCGGATTCATCCAGCGCTTAGGGTACGTCCCGCCTCGACTCCGTGCCATGTCCCAGCAGCCGATTTGGGTTCATGCCGTCTCGCTCGGAGAAGTGTTGACGGTCGCTCCGCTGGTCAAGATCTTGCGTGCGTCGTATCCGCATGTGCCGCTGGTAGTGTCCACCGTGACGGAAACCGGGCGCGAGGCCGTGGAGCAACGGCTTGCCGGGGTCGCTGAGCATTGCTACTTGCCATTGGATTTTCCATGGGCCATAGGTGCCTATATCCGAGCATTGCGACCGCTGGCCTTCATCTGTGTGGAGACGGAATTGTGGCCCAATCTTTTTGCGCGCCTGCATCGCGACGGGGTTCCTAGCGTGCTCGTCAACGGTCGGATCTCCTCACGATCGTTTCGCCGTTATGTGTGGATTCGGCCGTTCATGCGCCGTCTCCTGGCCAAGGTGAGTCTCTGTTTGATGCAATCCGATCGCGATGTCCATCGGATTTGCCAACTCGGTGCGGATCCACGTCGTGTGTTTCGAATGGGCAATATGAAATGCGATCAGGGATTAGAGCACGATTCCGATGACCAACGATTCACGCGCGAAACATTGGGTGTAGGCGAATCGGAAATTCTCTTCGTGGCCGGGAGCACGCATCCCGGCGAAGAAGCGGCCTTGTTGCGGGCGTATCTCGCCATTAGAAAGGAGTATCCGCAGGCGGTCCTTCTATTGGCGCCGCGCCATATCGAACGGGCCGATGAAGTAGAGCGCCTGATTCGGCAATGCGGCCTGTCCGTCATTCGCCGAAGTCTAATGGGCCATGGGGCTCCTGTCGATACGGCTCATTCGTCGAGCCGCGTGATTTTGTTGGACACGCGAGGCGAACTCGCCGCTATCTATGCGTTGTGCCGCATAGCCTTTGTGGGCGGCACCTTGGTCCCGATTGGAGGACATAACTTGCTGGAGCCGGCTCGATGGGGTAAGCCGGTCCTCTTTGGCCCATATGTCGATCACTGTGCGGAAATTGCCGAAGCGCTGGTGCAGGCGGGCGGAGGAATCCAGGTCAAAGATGAGAGCGAGCTGACAATGTATCTGCGCAAAGCGATTTGCGCTCCCCATTGGGCTGAGGAGATCGGGCGAGCAGCACGTACGGTCGTCGAGGCCAACCGCGGTGTCGTGGCCTCGACGGCTCGATATCTCGAGACCCTCTTGGCCGACTCCGCTAACGTACCGCCCATGGATGTCGCCGAGGCGCCGTCGAATGCTTCAGTCAATGCTCGCTCGCCGATCGTTTCTAAAGGGGCACCTGGTACGTCGATTCCCGTTGCCCGGAGTGCAGGGTCCCGCTGACCATCCTTCGATCGTGTTCATCCGATAAAGACCCGCTGAGCCTTTGCCGTCGATGACTTTTCTGCTGTCTCGTCATCTCCGTATGCGATGGGATCTCAGGAACTGTTGCCCATGGGAAGGCGTGGGCAAGTGGCTGAGCATCCCTTATGGATGGGCCATACAATTTCGTGGCTATCTCTATGATCGGGGATGGCTGTCGTGCCATCGTTTGCCCCGGCCGGTTATGAGCGTGGGAAATGTGACGGTCGGAGGAACAGGAAAAACCCCCGTCGTCATTTGGCTGACCCAATGGCTCCAATCCCAGGGCTGGCGGGTCGGCATTTTGAGCCGGGGCTATGGACGATCGCAGCCCTCTCGAATGGTTTTGGTGTCGGATGGACAGGCGGTGGTGGCGACACCCCGCGAGGGCGGAGACGAGCCGGTACTGATTGCGCGCCGCTGCCCCGGATCCATCGTGGCTGTGGGATCGGACCGTTATCGGGTGGGGCGCTGGGTATTGGAACAATACGAGGTGGATTGTTTTGTGCTAGATGACGGATATCAACATCGGGCACTGCATCGGGACCTCGATCTGGTGTTGATCGATGCCACGGACTATCGAGGATTGTCGGGATTGCTCCCAATGGGGCGACTCCGCGAGCCGTTGAGCGGCATCGAACGCGCAACGGCGGTGGCACTAACCCGAGCCGGCGTAAAGGAGTCGGTCCAAGGAGTGGTCAGGCTGTTGGAGGAGGCGACAGGACGCTCCATGGACCCCATATTGGTCGATTTCTCAGTTCGGAATTTCGCACATGTGGCGACCGGCATGCAGGAACCTGTCCAGTGGATACAAGGCAAGCGAGTGCTGTTGGTGTGCGGAATTGGGAATCCTTCCGCATTTCGTACCGCTGTGCAGGACCTGGGGGCGGATATCAGGGGGGTGCGCATCTACCCCGATCACCATGAGTATCACCGGAGCGAGGTCGAGGAGATGTTGACACTGGCGCGCAGTCAGCAGGCCGAGCTTATCTTGACAACGGAAAAGGATGCCGTGAAATTACAGCCATGGCTGGGCTCCCAGCATCCGGTCTGGGCGGCCTGTCTTGCCGTGCACATCGATGAGCAAGGACGGAAGCGGTTGACGGCGCACTGCCAAGCGGTGATGACCGCGATGGCACGAAGGTAGATGGATGAAATCGGTGGCATGCGACACAGACTCAGTGACGAAAATGCTCGTGCGGGTTCCCAATTGGATAGGGGACGCTGTGATATGCACGCCGGCGCTGCTCGATCTTCGCGCGAACTTTCCTGCTGCAACCATGACGGTGCTTGCCAGGCCGGCGATCGGAGACTTGTTGCGCGAACATCCTGCAGTCGATGAAGTGTTCGTCTATGATTATCGCGGAGTGCACCGAACGGGATGGGGGAAAGTCTCGTTGGCCATGGAGTTGAGACGACGGGCGTTCGATGTAGCCGTGCTCTTTCAGAACGCCTTCGAAGCGGCGTGCCTTGCAGCATTGGCCGGCATTCCAGAACGCTGGGGCTATGCGACGGATGGGCGGGCGCTGTTGTTGACTGCTGCGGTTCCCGTTCCTCCTGCCCGCCGATTTGTGCATCAGGTCTTGTATTATCGCGGACTTCTCGAGGATTTGGGATTGAGGACGGGGACGGAGGGGCCCCATTTGGTGGTCACGCCAGAGGAAGAATATGCGCTCGCGCATCGATTCCCTGAATTGGCGGCGGTACGCCATGTGGTGTGTCTCAATCCGGGATCGGTGTATGGAACGGCCAAACGCTGGCTTCCCGAACGCTTCGCATGGGTCGCCGATCGGCTGGTCGAAGAATGCCGGAGCGTGCTGGGCGATGGCACGGTTCGCTGCGTGATCGTCGGAGGGAAAGGCGAAGAAGCGTTGGGGAGGACGATCAGAACCCTCATGCACACGCAACCGGTGGTGCTGTCGGGAAAGACCACGATCCGAGAATTGATGTGCGTGGTCAAACGGAGTCTGGTTTTTCTGACGAACGATACCGGGCCCATGCATATCGCCGATGCCTTCGGCATTCCCATTGTGGCGGTGTTCGGTTCCACCGACCCCCGCACGACCGCCCCCTATCGGGCAGGATACAGGCTTGTGCGCTCGCCGGTCTCTTGTGCGCCGTGTTTGCTGCGGCATTGTCCCATCGATCATCGGTGTATGACGCAGATTTCGGCCGAAGAGGTGTTTCAGGCAGCGCGTGCAGCCGTTCTGGCTGGGTCGTCGCCGGTGGCTCAGGCGAGCCGGAGCTGAAAGGCCGAAGGCCATGCGCCATCTTCACGACAGGGTGACCATCTTCCTCGATCGCGATGGGACCCTCAATCATGATATCGGATACGTGACATCGCCGGACGCGTTGACGCTCTTCGACGACGCAGTCGATGCGGTGCGGCGGCTCAATCACGCGGGGAGTCAAGTCATTCTGGTGACCAATCAATCTGCGGTGGGTCGAGGGTTGATGAGCCTGGCCGATCTCGATGCGATTCATCGTCGGTTGAAGGACATGTTACGAGCCGGCGGTGCGCACCTCGATGGAATTGTATTCTGTCCTCATCAGCCAGAAGCCGGTTGCCGATGCCGAAAGCCGGCATCGGGCTTGATCGATCAAGCGGCTACGATCTTCGACATCGATATGCATCGCAGCTATGTGATAGGCGATAAACGCACGGATATGGAATTGGCCGTTCATGTCGGTGCAGTCGGTGTCTTGGTGACGACCAGCCCGTTTGGCCAACAGGCACTCCGCGAAGTAGAGACCGGACGCCTGTGCGTCGGTGCCGTCGCGTCGAACTTGTCCGGTGCAGTGGATTGGATTCTGGAAAATAGCCGGATGCGGTTGCGGCAGAAGAGCGTTGGATCCTGATGTCGGTCGCAATGAAGCCGTGAGCCTGATTGCCCCCAGGGCGAATGTCAGAAACAGGAACTGATGGCAGAACGAACGGATCAAAAAGTGTCAGCGGTGGTCATCGCCTATAATGACGAACCGAATATGCACGGATGCCTGGAAAGTCTCACGTGGGCGGATGAAGTGATCGTCGTCGATTCCTTCAGTACAGATGCGACCGCCGAGATTAGCCGGAAATATACGGACAAAGTCTTTCAACATGCCTTTCACGGTTTCGGGCGGTTACGCAACGAAGCGGTGGCACATGCGTCCTATGATTGGGTGTTCAGCTTGGACACCGATGAACGGGCTACCCCTGAGGTCAGAGATGAAATTCGTCAAAAATTGCGAGAAGGGCCGGATGCCGATGCCTACTTCGTTCCCCGGCACAATTATTTTTTAGGCCGACGCATCAAACATTGCGGATGGTATCCTGACTATCGGCAGCCGCAATTTTTTCATCGGCAGCGAATGCGGTACACGGAAGACGTGGTGCACGAAAGCTTCGAAGTCCAGGGAAGGACCGGGTATTTCCGGTCACATGTCGAGCAGCGACCGTTTCGAGACATCGATCACTATTTGCAGAAAATGGATCGGTATTCGACGTTGCGGGCCAAAGCGATGCAGGAGCACGGCGTGCGGTTCCGTTATCATCAGCTCGTGACCCATCCCGTGTTCACGTTTTTCAAAATGTCCGTGCTACGATTAGGGATGCTCGACGGAATGCCCGGGCTGATTCTCTCCGGCTTGTATGCCTATTACACGTTCGTCAAGTACGCCAAACTCTGGGAACTCGAACAGGCCGAGGCGTGGTGAATCGAGGGGCCTGGCCGCACGAAAAGCAAGAACCTAGGAATGGAAAGGCGGTCGACGACTCCGCTTGATCGACAGCATGCCATTGGGTGCGATGCAGTGTCTTTTGCACGATCGTTCGGTCACAGGAGAACGTTGCGATACGCCGCTTGAAACGGAAGGTTCCACGTGCTCATGCGTTTAGGTTTTAGAATGTCCACGCTTGCATGTCTGACCTGACGTCAAGTCATGACGAGCGAGGTGCGAGACAATCCCGAGACCACCTATCGATAATCGATTGTCCGGCCTTCGGGTAAACGACCGCCCATATCACGAAAATCCATCGCCGCATGAACATCCTGGTCATCAAATTAACCTCTCTGGGGGATGTGCTTCATGCGACAGGGCACATTCGGACGATCAAGGAAAACTATCCCCACAGCCATCTGACGCTCTTGACGGCGGAGGCGTCGTCGGAGATTTATGCCTACAATCCGCATGTCGACCGGCTTCTGGTTTTTCAGCAACAGCGGGTCAAACGCGAATGGTTGCGCCAGCCACGATGGGTGGCTGCACACCTGCTCGCCCTGATGCAAGAAGTACGCCGGACGCCATTCGATTTGGCCTTCGATCTCCAGGGCCGGTTCAAGTCCGTGATGTTCCTCTATGCTGCCAATGCCAAACGGAAATTCGTCAAAGGGCGATGGTGGGGGCTCCAACGCTTTCGGCAGCCCGAACTCCATGCGATCACAGAGATGGATCGAGTTCTCGAGCTTGCGGGCTTGCGGGTCGTCGATACCAGGATGGAGATCGTGACCTCTCCGGTGGAGCAGAAGACCATCAATACGCTGGTGGAACAGATCAACCCTGAGCGAAAGCCGATGATTCTCGTAAGCCCCTACACGCGATGGAAAACCAAAAACTGGGCTATGGAGAAGTTTCGACGACTCTTCGACGACTTTCCGTTGGATGCGGTGATTCTCTTTACCGGGACACAGGAACGGCGTGAGGAGATCGACCATGTGGTCGCCGCGATCCGATACCCCGGCGTGATCAATCTTGCCGGGTCCTTGAGCTTGCTCGAATTCGCCGAACTGATGAAGCGCGTGGATCTGGTGGTGACCGGCGATAGCTTTGCCATGCATCTGGCGGGCGCGGTCCAGGTGCCGGTGATTGCGTTGTTCGGCCCGACCGATGAAACGCGTATCGGCCCTGTCGGGGATCGGGCCGTGGTCATGCGTGCGGAAACCGACTGTCGACGGTGTTATGAACGCGAATACTGCCGGCAGAATTGCATCGATGCCATCGAGCCGGAGGTCGTTCTAGCAGCGATCCGACAACAACTCTCCATGCCGCGCGCTCAGCATCGTGAGTGCACGTCGAGGTGGTGAGTCGACCGCCGTTACATATCCTGCATACGGAGTCCTCCTTGGGTTTGGGAGGACAGGAATTGCGCATCGTGGCAGAAGCGCAAGGTCTGCGCGCACGAGGCCATGCGGTGGTTCTTGCCGTCCAACCGAGCTCTCAGCTTGCCCGCTTGGCGCGCCAGGCCGGCATCGCCGTGGAAGAGATCCGTATGAGTCCCGAGCGTCTTCCTGCGATCATCGCGGACTTTCTGCGCGCGATCCGGCATCACCGGGTGGATGTGATCAATACCCATGGCTCTTTGGATAGCTGGGCGGCTTCGATAGCCGGCCGACTCTCTGCCAGAAAACCGGTCATCGTTCGAAGCCGTCATAAAACGACCCCGATCGCTCCATCGTGGCGGCATCGCGTGCTGTATCGTTCATTGCCCCATGCCATTGTTACGACCGGTGAAGCCGTACGCAGGCATTTGGTAGAAGAGCACGGCGTCCCTTCCGAACGAGTCGTCTCGATCCCTACCGGCGTGGATGTGCGACGCTTTGTCCGACATGGCCATCCGGATAGGTCTTCGGAACATGGCGAAGATAACGAAGAGACAATCGTCGGGACAGTCGCATTTCTTCGCGATTATAAGGGACTCGACGTGTTGATCGCCGCTGCGCGAGAGATCGTGGCTGTGCACCCGCATGTCAAGGTTTGGATTATCGGTGAGGGGCCCGAGCGAGGGCGGCTGGAACGCATGATCGACGACCTCGGCCTCGAGAAACATGTGAAGCTGTGGGGGCATCGAACGGAGATTCCTCAGTGGTTGTCCTGCATGAAGGTGTTTGTCATGCCCTCCACAGGGGCTGAAGGGGTTCCGCAAGCACTGACGCAAGCGTTAGCGATGGAGCGCCCGGTTGTGGCCTCTTCGGTGGGAGGAATTCCGGAGGTCGTCGAGCACGGCCTTACCGGTCTGCTGGTACCACCCAATGATCCGAATCGCTTAGCCAAGGCGGTTCTCTTGCTGCTCGGCAATCCTGTCCTTCGTGACAGGCTCGGGCGTGCAGGACGTCGCCGTGTCGTAGAGGAGTACAGTCTGACGCGGATGCTGGAAAAAACAGAAGAGCTGTATTATCGTCTGCTTTATGGCCATGGATGAGAGACAAGCTGGCGCTCTTTGGCTAGCATGACGACTTTCATCTAGAAGAAGGCGATAACCGCTGTTTGCCGAGTGCTGGAAACGAACCGGTTCAGGTCACGACCGTCTCGAGCGACTCAATGGAAAAAACATGCTGAAAGACGCGTTTGACAGATTGTTGAAACAGTTCGTGCCCGCTGTCCAGGCGCACTATGGGGACCGTCTCGTCACCGTCGTCGTCTATGGATCGGTCGCTCGTGGGACGATGAGGCATGACTCGGATGTCGACGTCTTGATTGTCGCTAAGATCTTCTGGAGGGACGTATGCAACGGCGGAGGGAATTCGATGCTGTGGAAGAGGCATTGGCTCCGGTTCTGGCTGCACTCCGTGGTCAAGGGGTGATCACGACGTTGGCAGCGATCCTCAAAACACCGGAGGAAGTCGAAGCGGGCAGTCCGCTTTTTTTGGATATGGTCGAAGATGCCAACATTCTTTATGATCGCGAGGGGTTTTTGCTCAGCGGTTAGACTGGTTGCGTGCTCGTTTGCGGGAACTTGGCGCCAAGCGTATTTGGCGAGGCAATGTTTGGTATTGGGATCTCAAGCCCGATTACCAACCCGGTGAGGTATTTGAATTGTGACGAATGAATCCCTTGCACGGAGCTATCTGAAAAAAGCGACTGATCGGCTCAAGGTTCTGGATGTCCTCTTTGCCGAACAGGCCTATTCCGGCGTGGTACGAGAAGCACAGGAATTGGTTGAGCCGGCGCTCAAAGGGATGTTGCGGGCCGTGGGCATCGAACCTCCAAAATTACACGATGTGGGCGGGTTGCTCGTTGAGCATGCCGGTCGGTTTCCTGTAGACATCGGAGGAGATTTGCCGGAGCTGGCCGCCATTTCTCGTGAGTTGCGGAAGGAGCGTGAACTCGCGTTTTACGGGGATAGCGATTTTATTCCCACAGAGGAATATACCCTCCACGATGCTCAGCGGGCCAGACAGCAGGCTGAAAGAGTTTTGCAGGTCGCTCGCCGAGTCATGCTGAGTGACTCGAACGGATCCGATACACCCTCGTCGTAGCGCATGGAGGAGTACACGACCGGCGCAATAGCGGCGACTACTCTGAAAGGTACCGAGCGGCCTGATGAGCTCCGCATGATCAATGAGGGCTGTATGCCTGGCGCTGTGAGGGATTGAAGGATCGAATGAAAGTCAGCGGATTTACCTTCATACGGAATGCCATTCAGTACGATTTTCCTGTAGTGGAGGCAATACGCTCGGCTTTGCCGATCGTTGACGAGTTCATTGTTAACGTTGGTCGATCAGAAGATAATACTCTAGAACTCATTCAGTCTATCGATTCTTCAAAGATCAAAATTATAGAAACAGTTTGGGACGATTCTTTAAAGGAGGAAGGCCGCATCTTTGGCATCCAACAGGATATCGCGTTGCGCCACTGTACGGGAGATTGGGCTTTGTGTCTGCAAGCAGATGAGGTCCTTCATGAAGATGACTATCCAGCAATTCAGGGAGCAATGACACAGTATTTGTTCGACCCCCAGGTTCTCGGCTTAGTTTTTTCCATGCGTCATTTCAAGGGAGATTATTGGTCGATAGATCCATGGATGTATCGGAAAGCTACGCGTATCGTACGGAATAGGGAAACGATTCGATCAACGACAGATTGCTGTGATTTTGTTGCGGAAGGAGTAAAAGGCATGCTGAAGAGTGGTCCGCATGCCCGTTTAATCAATGCGCGCATATTTCATTACGGTTGGGTCAAAGATCCAGAGGTTCTTAAACGAAAACTAATCTTTCAGATTAGCCGTCATGATGGGAAGCATTTATCTGAGGAAGAGATCGACTTTCAGGCATATCTACGGGCCCAGTTCCCCACTTATTCCATTCTTAAAGAATATAGAGGCACACATCCTATTGTGATGAGCGAGCGGATTGCGCGAAGCCGACGTTTACGCCCGCGTATAAATAGATGGCTGAATCTAGCTTTCTATCGAGAAATTTTCAAACATGGTTTTAAAGGATGAATAATACAATGCAAAAAAGCGAAGCTGAAATCTTTGATGCTTTTCCTGCTTTGTGTTTACGGCCACTTGTTAGTTCAATGCAAGGCTTTATCATGAAATCCTCTGGAGAGGATTTGGTGGTCAATCTTTTATGACCGCTGTTCCCTCCCATCTGCGGCTCTCTGTTTCCAATCTTCCACAGACTTATGAAGGGGCCATCTACTTTATTTTGGGGCCTGGTCTCGGGGACGCAGTCAATGATTTGAGAATCCTTCATGAAGTTCGGTCGCGTTATCTCAAAGCAGAATATGTGGTGTATGCTGATCAGCGTTGGCGGGCACTGTATGAAAATGTACCTGATTTGTGCAGATGTTCCTTGCGTTTGCATGAAGCGGCCCCATCGGCCGGATCCATAACTAAAAGCAAACCTTATCATGAGGTCTATGAAGCCATTATGGAAGAGATTGGGCAGGCGCTGAAACAAGCACCGGGCTATCTGGCGCTCGGTGGGTTTAAATGTGCTGATCAGCTTCCCCGGCGGGAGCTTAGTCTGGCGATGAAGGCGCGTGCCATCGATCTGCCGCTGCCGGATTCTCGCTGCCGGCCATACTTACCAATTGATGAAACGATCTTAAACCAAGCCCAAGTTTTTTTGGCAAAGCATGGACTCACGCCCGGTGAGTATTGCGTTGTGGCACCTCATACCTTTCCCGATAAGATGTGGAACCAGCATGCATGGGAGCTTCTCATCACCGGTCTTAGACAAGACACTGGACTGCCCGTTTTGCTCTTAGGGGTGCCTGGCTATCCTCCCATAGCACGACATCTCGTTCATGAAGCCCTGGGTCTTCCGCTACCAGTCGTGGCTGGGTTGATCGCGCTGTCTCGCGGATTTATCGGGCTCGACTCTGGGCTGAGTCACGTTGCTGCCTGCTATGATCTTCCGATTGTTGTCTTGAATCCTCAAGGGAAATTTCCGCCCTTTCTAATCGAACCACACAGTCCCTATCGGTGGATTCACTTAACGCCGGGAATCTATGGCCATCAGCCAATTCCTCCGCAATCCGTTCTCGATCTCGTAGTGGCCGCGCTCGCGCAAAGAATGCCTGATCGCTGCCCTCTGTGTGGTCAGATACCATTTGTCCTGGGTGCCCGATCATCGAGAATTCTCTATCTATGCCGCTGTGGCTTACTGTTTGCCATGGACGCTCTTCAAAAAAGCTCGGTTCGGAGTGCACCCCCCGATCGAGCTCTTGATAGGCTACCAGTGACGATCGCCGGCCTCGTCAAGTATAAAGAGCATCTTCAGCATTCGAATGAAGAAGGGGGAATTTGCTCACCTCTCGTGATTGCTTTCGAGCATTGGGATGCTCAGTCTCTTTCCCCTGAAAAGCTTCTTGCTGACACGCAACGAGAACTTTGGTGGAGCTGGGACGCCGTCTATCGGCTCCTTTCGCAAAATGGGTGGATGATTCGTGAGACGCAAAGGAACGAGAAAGCTGGTAGGAGGCAGAGAGGCGCCATGAATCTTACTCTGTACGCGGATCGCCATGCATCTCTGAAAAAAGATTGTGTGTTGAACGTACCTTGGAAACAGAAGCTTGTGCCTGTCAAACGATCGGTCCATGATCAGTGGCTTTCTTGGTCCTCTTTTTGGAAGGTCGAGGAAATTGAAGGGCTCGGTTGGCAATTACTTCGCGAAGGTAAGGAACGGGAAGGGCGAGAACTCTTACGCCTTGGAGTATGGCTCCATCCTCGATGGCGGACGATTTCTCGATTAATTCGTGCAGAATGTCAGGGGATCATGATGCGCTTCTGTTCAACGATCCGTTTCTCTTTTCATCACGACGGCACTAGAGGGCAGCAACTTTGAGGCTCTCAGACTAATGAAGACGATTTGAGGTGGATGAGCAAGATGGAAACGATTTCATGTGCCATTGTAGTCTTTAATGAAGAGCGGAACATCGAAGCGTGTTTGGAATCGGCGAAATGGATGGACGAAATTATTGTTGTCGATGCGTTCAGCACAGACCGCACGGTTGAGATTTGTCGTCGATATACGGAGCGGATATTCCAGCGACCGTGGCAAGGATTTGGCCCACAAAAAAACTTTGCGATCGAACAAGCGACATCGGATTGGGTTTTTATTCTAGACGCCGATGAGCGGATCCCCTCAGATCTGAAAAGGGAAATTCAATCCATCCTAGAAGATCAGAGACCGGACAGCCCGGTGGCCTTTTCGGTTCCACGAAAAAATTATTTCTATGGGAATTGGGTGATGCATGCCGGCTGTTATCCGGATTACCAATTACGCCTTTTTCGACGGGGTGTCGGAAAATTAAACGATGAAGAACCCCATAATAAATTTATCTTCGAAGGTCGGTCAGGTGTGTTGCAAACGCCTTTGGAACATTTTACAGAACGAACCATTGATGATCACTTCAGGAAATTTCGGAACTTTACCACCCTCGCTGCACAGGAACGCGGTAAAACCAAACAGCACGTCCGATGGGCCGATCTGCTCATCCGACCGATATTCACTTTTTATAAATACTATATAGTCAGATATGGATATAAAGACGGCATGCCGGGCTTTCTCATCAGTGTTTTTGCAAGTATGTATACATTTGTGAAGTATGCCAAATTATGGGAGCAAACATCCGGTGTCGATCAATATCGATTGAAGGCCGGCATATCTCAAGTTGAAGAGACAACGGAAAGGCCTTTCACGGTACCAAACAAAAAATCGTTTGAAAAGGCCAAATTGACCGGTATTGGAAAGAAAAAATTTTGAATTATTATTAATGCTGTTAATCCTATGTAAGGCAATCGATCGGTATGAATCGCCGACCGGATTGAAGACTTGACATATGATCGTGTTTCCTGAATCGCTGTCAATCGGATTCTAAAAAATGACGTCATATGTCGTACGAACAGATTAGGCGAAAGGGCACGCATCACCTTAAGAGTCTACTAATTGAATCCTAAAAACTGATGAAATCCTCGGAATGTTTTCAATGCAAAACGCATTTGATACATACGAAATTGATTCGAAACAAGACAGGCAGGAACGCCTATAATTTAGAGAGTTGAGCTGGCATTAGCGTTGAGATGTTCTCCCTCATGATCATTTCACCTGAAAAAAGCAGAAGTGTTATCCGTAATTGGATGCTTAAACGCATGCGCATTGGTCGGTCAAAAATGAAAAAACTATTTCGGCTTATGATAGATCCTGAGCAAATCGTGGAAATAAAACCTGGCCTGCGATTGTCTTTGGATTTACGAATTGCTAATCAAGATAGTATTTTTTGGTTTTTTGAAGAAACCGAGCCCGCGTTACAGTGGCTAATCAAAAAGCTTCTTCCTGAAGGAGGGACTTTTTTCGATGTTGGAGCCAACGTGGGTTTGATGGGTTTGCTAGCGGCAGCTGATAAAAAAGCACGTGTATTTTTTATTGAACCACATCCCCGACTAGCGGAAAGCATTCGCGAAAACATTAAATTGAATACATTGACTCCGTTACCTCAAATTCTTGAATGGGCAGCATCTGACAAGGAAGGCGAATCGCAGCTTTATATTCACAATCCCAAAAATGATGGTGCTCATACGCTAAAAGAATTCCCGGATGCTATTGGAAAGTGTAAGGTGCGAACCCGGCGATTGGACAATTTTCTGAATGAGGTCAAAATTAAAAGAATTGAACTCATGAAAATAGACACGGAAGGTCATGATTTTCAGGTTTTAAAGGGATTGGGCGATTATTTGGATCCATCAATCATTTCACTTCTCTATGTTGAAATGGAACATTTCTCTACCCTTTCTAGAGAGACATGGGACCTTCTCTGGGGAAAAGGATATGTACCTTATTTAGCCGTTCCAGCTTTTATCGATACATTGTATACATTTCAAAAACTGGAAAAAATGGGTAAAACAATAACCTTTTTTCGACCTGTTAATAGTCTTGTTGGCGGGAATATGTTGTGGTGTAAGCCGGGATCAACTTATGATGTTTTATTGAATCAATACTTTTTGAAGGCATCAAATTTATAAAGAAATTAAATAAAATAAAGGATTATACCTGATCATGGTGCTGATCCGTCTTGAAAAAGGCAGCAGCTTTGGCTGTAAGCTTCCCTGGTCAACCCCCGGTTTTAGGTCCAGCTTTTAGTTAGAACCTATCTCAAAATTATTGACAGCGTAAATATGCCTAAGTATAAGGACGTTGATGCTGCGTCTGAGCGACGACCACTGGAACCGGATCTGGGAACACTTCCCCGAAGAACATCTCCCGGACAGCCGGCCAGGACGCAAGCCCGTTCCCGCCCGCGCGGTCCTCGAGGCCGCGCTGTGGATTCCCACTACCGGGGCCCAATGGCACCTGCTGCCCCAGTGCTACCCGAACGACAAAACGGTGCATCGCCGGTTTCA
>RFGF01000115.1 GCA_003695915.1 Nitrospirota bacterium
TGGGTATGCCTGTGCGTTTGGTTGTGTCGAGCACCAGAGCGATTCGCGAGGCGTTGGCGGCGAGCAAAGGCAACAAACAGGTTCTCTCTAGGATTAAGGCGGACCTTGATCCGGTGTTGGTTAAGGAAGATGGGCGTGGGGAAGAAACGCTCTCGGTGGAGCAGATCACCAAAGATCAGAGCCCCGTCGTCCGGCTCGTGAACACGATCATCCTGAGCGCGCTGCAGAAACAAGCCAGCGACATTCACATCGAGCCGACCGAACAGGCCGTGGACGTGAAATTTCGCATCGATGGCGTGTTGTATCGCGCCATGGATCCATTGGCCATCTCGCATCATGCGTCGCTCATTTCTCGATTGAAGGTCATGTCGGAGCTGGATATTGCCGAGCGACGTATTCCACAAGACGGACGATTCAAGCTGCATGTGGACAATCGGACGGTGGACTTTCGCGTGTCCATTCTCCCGAGTGTTTTTGGGGAATCCGTCGTCATTCGAATTTTGGACAAGCAACACATTGCCACCGGAGCCGGAGGCTTGCGTCTCGACATGCTCGGATTCAATCCAGAGGATCTTCGTCGATTTCGGCGGGCGATCATGCGTCCATATGGCATGATCTTGGTGACCGGGCCGACAGGAAGCGGGAAGACCACCACGCTCTACGGGGCGATCAGCGAAATCCACACCAAGGAGGATAAGATCATTACAATCGAGGATCCGGTCGAGTATCAATTGAAAGGGATCGTGCAAATCCCGGTGAACGAGAAAAAGGGGCTGACGTTCGCACGCGGGCTGCGGTCGATTCTCCGGCATGATCCGGACAAAATCATGGTTGGAGAAATTCGTGACGTAGAAACGGCGCAGATCGCCATCCAATCGGCGTTGACCGGTCATTTGGTATTTTCCACCGTGCACGCCAACAACGCGTTCGATGTCATTAGCCGGTTTGTCAATATGGGAATTGAACCGTACAACTTTGTCGCCTCTCTCAGTTGCATCTTGGCACAGCGGTTGGTGCGCGCTATTTGCCCGTATTGCAAGGTCCCGGTGGAGATCAGCCCGGAGCTGTGCGACGAATCACGCATCGATTATGAAAAAGTCCGGTATATGACCTTGTACGAGGGAAAGGGGTGTCAAGAGTGCAACGGATTGGGATATCGAGGACGAAAGGCCATTACTGAATTTCTCGACATGACCGACTCAATCAAAGAGATGATTCTCGCTGGGAAGTCGGCTTCCGAGATTCGAATCGCTGCGATGGCGCAGGGGATGACGAGCTTGCGGCAGGCTGCGCTCCAGAAAGTCTTTCGCGGAGAAACGACGTTGAAAGAAATTAATCGCGTTACACCATGCGATGAAATAGGATGACTTTGTTCCCGTTTAGACGCCCTCGTCGTGGACTCGCAGTCTCGGAGGGAGCGCTCTGGTATGTCGAGGCGGCTCATCGCTTGGGAAAGGTATACCTTGTCGACGTCGCCAAACGCCCTCTCCCTGCCGGGCTTCTTCGTCTTTCGCCGACCGCTGTCAATCTCACCGAGACTTCGGTTGTGATCGAACTGCTCAAGTCCGTTACCCAGACTCACAAGCATAGCAAAGCCGTCGCTCTGACGATTCCGGATGTGTCTGCACGCAGTGCCGTTTTCGAGTTTGCGTCGTTTCCTTCGACTAGGGCCGAACAGGAGGCTTTACTCCGTTGGCGTTTCCAACAGGATTTCCATGTTCCGAGCGATCAAGGGCGACTGGGCTTTCAGGTCTATCGACCGGCGAGGGATTCGACGACAGATCGGCAGACGGCGCGGCCGATGCGAGTGTTGGCCGCGTGGATACATCAAGCGGTGGTTGAACAGTATGAGCACATGTGTTTGGACGCTGGCTTGATTCCGATGACCGTGGGGCTGGCCGGGTTCGAGGTTCTCGATGCCTGTCGAGGTGCCGTTGAAGCTGAGCACAAGAACCGTGCAGGGCGCAATGACCTATGGTGTGCCGAAACCGTGTTTCTTTATCTCGGTGAATGGGGCTTTACATGCTTGGTGTTGCATGGCGGCATGCCGGTATTTGTGAGGGTCAAACGTCTTCCCGGCCTAAAGAAGCACTGGCAACAGGAAGCGTTGCATTCGGAGACGGGACCTCTCTCCTGTGAAAGGGCTGGTCGCGAGGACGATCAAGCAAACGATGGGGTCCGATCCGAGGACTTGGCGCGAACGATCACGAACGAGGTTGTCGCGACCTTGCAATATTACTTCGAACTCCGGCCCGATTCCGATCGAAATGACAAACAGCTTGCCGTGTATGCCGTCGAGGGCATTGAAGGGCAAGAGGCTCTCCTGCAATCGTCCGAGTTCGTTCAACAGGTTGTGGAGGCCAGTATTCCGGAGGCACCGAGTCTCGACATCACAACGATGTCCCGAGACATGATCGGTAAGGCATTGCGAACGCCGTTCTTTCCTCCATCCTATCATCCATCTGCGCTCCCGGCTCTCGCCAGTGTAGTGAGGCGTTGAATGGCGGTTTCCTTGCGCGTATCGTTGGCGGCACCTGGAATGTCTCGGTTGCGGTTCGTGCAGTGGTTGCTGGCCTGCATCCTGGTTGCTGCACTCGGCGCGACAACAACGTTTTGGTGGACCAGCCAGACAGTGACCGCCCAAATCCGGCAAATCGAGCATAACCTGGATGCACTGCGAGCCCGCAATCAGCGGATGAGAGCTCAGGCTGTACAAACGGGATGGGATCTGTCCGAGGCCCGGCTTCGTCAACTCCCCCAGGAAATCGATTTTGCCCGACAGTTGCAGCGGCTGGAGAGTTTTTCGTGGACTCAATTTCTGAACGATCTGGAATCAGCGGTGCCGGCAAACGTATCGTTGGAGTCTGTTGTGCTCAATTTCACAGATTCTTCAATCGCATTGCGTGGAATGACGAAAACATTGACCGATCTCGAGCGCCTGGTGGAACGCCTGGAAGACCACCCGGCATTTGATGAAGTCGTCCTTTCCCAGCATGCAGTCAAAACCATTTCCTCGCGCAAGAAGGTTAACCATCGGCAGGTCATCGCCTTTTCCCTGACCGTTCGATACGAACGAGGGCGTAACGTATGAACCACCGAGATCCCGTCAAGGGTTGAGGATTCCATGCGGGTGTTAATGACAGGATCGCCCACGAGCTTTCGCGCTGTGCGTCTGTTGCTCCCCCTCGCGCTTGCGACGGCATTGGCCTGTGTGACGGCGGTCGCGACCTATGGCGTTCTGCTTCTTCCTGCGCAAGTTCGCCTTTCCGAATTGATGCGCGCCCTAGAAATTGAACAGGTTATGGAACGCCGCCAACATTCGGCTCAGCGGACGCAACAGATTCTCCACACGATCTGGCAACAATTGCCGGTTCGGAAGGAATTTATGGGATTGGGGGTCGCTATCGCCGATTTGGCCAATCATCATCGTGTCCGAGTTCCCACGATGGGCTATGAGATCGAGCAGATTAAGAAATATGGGGTGAAGAAAGGGATTCTCACATTCGACGTGGCCGGGCGGTATGAAGCCATTCGCCGATTCATCTATCAATTGGAAACCACGTGGCCGCATTTATTTATCGAGAAACTCTCTGTCAAGCGTTCGAAACGGACGAACGACGTAGCGTTTCACATCACGCTCGCTACGTATCTGCGGCCCGAGGCTGGAACGCGTAAACCGACAACCCGGTCATGAGTAACCAGCGTAAGCTCATGGTCTTGCTCGGCTTGCTGGCCCTATGGGGTGGCCTGATCGTGCTGGAATCAGATGACGGTCTGCTCACCCCAGTCTCGAAAGATATGCGAGCCGACATGGCCCATCCTCGCATATCCGACTCGGTATCTTCTCACGCTGATCGCCTGATCGAGACCTTGACGCCGATGGAAACACCCAAAGGGCAGGTGGCCTTAGCGAAACCGAGAAATATCTTTTCGCCGTTGACTTGGGAGCAGCCGCGTCCCAAGCCTGTCAGGCAGGCGAAAACGACCGAGCCTCAAAGATCTTCACACGCACACGCCCCTCTCCCTCGACAACCGGATCCTCCTCCGGGTCCCTCGGCTGCCGAACGTGTCATGCAGCGAGCCCGTCAGCAACTTCGGCAATATCGTTTTCTCGGTTATATGACCAAGAGCGGAGAAAGCCAAGCCTTTTTGACGAACGGGCAAGCGATTTATATTGTGAAACAAGGCGAATTCGTGGATGGTCGAATTCACGTCAGCAAGATCGAGCCGACTGCTGTCGTCTTGTCGATGATCATCAGCGAAACCGGCGATCAGGTTGAAGCATCGATTCCGCTGGTCGATGATCAATCGAGCTAACGCTTGCCATTGACGACAGCGCTCGCGAGCACGATTTCCGAGGAAAAGCTATGTCGCGTGTCGGCATCCATCTCTTTCTACAAAAATCGGGAAGCTGGTATTCCTGCTTGCTGTGGGGCATCAGCCTGTTCGTGCTCGGCCTCGCTGACGAATCGGCAAGGTCTGGAACCTATCGATGCGAGGATTCTGCTGGTGTGACGGTGCTCACGGACAGCCCGGCCCAATTGCACAATTGCGCGCTGATTTTTTCTGGTGTGGAATCCGGCCAGAGCCAGCCGTCTCATGAGTCGAGATCGCCTCGTATCCCGGAAGCGCCCCCGTCCCTCATAGATCAATCGAATGGGGAGGCTGCTGATTCAGAGATCGGATCGGAGAGAGAACGTCACGCAGCGCAGAAGACGATGAACCAGGCAGCTGTTCCCATCATGACGATGAACGGCTCCGTTATCCTGTCCGTACTTCTCAATGACATGCGGACGGCGCGGATGATTTTAGATACGGGAGCCACCATGACGGTGCTGACCACGGACCTCGCTGTCGAATTGGCTTTACTTTCAGGCACTCGGAATCGTGTGACAACCATTCAAACGGCAGGAGGTCCCGTCCAAGTGACGCTCAGCCGCTTGGATTCGGTCCAGGTCGGATCAGCCATTGCCCGTCACGTCCCCGTGGCGATTCACGATCTGCCCAATATGGGACCGCATATCGATGGACTGCTTGGCATGTCGTTCCTCCGTCATTTTGTGGTTACGCTCGACATCGAGCATAATCGATTGTACTTGCGTCCGCGTCCGGATGCTGATTCCTCTCCCTGAGCGGCCAAACCGTCGACTGTTTGGCGACTGTGGACGGTGAGGAGTCATTGACCTCATTTTGACGATTCATTATAACGGTGAACATGCATATTTCGGAGATCTTGCGTCGCCATCATCCTGCCATCAGCTTCGAGTTTTTCCCTCCAAAAAGCGAGGCGGCCTCGCAAGAATTGTTTCAATCTATCGCCGCGCTGATGCCGCTCAAACCTGCCTACGTGAGCGTGACCTATGGGGCAGGCGGTACTACGCGCGAGCGGACGCACGATCTCGTCGTCAAATTGCAACGGGAAACGAATCTAACGATTGTCTCGCATTTAACGTGCGTCGGATCCACCAAGGACGAAATTCATCAGATTCTCGAAAAATATGCCGCGAGCGGGATTCACAACATCATGGCGCTTCGCGGAGATCCCCCCAAAGGACAGCCGCACTATGAACCCCCGGCGGAGGGGTTTCGGTATGCGGCTGAGCTCGTGGCGTATATCAAAAAACATTTTCCTTATATGGGAATCGGGGTGGCAGGGTTTCCGGAAGGCCATCCTTCGACGCCGAACCGTCTGGTGGAAATGGATCATCTGAAGCGAAAAGTCGATGCGGGTGCGGATTATATCTGTACGCAACTGTTCTTCGACAACAGGGATTTTTACGATTTTTGTGAACGATGTGAAATTGCTGGCATTACGGTGCCGATCATCGCGGGGATCATGCCGATTACGTCGCGAAAAGGCATGATGCGAATGGCCGAATTGGCATTGGGGGCGCGCTTCCCGGCCAAACTTTTAAAAGCCGTTCAGCGGGTCGATTCTGACGAGGCGGTCGAAAAAGTGGGAATTCACTGGGCCACGGAGCAGGTCATCGACTTGATCGATCACAAGGTCAAGGGAATCCATTTTTATACCTTGAACAAATCGAAGGCCACGTTGCGAATTTACGAATCCCTGGGAATTCGCAATTCCGACAGTCTTCAACATTCTTCTCCTGCTGGATAAAACGCGAACACCATTCTGCATGTTCTCATTCTCGAGAATCGTTGAACTTCGCGAGTTGCAGAAAATATGCTCGTGGGCGAGCGCGAGGAACCTAAACGAGAGCCACCAGGAGAAATTGCGATGCGTCTCTCTCTGATCGGAACCGGACTCATGGGGCGGCCAATGGCCGAGCGACTGCTGGAGCGTGGCCACATGGTGACAGTGTTCAATCGAACCCGATCGAAAGCCGAGCCGCTGCGTGCGATGGGCGCGAGCATTGCCGAGACGCCGGAAGAAGCGATTGCTGCCTCCTCGTCTACGATTCTGATGCTCGCGGACTATTCGGCGATTGAAGCCGTGTTGTTCAGTCGTGGCGCAGTTCCACCGCTCCGCGATAAAACGATTGTGCAGATGGGCACGATCAAACCCATCGAAAGCCAAACGTTGTGCCGCCGAGTGGAAGAGGCCAAAGGACGCTATCTTGAAGCACCAGTGCTTGGCAGTAAAACCGAAGCTCGCGCTGGAACCCTCATCGTGATGGTGGGTGGAACGGATGAGGATTTTGTGTGTGGGCGATCATGGCTCATGGATGTCGGATCCGAAATTGTGCATGTCGGCCCCGTGGGAAAGGCTGCCGTGTTGAAGCTAGCGCTCAATCAACTCATTGCCTCCCATATCGCTGCGTTTTCCTTGAGTCTCGGATTGATCCAGCGCTCCGAGATCGATATTGATCTGCTGATGCAGGTTGTACGCAAGAGCGCGTTATTTGCCCCGATGTTTGAAAAGAAACTGCCTCGTCTGCTTGCCCGTGATTACACGAATCCCAATTTCCCTACGAAGTACTTATTGAAAGATGTACACTTGTGCCGTGAGGAGGCCCAGGCTGCCCAACTCAATTCGACCGTTTTGGTGGCGATCGAGAACGTAGTGGAACAGGCGATCGCCAAGGGGTTGGCAAATGACGATTATTCCGCACTCTATGAAGTGATTGCGCCGAATCCAATGCCGGATCGGTCTTTTTAAGAGATACGGAATACGCAATCAGCCCTTTTTGCGCGATGAATCTCCAAGCGAATCGTTCTTTTCCGAGCGACCGGAACACGGGAGGAAGTATTTGACGGCCTCGATTTGAACCACAGGCATCAAGAGGCCTTGTTCAGGATCATCATGATCGAATGCATAGATGATCGATTCGTCTGGAACCAAGCGTCCGATAAACAAGATTCCAATTTCGATGGGTTCGCCGCGTTCGAGTCGTTCGAGCAATCGGCCACGTTGTGCTTTGGACGTCATGGCGATCATTTCCTGGGGCAAGCCAACAGGTTTGAAACGGATGATGCCCCACTGCGTCCGGATGAACTCGGGTCCGATCGCGACAAAAAAGCCACCATGTTCCTCGCTGAATCGGCTAAGAAAGCCTCCCCATCGAAACGCCACACGCTGAGCGAGATGCGTCGGCCGCTTGAGCCTGGCGCGGTCTCGTTTTCGATTGAATGTAAACAGCCGCGAGCCTCTTTCTTCTCCTGGCTGGTCGCGCAATTGTGCCCAGTCGGGGGGTGTCCGTTCGAGCTCTACAAGAAATTGCTCGATTTCAGCTGGAGTCAGCAAAGACCGAGTCTCACGATCAATGAGACTGTGAGGCGTTCGGTCAAGAACAATTAACGGTCCAATGCCAGATGGTTCTGTAGCGAAGACAGGAACGGGGGCGCGCGGTCCACAGATCAGGCAAATGAGGCCAACGGCATAAGCGATGACCCATCCGCGAGGTTGCGCGGTCATGGGACGGTTCACGAAGGGCATGGTGTGTAGACCTTCTAAACCATGACCACGCCCAAATGCAAGCTGGGATGTCTCTGATCCGTATCGGGTTTCCTTGGGACAGCAATGGACGTACCCGTTGTACCTAGCCAGCCGATGTGATGAAATTCTGATCATGGGCCATGCCTTCAAACTCTCGACCTCTCCTTGGCCGGATTACGATCGTGTCATCTTGTTTGACGGGCTGTGCAATATGTGCAACGCCTTCGTCGATTGGGTGATTAAGCACGACCCCGAAGGACGCTTTGCCTTTGCTCCGCTGCAATCCGAATCTGCTCAATGCCTTCTCAAGCAATTAGGACTCAAGACACAAGATTTTGAAACATTTTTGTATCTGGAACATGACTCTGTGTTCATCAAATCCACCGCTGCTTTACAGATCCTGCGAGCTATGAAAACTCGGTGGTCATGCGTAGGGAAATTCTTAGCGGTTATCCCGTGCCCCATTCGGGATGCGGTCTATGATTGGATCGTCAAACACCGCTATTGTTTGATGGGAAAGCGCAAAATCTGTCGGGTGCCGTCGGTCGGGGAGCAGCATCGATTTCTCCGATGAGAGGCCTGGGATCCTAGTCGCCATAGCTCACCGAGGCGTCAAGTTTCACCGGAAGTGGACGATATCATACAGTCGAGGATTCCGACATTCTGACGTACTTCGTCATCAACGACAAACCTGCGAGAACCCGCTCTATCGACCCAAAACGAGAACATGGAGATGCTTTCTGGATTCTCGGCATCGCTCTCTGCCTTGACAGTTTCACAAGTCCGGCTGAATTTGGCAGCGCATCATCTGGCAAATGCCAAGACCGAGGGATTCAAAAAAGCGACGGTTATCCTTGAGGAATCCTCGGCAGGCGGCGTCAAAGTTAGCCTCGGCCAGGGGAACGAAAGCCGTTTCGATGAGGGTCGAAGATCTGTCGTAAGCGAATCTTTCGCCGCTTCTAGCGTCGACTTGGGGAAAGAATTGGTTGAACTTCTTGCTACGAAACGATTTTCGGAAACGAATTTTCGAGCCCTTGAAGCGCAGAAGCGGGTTCTTGGTGCGCTTCATACCATTCGTGAGTGACACCCCCTTCAGCAAAGACGATTGGCCATGCTGCTTTTTCTGCTCATACGCCTGTATCGTGTCATTCGTATGAACCAAGCGAGATAGCGTTTCCTTTACGCTTTTTCCATCCATCCTTGATGGACTGACTTTCTCCATTCAGCGCTGTTCTTCAACTCCTGTCCAGCCAAGGTTTCCTCGTTTCTACTTGCCAGAATGAGCCGGATTCATTTATACACTTTCACATCTATGCGAGTAGGCTGGCCGGTTAGGCCCCGGTGAATTTTGCAACTCATCCCATTCCTCGTCGCTGTTTTGCATCATACGGAATTTGCCATGAAAAACACTGTTGACTTTGAAGCGAGGTAAGAGATTGGTGTAGAATCACCCCCAAGTGACGGCAAGCTGAATAATCTTGGACAGCCATTGAATCGGCAAAAACGTCTAAGCCTTATGACGCAAGTTATCTTTAACCATCACGCATGAGGATCATATGAAACAATGTGGCAGATTATGCATTGACGCCGGAGCCTTGGCGAGACGATGGATCGTGTTGAGAAATGTATGGATGGGATATCTGGCTATCACAGCGCTTATGCTTGGGGGAACGCTATCTTCGGCTGCGGTTCCCGAAGCCTTTCTTGCTGGATTTGCGGAAATTGTCGAACACGTGGCTCCTGCAGTGGTCAATGTTTCTGTGGCTGGAAGGGCTCCCGAGGGTCGCCAATTGCCGCCCGGTCCATTTGGTGGTCCTCCAGGTCGTCCGCCTGGTCCTCCGGGGATGAGTGCGGGGTCGGGCGTGATCATTGATCCGCGGGGATATATCGTTACCAATAATCATGTGGTGGAAGATGCCGCTCAAATTACGGTGACTTTGCACGACCGAAAAGAATATTCTGCTACTGTCGTGGGAACCGATCCTAAAACCGATCTGGCGGTGATCAAAATCGATGTCGGCGATCAGAATCCCTTGCCGACAATCCCATGGGGAGATTATGAACAATTGCGTGTGGGCGATATCGTATTGGCGATTGGCAGTCCTTTTGGGCTGCGATCGTCGGTGACGATGGGCATTATCAGCGCCCTGGGCCGTGGAAGTGTTGGCATTACGGAATATGAAGATTTTATTCAAACCGATGCCGCTATTAACCCGGGAAACTCCGGTGGTGCACTAGTCAACATGCGCGGAGAATTGATCGGTATTAATACAGCTATTTTTTCACGGACAGGGGGATCGGAAGGAGTGGGATTCGCCATCGCGGTGAGCATTGCCAAAGATATTGCCTCCAGCCTCATCAAAACTGGAAAGGTTGTACGTGGATGGATGGGTATCGCGATTCAGGAACTGACGCCGGCATTGGCTCAATCCTTTCAGCTACCGGAAGATTTTATGGGAGGCGTGTTGATCAGCGAAGTGCATGAGGATGGTCCGTCGGCTAAAGCCGGGCTCAAGCGAGGGGATGTGATCCTTGAATATCGAGGAGAAAAAGTTCGCGATGTCAACCACTTGCGAAATATTGTGGCTCGAACCCATGTTGGAGAACGAGTCCCCATCACAATTTTGCGTGACGGCAAAGAGATCACGCTGACTGTTGAGATCGGTGAGCGGCCATCGGATGAAGTCTTGGCTGGCCGTGCTGCACCAGGAGAACAACCTCCTTCACTGGCACCACCGGACAATGTGTTGGCTGGGCTTAGCATCGCTGCCCTGACGGAAGAAAAGCGAAAGCAATATAATATTCCGGAGAAAGTCAAAGGCGTGGTTATTACGAAAGTCCAACCGGGCAGCGCAGCGGAAGCGGCTGGCTTGCAAGAAGGCGATGTGATCGAAGAAATCAGCCGCGAGCCGATTGCCAGCCTCGATGACTATCGACAGATTGCTTCGAAAATCGGAAAAGATGAATTGGTGGTGCTGTTGATCAACCGGCGAGGCAATAGTCTATTTATTGCAGTCAATCCACAATAATCAATAATCAATCATACACACAAGACACTCATTATCCGCTCCAGGTTGAGAGCCTGAATTTCGCACTCGAGCGGGGCGTAAGTGGTCGATGATTCTTCGAATCTTCTTGATCGAGACGGGCGAAGCCAATGGCACAGACTCGTTGGGCCGCATGGCTTGATGAAAAGATTTTCAAGCCGTTAGAAGATAAAAAAATGCCAGTGATGGAGCATCTCTACGAGCTCCAATGGCGATTGACCAGAGCCGTGGTGGTCATGGCCTGTGCGTTTATCGGGACATTTTTTTACGCCGACACGCTCGTCTATTGGCTCAAGGTCCCACTACAAAATTATTTTATTCCCGAGGCGCTGACGTGGGTGCCGTCGGACCTTCCGAAAATTCCCTTTGTCTTTCTTTCTCCAGCCGAAGCCTTGTGGCAAAACTTGAAAGTGGCGGCCTTGTTTGCCGTAGTCTTGACGACACCCTACGCACTCTGGGAAGCGTGGCAATTCGTCCTTCCCGGTCTCCACGCTCAGGAACGACGGTTCGTGGGGCCCTTTACCGCTGTGACCATGATCGCGTTTTATCTGGGCTTGATATTTTGCTATTTTATCGTGCTGCCATTTGCTCTCCATTTTTTGATTTCTTACGGATTGAACTCGGGTTTTATTCCGCAGATCTCTATTGCCAATTATGTCGGGTTCGCTCTCTGGTTTATGCTGATTTTTGGACTCATTTTTGAAGTGCCGCTCGCCTTGACGCTGATGGCCAAGTTAGGGTGGGTCGATGCGCCATTGTTGAAACAGTATCGAAAGTGGGCGTTTTTGGGGGCCTTTCTGTTCGCTGCGATTCTGACGCCTACGCCCGATCCGTTTAATCAATGTATTATGGCCCTACCCATGTATTTCTTTTACGAGGTGGGTATTATTAGCGCGAGGATATTTGGAAAGCGAAAGGAGTCTGCTGCAGAAGAAGACGAGCGTACGACCAGAGCGCCGGCTACGATGAAGCCTGCGACGCAGACGGTCGGTGCGGTAGCGGGCGCAGATGACGAATACGTCAGTGTACCGGAATCCCCTCCACGGTAATGAAATGTGTTGGATGGGATACGTGGATAATGAATGCAGCCGTAGTCGTCGTCAGCACTAAAATTGTACAAGGGCAAGAAGCCGATCGTGTCCGACTCCATCTTGAATCCCTGCTGCGCGAACAAGGGATGAACTTGGTATCGTACGAGGTGATTCCTGACGAGCGAACCGTCATCCGTGATCGGTTACGCGCTCTCTCCGATTCCGGGTGTGCGTCGCTTATCTTGACTGTCGGGGGGACGGGAGTTCGACCGACGGACTGGACTCCGGAAGCGACGCGGGATATCTGCGAAAAAGAAATCCCTGGAATTGGCGAGGCTATGCGCGCAGCCAGCATGCAAAAAGTACGAACGGCGATGCTATCGCGAGCCACGGCAGGCGTTCGTGGACAGACGTTGATCGTGAACCTTCCCGGAAGCGTCAAAGGGTTGAAAGACAATCTCAATGTGGTTTTCCCTATTCTCGAGCATACTGTAAAAAAAATTGCGGGCCAATCGTCCGCCGCTCGGGGAGAACCGGCACGAGCACGCGTTGTGACATCCGACTAGAGGTATCGCACGTTGTCTGGAATATGTGGAGGAATTCATGCCGACTGAATTGAAAATTATTCAACCCTCGTCGCCTGAGCGTAGCGATGTCTGCACGTATATGTGGGCATGTGCTATTTGTGATGAAATGGAAACATGCCAAAAGGACAAAGAAGGGCACAGCCGATGGCTCGTGGCCAAACGGATGGAGCGCATCGACTACAAAATATTGGTCATGAGCAATAAAGGTGGGGTCGGGAAAAGCACCATGACCACGAACTTGGCGATCAGTCTGGCCCTAAAAGGCTATGAAGTCGGAATCTGCGATATGGACATTCATGGTCCCAATATTCCGAAAATGGTGGGAGCAGAGGGCCAAAAACTCAAAATCAGCACCGGAGGCGGCATTATTCCATATCAAGTGTACAACTTGAAAATCGCCTCCATGTCCTTCCTCTTACAAAATTCGGACGATCCAATTATTTGGCGCGATGCCTATAAATATGAATTCATCAATCAGTTGCTCGGGGGCGTGGAATGGCAAGACCTGAATTACTTGTTTGTGGATTTGCCCCCTGGAACGGGAAACGAGTCCGTCACCACCATTGATCTGATTGGCGAGGTTACGGGATGTGTGATCGTCTCGACGCCGCAAGAGGTAGCCTTGTTGGATTCACGGAAATCGGTGACATTTGCAAAAGACAGCGAAATCCCCATCATCGGCATTGTGGAAAATATGAGCGGGATGGAATGCCCCCATTGTCATCAACCGATCGAAGTCTTTCGCAAGGGAGGCGGTGAGGCCGCGGCAGCTGACATGGGTGTTCCATTTTTAGGGCGAGTCCCGTTAGATCCAGATTTGGTCACCCAAAGCGATTATGGTGAACCGTATGCACTGTTTCATTCGGATCTTCCAACGGCTGAAGCCATCCATAGCATTGCGAACAAGATCGACGAATTTTGCAAACGACGAAGTTCCTTGGTCCACGTGCCTTCTCGTAAGCCGCCATTTAAAAAAGCATGACCGGATCACTCCCGCCAGCAAGTTCGCATGTCTCATCGCTGATTGACGAGTTGTTTTTGACCCAATAGGGGCGAACGGATGACCGATCTCACGCGACTCGAAACCGCGCAGGAAATTGTCTTGAATGCTATTCAACCCCTTGGCTGTGAAAAAATCGGCTTGTTGGACTCCCTGGGCCGTGTTTTGGGAGAAGATATTATTGCGCCCCGTGACAACCCGCCGTGGGATAATTCTGCTATGGACGGGTTTGCCGTTCGCTGGGAGGATATCAAGCAGGAACATGCTATCGCAAAGATTCCGGAACTCGTTATTATCGAAGATGTTCCCGCCGGGGCAGTAGCCACCAAAGCTGTTGGAAAGGGGCAAGCGATTCGCATTATGACCGGGGCCCCTATTCCGGAAGGGGCCGATACGGTGGTGCGCGTCGAATACACCGAAGCGACAGGGGATCGCGTTCGAATTCTCAAGACCGAAAGCGGTCGTGGTGCGAATATTCGACCTCGGGGCGAAGATGTCAAACGGGGGGATTGTATTATTCGAAAGGGAACGCTGTTGCGCCCGGCTGAAGTGGGGATGCTTGCCATTTTGGCCAAATCGTTCCTCATGGTCCATCAACGTCCTCGAGTGGCTATCTTGTCGACCGGCGACGAACTCATCGATCTCGATGAACAATTCGACGAGCATAAGATTGTCAATTCCAATAGCTATGGTATTGCCGCGGGTGTACAAGAAGCAGGGGGAATTCCTGTCTTGCTGGGTATCGCGAAGGACGATCTGAACGCGTTGGCGGCCAAAATTCAGCAAGGGCTTGGATGCGAACTGCTCGTCCTTTCTGGCGGCGTGTCGATGGGAGATTACGATTTTACCAAGGCGGTTTTTGCGCAATTAGGGGCAGAGATGAACTTTTGGAAGTTGGCTATTCGGCCTGGTCAACCGGTGGCCTTTGGTCGCATCCAACGCACGTTGGCGTTCGGGCTTCCGGGCAATCCCGTCTCGTCGATGGTGACGTTCGATCAACTCGTCAGGCCAGCCATTCTCAAAATGGGCGGTCACCAAACGTGGCAACGTCCCGTGGTTCAAGCGGTGTTTCAAGAAACCTTCACGAAACAGCCGGATCGTCGGCATTTTCTTCGTGGGATCCTCCGCAGAGAAAACGGGGTGCTGACCGTGCGGACCACCGGCGGCCAAGGGTCAGGGATCTTGACTTCTCTGGTGAAAGCCAATGGACTCATCGATATTCCCGTGGAAGTCGAACGGCTCAACCCCGGGGATCTCGTCAATGTCCAGTTGCTCACGCATAATTTTTGACTATGGCCATGACCGTCACCTTCGCTCGCTGCTTTTTGAAGCCAGGGATAATGAATGGCTCTTGTGAATGAGCTTACGCCTATGTCAGCGCCTCCCATCGTCTGCATTGTCGGACGGTCCAATAGCGGTAAAACCACGCTGATTGAACGTGTGATTCCGTTGTTGACACGGGCTGGTTATCGGGTGGCGACGATCAAGCATGCTGGTCATGGGTTCGAACTCGATACCGAGGGAAAGGATAGTTGGCGACACAAGCGAGCTGGTGCTAATACGGTCATCGTCTTGTCGAAAGGCAGTCTTGCCCTTTTTGGCGATGTGGAGGGCGAACCGACTCTGGAAGATGTTCGGGCGAAATATCTAGTCACGCCTATCGACCTCGTTATTGCCGAGGGCTGGAAAAGCGAAGGGTACCCAAAAATCGTCGTCGTGCGGGAACGATTGGATGAAGTTTCCGTTTCTTTGGACGGATTGCTTGCAGTCGTCTCCGTGAAACCTCTTGAAGCGCCTGCACCCTGGTTCGATCGGGACGATGTTCAGGGGCTGGCGAATCTCATCATCCAACGGTTTCCCCGACCTTCTTCCGCTCCATGAGTTCAACGCGCAAGCTCCTGGCCATCGGTGCAGCAATCGCGCTGGCGCTGGCCTTTGGGGGGGTGGTTGCGATTCCTGTAACGAATCAGCCAACCTTTTGTGCAAACTGCCATACCATTCGTCCATCCTACGATTCATGGGTAACCTCATCCCATAAAGATGTCACATGTGTCGACTGTCATGTGCGCCCGGGCCTACGAGGGTTTCTTGAAGACAAAGTTTATGCTGGAATCAAAGACGTCTTGATTACCTTCTTCGGCACACCAACGGAACCGTATAATCTGGTCGCTCATGTGGATTCATCGGTATGTCTAGGTTGCCACCGAGCGGTCTTACGCATTTCAGAAATTGCAGTCCGTGATCTCCCGCCCCCGGTACAGAGCGTGGGGTTGATTATGAGCCATCGCCGGCACATGGAAGCCTTTGCCAAACGAGGGAAGGGAGAAGGATGCACAACGTGCCATGGCCGGGTGGTCCATGGCCAACCTATTAAAGGCTATCCGATCGTGATTCCTCGGGGACATGTGGCATTGGATGAACAACCGCACGAGCCGAATCTGCCAACAGGATCCAAGCTCTGGGAAGCGACAATGGCCGATTGCCTTCGCTGTCACGACGGACAAACAACATACGAAGGAAACGTGCTGAGCAAACGCTGCGAAACCTGCCATCTCCCGGAGAAAATCGGGGACTTCTTGTTTTAATCCGTTTCATGTCTTCCGCTGTTGTCGAGGTTCGGAATCTGAGCAAGCGGTTTAACGGTTTCACCGCTGTCGATCATATTTCGTTTGACATCGCAGAAGGTGAAATCGTTGGCTTGCTGGGCCCGAACGGCGCCGGCAAGACCACGACCATCCACATGCTTCTCGGGTTAATTACCCCCACGACGGGGACGATCCGTATGTTCGGGATGGATCTGGCCCGGCATCGTGAAGCCGTTCTTCGGTATGTCAATTTTTCTTCGACCTATATTTCCATGCCCTATTCCCTGACCGTGGAAGAAAATTTGCGAGTGATTGCCAAACTCTACGGTCTTCGTCACGTTCAACAAAAAATCGACGATGTGGTGAAGAAGCTGGAGATGGAAGACATCCGTCATAAACTCACACGCAAGTTGTCATCCGGCCAGATGTCGCGGCTCACGCTGGCCAAGGCGGTCATGACCGAGCCGAAGGTCCTGTTTCTCGATGAACCGACGGCGAGTTTGGACCCCGATATTGCCAATAAAATTAAAGCGATCTTGAAAGATATTCGGCGATCGGAACGGCTGAGCATTTTGTATACCTCGCACAACATGAAAGAAATGGAAGAAATGTCTGATCGAATCATTTTTTTGCAGCGGGGTCGGATTGTTGCCGAGGGAACGGCCCAGGAGGTTGTCGAACGCTTCGGCCAACGCGATTTGGAGGAAGTGTTTTTAAAGTTAGCCCGCGAGAAGTGAATCTGTATGGATCCTGGTCGAATCGGTGCGCTGCTGTTGCGGCATGTCTATCTCTATAAACGAAGCTTTGCTCGGATGCTGGAGGTCTTTTATTGGCCGTTTCTAGATTTGGTCGTCTGGGGTTTCATTACCATCTATCTCGCGCGACAGGGAGCGCAATTGCATGGGGCCGTGACGTTTTTTTTGGGAGCGTTGATTTTATGGGATGTCCTGTTCCGTGCCCAACAAGGCATTGCTCTGTCATTTTTAGAAGAGATGTGGGCGCGCAATTTGATGAATTTGTTTGCTAGCCCGCTGACCGTGGGCGAATATCTCGTAGCGACCATGGCGTTGAGCGTCTTGAAAGTGTCCGCGGTAGGTTCGCTCATGACCCTGTTTGCGTTGATTTTTTATGATTACGACATTTTCATGATCGGCGTGGCGCTCGTACCGTTCGTCCTGAACTTGCTGATTTCGGGGTGGATCATCGGTGTCCTCACGACCTCTATCATCATGCGTTTCGGCCAACAAGCCGAGGTGTTGGCATGGGGGATGGTCTTCCTCTTTCAACCGATTTCATGCGTGTTTTATCCGCTCGAGGTCCTTCCCACAGCCCTGCAGCACATTGCCTGGCTGGTTCCGCCGGCCCATATTTTTGAAGGGATGCGAACCGTGCTGCTGAGCGGGACCTTCCCTCAAGCGCATCTGTTGTGGGCGACAAGCTTGAATCTCGCGTATCTGACAGTGATTGTCGCGTGGTTCTATCGTACGTTTCAGGTTTGCAAAGATCGTGGTCTTTTGGTACGAGTGGGAGAGTAGCGTCTCAGGACGAGTTCCGACGCTCTTCGGTCGCGCGGCGAGGTTTAAGGCGTTCCAGTCTGGCGGCATCGAGTGTGATCCACAGCGTCTGTTCTCGAGACACGTGCACGACTCCGGGTTTGTGGCCTTTGGCTTTTTTGACGAACTTCCTCTTCGTGTACAGCACCTCGCCTCGTCCGCTTTTTCGAAGATCGCTATACCAAAGAGCCAAGGTTGCCGCATCGTGAAGAGTTGTTGACGGAACCGCATGGGACTTCGGAAGGCGGATCACCACGTGTGAACCAGGTACTCCTCGGGCATGGAGCCATAGATCATCGGGCGCCGCGATCTTGAATGTCAACGCGTCGTTATCCGAAGCCGTTTTTCCAACAAGAATCGGCAAGCCGTCCTGCGAACGAAATTCTCGATATCCACGTGCCTTGGAAGAACCGGGCTCTTGATCGAGCCGGGCATGTGGTGAAGGGCGATGCCCTAAGGTCTCGAGGATCCCCGGTATTGCTTCGGATGGCTCGCCTCGTTCAAGTGCGAAGATTTCTCGCTCCAAGCGAGACGCTTCCTGTTTCGTGGCCTCGAGGCGGGGGCGCAGGTGGCGTTCGGCGGAGACATATTTTTGGTACTTGCGGAAGTATTCGTCTAGATTGCCGGATGGATCTTTCGCAGGATCCAACGACAGCGTGAGTTCGGGCAGTTGCGGATCGTAATAATCGATGACGGTGACGGTTTTGTCTCCTGGACTTATGCTGTGCAAACTGCCTTTCAGTAATTCTCCATATCGTCCATATTCCCGATATCGCGCTACGGCCGCTAAGTCCTGTTCCAAAGCGGCCATTCGTTTTCTGATTCGCTTCAAGGTCTTGCGTAGCTGTACCAGCCTTTGATTGCGGTGGTGATTCCGAACGGCCTCCTGCTCTTTTTCATCATAGACCCGTTCGAGATAGGCGGAGAGTGGAAATCGGTGTGCCGAGCCCAACGGGGAAGCGCTAGGCGATGCAGTAGAAAAAGGTTGCGTTGCCGAGTGTGATCCGGTTTCAAGAAGCGGTTCGGAGCCCCAAGATTCGGTCGGATGAATCTCGCGATTGTTTTTCGGGGGAAGGTAGACGACGCCAGAATGTTGACGAGATGGTCGCAGGGACCGAAGGATTACGCTGCGTTCATCGAGGAGGAACACATTCGACTGTTGGCCGATTAAGGCGATCACGAGAGTATACTGTTTTCCGTGCGCTGCAATCGTGATGTAGACGATACGGTCGCCGGCGGCTTGAGCAACCGAATGGATTCGTCCTCCTTGGAGATGCGCACGAAGAAAGAGGCAGAACGAGGGCGGACTGGCAGGGTTCTCATACTTGCGCGAAGTGAGGTGAAGGCGAGCAAAGCGAGGCTCGACACTCATGAGCAGCCGGTGTGTTGATCCGCCCCGATAAACGTCAAGAGTCAGAGCAAGGGGTTGCGGCTGATGGATTTTTTGTATCCATCCGCCGGAAAGTGCCGTGTGCAATTCTTCGACGACTTGCTCGCATTCGGAAAGAGAGATCGCCATGGTATTGTAAGCCCTCGATCCCCAGCGTACCAGACGATCGGAAAGATTGCGAGAGCCGTGCTTTCGGTCCATGGCCAGGCGACCGCGTATGCCGGAAGATCGAGCGAAACAGCATGTCCATGCCGTGGAGGTGAGCATGCAGGAAGGGGCAATCAAGAGGATGTCTGATTGCCGAAGATCTCGGGCAAACCGAGCCAAGCCCTGTCGGTCTCTGTAGCCTTCCGATACGGTGCGTATCAAGAGGGAGGTGAGAAGACGCGCCGATCCAATCCATATTTTTTGATCAACCGTTGAAAGGATCGCCGATCTTTTCCCGCTGCTTGTGCCGCCCGCGAAATGTTGCCACGGTGGGCCATGAGGACTGCCGTGAGATAGGTGCGCTCACACTGAGCAATGGCCAGCGACTTCGCATGGCTCAAGGAACGGGCCAAAGGGGTGTAAACCCCGGAGCCCAACTCGAGATTCTGCGGTCCGAGGCGAGATGTGGTCGACAACGTGACGGCTCGTTGGAGGACCGCTTCGAGCTCTCGCACGTTACCAGGCCAGTGGTACATGAGTAATTTTTGAATGGCCTCCGGAGTCAAGCTCACCGATTTTCCCAGTTGCCTATTATATCGCGTAAGAAAATAGTGAGTGAGAGCAGGAATATCTTCGACTCGTTCGCGAAGCGAGGGAAGCGAAAGCGATAAAATATTTAGGCGGTAAAACAAATCTTCACGAAATGTCTGATCTTCTACTTTTTGGTGTAAGGGAGCATTGCTGGCCGCAAGAAGACGAACATTGGCTTTGAGTGCTTTGGCTGACCCGAGCGGGCGGTATTCACGTTCTTGAAGCACGCGCAACAATTTCACTTGTGCCGACATACTCAGCGAATCAATTTCGTCAAGAAACAACGTTCCGCCTTCCGCTTCGGCTAACAACCCTTTGTGTTCAGTGCCGGCATCGGTGAATGCACCTTTGCTGTGTCCAAACAATTCGTTTTCGAATAAATGATCGGGGAGTGCTCCGCAATTCACGGGGATGAACGGCTTGCCGCGGCGGAAACTGTGATAGTGCACGGCTCGGGCGACCAGTTCCTTACCTGTTCCCGTTTCTCCCAAGATCAGCACTGTGGCGTCACAGTGCGCGAGCAACGGGATTTTCTCGATCGCTTGACGAAAGATGGGGCTGCTTCCGATCAACGTACCCATGTACCAAGACGGCTCGCTGTGGTCGGTCATCCGCGATCGGGTTGCAACACAAGCCAAGGCGCGACGCAGTCGCAGAATAAGATCGGTTTCTTGAAATGGACAAATCAGAAAGTCGTCGAAGCTGGGGAACCAATGCTCGTGATGCAGGATTGACGAGGGAGGATGATCGCAGATCAAGCCCAGAATCCAAGCCTGCGGCCACTGTTCTCGGAACGTCACGACTCGTTGGGCAAGGGCCGAAACGTTCGATGGACGAAAGAGTATGATGCTTGGCTTTGGTTGAGAATGGAGCGATGACCGTGAGCCAGTGAATGTTTGGATAGAGAGATGAGGAAAATGGATATGGAGAATGTGGGGAAGGCGTGAACACTGGTTGTGACATGAGCGCTGGGTATCCGCATCAACGAGCAGCATCGTGGGGGCGCGCATGCTCTGTCCTTTCTACACATGCAAATGCAAAATCTTGTTTAGAGCGGACCATGGCACGATGGATCGATATGATGTTCTTGATAGGCAAGGCTTCGAGCGTCGTTCCAGAACAGTATTCCGCAATAGTATCCCAAACAGAAAGGAGGAACCTTATCATAAGGACATGATCACGGCCTAGATGGTCGTCTCAAAAATTCCCAGTGCTGCACAATTTGAGAAACGGGCATCGAGGCATGGAGAGCACATTTCGATGTTGAGTAGCCCGCCTTGCTGCACACGAACCGACAACAAACTGCACGCAATGGTTATGCCAATCAGCCTAGCTAAAAAGGCGAGTGGGGCGTACCTTTTAAAGGCAATCCTACCGAGGGGTTTGCGCGATCCTCTTTATGATGGTTCCGGCCGGCATGCCTCTCTTGTTGCAGGAACTAGGGTGAGAGCCCGACAATCTGTATCAAAGAGAATACAGGCGAAGCTTGGATGTTTTGCCATAGGTGGATTTGCGACAAGCTCGAAAGATGAACGATGGAGGAGAAAGAAAGGTCAGCGCACGGACCATTGCAGAATCGTGCATCAAGGCTGAAGAGCCGCTTTGAGGTGTTTGGTAAATTGTGCGAGCCGTTCGACGGGAGGGAGAGGGGATTGTTCGTCGGCAATGAGCCGGACCAGCGCGCTCCCGATGATGACCCCATCGGCGAATTGTCCCACGATGCGTGCTTGTTCAGGAGTCGCAATACCGAATCCTACGGCAACGGGCTTCCTCGCCGCTCGACGAAGCTGACGGACATTTTGCTGAACTTCGGTGAGATTATCGAGTTGCGCTCCGGTAATCCCTGTGAGAGAAACGTAATAGATGAATCCGCGAGTACGAGCGATGACGGTTCGTCGGCGCGCGTTCGTGCTCGTCGGCGCCAGCAGAAAAATGACGATCAATCCATGTCGTTGAGCAGCGGAATCGAGGATCGTCGCTTCTTCAGGCGGCATATCGGGAACGATGACCCCATCGATCCCTGCCGCTACAGCTTCCCGGCAAAAAATCTCTTCTCCAATGGCGAGGATCGTATTGTAATACGCCATGAGGATAATCGGGATGGAAGTCCGAGTACGCAATTGTCGGACCATGTCGATGATCCGGATGAGCGACGTCCCGGACTGCAGGGCGCGTTCGGCGGCTTTTTGAATGATAGGACCATCGGCGATCGGATCCGAAAAGGGGACACCCAATTCGATGAGATCGGCTCCCGCCCGATCTAGTGCCAATACAAACGTTTCCGTTTCAGCCAATGATGGATCGCCAGCCATGATATAGGGGATCAGCGCAGTGCGCCCCTGAGCGGTCAGCCGTTCAAATGTCGTAATGATGCGGTTGGATTGGGTGGGCATGGATTATAAAGGAATACCGCGCATGCGGGCGATTTGTTGCACATCCTTATCCCCGCGTCCGGAGAGGTTCACGATCACAATGTCCCGTTTGTTCATCGATGGGGCAACTTTCACCAGCTCGGCGACGGCATGGGCGCTTTCCAGCGCGGGAATGATGCCCTCTTCTCTCGCCAAGAGGTCAAAAGCCGCCAAGGCCTCCTCATCGGTCACCGCTGTATATTGAATACGTCCAAGATCATGGTAAAAACTGTGCTCGGGACCCACGGCTGGATAGTCGAGCCCGGCCGAAACCGAATGTGTCGAACTGACTTGCCCATGATCGTTTTGCAAAAGGTACGTCATCGTGCCATGGAGCACACCAGGCCGCCCACCGGCAAATCGTGCGGCATGTTTCCCGCTGGCGATACCGAAGCCTCCAGCTTCTACGCCGATCATGGCCACCGTCGGATCTCTGAGAAACGGGTAGAACAGCCCGATGCTGTTGCTACCGCCACCCACGCACGCAATCAAACAGTCAGGCAACCGTCCTTCCGCTGCCAGAATTTGTCGTCGAGCCTCTCGTCCGATGACGGATTGAAAATCTCGAATCATCATGGGATACGGATGGGCACCCAGTACGGAGCCCAACAAATAATGCGTGGTGCGGACATTGGTCGTCCAATCCCGCATGGCTTCGCTGATCGCGTCTTTTAGGGTCCGACTGCCTGCATCCACGCCGGTGACCGTCGCTCCCAACAGCCGCATGCGGAAAACATTGAGGGCTTGCCGTTCCATATCCTCCGTGCCCATATAAATCTCAGCTTTCAACCCGAACATGGCTGCGACGGTTGCGACGGCCACGCCATGTTGGCCGGCTCCCGTTTCAGCAATGACACGGTGTTTGCGCATCCGACGGGTAAGGAGCGCTTGGCCGATCGTGTTATTGATCTTATGAGCGCCCGTATGGCAGAGGTCTTCTCGCTTCAAATAGATTTTAGGACCCCCCAGCGTCTTGGTCAGGCGTTTCGCAAAATATAACGGTGTGGGACGACCGACGTACTGAGCGAGGCACGTGCGGAATTCCCGTTGAAATTCGGGATCTCGCCGAGCAGCCGTATACGCACGCTCCAGCTCTTGAATGGCGGGCATGAGCGTTTCAGGAACGTACATGCCGCCGTAAATCCCGAACCGTCCGCGCTTGTTAGGATATGGTGCCATGGGCAAACTGAACCACGATAACGAGGACTTCAGTATACCGAGCGGTCTACAACGTGACAAGTTTGGCGGCACGAACGAATGCCGCGATCTTGGCATGATCCTTTTGTCCCGGGCTTCGTTCTACGCCGCTGCTGACATCGACTCCGTACGGTCGCACGCGTTCGACCGCCGATTGCACATTCTCGGGTGTGAGTCCGCCTGCCAAGAGAATCGGAGCAGCCTGGGCTGCCTCGGCAGCAAGCGTCCAATCTGCGATCCGGCCTGTTCCGCCATACACGTCCTCGGCATACGCATCGACGACGAATCCTCTGACACCAAATCGCCCTTTATATTCGGCTAGCGAAAGCAGGCTGCTGCGGTCCCGAAGGCGGAGGGCACGAATGACGGGACGTTGTAACGCGTAGCAATACTCAGGTGATTCGTCGCCGTGCAGTTGCGCAATCAAGAGGCCACAGTCGTCCATAATTGTTCGAACCGTCTGTGGCTCCTCGTTCACGAACACACCTACAGTGAGAATGAAGGGGGGGAGGTCGCCGACAAGACGCTTGATCGCTTGGGGAGCCATGTAACGCGGACTGTGTCGATACAGCACGAATCCCAATGCGTCGGCCCCAGCACGAACGGCGGCCATGGCATCGTCCCGATTGGTGATGCCGCAAATTTTTACCTTGGGGGTGGCCATCATCGATGATCGGAGAGTACGAAACGACGTCGCCGGTACCGTCGCGGAAACCGACTCGGGATTGCACACAAAGCGGATTCACCTCGCGGGATCTGATTCGACGCCAAGCAACTCATGAATCTTCGCTCCCGTGTCATCGGCACGGAGCAGCGATTCGCCGACCAGCATGGCTGTTGCGCCTGCTTCCAGAATGCGAAGGACATCGTCCCGTTTGTGAATGCCGCTTTCGCTGACGATGAGCATATCGGTAGACATGCGTTTGGCTAGGCGCTGGGTGACAGAGAGATCGGTCGAAAACGTCTCGAGATCTCGGTTATTGATCCCGATCAAGGTTGCTCGAGGGAGACGTTCGTGGACGAGATCAACCTCGCGTTCATGATGCGTTTCGATCAGCGTTTGAAGGGCCAAGCCCTCTGCGATGTCGAACAGATCTTCCAATTGCGTGCGATCCAACGCCGCGACGATCAAGAGGATGCAGTCTGCGCCGAATGCACGTGCCTCGTAACATTGCACTTCATCGATCACGAATTCCTTCATGAGCGTGGGAAGGCCGACATGCTCTTTTACCATGCACAAATCGTCCAAACTGCCGTGAAAAAATTCTTGATCGGTCAATACCGAAATGGCGGCTGCCCCATGTCGGCGATACGTGCGTGCGATTTCGACGGGATTGTAGCGATGGGCAAAGTCAGGACGAACGAGTCCCAGGCTGGGAGAGGCTTTTTTGACTTCGGCGATCAACGCAGGAGCCTCCGCAGACCGAGCGGCCGTTAAGGCTTGGCAGAAATTCAACGGGACCGGTCGATCGGCTATCCGGTGCTTGAGTTCGGTCAGGTAGCCTCGACTCCGTTTATGGCGGAGTTCAGCCTTTTTGTGTTCGAGAATACGTTGGAGAATCATGATGAAGCGGCGTTGGTAAAGGCGATCAATTTTTCGAGCTTCTCATAAGCGGCTCCGCTGTCTATCACGTGTTCTGCTTGCTCGTAGGCTTCGCGGAGCGTTTTTGCCTGCCCGCACGCGATAAAAGCCGGAGCGGCGTTCATCAGCACCACATCGCGCTTCGGTCCGCGTTGGCCCCTGAAAATCTCCGAGATGATGGCCGCATTCTCCTGCGCGGTTCCCCCCACCAGTTCTTTGGGATGCACGCGGGTGAGGCCAAAGTCCTCCGGATCGATATCGTAGCTCCAGACACGGCCCGCTTTTCCCTCGGAAACATGGGTGCGGTTCGTCAACGTGATTTCGTCGAGCCCGTCCGCACCATGCAGGACAAAGCAATGTTGAATGCCGAGCCGAACCAAAACCTGGGCCAATTTGTCCGTGAGCGAGCGATCGTACACTCCGAGGATTTGAATGCTAGCATTGGCCGGATTCGACAACGGCCCAAGGATATTCATCATCGTTCGAATGCCGATTTCCGTCCGGGGTTTGGCACAGGCTTTCATGGCCTGGTGATACAGTGGCGCAAACAAAAAGCCAATGCCCACTTCTTGGATGCAGGCGGCGACTCGCTCAGGGGACAAGTGGATGTTCACGCCCAAGGCTGCCAGCACGTCCGCGCTTCCCGATCGTGAGGAAACCGAGCGGTTTCCATGTTTGGCAACAGTGATATCTGCGCCGGCGATCACAAAGGCAGCCGCTGTCGAGATGTTGAACGTATGAGAACGGTCGCCTCCGGTTCCACAGGTGTCAACAATTGTCGAATCGGCGAGCGGAATGCGATGGGCAAGCGCCCGCATGGCTTGTACAGCTCCGGTAATTTCGTCGACGGTTTCACCCTTCATGTGCCAGCCCATCAACAGGGCGGCGATTTGGGCGTCAGTAGCCTGGCCCTGCATAATCGCCATCATAACCGTTTCGGCTTCTTTTCCGGTCAAGTCCATGCCGTCGGCGATCTTGGCGATGGCGGATTTGATCGATATAAGCGTGTCGGAATGCGAGGCGAGGGTCATGCGGGATGCGAGATTGCGTATGTCGAATGTTGGGTAAGAAAATTGCGCAACAAGTCTTTGCCTGCTGTCGTCAAAATGGATTCCGGGTGAAATTGCACCCCTTCGGCGCCCGTTGGTTTATGCCGGAGGCCCATAATTTCACCTTCCGCGGTTTCGGCGGAGATCTCGAATTCAGCGGGAAGCGTGCGACGGTTGACAATCAACGAGTGATAGCGCGTGGCTTCAAATGGATTGGGGAGCCCCGTAAAGATCGTTCGGTTGTCGTGGTGCACCAGCGAAGTTTTTCCGTGCATCAATCGGTCGGCCCGAACGATTTCCCCGCCGAAGGCGTACGCCAGCGATTGATGACCAAGACAAACGCCTAACACGGGAATGCGCGAAGCGAAATATCGAATGGCGTCGACGGAAATTCCTGCCTCTTTAGGCGTGCACGGTCCGGGGGAGACGAGCAGGTGAGAAGGAGAGAGCTCGATCATGCGGTCCAGCGAAATCGCATCGTGACGATAGACCTGGATCGTCGCCCCAAGTTCTCCGCAATATTGGACGAGGTTATAAGTAAAAGAATCGTAATTGTCGATGACCAGCAGCATGATGTCTGTGCCTTGTCATAGGTAAGATTACAAGAGCCCTCGCTCGGCAAGCTCAATGCTCTGCATCACGGCTCTCGCTTTGTTGCACGTTTCCTCATATTCTCGCGCAGGATCGGAATCCGCCACAATACCTGCCCCGGCCTGAATATAGGCTTCTGAGCCTTTGATGCAAACCGTGCGAATGTTGATGCATGTATCCATATTTCCGGAAAAGCTGAAATATCCGACGGCTCCGGCATACGGGCCGCGCCGAGTTGGTTCGAGTTCTTCGATGATTTGCATGGCCCGCACTTTTGGAGCTCCGGTGACAGTGCCGGCTGGAAAACATGCTTTCATGACATCGAAGATCGTCAGCGTCGGATCCAATCGTCCCGTGACCTGGGAGACAATATGCATCACGTGCGAATAGCGTTCGATCGTCATGAATGGATGCACGGTCACCGTGCCGGTTTGAGCCACCCGCCCGATATCGTTTCGTCCCAAATCCACGAGCATCACATGCTCGGCTCGTTCCTTCGGGTCAGCAAGAAGCTCTTCGGCCAAGGCAAGATCTTCGGATTCGGTCTTTCCACGTGGCCTGGTGCCGGCGATGGGCCTGACGATAATGGTTCCTTCTTCACAGCGGACGAGAACCTCTGGCGAGGCTCCTACCAATTCTGTTCCGGCAATGCGGAGATAGAACATATACGGCGAAGGATTAAGAACCCGCAAGGCTCGATAGATTTCGAATGGATCCACGGCGATCGTGGTCCGCCATCGTTGCGAGAGCACACTTTGGATGATGTCGCCGGCTTGAATATATTCCTTCGCCCGTAAAACAATTTTCTCAAACGCCGATTGGGTGAGGTTTGACGTAAAGTGGATAGTGCTTGGGCTTGCCGGGGAGGGCTTTGGTTGTCGAAGAGGACGCCTCAGTTGGGTGATCAGCGCTTCGATGCGGTCCAGAGCCTGAGCATAGGCTTGTTGTAAATCGGCTTTTCGAGGGGAGGGCACATGCGCATTCGCGACCACTTTTAGCGTATGGGTGACGTTATCGAAAATAACGAGCGTATCCGTAAGCAAAAAGGCCAACTTTGGAAAAGGGGACGCTTCCTTCGGATACTCGGGAATGGTCTCAAAATGGCGAACGATGTCGTAACCCAGATACCCGACAGCCCCACCGGTAAATCGAGGTAATCCAGGTACAGAAACCGGACGATAAGGGGCGAGAAGCGCGCGAAGGTGTTCGAGTGGATTCGCAGCCAAATCCAGATGCGTGTGTCGCTGGCCTTCTTGAATGACGACGCTTCCATGGTCTTCCCAAATGAGGGTTTGCGCTTGTGTGCCGAGAAAAGAATAGCGGGCCCATGTCTCGCCGCCTTCGATGCTTTCGAACAAAAATGCAGTCGGTCCTTTGTTGAGTTTGAGAAATGCTGAAACTGGCGTTTCCAGATCGGCGAGGATTTCCCGATAAACAGGAATGAGGTTTCCGTAGCGTGCCAATCGGCAGAATTCGTTAAAACTCACTGAATATTTAGAGGTTTTCATGGAGGTGACGCTAGCACAGGGGCTATTGCGAGTCAACGAAGTAATGGAGGGTCGGAAAAAGCGAAGTGCCTGCTATTCAGGAAAAACTTAGACTAGCATCGGGCTTTTATTTTAAAGCATTACTTGAAGAAAACCTGAACGACGCATCAACCTGCGTAGGTTGTTCCGTTGATCGAAGCCGTGGAAACACCGCGAGCTGTTACGATATTTCGTTAATAGGGCTTCGCACTCGATTGTTCACAGAGTGTCACGGAGGACTGACACGAAGTTTTTGGCCGACTTTAATAAGATTGCTCGTAAGATTGTTCCAATTCTTTAGGTCCTCGACGGTAATGCCGTATTGGCGGGCGATGCGATAAAGTGTCTCGCCTTTGGCTACGGTGTGATACGTCGCCTGATTCGCGGCGGTCGTCGTATCAGGTTCCAAGCTTAGGTCTGCACCGAGGTCTTTAAATTCTTCGTCCGAAAATCCGATGTCCTCTAATCCCAACTCGGATATAGACGGTTCAGCCAAGGTTAAATCTTTTTCTGATGGAGATGCCGCAGCTGTGCTGCGTTCGCGCAGTCGGTTGAGTTCTTCTTCCGTGCGAGCCAATTGTTCGCGAAGTGCTTCCAACTCGGTTGCGAGATCTCGATTGCGAGCTTCCAATTCCGCGGCTTTGCGTTGAACCTCTTGATATTTGGCATTCAACTCGCCGGTGCGCTTTTCTTCTTGAGCCAACAATCGTTGAAAATTGAGCGCTCTGGCTTTCTCGGCTTCGTATTTTTCAGTGCTGACACAACCGAGGAAGAATCCGCTGAGCAACAGAACGATTCCTAGCGTCAATAGGGCGTTCGAGGAAACAGCCCCGAGCGACGTTCCCTTGCCATCCATGGTGTGCTTCATGCTCGCCTTCCCTCCTTCGTGGTACATGATCTTGGTCTGATGTCTTTTGATGAGCGGTCGCCACTCTCCCTTTATTCGTGTAAGGGAAAATGGCTAGGTTAATCGTGCAGACACAGAATAGTGGCGTCACTGCCTAAAGTCAAATGATCGGGGAGGGTCTTGCCAATCTTTGGCAGCTGTCGTTTGATTCGTTTTTCAAGCCTATGCTAGGTTTGTTGCGGGCGTCATCGCCCTGCTTATGGCTTCCTGATCAGCATTCCTGATTGTCTTCATGGCATCTATGAATCCGATCAATCGAACCATTGTCGTGGATAACGTTCCTCTTCGATTGGCCCAGCCTGTGCCGAGCGATCAAGTGTGGATTGGGGATCGGGAACTGCTCAATCAATTGCTGGCCTGCTGGCTAGTCATCGATCCTCGAGATCTGCCCCTCACCCCTCGGATTGTCGGGGAGCCTGGCGTGGGAAAAACGACGCTGGCGATGGCCGCGGCGAAAGAGCGCAAGCAAGAATTATTTATTCTTCAATGTACAGCCGATATGCGACCCGAGGACCTTTTGATTACCCCTGTGTTAGGAGAGTCCGGTTCTATTGTGTACCAAGCCTCCGCGTTGGTCACGGCAATGCTCACCGGCGGCATTTGCCTTCTCGATGAAGGCAACCGCATGAACGAGAAAAGCTGGGCATCGCTGGCTTCGCTTTTGGATCACCGGCGTCGCGTGGAGTCGATCGTCGCGGGCATTCAGATTCAGGCTCACCAGGAATTTCGTTGTTGCGTGACGATGAACGAGGATGCGTCAACCTATGAGGTTCCGGATTATATCCTCTCGCGGCTGCAACCCAGCCTCAAAGTGGGTTTCCCTGACCGCGAACAAGAACTCGCGATCCTTCGGTATCATATACCCTTTGCCCCAGCAGAGATTCTCGAGATGACCGTCGATTTTCTTCAGCGGGCGCATCGGTTGGATTTGAATTTTTCTGTGCGAGATGGCATCCATCTCGTGCAGTATGCCTTGAAACGGCTGGCGCAAGATCCGGCGCATCCCCTCAGTCGGGATGCCGTCTGGCGTGATGCGCTGATCAAAGTGCTCGGGGACGAGGCGATGGATCTCGATCAATTGGCACAGCGGCGAAAACAAACCCTGGGATCCCAGCCCTTGCCGCGAGGACTAGGCGATTTCTTCTTCGAAGAAGACGATCCCTTGCACCCGGACCGATAGCGGAGCGCACATCTGCTCCGCACGCGAGCGCAAGAAGGTGACCAACCCGAGCAGCAGCGTATGAGTCAGTCAGCTTCTTCTGGTTCACGAAACGTGTTCACGCTCTCGCCGCGCATCGAGGTGGTGCCCATTCTCCATGGGCATGGGGATATGGCTCAGGCCGTGCGAGACCATCTCTTGGAGCGTCGAGCGGAATGTCTGGCTGTTCCGCTTCCTCCGTCGTTCGAGGATGCTGTGTTACGGGGAGTGGATCGGCTTCCACAGGTGACCGTGGCTGTTGCCGCGGAATCTGACTCGGCCGATGAACAGTTCGTCGTCAATTATGTGCCGATCGATCCATGTCAACCAGTGATCATGGGTATTCGCTCAGCGCTCAGTGAAGGCATGCAGGTGGCCTGGATCGATCGAGAGGTTCGGCAGTTTGAAGCATCGCCAACCGTCTGGCCGGATGCCTACGCGCTCAAATCCGTCTCCCTCGGTGCTTACGCCGCCGCACTGCTGCCGTTTTTGCCCAAGCCGGTGCCGGAAAGTCAGCAGTGGCGTCGGATTGCATGGATGGCCTTTCAGCTGCATGTCTTGGAATTGGAATATGCTTCCATCCTCTGTCTCTGCCCGCTGCAAGATTGGCCGTGGCTGCGATTGGCCTATCATGAGCGTGCAGCCTACCAAGGACCAGAAGATCCGGTGGAACGGCCTTCGTTGTATCGGGTATCCCCCTCGTCATTGTATTTTGTGTTAAGCGAATTGCCTTTTGTCACGGAATTATCTGAGCGTTGTCGCCGTGACGCTCGTTCTGATTCACGGATAGCGATCGATGGGATCAAAGAACTGCTGCTCGAGGCTCGAACACGATGGCAGGCGATGCGTACCGAGAGCGGAGGAGACGATGGACGCTGGCTGACACCGCAATTGCTACAACGCTATCTACAGTATGTTCGAAACCTGACGATTGTCGAACGTCGGCTGATGCCTGATTTGTATACCTTAGTATTGGCCGCGAGACAAATGGTGGGGGATGATTTTGCCATCACGCTCATCGAGACGGCGAAACAGTATAGATTTCAGGAAGAACACGATGAGACGATAGAGCTACCTGCGGTGTCGGTGGGAATCGGAGAAATGGCCTTGCCCAATGGCATTGTGGCCAAAGCCATCGATCGGCTCGCGGGACCAACGCGTCACTGGCGATCGTTGTCTCTGCGTCCCGTGCCATCCAAGCCTCGTCAACGCACATGGGCGTATCGATGGAATCCGTTTCGACAATGTTCGTGGCCGCCGGAAGATGTCCGCGTGGAGACGTTTACCGCACATGTGCGAGACCATGCCCGACGGTTGCTTGGCGGCGATCTCCCCCGCATCGAAAAATTTACGACATCGTTACGCGATGGTATCGATTGTCGGGAAACGCTTCGTCATCGGATGATCTCGATGGAACACACACCGACCATCTACGTCCGAGAGATGCCGCCTGCATGCGGCACGGTCGATGTAGTCGTCTTTCTTTTTGATGTGCCGGCTGATCCCGCTAAGTATTCATGGCATGCCACGTGGTACGCCGAACATGATCAGGAATCGACCCTGTGCTTTTTTGCGACACCGTTTTTGGACAACATGGTCGGACCCGGCATTGGTCAGTCCTCTTACGGCGGAGCCATGTTTGTCTTTCCTCCCAGGGTGTTCCCAGATATTTGGGAAGATCCGCAATTTGACTGGACGCAGACTTTGGAAGAACGCTTGATTGCCGCGGCCTGCGCATATGCGCAGGAGCGGCATATTGTATTGGTCACTCCTACTCGCCCTCGAGGCGCATGGCGACGCATCGCGCGTCGCTATGGGCGAGCGTTGATTCCTATTTCTCTCGGCTATTTTTCTCGCCACACGATAGACCGACTGCGACGATTTCATGTGTTGAACGGGCACGAGATTCGAAGCTATGCCGCGCAATTTATTCGTTAAGGCTCGGGCCGTGCCGATCGTGAAGAGATCGTTCGATGACTGATGCCCGCCAAATACCTCCGGATATTCAGGCTAAAGTGGAAGCGCTTCGGGAACAGATTCGTCATCATGACTATCTCTATTATGTCCTGGGAAAGCCCGAGATCTCGGATGCTCAGTACGATGCCCTCTTTCGGGAACTTCAGGAACTCGAAGCGCAATATCCCGAGTTGATCACTCCGGATTCGCCCACTCAGCGAGTCGGTGCTCCTCCGCTCGATCAATTTCAAAAAGTTCAACATGAACGCCCTATGCTCAGTTTGGATTCGTATTTGAAGGTGGAGGATGTGCGAGCCTTCGATCAACGTGTCCGGCGAGAGTTAGGGATCGAAGCGGTCTCGTATTCCACTGAACCGAAATACGATGGCTTGTCCGTAGAGTTAGTCTACGAACACGGCACGTTTACCCGCGGGGCCACGCGAGGTGACGGGTTCGTGGGCGAAGACGTCACGCCCAATCTGCGGACGATTCGCTCGCTGCCTCTTCAGCTCTTGTCTACACACCCGGTGCCGGAACGTCTCGTCGTGAGGGCCGAAGTGTATATGCGGCTGGAAGATTTTCATCGATTGAACCGGCGTCTCACGGAGCGAGGAGAAGAACCCTTTGCGAACCCGCGTAATGCGGCCTCAGGCTCTTTGCGTCAGCTTGACGCTCGGATTACCGCTGAACGTCCTCTCGTGTTGACATGCTATGAAATCATGTTCCTCTCCGAACCGGGACCACCAACTCATTGGGAGGCGGTCTCCCTTCTGGCTGAATGGGGGCTGCCTATTCCCGGTCAGCGCCGGCACTGTGCGTCGATCGAAGAGGCAATCGCGTTTCATGACGACATGTATCGGCAACGCGAGGAACTGCCGTTCGAAATCGATGGGGTGGTGATCAAGGTGGATCGATTCGAGTGGCAGCGGCGATTGGGCGAAAAATCGCGAAGCCCACGGTGGGCGATCGCCTTCAAATTTCCGCCACGGAAGGAAATCACAAAAGTGCGCGACATTGTCGTGTCGGTAGGGCGGACCGGCGCACTGACCCCTATTGCATTATTAGACCCTGTTGAGGTCGGCGGCGTGACGATCAGCCGTGCGACTTTGCACAATGCCGACGAAGTGGCTAGAAAAGATATTCGCGTGGGCGATATCGTCAAAGTCGAGCGGGCGGGAGATGTTATTCCGGATATCGTCGAGCGAGTTCCGATCCCCGGCGAGCGCCGGAAAGAGCCCTTTCGGATGCCGGACCGCTGTCCAGTCTGTCAGTCCGCCACGATTCGAGAAGGGCCGATTGTTTACTGCAGCGGGCAGATGGTGTGCCCGGCTCAACTGAAAGGTGCGTTGGAGCACTTTGCCTCGAAAGGGGCGCTGGATATCGATGGCTTGGGAAAGAAGACCGTTGCACAACTCGTGGATCGTGGGTTCGTCAAGGATTTATCGGATCTTTTCGCCTTGACGAAAGAACACTTGCTCTCGTTGGAGGGATTTGCGGAGAAATCGGCTTCTCAATTGCTGGAGGCCATCCAACGATCGAAACGGGTGTCGTTGGCTCGATTTTTATATGGACTGGGTATTCGGCATGTCGGGGCCCACACAGCCAAGGTGCTCGCCGAACATTTCGGATCGCTGGATCGTATCCGATCGGCAACTCGAGAGGAACTCGAGCAGGTTCCCGAAATCGGTCCGGAAACAGCGTCAGCCGTCGTGACGTTTTTTTCCGAGCCCCGGAATCGAGCCGTACTCGAGCGGATGCGTCGTCTGGGTGTACAGGTGCTGGATGAGCAGCCTCGAGAGGCCAAAGCCGAGAGACCGTTGGCAGGGAAAACCTTTGTACTCACCGGAGCATTGGAGCACTGGACTCGGCAGGAAGCCAAACAAGTGATTGAGGAGCTTGGGGGGCGGGTGACATCGAGCGTCAGCAAGCACACCGACTATGTGATCGTCGGCAAAGATCCCGGATCCAAATACGATGAAGCCATGCGGTTGGGGGTGCCCTTAATGGACGAGCAAGCGTTTGAGCAGCTTGTTCGGACGGCCAAACGCTCAGCACAGACGTGATCCATCATGCTCGCGTTCCAAGGAAGGCGTAAGCAGCGGTGAATGGCTCCTTCTCCGGAGCCGTGGACATGGAAATCACGAGTGGACAGAGTGGAGTTGGGATATATCCTCCTTGTCGGAACAGGTGGGTTTTTGGGTTCCGTGGCCCGATTTCTCGTCTCCGGATTGGTCCATCGGCTGTTTCCCTTTACCACGTTTCCCTATGGAACGCTCGTCGTCAATCTCCTCGGGTGTTTGCTCATCGGGTTTTTAGGCGGTCTCTTAGAAATACGTCAGGTCCTCGATCCCTCCCAACGGGCTTTCGTGTTGATCGGCGTCTTGGGCGGCTTTACCACATTTTCCACTTTTGCGTATGAAACGCTGGGATTGCTGCATGCAGCGGAATTTGGCCGATCGCTGTTCAATATCGGAGCCCATATCGTACTAGGACTCGGAGCTGCATGGTTGGGCTACTTCTGGGCTCAGTACGTGTGAGGGCGCGATGATTTTGCCCAAGCAGGGACATTTGCTGCGCATTTTTATCGGGGAGAGCGATCGGCATGATGGCATGCCGCTGTATGAATGGATTATTGAAGAGGCACGTCGCTTCGGACTGGCTGGAGCGACCGTGTTGAGAGGGCTCCAAGGGTTCGGAGCCCATAGTCGCGTCCATACTGCTCGTGTGCTTCGTTTGTCGACCGATTTGCCCATTGTCGTGGAGCTCGTCGATACCCAGGAAAAGATCGAAGCGTTTCTGCCCATTGTGGATGCCGTGGTCGAAGAGGGCTTAGCGACGGTGGAAAAGGTAGAAATCCGATGGTATCGCCACGGATGCTCAAATCAAGCCCGGTCGGAACCATGACGTGCTGTTCGATGTGTGTGAGACGTGGTTTCCCCAGGAAATGGTCGAGGACTCATCAGCGCTCGCTCGCACCTCGGTGTGAGTCGAGGTTTCCAGATAGTTGGGACGAGTTAGCGTTAGGATTCGAATCCGACGGCCGACGGTTCGGTGGGAACTTCGCGGGCAGTGTCTTCTTTGATGATGTGAACGCTCTTAATGGTTTTCTCGTCAGCATCGTGAACGACAAGTCGACAGTTACCGATGACGACTTGTTCTCCGACGGCGGGAATGTGTCCAAGATGCTCCAATAACAGTCCACTGATCGTGTTTTGTTCTTCATCGAGCTCCACTTTTAAAAACTCGTTGATTCGTCTGACCTCGGTTCGCCCATCGACCAGAATTTGATTCTTGCCGGTGCGCTTGATGAGTTCTTCAGAAATATCACCTTCATCGAGGATTTCTCCGACCACTTCTTCGAGAAGGTCTTCTGCGGTCACGAGTCCCAAGACACCGCCGAACTCGTTGACGACGATGGCAATATGGCGCTTTTCTCGTTGAAATTGCTTGAGTAAATCGTCGGCAGGTTTCCCGGCGGGAACGAACAACGGGGGCTTGGCAAGATCTTTGAGCCTGACATCGACATGTCCTTGGGCTAATTCCACGAGAGCATGATTTCGATAGAGAATCCCGCAAATATTATCGACATTGCCTTCATAGACGGGAATTCGTGAATATTTAGATTTGAATAATTGTTCACGAGCCTCTCCGAGCGTCAGAGTGCCGTCCAGCGTGAACATATAAATTCTCGGCGTCATGACGTCTTCAGCCGTGATGTCGTTGAGATGGAACACGTTCTTGATCATCTTCACTTCATCGGATTCGAGAACTCCTGCCTTTCCGCCGGCTTCCAACATGATTTTGAGTTCTTCTTCTGTCACAAACGGCACCGTTAATCCTCGTCCCCCGGTCATCTTGAGAATCAATGGTTCGAGGAGATAGAGAAACGGTGAGAAAAGCTGCTCGAGCCAATAAATGGGATAGGCCATCAACTGCACGGCGGTCACAGCATGTTTGGCGCACAAGGTTTTCGGGATGATTTCACCGAATAACAAGACGAGAAACGTCAACAATCCGGTGGCAACGGCGACGGCTTGAGAGCCGAACAAGTTGATGGCAATAATCGTCGCCATGGATGCCGCCATGATATTGACCAAGTTGTTTCCAATGAGAATGGTCGACAACAGGCGCTGAGGATTGTGGCGGAGAAAGTGCGCAAGTTTAGCCGCTCGTCGTCCATCTTGTGCCAAGGCCTGAAGGCGAGTCTCTGGAACCGAGAAAAAGGCGATTTCTGCGCCTGAAAAAAAGGCGGAAAGCGCGATGCAGAAAATAACCGCGACGATCTCCAACATAAATGGTTACAGTGAAAGAATCGACATGGAAGGCGTGGGGTCATGTAGCGAGCAAGGCACCTGCCCGAGTGCAGCGCTTGCCCTCGAATGACAATGGGATAATCGAGGGAGGAAAGTTAGGAAGAAACGAAGCCAGATTTTTAACAACCGTCTTGGGCCGTCTTCATCCATATGTAAAATTACCATAGCATATTGCCGAATATCCTGGCAATAAAAATCCAAGAGGCAATCGGTCCGGCATCCTACGGTTCTGCATAATTGCAGCGGGCTCGAGTGTATTCAGATTGTCACGGTTTGGCTACGCTCCATGCCTTTGACTCGGAAGAAAATGTATCTCCTTGAACGCTGTAGCCCAGTGCCACTTCAGATGAGACTGCGACGATTCTCCCTGTATGATATCAGCTAGCGAATCGTTTTTGAAATTCCCGAGCCTTATCGAAGATAACAAACGGTCGTTCCGCTGGGGGCCCAAGGGTTTTTCTTGTAATGTAATGGGGCCGCTCGATGGTCCAGCATGGTGAAGACGGCGCTGGGCTGGATGCGATGATGCCAAGAGCGTTGGTTGACTGAATAAGATACATCGATCATGAGTCCAGTGTGAGTCCAAAGATGCGAGGGCGCGGTCCCTTGATGCGTACAAAGACCCCACCTTGCGCATCAAGGTGCTCCATGTGAATGAGACAGTCAAACGCTAGGAATCTCCGAACTGTTAGTAAACTGTTATCAATAGATGCCTATCGGATCGTTTGCCACTGACCGTTTTGTTTTCGCGCCATCCCAGTTCAGACCAGGAAATCAGGTTTCGCTACGCAACCGGGAGTGAACGATATGCGTTGAGAAGCAAACGGTCATGAGTCGACGCCCAGCTTGTCAGAATCACGACCAACCGTCCATGCCGAATTTATCGAACAGAACCGACTTGGCTTTTGCGATGGAACGCCGTGACGATTTCCTCGCAATCTGTTCCAATGCGAGCGGAAGCTGTGAACCATGCCCATGAAACTCGGACGGCGAACATTGATTTGGATGGAAGCTGAAAAATACTTTGACAAACCGAAGAGATCAAAGGCTGGAAAGCGCAGTTTTGGGTTCGAAGCGATAACACTGTCGACTCAACACCGGATAAACGGTAAAGATCGGTGTGCTATGAGGCACGACCGCTGAATCGACCCCTGGACTTAATTGAAGATGCATATTGACAAAGTTAAAGCTCAATCCTTCTTGCCACGGTTCTGTCAACGATTGCGCATAGGATTCAACTTTATCGGAGGCATAGGTTCGAGTCATCAGCCCTGATCCACCCAGCAGTCCGTACTCGTGTAAATCGGGTGCTCCTTGGATTAACAGTGAGATCACCGAGGCATCGAACCATACCTTGAAGTTACAACTGATTTGGATGAAAGGACCAAGGCTCCCGGTGTGCTCGAGCACGGCCAAGGGATAGGTAAATTCTGGCGGAATATGCGAGGAGGTTTCGGTAGACGACACTGGGAATTCCTGGTCCTTCACTCCTGAAACGGAGACAAAAAGCAGATGGGGATCATCTAAAGGGATGTCGAGTACTTGCCCATCGTGGTAACTGCACAACTTGCCTAATTCGTATCGAAGAGGAAACGAATACCCCATCTTGGTATAAAAGATTCGGATGCCGGCTTCAAGGGGGTCTTCCGGTGTCCGGCTGATTTTGAGATCAAATGGAAGCATCATGTGGAAGGCATTGGTTCTGGCATTCATAAATGGTGCACAGGCTCCGGGAAATTCTTTCTGCACAGCAGGATTATCCGGGTCAAATTTTCTAGGCATCCCTCCAAAATGCTGGGCAGTTTTAGATTCTTTCGAAAGTCGGTATTTGTTTTGATAATAGGCGGCCGCTCGTCTTTGGGCGACATCCAAAAAATACTCTGGAATATCGGTTTCGACAATGAGCCGTTGGCGTTCGAAGCCGGTTGGCCGACTCGGCTTCATCGCTTCATTATAGGTAGCGAGGTCCGCTTGGGTTTTTTTGATTTCGTACTCAAGATCTTGCCGAAGCTCGGGTGAGTGGTAGCGGGTGGAAGGGAGCAATTGAAGAGCCCGTTGCAGCAATTCGAGCTTGAGGGTGTATCGTTTCGGTTCAGCGGCAATGGCCTGCGCCGTTGCCATGATCAGGTTGAATTGCTCTTCCGGCAACAGACCAAGGGCGGCCAGGTCGTGCTCCTTGATAAATGTCAACGCCAACGGGCCAAAGGCTTCTTCTCGCCTCAGCCCGAGTGTGAGAAGATAATGTAAATATGAGCGAGCTTCTTGTTCCGTCATGTCCAATGCCTCTCTCCGACCATTCTAGGGAAACCGAAGTGGAGGGGCAAGGGTGACCGTCGAGCAAACCACGTACGAGGGACAGCAACCGGCTATCTGAGCTATCCATTATGAGGATATGTGGGCATAGACGGATTCCTATGGTAGGATAAGCATGTGTTGGGGACGTCTCTTGTTCTTCTTGTCGCGCTTATCGGGATAACGAGCAGTGGGCTGTCTTACGCTGGCGTTTCAGGCGCGATCGAATCCGTGATGCAAGAGGCCCATCAGACCGTTGAAAAGGTTTCCACGCTGGCAGAAGAAAAACAGGAGCGTTTCAAAGAACAGCTGCAAGGCCAGATTGAAAAATTAGAGCGGGAGATCGAACGGTTACGGCAAGAAGCCAGTTCGCTTCAAGATGATGATGTACGGCTCAAACTTGAACCACAACTTGAAATATTGCAAGCTCAAAAGGAAGCTATTATTTTGAGACTGAACAAGATCCGGGAAGGAAGCGGTGAAGCGTGGAAGGAATTAAAGCAGGGATTGCTGAATGCGCTGGAAGATCTTAAACAATCCATTGAACGGGCCTCTCAGGCCTTGCAACGACAGTAATTCATGGATGTTTCTTTGACAAGACATGAGTCCCGTCAAGTCTCTTGTCTCTTCCCTCGGTTTTAGATCCCTCGCCGGCTAGATTTCCCACCTGGCCCGATGCGTAGATTGTCCTTTCAAATTAAAAATTCAAGTGATCGATGAACTTGCGGTGTTTAGAAAGATGAATGATTCGCTTCAGGAACAAACGCGTCGTGCACTCGAATGGGATACTTTGCTGGAAACACTATCGACTGAGGCCAGGTCCACTCTGGGGCAGATCCGATGTCGCCAGTTATCGCTGGATGCCGACCTCGCGTCTGCGCGGATGCGTCAAAGCGAGACACAAGAAATGTTGGAGGTGTTCAATCGCATACCCAATTTTCCCGCTTTGGCAGTCCCAGATGTCTCGAACGTCTTAGCGCGAAGCGCAAAAGGGGGCATATTGGAGGCACAGGAATTACGAGATCTCTCCCGCCTATTGTGGATGGCCCGAGATGTCAAACAGGGCTTATCCACTCTTGCTGATGAAGTGCCTCGACTCTGGAGTCATGCGCGAGAATTGGAAGAATGCCCATGGGTTCGCGAAGCCATCGATCACTGCATCGATGAGGATGGGCAGATTCGTGAATCGGCATCACCCGAATTGACGACGTTGTTTCAGCAATCGCAGTCATTGCGACGACAGGTTCGCCACCGTGTGGAATCTCTTTTAGCGTCGGGTCGATTTGACGAGGTCCTTCAAGGACGGTATTACGCTGAACGTGCCAATCGCTATGTCCTGCCCATCAAAACGGAAAAGCAGCAGCATGTGCCAGGAATCGTTCATGACGTGTCGAGCAGCGGCGCCACGGTCTTTCTCGAACCGCGCGAGTTTGTGGAATTGAACAATGCCGTTCGAACGGCGGATCTACAACTCGAACATGCGATTCGACGGCTACTGCATGAGCTATCGGCAATGATTGGGGCTCACCATGTCGCAATCGCAAAAAATGTGGATATTCTCGTCGAGCTGGATGTGATCGGGGCTAAAGCCCGGTTGAGCCGAGCGATTCAGGGGCGTCCCGTGCTTTTGAATGATCGCCAGCATATTGTGCTGAGGCAAGCTCGGCATCCGTTGCTGGCACTGAAAAAAGATCATGTGGTGGCCAATAATCTGACGATGGATGAACAGACTCGCATTTTGGTGATCTCCGGCCCGAATACCGGCGGGAAAACCGTCACGCTCAAGCTATTGGGCTTGTTCGGCCTAATGGTCAAGGCGGGGATTCTCCTCCCGTGCGAAGAAGGGTCGGAAATGGCAGTGTTTCAAAATATTTATGCGGATATCGGTGACGCGCAGGATCTTGAACGAAACCTGTCCAGTTTTTCTGCCCATCTTGTTCACGTGATCCGCATACTCAATGAACTTCAAGAGACAGGTCAGCAGGCCTTGGCGCTGTTCGATGAGTTGGGGACGTCGACCGATCCCTTGGAAGGTGCGGCTTTGGCGGAAGCCGTTATCGAACGTCTTAGCGAGATAGGGTGCAAAGTCGCTGTAACCACGCATTTTCCATCGCTGAAGACATTGGCATGGCGACGAGCAGGCGTATGTAACGTCAGTCACGAATTCGATCTTCACCGCTTCGTGCCGACATATCGATTGGTGGAAGGCTTACCGGGGCAGTCGTCGGCATTGGATATTGCGGCACGGCTGGGACTCGACGCGAAAATTCTTCGACAAGCGCAGAGCCTCGTTCAACGCAGCGAGCAGACCATGGAGTCTGTATTGCGTGGACTCCACTTAAAAAATCGGCAATTGGATGAAGAACTCCGAAAAGCGCGAGAAGATCGGCGAGAGGCAGAACGAGTGTTAAATGAAACTTTGGCGATGAGGGAACACATACGGGCGACCGAGCAGCGCGAGCGGACGCGCATTCGACAGCGGCTCCAGGCCGAATTGGCTCAAGCGCGTCGGACCATTCACGCAGTGATGGAAGAAGTCAAGCGAGAAAAGACGCTTCCGCGTATCGATTCAGCCAGGCGACAATTGGCGGATCTCGAGGAAGAAGCCGCCAGGTGGACGGCGAGGAGCGAGCTTCTCTCCATCGATCAGGCCCGAGAAGGCGATTGGGTCGAACTCCGTCTTTTGGGCCTTTGTGGCCAACTGCTTGAATCCCCGCAAGGAAAGAAATCTGTAAAGATCCGAGTAGGGAATCGGGAGATCAGCGTAGGGTGCGATCAAATCGCTGGTCGTCTTGAGGTAGTGCCGTCCGACGACCGCGGCGGTCAGGCCGCAGCTGAATCTTTGCGAGAGGTGGACGGTCGAACGAGCGGCATCCAACGCCTCCGGACCCCAGACGTGTGCACGAGAGGATTGTCGACGCTTGATGTCAGAGGAAAGTCGGCAGAAGAAGCGCTCAATGAGACCGTATCTGCATTGGATCGAGCCGTGATCGATGGAACGACGCGGCTTCGCATCATTCACGGTCGGGGTACGGGCAAGTTGAAAAGCGTGTTGCGAGCCTATTTTGCGGAATCTCCGTATGTGGCGCACTTTCGACCAGGTGAACGGCATGAAGGGGGTGATGGAGCGACCGTGCTGGAATTGAAGCCATAGCCCATGACCGTGCTCATGCCCGAGCCAGTTGAACGTTTCGCTGAAACCCGGCATAACGAGCACGGCGAATGGGACTGTGCCGAAATGTTTGCCGAAACTCTTCTTCGGTCATCATGCGCAATGTGTCGAGATGAGGATTGAGGGTGAGGGGTGAGGGAGCAAAAGCCGGCTCTTTCGTCGAACGAGCGTTGACGTTGTAGGGACAAATATCCAAACAGTCGTCGCAGCCGAACATATGGTTGCCGAATTTTCGCTGAATGTCCTGAGGAATCGCCTCTGCGCTCCCGCGGAATTCGATCGTCCAATACGACAGACATTTGGTGGCATCCACCATATACGGCTCGTCGATCGCTCCCGTGGGGCATGCCTGGATGCAAAGACTGCACGATCCGCACAAGTCGGTTCCTGGCTCATCTGCTTCCAATTCCAAGGTAGTCAAGATCTCGCCCAAGACAAGCCAGGAACCGAATTCCGGAGATACCAAGTTGGAATGTTTGCCGATCCATCCTAAGCCGGCCTGTTGAGCCCAGGCTTTTTCCATAATGGGACCTGTGTCGACGTACTGCTTGTAGGCTGCCGTAGGGGCGAGCGACTGGATGGCTCGTCTGAGCTGGGTTAGCCGAGCATCCATGATCTCGTGATAGTCCGTGCCCCATGCATAGCGAGCCACCCTGCCGTATCCGGCAGCCTCATGGGGTTGATGGTCCGAGTAATAATTCAGTCCCACACAAATAATTGAACGGCAACCGGGGAGAACGAGTCGAGGGTCGCTTCGACGCCAGGGGTTTTTGCCCATCCATTCCATTGTGGCATGCCATCCCCGAGCGAGCCACGTTACCAAACGGTGGAAAAGCATCTCGATGAAGGAAGGTGAAGAACCACCGTCTACCGATGTTGCGCGTGAGGCATCGGGAATCCGTGCAATGCCGACGGCATCAAACCCCACGCGAAAAGCTTCTTGCTTAATCGCCTCGGTCAGTGTGGCCATTGTCGATTCAGTCGGTCGAGACTGCGCTTAGCGGTGAGGCGTGCGGAGGTCAGCTGGAGGAATCGTGTGGCTGCAATTCAACATTACACTGAAGCGCCCCGAGCAGTGGTCGGTCAAGCATTCGCTGCATGTGCCGACGATGGTCGTTTTCCAATCCGTTTGGCGTTCATCGAATCGGCATTGCGTCCGTCCTGCGCTAGATACGTCGGCCCAAGGTTCGCTGTATCCTGGAAATTGCGCCACGGTGCACCCGGAGGGGATGGGCACGCGACAGCTTTTGTGTGTTTCTCCTTTGATCATGCCGAGATTGCAAATCGATTCGGTCCTGGCCTGCGGCTGAGCGTTGACCGGAGGTATCGTCCCTAAATCCAGACCGGCACAGACCACACCCATGATAATCGTTAACGGCAAAAAACAGGAGCGCATGACCAATCCCTTCTGTGAAAGATCTGCAAAACGCCGACATGCACCGTCATGTATAGCATACTCACCGATGCAAGGCCACTCCCGTTCAGCCGAGATGCAGGACATTAGCGGGTAGGCACGGAAACTTCGGCAAATTGATCCAAGACCTCATCGATCCAAGATTGCTGGGCATCAACATTCAGGCCATGGTTCGTATCGGCGTCGTATTGGGTATTGAGCCGTTGGGCTGTGGCTTTGACCAACATCAGCATCTGGTGTGCATTCCCTCCTTGTATCGAGAGGACATAATTGGCTTGACGGACGAGCAAACAACTGATCAAGTAGTGAACTTGCTCGTGCGCAAGCAGCATTTGGGATCGTCTCCATTGCTGGACATTTTGAGGATGTACCAGTTCATCGAATACCCATGAATGACGTGGGTCGAAGCGAACTTGGAGTCGGTGGTCCGCTGTGTGTTCGCCCGTGATGATGCTAAATTGCATGGCTGTTTCCGCGCCAGCGTGTTGGGTTCTGGAGGGTTGTTTCGTGTAATCTTGCCAGGTTGGCAATCGATCGGGTACGCAGGAAAGGGGACGTGATGATTCAGGGATCCAGTATGGAGTGTGCGTACATGCTGGGAGAGCCAGAGCGAGACTGAGCAAAAGCGTCTGTGTCATTGCTCTACCGGATGGCATTGTGATCGACTCGTAGACATCAACGCTTGGACAAAAGCATTTTATTATAATGAAAAGGCCTGGAAGGCGCGCCTTCCAGGCCTTTCTCTCGATGACGCTGCCTGCGTCCAGGCATCAGTACATGTCGTGCATATGTCCACCACCGGGCATAGCAGGTTCCTTCTTTTCTTCAGGAATGTCCGTGACCATGACTTCGGTGGTCAGCATGAGACCGGCCACGCTGGAAGCGTTTTGTAGCGCACAGCGCACAACCTTGGTCGGGTCAATGATGCCGGCTTCCAACATGTCGACGAATTCACCGGTCGCCGCGTTGAATCCGCGCGTCGTTGCTTCGCCCTTGACGCGCTCGACGACGATGGATCCTTCAGCTCCCGCGTTGGACGCAATTTGTCGGAGCGGTTCCTCCAAGGCTCGCCGAACGATGTCGACACCGACTTGTTGATCGAGCGACAGCTTGACGTTGGCGAGAGATGGAATGCACCGAAGGAGTGCCACGCCGCCGCCCGGCACGACTCCTTCTTCCACGGCGGCTTTCGTCGCGTGGAGGGCGTCTTCCACACGAGCTTTCTTTTCTTTCATTTCGGTTTCCGTGGCCGCGCCGACATAAATGACCGCCACACCACCGACTAGCTTGGCCAAGCGCTCTTGGAGTTTTTCGCGATCATAGTCGGAAGTCGTTTCCTCGATCTGCGTCTTGATTTGTTTGACCCGGGCTTCGATGCGTTTCGGATCACCGGCCCCTTCTACGATCGTGGTGTTGTCTTTATCGACCGTGACTCGTTTGGCACGTCCGAGATCGGTGAGCTTGACGGATTCCAGCTTAATGCCGACTTCCTCTGAGATGACTTGCCCGCCGGTCAAAATGGCGATGTCTTCCAACATGGCTTTTCGTCGATCGCCGAATCCAGGGGCCTTGACCGCGCAGACATTCAAGGTGCCCCGCAGCTTGTTAACGACCAAGGTGGCCAATGCCTCGCCTTCCACATCCTCTGCAATGATCAAGAGGGGTTTGCCCATCTTGGCGACTTGCTCAAGGATGGGGAGCAGGTCCTTCATGGCGCTGATTTTCTTTTCGTGGATCAGGATGAATGCATCTTCCAGGGAAGCTTCCATTCGTTCCGCATTGGTGACGAAATACGGCGAGATGTACCCACGATCGAACTGCATTCCTTCCACGACGTCCAACGATGTGGTCATGGACTTGGATTCTTCGACAGTGATCACGCCGTCTTTCCCGACTTTGTCCATGGCTTCGGCGATAAGATCGCCGATCGTTTGGTCGGAATTGGCTGAGATGGCACCAATTTGAGAAATTTCTTTCTTGGACTGACAAGGCTTACTGATCTTTTTCAATTCTTCCACGGCAATTTCCACTGCCTTGTCAATGCCCCGTTTGATTTCCATTGGGTTTCCGCCCGCCGTGATGTTCTTGACACCTTCTCGGTAGATGGCTTGTGCTAACACGGTCGCCGTTGTGGTCCCATCGCCAGCTACATCGCTGGTTTTGCTGGCCACTTCTTTGACCAACTGTGCGCCCATGTTCTCATAGGGATTCTTCAACTCGATTTCTTTGGCGACCGTCACCCCGTCTTTCGTAATGGTCGGTGCCCCGAATTTTTTGTCCAAAATCGCATTGCGCCCTTTGGGACCGAGTGTGGCTTTCACGGCATCCGCCAATTGGTTGACGCCTTTGAGAATCGAAGCACGAGCTTGCTCGCTGTACAACAGTTGTTTCGCCATACATTCCTCCTTCAGGAAATTAAACGCGCGTTTTTCGCTGCTTTACCGGATTGAGGGATGAAAAGTTACTCGGATTCAAAAATTCCGAGGATGTCTTCTTCCTTGAGGATCAAATAGTCCTCGTTGTCGATCTTGATTTTGGTACCAGAGTATTTGTCGAACAAGACAATATCGCCATCCTTGACGTTTTTGACGTCTGGCCCATGGGCCTCGACTTTTCCACGCTGAGGTTTTTCTCTGGCGGAATCAGGGACATAAATTCCTCCAGCCGTCTTCTCGAGCTCTTCAGTGTAAGATACGAACACCCGATCGCCTAATGGTCGAAATCCTTTTGCACTCGTCCCTGCCTTCTCTTCTTTCTCTTTGGTTTGTGTGGCCATGAATCAACCTCCTCTCCTGTCTGAATGTGGTTAGTAACGTAGTGAAGAGATATTCGGTGCCCTGCTTCGGACACACGGATTTGAGAGACGGTGAATAGATAAATACGGTCTCGAAAAAGTCAAGAGCGGTTACAAAAAAATTTGTTGACTCTTGCTTCGCGAACCGTGCCTGGGGCTTGGAATTGCAAAGTCGGCTGGCTCGTGCGGCCAAAAAAGGATTTGATCCCTGTTGAGGTCATGCAAAGGCCATCGGCTGCGGGGATAAACAGGGTGATTAAGAAGAAGAAGACGGCTTCCGCATTCAGGGCTTAATGTGTTCAAAATCCTTGAGCTCCTTTTTCATGAATTCGCGTAGTTTTTTGATAATTTTGGCTTCCAACTGACGAGCCCGTTCTTTGGTAATCGAATATTTTTTCCCGATGTCTTCCAATGTCACAGGGGTTTCCGAGAGAAGGCGATTGCGCAAAATGTCCTCTTCTCGCTCGTTGAGGGTTTTGGCGAACGCTGCCAATTTCTGCCGAAATAGCTGCCGCAATTGGCTGTCGGCCAGTTGTTCGTCGGCCCGGGGTTGCGTAGAAGCGAGAAGATCGTAATAGGAACCTTCGCTGTCTTCCGAAATCGGTTGATCCAGCGAGAGTTCCCAACTGCCTAGCCGCTGATCCATCTCGATGACATCGCGTTCCCGAACGTGCAGGCGGTCGGCCAAAAGTTTGGCATCGGGAACGAAACCCTGGCTTTCTAATTTCGCCTTTTCTTTTCGCAGGTTATAAAACAATTTGCGTTGCTCCTGCGTGGTGCCGATTTTTACGAGACGGAAGTTGCTGAGCAGGTACCGTAAGATATAGGCCCGAACCCACCATGCTGCATACGCATGAAAGCGGACGTTTTTGGTGGGGTCGAACTTTTTGATCGCTTGGAGCAAGCCAACGTTGCCTTCCTGAATAAGGTCCATGGGATCGATCCCCACATGACTATATTCAAACGCAATAGCCACAGAGACGCGCAAGTTGGCCAAAATGAGCTTGACCGCGGCCTCGCGGTGCCCGTGCTCCCGATACTCGTGAAACAAACGAAGCTCTTCTTCCTTTGTTAAAAAGGGATATCGACGAACTTCAGCCAGATAGCGATCCAATGTGCTCGTAGGAAGAAGGGCGGTTTCGGCGGTTTCTTGATCCGAAGATTCGGCGGCTTCTTCTTCCGAAGCAGATTCTTCTTCTGATGGTGGAGGGAGAATTTCGACTTGAGGTTCTTCGATCACTTCTGCTTCCTGATGGTGGGCGATTTCTTGACTGGCTCCGTTCGATGATTCTTCCACAGGTGATTCCGATGGAGGAATGAGTCTATCGGGTTGGAGAGCCGATTTGTTTTGCGAGAGCGAGGATGATTTGCGTTTGGCAGTCATGTCTTCTTATGGCTAAGGAAATTCAGGCTCTGAAATTAATAATAATGAAGAATCTAAGGCAATTCGGATTTCGAAGGGGTCTTGCTGTCATTAGGCTTCCCTCCTGGGCAGGGCGACTCTCTCGCCATCGATCGTTCTGCGCATCGATCTTCCTTCTAATGGTTCGTGAAAGATTCGGACAATGATAATTGTTGAGAGATATGGGCTCATTGTAACGAGTTTGCACGTAAAGTACAAAGCCGGCTCGACTATCTCGGCACAGTCTGGCAAAAAGACGATCCATTGCTGATGTTCGATGACCTCGGCTATTCTCATCACATCTTGGGATCCTCCTCATGAGCCTTCTCGAGAATCGCTGAAATGCACCGTTCCAGGAAGCTTGTACATCGTAAAAATGCAGAGAGTTGATTCACGATAAAATGTTGACCATGTTTAGCCAGACCATCACTGCGGTTCGCTCCGGGCATTGGCCATCCTTGTTAGGCGCCTGGCTCCATTTTCAAATAAGTTGTATGGTGTGGGTGATGATCGGCGCATTGGCCGTCGCGATATCCGAGGAGTTGGCACTTTCTCCCCTGCAAAAGGGTTTTCTGGTCGGAATTCCGCTTCTCGGCGGAGCGCTGCTCCGCATAGTTATCGGTCCCCTCGCTGATCGGTCCGGCCCCAAAAGAACGGGCGTGTTTCTCTTGGCAATGGAATTGATTGCGCTCGGACTTGGGTGGCTCACGAGCGAGAGCTATGGTGCGGTGCTGGGAATCGGGTTGCTGTTAGGATTTGCAGGGGCAAGCTTTGCTATTGCCTTACCCATCGCTAGCCGAAGTTACCCAATGGCCAATCAAGGCTTGGCGATGGGCATCGCGGCTGTGGGAAACAGCGGTGTGCTCTTTTCGGCATATTTTGCCCCGCGCATCGCCCTCGTGGTCGGATGGCGTGCGACCTTTGGGCTGATGATGATCCCTGTAGGGCTTACTCTCTTGCTCTTTTGCCTTCTGGTTCGTCCGGACTCACATCGGTTGGGGCAGCCCATCGATCGGATTGTTCCAGGCTCGGTGCTCAAACATAAATTTCTGTATTGGCTATGCGGGATGTACGGGGTGACATTCGGTGGTTTTGTCGGTCTCTCGAGCTTTTTGCCCATGTTTTTCCACGATCAGTATCGAGTTGATCTCGTCACAGCGGGGACATTGACGGCAGTGTGCGGGCTCGTGGGGAGTTTCGCTCGCCCAGTCGGTGGCTACCTCGCGGATCGATGCGGAGGCATGGTTTTGCTTCACATATTGTTTCCCTCCATCGCTATTTTGGGCATCGTGTTGTCTCACTTGCCGAATATTTCCCTTGCCTTTCCCGTGACGGTGTTGATCCTCTTATGCCTTGGATTCGGGAATGGGGTCGTGTTCCAAATCGCCTCCCTCCGTTTCCGAGATATCATGGGGACAGCCACCGGCCTCATTGGAGCGGCTGGGGGGCTTGGAGGCTTTATCCTGCCCGTATGGTTTGGGTTTCTCAAGGAGATGACCGGCAGTTATGCCGGAGGGTTTTTCTTGCTCGCGAGTATGGCAGGATTGGCGGGAGCGAGTGCGGTCCTTGCCCAACGAAGGCTCGCATACCTTCGCGGTCGGGTTCTCTTGAACGATTGACATCCATGTCGACCGTTTCCCGTTGACAGCGAGCGTTCCCACTTCTATAGTCTCTCCCAGATGGCATTCAGTCATTTCATATCAACATGCTGACGTTCGACTTTCGATACAGAAGACACTCATGACACCTCGGTTCAATACGATCCCAGAAGCACTTGAAGACATTCGATCAGGCAAGTTCATTATCCTGGTTGACGATGAGGATCGCGAAAACGAAGGCGACCTGGTGATTGCTGCGGAAAAGGTCACGCCGGAAGCGGTGAATTTTATGGCCAAGCATGCCAGAGGATTGATTTGTTTGGCTCTCTCGCCCGATCGTGTCGAAGAATTACAATTACCGCCTCAAACGACCGAAAATACAGCACCCTTCGGGACCGCATTCACCGTCTCCATCGATGCGGCTCGCGATATCACGACCGGCATTTCTGCGGCAGACCGGGCGACAACGATTCGTATGGCCGTCGACCCCTCCTGCACGGCCTCCGATTTTGTTCGTCCCGGTCATGTGTTTCCGCTCAAAGCGCACAAAGGGGGCGTTCTCAAACGGGCAGGGCAGACCGAAGGATCGGTCGATCTGGCCAGGCTCGCCGGGTTACAACCGGCCGCGGCGATCTGTGAAATTATGAACGACGACGGTACCATGGCTCGGGTACCCGAACTCATGGCATTTGCGCAACACCATCGGTTGAAGGTCGTCACCATCAAGGATCTTATTCAGTATCGATTGTACCGAGAGCGATTGGTCAAGCGAGTGGATACAGCAGAATTGCCGACGATTTTCGGGCATTTTCAGGCCACGGTCTTCGAAAATGATATTGACAATGGTACGCATATCGCATTGACCAAAGGACACATCGACGAGACTCCCACGTTGGTGCGCGTGCATTCCGGATGTGTCACCGCCGATGTGTTCGGGTCGTTGCGGTGCGATTGTCGCGAGCAGCTCCACCGCGCAATGGAAATGATCGAAAAAGAGGGACGGGGAGTGTTGCTCTATCTCAATCAGGAAGGTCGGGGAATCGGGTTGGTCAATAAAATCCGGGCCTACCATTTACAAGATCAGGGGTGCGATACGGTCGAAGCCAATTTGCAGCTCGGCTTCAAGCCAGATTTGCGCGACTATGGGATCGGCGCGCAAATTTTAGTCTCCTTGGGGCTCAAGAACATTCGATTGATCACTAATAATCCTCGAAAGATCGTCGGGATCGAAGGTTATGGCTTAAAGGTCGTCGAACGGGTCCCCATCGAAATCCCCCCCCAGGCGGTGAACAATCGGTATTTGCACACAAAAAAAACAAAATTAGGCCATCTTTTAAACAATGTGTGAGGAAATCCTCGAGCGTCAAGGAGAGGTGCCTTTTCCCATCCTGTGTCATCGCGATGCGCTCGCGGCATTCTGTAGGGGATTTGGTGTCACAGACGATTTTCGTGATTCCGGCCTTCGTGTACGTCGATGAACTACATCGAGGGAGCGAACACAGCCGAAGGCTGCCGTTTTGGCATCGTCGTCAGTCGATTCAATGAATTTATTACCGATCGATTGCTAGCCGGTGCGCTCGAGGTCTTTCGTCAAGGCGAAGTGCGTGAAGACGACATTCTGGTTGTGCGCGTGCCTGGTGCTTTTGAGATCCCGCTCGTGGCTCGCCTGTTGGCGAAGTCCGGACAGTTCGATGCGATTCTTTGTTTGGGATGCGTCATTCGCGGGGAAACACCCCATTTCGAATATATTAGTGCCGAGACCAGCCGGGGGATCGCGCAGGCTGCGTGGGATACGGGGATTCCTGTTATTTTCGGTGTGCTGACGGTCGACTCTCCGGAACAAGCCCTGCATCGCTCTGATTCTTCCGAGCGCAATCGAGGGGCCGATGCGGCCCGATCAGCCATCGCGATGGCGACGTTGGTGAAAACGTTACAAGAGCAGAGATTTCATTCTGTCGAGAAAAACGCAAAGAAATAAAATTATTATATTTCATAATTATGGTAGGGTTTTCCAAACAGGCACGGCGGCTTGCCAGACAGCGGGCATTACAAACCTTGTTCCAATGGGAATTCCAGCCCGCACAGCGGCTTGCTATCCCGTTTGCTTTTGAAGGCCAATCCTGCACGGAGGACGAGCGCCAGTACGCCGAACGGTTGGTCGATGGCGTTTTAAGCCACAAGTCGGAATTGGACACCATCATCGGACGGTATGCGCGAGGATGGACAGTCGAACGAATGCCCGTCGTCGATCGGAATATCCTCCGGTGTGCAATCTATGAACTGCTCTGGGTTCCGGACGTGCCGGCCAAAGTGACGATCAACGAAGCGATCGAATTGGCCAAACGGTTTGCTGACGAAGAAGCGAAACGGTTTATCAACGGCGTCTTGGATCGCATCCTGCAAGAAGAACCGCGGCTCGAAAGAAAACGCTTCGAATTGGTTCACGAGCCCCGTTCACGTGTCGTCTCATGAGCGATCCCATGACATTCCTGTTGTCGCGGAATCCTGCCTCGTGATATTCCCGTTATGATCGAACGATATACATTGCCGCGCATGGCCGCAGTGTGGGCCCCTCGTCGAAAATTCGAACGGTGGCTCGATATCGAGCTCGCGGTTTGTGAAGTTCTGGAACAGAGAGGACAAGTTCCGAAAGGGACGGCACGAAAAATTCGACGGAAGGTGACAATTGATCCCGACCGCATCGCGGCAATCGAAGCGACGGTCAAACACGACGTGATTGCATTTTTGGAATCTATCAGCGAACAAGCCGGGCCCGATGCCCGTTACCTTCATGCGGGATTGACTTCCTCTGATATCGTCGACACGGCGCTGGCGCTCCAGATGGTCGAAGCCGTGGATTATATTCTGGGCGATATAGACGAATTGCTCGATGTGTTGCGCGAGATGGCCTTTCGCTATCGTGACACCTTGATGGTAGGTCGGTCGCACGGCGTTCATGGAGAGCCCATTTCCTTTGGATGGAAACTGGCCGTGTGGTATCAAGAGTTCGAGCGACATGCGATCCGCTTACGAGCGGCACGCCGTGACATTGCCGTCGGAAAACTGTCTGGTGCGATGGGCACGTTTGCGCATCTTCCACCGGTTGTCGAGCGACGGGTTTGCCACATGTTGGGCTTGCGACCCGCGCCCATATCGACGCAAATCGTGCAGCGGGACCGTCACGCGGCGTTGCTCTCCGCTCTGGCGTTACTGGCATCCAGCATCGAAAAGGTGGCTACGGAAATTCGCCACCTTCAACGCACCGAAGTGCTCGAAGTCGAAGAGCAGTTTACGGAGGGACAGAAAGGATCTTCCGCCATGCCGCACAAGCGAAACCCTGTGGCGTCGGAAAATCTTTGCGGCTTGGCGCGCGTGGTCAGGGCTAACAGCTTAGCGGCGATGGAAAACATCGCTTTGTGGCACGAGCGCGATATTAGTCACTCGTCGGTCGAACGGATTGTTTTGCCGGACAGCACCATTGTGGTCGATTATATGCTGACCCGTTTGACGACGATCGTTAAAACGTTGCACGTCTATGCGGAGCGAATGTTGACCAATCTCCATCTGACCGGGGGATTGATCTTTTCCCAACGAGTGTTGCTCGCACTTGTCGGAAAGGGTGCCGATCGCAAGAGCGCGTATGAGGCCGTTCAACGGCAGGCCATGGCCGCCTGGAAACGACAAGGCGACTTTCAATCGCTAATCAGCAAAGATCCCTATATTCGGCGCTTTCTGTCCCAACAGGAGATCGCGGCCTGTTTCGATCCGAAGGCCTATCTGCGGTATCAGCCTCACGTGTTTCAGCGTGTCTTCGGGCGGTCGACCTCTCGAACGATGGGAAAGCATCATGCACGGCCATCGCGTCGCCGCCGGTGAGTGGAGGTGGATCATGACGGCTGAGACGGTGTTGTACGAAGGGAAGGCCAAAAAAATTTTGGCCACGGATTCCCCCGAATATATCATTCAGTATTTCAAGGATGATGCAACGGCGTTCAACGCGGAAAAGCGAGCCGTCATTCCGGGAAAAGGGATCGTCAACAACCAAATTTCTGCCCGCGTGTTCAGCGTCTTGGCCGAGGCGGGCATTCCGACTCATTTCGTGCGCACGGTGAGCGAACGGGAAATGATGGCCAAGCGCGTTTCTATCATCCCGGTGGAAGTGGTTATTCGAAATCGGGCAACGGGCAGTCTCGTAGCACGATTGGGACTGGAAGAGGGCCAGGTCCTGAATCCTCCGCTCATCGAGTTGTTTTACAAAAACGATGCGCTCGGCGATCCCTTAATTACCGAGGATCACATCCGACTCCTCAAATTGGCCGATGACGCGCAAATTGCCGAGATGAAACGACTGGCCCAACGGGTGAATGCGGTACTCCTGCCGTTTTTTGAATCTCGGGGATTGCTGCTCGTGGATTTGAAACTGGAGTTCGGAATAGCGAATGGGCAGATCGTGGTCGCCGACGAAATTTCACCGGACACGTGCCGGCTCTGGGATCTTCAATCCGGGGAACGGTTGGACAAGGATCGCTTTCGGCACGACCTCGGTCGGGTGGAAGAAGCGTATCGGGAAGTGTGGCGACGCGTCTGTGCCTAATCGGCGACAACGATAAACATGGTCAAACGCACGAGGCTTGTGTATCGATCATGAAAGCCCGGGTCTACATCACGCTGAAACGCGGCATACACGATCCACAAGGTCAGGCCGTTCAACAGTCGCTGAGGACGCTTGGATTTTCGGGCGTACGGGATGTTCGGATGGGGAAGATCCTCGACGTTACCCTCGACGAATCCGATCGAGAAAAAGCTGAGGCCTTGCTTCATGAGATGTGCGCCAAACTGCTCGCGAATCCCGTCATCGAGGATTTCCACTACACATTTGACGAAGAGTGAAAGCAACGTCGAGATGGAATGGAGCATAAAACGGAACCATCCTATGCCGTTCAGGCTTGTCTGCTGAGACGCGGAGGTTTGGTCGATGACGGTAGGCATTATCGTTTTTCCGGGCTCGAATTGCGATCGCGATTGCGAGTACGTGTTCCGCGAGGTTCTCCAAGTTTCGACCCGGCTCATTTGGCATTGCGAGACGAGCCTCGAGAATGTGGATGTCGTCGTGCTGCCGGGAGGTTTCTCGTATGGCGACTATTTGCGGGCAGGAAGCTTAGCCAAAGTCTCGCCTATTATGAACGCCATCAAACGCTTTGCGCATGCCGGAGGACTGGTATTGGGAATTTGCAATGGATTCCAGATTCTTCTCGAATCCGGTTTGTTGCCAGGTGCCATGCTGCGAAACGAAAAATTGACGTTTATTTGCGAAGACATCTACGTCAGAGTGGAGAATGCCTCTTTGCCATTCACTCGACAGTGCGTGCCGGGTCAAGTTTTGAAACTTCCTATCGCTCACGCGGATGGCAATTATTATACGGATCCAGTGACGTTGTCGGCCTTGAAAGCGAAAGCACAAATCGTCTTCCGATATTGCGATGCGCAAGGGCGTCTCACAGCCGAAGCGAACCCGAACGGATCGCTCGACCATATTGCTGGCCTGTGCAATGCTGAGGGCAACGTCTTAGGCTTAATGCCTCATCCCGAGCGATGTGCCGAGGAGGCGCTTCATAATACCGATGGTTTATTTCTGTTATCGTCGATGCTGGGGACCATGCGAAACGAAGCCATGGTTTAGCTCGTCGGCGCGACCTGCATCTCTTGCCTCCACCGGCGTAGTTTTCTACACTGAGAGGCACTAGGCAAATTCGTGAAGTGTGTTGCACCGGTGCGCATGTGACCGCAAGGGATTGTCTGGCTCCTCGACGTCGAATCAGCCGCTTTAGACAATCGTCTTTCGGAAACGACGATTTCGATCATGGCAAAGTATGAAATCCACTATGATTTCAACTCGTTCGATCTACAAAGGAGGATACAGACGTGAATACCTCTCCGACGATCACTCCGCGAGTAAAAGAAATTTTGGGTTATTATGATGGCGCGAGCCCTGGCGTGCTCACCAATCTCGCCCGTATGTTGATGAGCGGAAGACTTCGGGGAACCGGTCGGTTAGTGATCCTTCCGGTTGATCAGGGATTTGAGCATGGGCCGGCTCGGAGTTTTGCTCCCAATCCTCCAGGGTATCATCCTCACTATCATTTCCAGCTCGGCATCGAAGCTGGCTGTTCGGCCTATGCGGCACCGCTCGGGTTTCTCGAGGCGGGCGCTGCAGAATTCGCCGGGCAAATTCCGCTGATTTTGAAGCTCAACAATAATGATTCGCTCCATGAAACCAGCGAACCCTCGCAAGCCATTACCGGAAGCGTCCAAGATGCCCTGCGGCTTGGATGTTGTGCAATCGGGTATACCATTTATCCGGGCTCCGCTCACAGCCATACGATGTACGAGCATTTGCGGGAAATTGCGCTGGAAGCCAAGTCTCATGGGTTAGCCGTCGTAGTTTGGTCGTATCCGCGCGGCGGAGGGTTGAGCAAACAAGGGGAAACCGCCATCGATGTGGTCGCCTATGCCGCACATATTGCTGCCCAATTGGGGGCTCATATTATCAAAGTCAAAGTTCCCACGGACCATGTGGAACAAGCTGCGGCGAAAAAAGTGTACGAATCGGAAAAAATTCCGATTTCCACGCTGGTGGATCGCATTCGGCACGTAGTGCAAAGCGCGTTTCAAGGACGCCGCATTGTGATCTTTTCCGGCGGCGCCAAACAAGAAGATCAGAAAATCTTTGACGAGGTTCGAGCGATACGTGATGGCGGTGGATTTGGCTCCATTATTGGACGGAATTCGTTTCAACGTCCTAAGCCCGAGGCCTTGGCGTTTTTAGAGACTGTTATGAAGATCTATGCCGGTGAAGCCTGACGACCGCCCCCTTCGTCTTGTGGCGAACGCTCTTCGCATGGGCTATGGCGAACGGATGAGATGCGATCTCTTGCCCGAGGGGATTGACCCTCATCCGTTCTCGCCATACGTGTTTCCCTTCTAAGCTGTCGAACCTACGTAGTCGGTAGCCCGTTCACCAACCATCTCATTGAACAATGTTTGTAGTGATTGTCTCTTTAGACACGGCAGAAGGAATACAATGCTTCCGAACCTAAGACGAATGATCTCTTCGAACAGGAGAAGGTTATCCGGTCTCAAGCGGAAAGTCGGGTTCACTACTCTGCAAGAATGAACCAGTGATGATCGATGCCGCCCTTTCCCACCTAGCCGGTCAATCGAACCAGTTTTTAAAACGAACCGTCGATCTCCAGGAAAATGGGGTCATCCTGTCGAATATGCTGGAACAAGCCGGAACTGTAGCGCCGCATATAAAAATCTGCTTGCTCGTCAACATCGAAAAAGATACGGTTGCTCTTCGACGCGAACTCGGACGACGAGGCGGGGATTGTATTCCCCCATGATGCCGCCCCAGCTGTATTTGAATTCACTTTGATGGTGGCTGCTCCTTGTAGCGGTGCCACGTCTCCAGAAGCGCTCAAATTCGTCTTTCACACGATCGGTGTTTTCAACGACAACCGGTGTTCGCTCACCAGAATGGTCTATCCTCTGGATGCGCGAATTGATCGGCTCGTCTTGGAGATCGAAAATCTCGCTATCAAGGACTCGAGCAGTTCGTGGAGCATACTCAGCGAACAAAGATCTGCCATCGGTTCTTTAACAAATTCGCATGCCGATTTTCGATGCCGGCGACATCGTCCAAGCCGTGCCAACGATCAAAGAAATGCCACCGACGGTCGCGCTTCCATAACCATATTCTTTGCTCAATGAGATACCGGGCCCTATTTGGTTTAACTGTCGCCCACCGTTTTTTCAGGCGAGACCGAGGGGCGAGAATTGGCATTCGATTGCGCGCCCGAATCCTATCGGCTCATCCGACAAACTGGATTGCTCATCCCTGCGTCTTCCGACGGCATCGACGACTGGTATGATCATACGCGCCAGGAATCGCTTCGACTCGTTGCTGTAGATACCGGTGAACCGCCAGTCCTACATCTTCGCATGTTTGCACGGAACAGGCTTTTCACGAAATATATGGATTTGCGTCTGTTCGTCCGGACGCCGTTTTTTTTGTTGCGACACACAGACCGCTTGTCAACAGGTGCCAGGTCATCATCGATTGCACGAAAACGATGTTGTCTCGCACATGGATTTCAAAGACCTGCCGACTGTTGCATTCCAGCACGGATTCAGCAAGCAAGATTGGCTGATCCGTCTCCAGTTTGTATACCGATCAGATTGTGCGATGTGCTCTCTCGTCAGGGATTGCGCAACGGAAAGGGTCAAGCTCACCGATATCCGATCACGTTTGAGACCCTGGAAACGGTGTGGCGGCACCATGTGTTTGCCAAAGGACCGCTCCGATGACCATACGTGCTTGATCTCGATCGTCATGTAGAATGTGAGTCAGTTGGGCAATCCGTCTATCCACTCGCCATTCGAGCGTATCCTTCGCGTCTCGGTGTGCGTTGCCGCTCCAGGCTCGCCCGATGTTTCGATTTCAGCTCAGTAACTTGCATGACGGTTGGGAGCAAGTGCTCGTCACACGCTTGCCAGTCGCCTCTGCTGTTCAATTCAATCCGGATATCCTCGAGAGTGAGCGCAGCTGAAGTCATATCTATTCGTTCGCGGCTGGCCACAAGAAACAGTATATGACATCAATGAAAACCTCCGGCGCTTATATCGTGAACAAAACGCCTTTCCCAACATCGGCGTCGAAGTGGCGACTGTGATCCAGCGTTTATCGGTCATATGGAAAAGGCGGAAACCAGGGCACGTCGCTTGTGAACAAACCATGGCGTCTCACCTCGATGGCGGAGTTTGATCGGTACTTTGGCAGCGACCTAGTGTCGCAGGCATTCTTATCGGATTCGCCATGAAGACAGGCTTGCCCAGTAGGAAGCTCTAATTGTGGAGAAAGCGCCCCAACTAGGCATTTATGCTGACAATCCGCTTTTCGTTCTCCAGTGGAACGGGGATACATGCGGTTGCGTTCCGAACACCTCGCAGATCGTGTACGGACTGTATCCTTTTGGACTGGCCAGCGAGAAACCGCAATATATCGATTTGAGTCTTTCGTCTGGGATCGGATGGGTTGCGCTAACCATTGATGAGAAAGGAGAAATTCAAGAGCTCCCCTCTGGTGAAGCAGACCCCGTTTTCATCTTTCATCGATCACGCCCATACCCATCGAACGCAATTTGATCTGACGTGTACGATCAGGCTTGGGATTCCCGGGGACGCTTTACGCCGGAGAGATGCTCGTGATGATCGATCGTCTCACGACTGCTATGGTTCGACCTGGGGAATGTGCCGTTGACCAATGACGTGCTGAATACGCTGACACCTTGTGTTGCTTTGGGATTCAGTCCCGTTCGTAGCATGGGTGACGGCGCGACGCTCTATTTCGATTTTGCAAAATTCCACGACGCAGATCCTGCATTGATCTTGTCCAGCCTCTATTTAATGGTCAATCAACTGCGAACCAAACTTGACCAAACCGTCCGAACGTTTCGATTGACTATCACATTCCCGGTCGGCTTTATGCTGGATTCAGCCGGAATCTATGGAGTGCCGAATGTGAAGAAATTTTTGGATCATGTGGATCGTTTTTTGGTCGTGCTCGACGATCCCGTCGAAACGAGCACGAAAACGTTGCGCCATAAAATCGAAAAACATGTTGTCAGTGAAGTGCAACTGACGCTGGTGCGAAAAATCATTCCGGTAATTTCTTCGGATGGACCTGTGCGTCAACTTCGTGCACGGATAACGTCTTTCGACGACAATTTTGGCGAAGAGGGAATGTGGATAGTCCAGATCGGTCAGGGAAAAAGATGCCGAGTCGATCCGTCTTGCGGTCCGGGAAGGATTTCAGCGTGACCTCGATGGATTAATCTGTCGCGTGATTTGTCCGCGGCGATGGATGTTCCACCTGCTGTTGTTCGGCATCTTGTGTGCCACGATCGTATGCCGTGTGCTGTCGCTCTGGATTGGAGGCATGCGATGATAGTTTGGGTTGTATGCTCGCTATATGTCTGCTCTAGCGGTGGCCACCGTCATTTTGCTGAGACTTACACGGTGGTCGACGCTTACTGGAGCGATCGGCAAATGGACATGGCTATGTCTCGATGGTCTGAGGAGCCGGAATCCTGGTCTGGCGGAGTCGCTCAACCAACGCCCAGAAGTCGGCTATCTGTCGGAATCGGGCCCGGAATAAAGAGCCGTGTTCCGATAGGTCACCTTCCATAAATATAATCCGTGAGGGGGAGCGGTCTTGCCGGCTGCACAGCGGTTTTTGGCAGCCAAAATCTGTAAGATCTCCTCCGGACGCCGTTTGCCTGTGCCGACTTCCATCAATGTTCCGACCATCGTTCGCACCATTTGCTTCAAGAACCGGTCGGCTTCGCATACGACGATCAACTGTGCGCCCGCTCTCGTCACCTCGCACCGCGTGATGGTACAGAGAGGATTGCGGTTGGAGGTCGGCGAGCCTTGGAATGAGGAACAGTCCTGTGTTCCGAGAAAATAACGGGCAGCCTCTTGGATGGCATCGAGATCCAATGCTCCGGGCAGATGCCACAGCCGGTGTCGGTGAAGCGCAGAACGGGTCGGGCGGTTAAGAATTTTATACTGATAGACTTTCGAAACAGCGCTGTAGCGCGCATGAAAGGATTCGGAAACCCGTTCGACGTGTCGGATAGCAATGTCCGCGGGGAGTAGACTGTTCAATGCTCGGAGCCACACGTCTGTCGGGAGTGATTTGGGAACGCGAGTGCTGACGACCTGACCGATCGCATGGACGCCGGCGTCCGTTCTTCCCGCGGCGGTCACTGTGATGCGGCTTTGTGTGATACGGGCTAATGCGTGTTCGATCGCGGCTTGAATAGTCGGTTGATCGCGTTGGCGTTGCCAGCCAGCATAGCGGGTGCCATCGTATTCGACAATGAGTTTGAGTGTGTCCATCACCTCATTGACGAGCATGAGTGTCGCTGGCGTGGCTTCGAGCTTGCGACATAGTTCTCGTTTTCTCTCATATCAACGTCGGCCGCGAAGGTGTGAGGGGCGAGAAAGGGAACATGCGAGATGACGCCTCAATTGGCAGTCGATGCGCGATTCGACACGGATGGCGCATGGACAGACATACGGCGATATTTGGCTTCCCGCCGGGAAAGAAGTTCATCGGGTGAGAGCGACTCGAGCTCTTGTAAATGCTTGTCTAATGTGTGATGCAGATGGGTAACCATTGTTGCCATATCCCGATGCGCGCCACCGAGCGGTTCGAGGACGATGTCGTCGATGAGGCCCAACTCCTTGAGATCGAACGAGGTCATTTTCAACGCCGATGCCGCCTCCGATGCCTTGGAGGCATCGTTCCAGAGAATGGCCGCACAGCCCTCTGGGCTGATCACAGAGTAGATCGCATGTTCGAGCATGATCACCCGATCCGAAACAGCCAGAGCTAACGCGCCTCCGCTTCCGCCTTCTCCGGTGATGACGGCCAACGTCGGGACACGCAAACGAGCCATCACCATGAGATTGCGGGCAATAGCTTCGGCCTGCCCTCGCTGTTCCGCTTCGATCCCGGGGTAGGCGCCCGGAGTATCGATAAACGTGATGATCGGACGATGGAACTTTTCAGCTAATTTCATGAGGCGCAAGGCTTTTCGATACCCCTCGGGATTCGGCATCCCAAAATTTCTTCGCATCCGGTCCTTAAGCGTTTTTCCTTTTTCCTGTCCAATCACCATGACCGGGCGTCCAGCAAACAAGGCGAACCCGCCCAGGATCGCCTGGTCATCCTTGAAAAGGCGGTCCCCGTGAAGTTCGATGAAATCCGTCATGAGCGCGTTCACATAGTCCGACATCGATGGACGTTGCGGATGGCGAGCAAGTTGAGTGCGTTGCCAGGGCGTGAGATTGCCGTAGATTTCCGCTTCCAATTCGGCAAGGCGGGCTTTGGACTTCCGAATGGTTTCCTGGACGGATGGCTTTTGAGAGCCGGATTTGACCAAACGGGCAATCCGTTCCTCGAGCTGGCGAAGAGGTTTTTCGAAGTCGAGGGAATCCGTCATAGGGCAACGAATCGCTAGGCGTTATTGGAGAAGAATACTTTGTTCACCCAACAAGGCCTCGATTTCTTCTAGACATTCCGTGCTGGGTAAGACTCCGAGATCGGGTAGCTCGGCAGTGCGAGCCTCTATCTGTGAACCCAAGCGAAAGGTCAGCAGGACACGGGTTGGTCCGGCATATCGCTTGAAAATCGTCTGGAGGGCATCGAGCTGATGAGGCGCTGCCTTAGCCTCGTCGAGGATTACGGTCATGTGCTTGATGCGTTGCGCTTGCAACTCGGTCAAGGCTTGCAGTTTTGTCGCCTTGAGGCACACCCCTTTTTCGCGTTGATCGACCGTTCCGGTCACCTGGAGAACCTGGTCCGGCACGAGCAAGCGTTCGCTGCTTTTGAACAGGTCGGGGAAAATGACCAATTCGACGGTCCCGTACAAATCCTCGAGTTGAGCGTAGGCCATGCGATCGCCTTTTTTGGTAGTGATCGTTTTCACGGACATGATCACACCGCACAGTTTGATCTCTTGGCCGTCTCGGCACTCGTTCAGCTGAGCCGTCGCATGTGTAGAAAAGCGTTTGATAGCATGGTGATAACGATGGAGCGGATGCCCGGTAATGTAGAAACCGGTCAATTCTCGTTCTACTTTGAGCCGTTCTTTTCGCGGCCACTCGGGAATGTCCGGGAGGGGAATTTCGGACGAGACCGCGCCCATCGAGGGTTCATCATCCACCGGTAGTTCAAAGAGGCTGGTTTGCCCAGACCGCTTGCGACGTTGGGCCGCATTGGCTTCTTCTAAGGCGCGATCGAGAACCGCGAGCAATTGAGCTCGAGTGGCGCCCATCGAATCGAAAGCACCGACTTTGATCAATCCTTCCATCACGCGTTTGTTCACTTTTTGCAAATCCATGCGCACACAAAAATCATAGAACGATCGAAACGGTCCTTGCTCGTTTCGATTGGCTAAAATGCAGTCCACGGCAGCTTCTCCCACATTTTTGATGGCCGCTAAACCGAACCGAATGCCTTCCGGAACTACCGTGAAGTTTTTGACGCTCTGGTTGACATCGGGGGGAAGGATTTTAAGCCCCAACTCCCGGCATTCGGAAAAATATCCGACCATTTTATCCGTGTTCCCCATTTCACTGGTGAGCAAGGCAGCCATAAATTCCGTCGGATAGTGGGCTTTTAGATAGGCGGTGTGGTAAGTCACGACCGCATAGGCGGCTGAGTGCGATTTGTTGAATCCGTATCCAGCGAAGAACGCGATTTGATCGAACAATTGCGCCGCCTTTTTTTCGGACAAACCGCGTTGCTGAGCCCCGGCGAGGAACTGGGCCTTTTGCTTCGCCATTTCCTCCGGTTTCTTCTTGCCCATTGCCCGGCGGAGCAGGTCGGCTTGACCGAGTGTAAAGCCAGCAACGGTATTGGCAATGGCCATGACCTGCTCTTGGTAGACGATCACGCCATAGGTTTCCTTGAGGATCGGCTCCAATTCCGGAGGGTCATAAACGATCTGCGACGGATCGCGTTTACGCTTGATAAAATCGTCGACCATGCCGCTTTCCAGGGGCCCGGGTCGGTACAACGCCAGGATGGCGATCAAATCCTCGAAACAGGTCGGCTGGATTTGGACCAAGAGATTGCGCATTCCCGAACTTTCCAGCTGGAAAATACCGGTCGTTTTGCCGGATGACAGCAGGGAAAACGTAGCGGCATCGTTGCGCGGAATCGTGGCCAAATCGAGAGGATCATCTGCTGGTCGTGATGCATTGACCAACGAAACGGCGTGATGAATCATGGTGAGGGTTTTGAGACCGAGAAAATCAAATTTCACTAGTCCGATTTTCTCGATATCGGTCATAGAAAATTGCGTCACGATTTCGTCGTGAGCTGTCTTGTAAAGGGGGACATGTTCGATCAAGGGAACTTGGGAAATGACCACACCGGCTGCGTGCGTCGAAGCATGCCGTGCGAGCCCTTCTAAGGCTTTGGCTGTGTCGATCAGTTCCCGTATCGTGGGATCTTGTTCGACCAACTCCTGGAGACGCGGTTCCTGGACGAGGGCTTCATCAAGCGAAATGTTGAGTTGGGATGGGACGAGCTTGGCCACGCGATCCACCTCTGCATAGGGAAGATCCATGACGCGCCCCACATCGCGGATTGCGGCTTTCGCGCCCAGGGTCCCGAAGGTAATGATTTGGCAAACGTGCTCTTTCCCATATTTGTCGATGACATAGTTGATCACCTCGTTGCGGCGATCCATACAGAAGTCCATGTCGATATCGGGCAATGTCACGCGCTCGGGATTCAGAAACCGTTCGAATAGAAGATTGTGGACCAACGGGTCCAAATCTGTAATGCGAAGGACGTACGCTACAAGACTCCCGGCAGCCGACCCGCGCCCGGGCCCAACCGGGATACCTCGGGACCTGGCGAACTTGATGATGTCCCACACGACCAAAAAATAGCCGGCATACCCCATAGCGACCAGGATCGACAGCTCCATTTTGAGACGTTGTTCGTAAGCTTCGAACGGGATGCCGGTAGGACGTTCCTGCAGGCGAGCATGCAGACCTTCGTAGGCGAGGTGTTCGAGGTAGCTTTCGTGGGTCTCTCCTTCGGGAACTCGATAATGAGGCAGATAGGTTTGGTCAAAGGACAATTCCACATTGCATTGTTCGGCGATCTGACACGTATTGAGCACTGCAGCTGGCAGTTCGCTGAACGCCGCGACCATTTCGTCTGTCGATTTGACGTACAGTTGATCGGTGTCGAACCGTAAGCGGTTGGGATCTTTCAACGTTTTGCCGGTCTGTAAACATAACATGACATCATGCGGACGGGCGTCTTCTTTGCGTAAATAGTGACAATCATTAGTACCGACCAGCGGAATCCCGAGTTTGTTGTGAATCTCGATTAAGCCGCGATTGGCAATCAATTGGTGTTCCAGCCCATTGGCTTGCACTTCGAGATAAAAATGATCTTTGCCGAAAATAGACCGATATTCGTCCGCCGCCCGCATGGCACCTTTCATATCTCGTTGGCCGATGCGGTAGGGAATTTCTCCGCTTAAACATCCGGATAAGGCGATCAGCCCTTCGCGATGTTCGTGCAGCAATTCTTTGTCGATCCTGGGTTTGTAATAAAATCCCTCGAGATAGGCTTTGCTGGACAGTTTGATGAGATTATGGTAGCCAACCTTGTTGGTCGCCAGCAGGATCAAATGATAATACTCATTGTGCGCGAGCAATCCTTCTCGCTGGAAGCGGCTTCCAGGTGCGAGATAGGCTTCGCACCCGATGATAGGCTTGACGCCCTGAGCCTTGGCCTTTTGATAAAACTCGATGGCGCCGAAGAGATTCCCATGATCCGTCATCGCGACGGCGGGCATGCCAAAGGCCTTGACCTGCCGAAAGAGAGGATCTAATTGGTTCGCCCCGTCTAAAAGGCTATATTGAGTATGAAGGTGGAGGTGAACGAATTGGGCAGACACGCGTCAGTCCTTGACGCAAAAATTCTACTGGGGGTGGGGATCGAAGTCAATGAACCGGTGCTGCGGAAATCAGGAATGATCAAGGAGAGGGACACGATTCGATTACGTTCATAAAGGAGGTGTGCGATGATCTTATCGACGACCCCCACTATCGAAGGGCGGCGAATCCGGGAATATGTCGGGATCGTGACAGGCGAAGCGATCATGGGAGCCAATTTCTTTCGGGATTTGTTTGCCAACATCCGCGATATCGTTGGAGGACGCTCGGGGGCTTATGAAAAAGAATTGGCTCGCGCTCGGGCTCTTGCCTTTGAAGAACTCGAGGCTGAGGCGCAACGAGTGGGTGCCAATGCTGTGGTGGGCATCGACCTCGACTACGAAATCCTGGGAGAAAAGGGGAGCATGTTGATGGTGAGCGTCAGTGGAACGGCTGTGGTACTCGAATGACGCGAAGCCTGGATCGTGTTTTCCTCAACTCACCGAGATTTTTCGGTCGAATGACGAGCGGTTGATTGCCGTCATTCCAGCACAAGAGCGATCGATGAGCTCTGGTCCCTCGAAGCTCGATCCTGCAGGATCGAGCACGTTGATCGTCGCGATCCGGGACGTGTCGCGCTCTTGACCCCTTTCACGCAACGATCGTCTATGTGCATTAAGTATGTAACAGGAACGACCGAAACGTGGAGACATCAATCGGTCGTTGAGCCATAAGCGTGTGAAAAGTCGTTCGTCCCGTTTGGAGACGCGTCACTGATGACTGTGCCCCAACACGAAGCCGTGCTGGATCGGAAACCGAAGAAGCGTAGTGATCAGCGTGAATCTCCATTTGCCCAATTGGCTCGAAGACGTGGTGCACCCGGTGTTCTCGTGTTTGCGGCCGACGGGACATTGCTATATCGGAATGCGCAAGGGGCTGGGATGATGCAACAGTTGCTCGATGAGGAATCCGCAAACGGTTCCTCATCGGAACTCCCCACAGTCATCATCGAGGTATGCGAGCACTTACAGCGGATTCTCGACACGCCATCTCCCCGGCAAAAATGGGAGCAGGTTGAAATCCGACGGGTGGTCGAACATCCGGTCATGCCGATTTTGATTCGGGGGTACTTTCTCTCAAATCCCCGGCTTTCCTACTCGCAACTTCTCCTTATTATGGAAAGGCTCGGACGCCGGGTCCGGAGCATTTCTCCTCAGACCAAGGCACGTTTCCATTTGACCAATCGAGAAGAAGAAATCGCCCAATGGATCGGAGCAGGGCGAACCAACAAAGAAATTGCCAACATTTTGAAGATCAGCGAACATACCGTCAAGGAACACATCCGCCATCTCCTCCGCAAAACGAAGAGTCATACTCGCACGGGAATTTTAGCCTGCCTCTATCAGGACGACTGACGCGCCTCGAACGACCGTCATGGCCGTTGCTGGGACCGCGGTATGGCCGCCTCTCCATTCTCATTGGAATCAGGTGACTTGCTTCTCGAGATGACGAGAACCGATAATCGCACGAGTCTCTGGAGTCGATGGCTTGCGTACGCACGATCACGCTATGACCGAACACCACAAAGAGTGGACAGTCCGATCAGCTTACACGGGCGAGGACGAAAGCGAACTGCTCGAAGTCTTGCGAAAAGGGGACGAAGCCGCCTTTGCCCGGCTCGTTACCCGCTACTCTGGATCATTGTTGCGGATAGCCTTAGCCTATGTGCCGAATCACGCGGCGGCAGAAGAAGTGGTCCAAGAAACCTGGCTGGCGGTCTTGGAAGGCATTCAGAGATTTGAAGGCCGATCATCATTCAAAACGTGGCTCTTCAAAATTCTCGTCAATCGTGCCAAAACTCGTGGAGAGCGTGAGCGGCGATACGTGGAGTTTTCTTCGATCGCCGGAGAGAGCGCGGATTCCGAGGAGCCGATGGTCGACCCGGCTCAATTCGATCACGCTGGACGTTGGATCACGCAACCACGATCGTGGGATGAGGTCACACCCGAGCGCCTGCTGCTTTCAAAAGAAAGTCGAGCCCTGATCGATCAGGCAATTGCGTCACTGCCAGCGGTTCAGCGTCAAGTGATTACCTTGCGAGACATTGAGGGATGCTCTTCCCAGGAAGTGTGTAACATCCTCAATGTGAGCGAGACGAACCAACGCGTGCTCTTGCATCGCGCGCGGACGAAAGTCCGCCGTGCGATCGAGAGCCAATTGGGATCCAGCCTGATCGATGGATAAGGATTTCCGACAGACGGTGATGGCCTACCTGGCTGGAAAGTTGACCTGCCGGCAGGTGGCTGAGGCCATTACTGATTATCTAGATGGCTCGCTATCGTTTTGGCAGCGTGTTCGTTTTGAGCTGCACCTTGGCATGTGCATCGGATGTCGGAATTATCTGCGACAAATGAAGAAGACCATTCAACTGTTGGGAACACTGCCGCCGGATCCTATTCCGGATCATATCCGGGATGAACTGCTTCGACGGTTTCGTACATGGTCCCATCATCAAAAGCACACAGGAGAAAGGAGTGAACAGGAATGGCGTTAACAACGTCTACGATGCTGAGTCTCGGAACACCGCTCCCAGATTTTCAACTGCCCGATGTCGTCTCAGGAAAAATCATCTCCCCCGAAACGTTTCGCGACAAAAAAGCCTTGCTGGTGATGTTTATTTGTCGGCATTGTCCGTATGTCGTGCATGTTCGGGAAGAATTGGCCAAATTGGGAAGGGATTACATTGATCGTGGAGTAGGCATTGTGGCGATCAGTAGCAATGATGCCGCCCAATACCCCGATGATGCTCCGGACAAACTCAAAGAAATGGCGGAACAATTAGGATTCGTCTTTCCTCTGTGTTATGACGAAAGCCAAGAAGTCGCTAAGCGTTTTACCGCAGCTTGCACGCCGGATTTTTTTCTGTTCGATCAGAATCGGCGCTTGGTTTATCGCGGTCAGCTCGATGACAGCAGGCCAGGCAACAATATCCCCGTCACCGGAAAAGATTTGCGAGCCGCGATCGAAGCCGTATTGGCAGGGCAACCGGTTTCGCCAGATCAAAAGCCCAGCGCTGGGTGCAATATCAAGTGGAAACCAGGCAACGAACCGGATTATGCCTAAATGGGTGATGCTGAAATGGCCACACTGTCGAAAACGTACACGGTTCCTTCATATTCGCGGACTATCGTGGTGTACTTTTCTTGAAGATGATATCGCCAAAATAGGCAACAGCGGATTCTTGCGTATTATCGGTATCCGTCATAATGGCGACGCCGGAAATATTCGTGGGGTTTTCACCGAAGGCCCGTCGATAATCCTCGTAAATATTTCGTTCTTCTGTCAGCCATTGACCGAGTTTGGTCGATCCGCTTTCGACCACGATCATGATCACACGGTCAGTATACGGATTCGGCACGACCGTGCCCACCGGTGTTCTGTTTGCCCAAATATAATTAATGGCGTTGAGCGGTGGATATTGTCCGTACACGAGCTTAGCGAGTTCGTATTGCGCGCGTTCAAAAATCCCTACTTTTCGACTATCGTATTCGAATGTGACGTAGAGCCGTGCAGGATAATCGTCGCCTTCCTTTTTCGTGACATCGCCCTTTTCCAGTACATTTTCGACTTTCCATCGCCATTGCACAATGGGATAGGTTCGGGGATCGATCGAGATTTCTCGAATTAGTCCGGAGGCTGATCCTTGGCTGACCGCTTTGACGACGACGGTCTCGTTTTCTTTCACAAGCGAGTACGCGGTGTGTTTGGGAATTTTTTCGAAAGTCAGCGGTTTCCAGCCAGGAGGAAACGGCCCACCAGGTGAGGCGGTCGAGAACAGGCCGACTTCAAGGATGGCCGGGGTATCTCCATAGCTGGCGATGGAGAATGCGAGCGTGAATGCGAGTATGAATGCGAGGAACATGATGTGGCTTCGTCTTCGTTCGGTCATGAGCACGGCCTCTCGCTCAATGGTTGCTCATGCATGCGAGGTGAGGCACCTTGGAAAAGGATGCGTTTAGCTGCGTCGCATCCAGGCAAAGAGTTTTTGAAGCCATCGTTTTTTCGATTCCGTGAGCGTCGTTTTTCGCCAAGCGTTGGCCACCTTCTTGATCACCTCCGCTTGGGTCGGATACGGATAAATCGTTTCCGTGATGGTTTTCAGGCCAAGCCCTCCCTTCATGGCCAGTGAGAATTCGCTGATCAAATCACCGGCGTGCGCAGCAACGATAGTGGCACCCAAAATCTGGTCCGTTCCCTTTTTGACATGTACGCGTGCAAACCCCTCGTCTTCTCCATCGAGAAGGGCCCGATCGACTTCAGAAAGAGGATGCGTATAGGTGTCGACGTCGATTCCTTGTGCGGCTGCCTCATGTGGATAGAGGCCGACATGGGCGATTTCTGGATCAGTGTAGGTGCACCAGGGAATGATTAACGAATCGGTCGATGCGTATCCCAATCCCAATGGATGCGGAAACAGCGCGTTTTGAATCACGATGCGTGCCATGGCATCGGCGGCATGCGTGAATTTCAACGGAAAACAGACGTCGCCTGCGGCGTAAATCCGAGGATTCGTGGTTTGGAGCCGGTCGTTGACGTGTACGCCGGATCGCGTATCGTACTCGACGCCGACGGTTTCCAGACCGAGGCCTTCCACGTTAGGGGCGCGGCCAATACCGATCAAGATGTGATCCACAATGAGATCGAAATGTTGACCAGCTTTTTTATAGTGGATGCGTTTCTGTTGCTTGTCGGTGGACACAGCCGTAATACGGCTTTCGCATAGAAACTGGACTCCATCACGGATCAGCGCGTGTTCGACGATTTTCGCGGCGTCCGCATCTTCCCGCGGTAACACCCGGCATTCTTGTTCGAAAACGGTGACCTGACTGCCAAAGCGCGCAAAGGTTTGGGCCAATTCGCATCCGATGGGACCAGCTCCGATCACAGCGAGCCGACGCGGAAGCTCGACGAGGTTAAAGACGGTTTCATTGGTTAAATACCCTGCCTCGTGTAACCCGGGAATGGGCAAGGCCATAGCTCGAGCGCCAGTACAAATGACGGCCTTGACAAATCGCAAGGTCTTGCCAGCCACGTCGATCGTCTCAGGGCCTGTGAACTTTCCTTCTCCCAAATAGACGTCCACGCCGAGTTGCCGGTATCGATGAGCGGAATCGACATGACTGATCCCGGCCCGAAGTTTTCGCATACGGGCCATTGCTGCCCCGAAATCTTTTTTGACTTCCCCTGCGAGCTGGATGCCGAATTCCGATATGCGATCGAGCGCGGCCCATGCCCGTGAGGCCTGTATGATCGCTTTCGATGGCACGCATCCGACGTTGAGACAATCACCGCCCATCAGGTGTCGTTCGATGAGGGCGACTCTTGCTCCTAACGCCGAAGCAATGGCAGCCGTGACGAGACCTGCCGTCCCAGCGCCCAGAATGACGAGGTTATAGCGCTCGCGAGGTTCTGGATTGACCCAATGAGGAGGATGGACATTCTCAACCAGTTGGCGGTTGAACGAATCCATCGGCTCCACGAGTAGGGCACTTGAAATCGATGGCTCTGTCATAGGACCTGAAGACTGTCGATATGATGAGGGTGAGAATAACAAAGCCTGTGTGTCATGGTCGTTTACCTCGTGGTGCTGTGAACGTCCGATAAAGTACCGGCAGCAACGCAAAAACACCCAGAAGCGTAAACGCCAACAGCACTTGTGGCGACGCAATTTCGCTTAATGAATTAATTGTGCCCAATTGCCGGCCTGCGTAGGCATACACGAAGCTTCCGGGGATGATGCCGATCGCGGTGGCGCTGACGTAGGTCGCTAAGCTGATACGGGTCAAGCCGGAAACAAGATTGACTAGAAAAAACGGGAAAATTGGGATCAAACGTAAGGTGAGGAGGTAGTGAAACGCATGTTGAGCAAACCCTGCCTGTATCGGAGCCAAGCGATCGCCAAATGTGCGTTCCACCCAGTCGCGCAGCACGTACCGAGCGGCCAGGAATGCGAGTGTTGCCCCGATTGTGGCGCCGATGTTGACCAAAATCGTTCCCATGACCGTGCCGAACAAAAATCCGCCTGCCAAGGTCAGGATGGCGCCGCCGGGCAATGATAGCGCCGTTTGAACGATATAAATACCGATGAACGTCAGCGCGGCCATTTCATAATGTTGCTGCGTGTATGCCAGCAGGGCATCACGGTTGGCTTTCAACGATTCCAGCGATAGATATCGATCGATATCCAAATAAAAGAATGCAGCAATTCCGACGGTAACGACGAGAATGACGATCCATTTCCCTGTGCGAGAAGAGTCACGACGTTCGGCCATGGCCGATGCAGGGATTGGTGTGGGTTCCGATGAAGACATATTACTCGCCCGATCCTCACGAGGCTCTGCAATGGATGCTGTATCGCGCTGCACGTACGGTCTCCATACGCGAGCTTCCGTTACAGCTCAGCAAATCCACAAAGATTCGAGATGGAGAGGTGTAACGATCTGGATCAGACATCCGGAACGGTTATGAGGCATGGGATGTTCGAAGCGGATCATGGTCGGATGGGAGTTGTGCGACCAGTGCTTCTGCTGGATAGGCCAGAATTTCGGCTAATGTCGGATGATAATGCGGCATGCGCAAAAGATCGTGCACTGTTCCGCGATAATACATGATGGCGACAACTTCATGAATGAGTTCGGACGCTTCCGGCCCCACAATGTGTCCGCCGAGAATTTCTCCGGAGCGAGGATGACAAAGCAATTTGACGTGCCCGTGCGTGTCGCCGAGGCACAGGGATTTTCCATGGTCGCTGAATGGGTGAGATGCCATGAGATAGGGGATCTGTCGTTCGCGACACATCCGCTCGTTCAATCCGACGCTTGCCACTTGGGGATCGGTGAAGACGATTGAGGTTACGAGACGTGTATCGTGCCGGCGTGGAGTCTGATCTGGGTGGTCAGCATTCCAGCCAGCGATTTCCCCTTGTTGGACAGCAATATGCACGATTTCATGGAGCCCGTTGACATCGCCGACTGCAAAAATGTGTGGCTGACTGGTCCGCATCGTATCATCCATCAGAATCTTGCCGTCAACCACGCGGACCTGAGCCGCTTCAAGATTGAGACCGTCAATATTCGGGCACCGGCCCATGGCATGAAGAATGAGTTCGCCGGATACAGTATGCTCCCGACCCTGATGCCGAAAGATGACCGTCTTCTGATGACCTTCCTGCGCGACACGAGTGAGACTCACATCGGTCCACAAAATAATGCCCTCTTCTCGAAAACGCTGTGCAACCGGTCTTGCGAGATCTTCATCCATCTGGGATAAGATGTGGGAGCTTCGTTGAAGCAAGGTGACACGAGTCCCGATTCTGGCAAAAAATTGAGCCAATTCCGTGCCTACGCGGCCACCGCCCAATACGATGAGAGATGTCGGTTGCTTGCGAAGATTCAAGATCTCATCGCTGGTGAAGGGGTTGGCTTCGGCTAGACCGGGAATGGATACGGGAGCGACCCGTGAGCCGGTGGCGATGACAAAGGCTCGTCCACGAAGTCGGTGAGGCCCAGCTTGGAGTTCAATGGGAGAAAGAAAATGCGCACGTTCCTGGTACAACGTGAATCAGGGATCCTGTAAGGCCTCAATACGATCTCGCGCAAATTCATCTACCAATCGGGCTTTGCGCTCGATAATACCGGCAAGATTCGCGCAAGCGCGGACAGGAGCCAAGCCAAATTCCTCAGCTCGTTGCATCAGCGCCATAATCGATGAAGAGCGAAGGATGGTTTTTGTAGGCATACAACCACGGAGAATACACCGTCCACCTAGTGGCCCATGGTCGACAATCGCCACATGGCATCCCGCGTCGCGCGCTGTGCGAGCTGCGGCATAACCGGCGGATCCTCCGCCGATCACGATCACATCGTGAATTCGAGGCATCGCCATCGTGATAAAAGATGACTTACCATGTCAAGCTGAGCCAGCGTCGGCACTGAGAGCAAGGGAGCTCAAGGAGAATGATGTCATCATGGCCAACATACATCAAATACGCGCAATTGGACTGATTGTGCTCTTGCTCTATGGTTGTACGCTCCATACCGAACCATTGGCTGTTCTACCCATCATAAGCCCTGACGCAAGCCGGCACAATCTGGCTGGCATCCAGGCCTATCATGCGGGAGAGTGGGATCTAGCCAAACAAGAATTTTCGACAGCCATTCAGCTCGATCCCATGCTTGCCGAAGCCCATTTCAACTTGGCGTTGACGCTCCATCAATTGGGTGATCACCAACTCGCTGCGGTGCATTTTCGACGAGCCGGAGACTTGGCTCCTCGTAATCGCGCAATTCTCGATTCGCCTTTGTATCGGCATCATTTGGGTCTTGCTTCGACATTTGAACGGCATTGGAATGGAGGCTATTCTGACGAGCTAGCGACTTCGAGTCCATGACAAAACAACGTTCAGCTTGTTTCCGTTCTGCTGAGTCGTCATGCCGTTTGTCTCGATCATCAGAAATGGTGCCTTTCCCTCAGGTACTCTTCGCCGTTTCAGCTGCCGGATGAACGCGTAACCTGATGGGCGAGCGGCAGGATAATGGAAAATGTTGTGCCCTGTCCCACAAGACTGTCCACAGAAATTGTACCGCCGTGAGCGTCGACGATGTCTTTGGCGATAGCGAGGCCTAAGCCCGCGCAGCCGCTGTTCCGATCTCGAGATGCATCGACACGGTAAAATCGGTCGAAGACATACGGCAGATGTTCGGCAGGAATTCCTGACCCGGTATCCTCGATGTCGATGCGAACAGAGTCGCGGTCGGGGTAAAGTCGGACGTCGATCTTGCCTCCGCGTGGCGTATACTGGATGGCGTTGTCGAGCAGGTTAATCAGAAGTTGCTTGATTTGTCCGGCATCTGCTTCGATGGAAGGACAGTTTTGCTACTGCGCGATCAACTCGCAGCCTCGTTCATCCGCTAAAATGGACACATCAGCGATCAATTGGCGAATCAGCGGCCCGAGGTCAAGCGACTGCCGATGCCCAGGTTGGCCGTTTGCATGATGTGCGAGCATCGGCAACGAGCGATCCAGCGCGATTAAGCGTTCGACTTCTCCGAGTGTCGTCGCAAGGGTATCTCGATAATCCTCGATGGTACGCGCACGATGCAAGGCGACTTCCATGTTTGCTTTGATGGCTGTCAGCGGAGTTTTCAGTTCGTGCGCAGCATCGGCGACGAATCGTCGCTGGCTTTCGAAGACAGTTTGCAATCGGTCCATCATCTCATTGAAACGTTGCGCGAGTCGCTGAAATGCCACGTATGGGGCATCCATGCGCACTCGAGCTCCTAGATTGCTCTCCGAAATATTCGCGGCGGTGTCGCTCAACGACTTGACGGGAAGGAGCGCTTCCCGTGCGATCTATGTGCTTGCGGCCCAAACAAGAAGAAAGATCACTCCAGAAAGTCCGCCGAGCGTCATCATCAGCCTTTGCTGTGTCTCTTCGACGAACTGAAGCGAGGTAAATGATTGCAGGATATAGCGGGTTTGTCCATGAGCTATGATCGGAATAGACATGCGACGAAGTGGCGGCCCCTGAGGCGGATCGACGGTATCGAAGACCGTTTCGCCGTGGATGACGCGAGCCCAGAGATGATCTGGCAAGGGCCTCAGCGATGGGACGGTGTCACCCCGCCAGAGAACAGTTCGGTCAGGGGCCATGATCACGCTTTCGCGAACGGCCTCTTGGAGTTCATGTCGCGTATAGGCTCTTTCATCACGCTCATGTTTTTCATGAGGGACCTCGTTTGCCTCGGCCTCCAAGAACTCTTCGATATGCGAGGCTCCGTCTTCAATGTGGATTGCTTCGGCTTGGGCTAGTGTGAGCAGCGATTCATCAATATAGCGCAACAAGATATGAGACAGGCCAACGTACACGGACAGACAAAAGATAATCAGCAACAACAAAAAAACGCCGAGCGTTGCCCATCGAATGCGAGTGCGAAAAGACGTCACTGCTGGCTCTCAGGCACCTTAACCACGTACCCTACTCCTCGAACGGTATGGATGAGCGGCGGGGAAAAGTTGCGATCGATCTTGGCACGAAGCGATCGGATATGCACATCGACGATGTTGGTCAGTGAGTCGGAATGAATATCCCACACATGTTCGATAATAGCCATTCGGGTGAGCACACGATTTTCATTGCGCAGGAGATATTCAAGCAAAGCATATTCCTTATTGGTCAGATAAATTTCCGTGTTGCCGCGCCAAACCCAATCGGCGACGGGATCGAGCCGCAGATCGGCGATCGCCAGCCATGTAGGGGATTATGCGCTCCCCCGACGGAGCAACGCGCGAATCCGGGCCAATAGCTCGACGAAGGCAAAGGGCTTGGTCAGATAATCGTCGGCACCGGTATCCAATCCGGCGACACGATCTTCGATGGCATCTCGTGCCGTCAAGATCAACACCGGTGAAGCTATCTCTTTATTCCGCAGCCGTTTGCAGACCGCCAGTCCGGATAACTTTGGCAGCATGATATCCAAAATCATCATGTCATACGGAATCCTTTCAGCCAGGCACAGGCCTTCTTCGCCATCGGTCGCGGTGTCGATCGCATACCCTTCCTCACACAATCCTTTGGCGATGAATTGCACAATGCCGGGATCGTCTTCGACGAGGAACACGCGCATGACATCCATCAATTGGTGTTTGTCAGGGAGTACGCTGCCGACGAGCGCATGGCGATGACCGCGTGCACTACTGCGTCATGCTGATAAACGAAATTCCCATCTGTCCGATCGCACTCAACGTTCTCAGTTCCACGGCGGCGAGCATACAGTCGAACACTCTTATCGCTCATGGGTACCGATCGCGTCCAAGGACTCGGCTCAGCAAGCCAACGCTAGAAAACCTTGTATCAGGGCAGCTTGACGCTTATCGGTCCGACGGCAGAAACTCCTGTTTCCCGAAAAAGAACGCATTGTCATGCCCACAATGGCGTCGCCGTTCTTAACGGTCTCGTGAGCATTACTGAGTGGCGCGAGATGAAAAGAGCAGAAAGGACCTGAAAAGCGATGGGGCGCCGACAATCCATCGAGATCGTGAAAGCGCGCTACCAGAAGCGCCATCAGTGTTTCGCTGGAACAAGCATGAAAATGACGATGGTGATAAGAGCAAGAACAATTTATGGCAGAAAAGACGTTGAGCGAGATTCCAAGAACGTTCACCGCAGAAGGTCACTGCGGTATTGTCAATACCTGGCGCACTTTTTCGATCAACGCTTCGACTTGATAAGGCTTTTGGATAAATCCATTGACATCTGCTCGCGAAAAACGACGCAACGCTTCTTCTTCCGTATATCCGCTCGACAGGATAATGGGAACATGCGGCTTGATCCGTCGCATTTCAGTGCTCAATTGTTCGCTTGTGAGCCCTGGCATGGTCAAATCCAATAGCACGGCCGTGATCACCTCATGGTGCTTCTGAAACGTGTGAAGGCCGGCGTGACCATCATTCGCCGTGAGGACCTGTAACCCGATTTCTTCGAGAATCAATTGAGAGGCCACGCGCACATCCTCCTCATCGTCCACGACCAACACGGTTCCTTGTGCCCGCCATTCTTGTTGAATGGTTGGTGAAGCAGGTGGAGCGGTTTTGACGCGTTCCAGGGAGGGAAACGTGACCCGAACCGCTGTCCCTGTGCCTGGCTGACTTTTGACCGCTACCGTGCCGCTGTGAGCCCGAACGATACCCAACAGGGCCGCCAATCCGAGTCCACGACCGGTGAATTTCGTCGTGAAGAACGGATCGAAGATTTTGGAGACCGTCTCAGCAGACATGCCACATCCGGTATCGCGGACTTCGATATAGACACCGGTTCCAGGAGGAAGGTGACCCACGACATACCAATCGGGCACTGTGGGTTCGTCCGTCGTTGCCAAAGTAGTTCCGGTTGCCACGGTGATCTGTCCGTTGTGATCGTTGATAGCTTCCGAGGCGTTGGTGACGAGATTCATGACGACCTGTCGGATCTGCGCGGGATCGGCTTGGATGGTAGGGGGGTGAGATGCCAATTCCAGGGTGAGTGTGGCACGTTTGGAGATCGAAATTTGTAACAAGTGAGACATGTGTTCGATTAATTTTGACACGTTGACAGCTTGAATCGCGGGTTTTCCTCGACCGGCATAGGTCAGCATCTGGTTGGCGAGGTCGCCGCCGCGAAGCCCGGCTTTTTCGATGTGCTTGAGATGCTCACGGCCTGGAGCGTCGGGAGGGAGCGCACGCAGGGCGAGTCCTGCGCGGGCTACAATCGTCATGAGGAGGTTGTTGAAATCATGGGCGATTCCGCCGGCTAACACGCCGAGGCTTTCAAGCTTTTGGGCGTATTGAATTTGGGCTTCCAGGCGCCGTCGCTCCAGTTCCCCTTTCTTGCGTTCAATAGCATATCGAATAGCCTTGATCAGCAGAGCTTCCGTCAGTTGTCCTTGGTCCAGCGAATCCTGCGCTCCAGCCTGGACCGCTTGCAGTGCTAACTGTTCATCATGTCCATTGGTCAGGAGGATAATGGGAAGATCTGGATCGCGTTGTTGCAAGGTCCTCAGCGCATGAAGACCGGAGAGCGAAGGTTGCGTGACGTCGAGCAGTCCCACATCGAAACACCGTCGAGTCATCAACTCCAATCCATGCTCCAATGTTTCAGCATGGCTAAGATGAAATGGCTGACTCGGTGGAATCTGAGACGAAAGGCGCACAAAGTTTTTCGCATCGGTGATCACGAGCGTGTGGATAGTTTCAGTCATAGGACAGAGTCCGAAAGAGCGAACGGATGTTGATCAAAGAACTACAGGGCATCCTCTGCTGTCGAGCGATGCCGGTTATCGTGAAAAATATATACGCTGCGACCCGTTATTTCAAAGACCGATAGGTCGAAGAGGAGCTGTGCCCGAACGATGTGATGTTCGTTTTCAGGTCCACGGATGCCGCGTTGGAGGAGACCGGAAGGAAACGCTGGAGTGCTTGTGAAGGGGCTCGATGGATCGTGCCGACGCGTACACGAAGAGGAGGGCGATCATCCGCACAACGCACAGTCTCGATCCCCGGAAAACCAACGGGGAGTTTCTCCGGCTGGCACAGGAGAAGACAGCCAAAATCCTTGGATCGCGTCACAGCCGTGCTCATGCAGAAAGTCGACTTGATCCTGGCGAGCGACGCCTTCGGCGATCACATGCAGACCCAACGTTTTGCCTAAGGCGATGACAGCCCGGAGCATTGTCGCATCGTTGACATGGTCGGGAACGCGATGGAGCAACGATTGATCGAGCTTGATACCGTCGATCGGAAACGCGCGCAAATATCGCAGCGACGAATAGCCGGTGCCGAAGTCGTCGATATAGAGCGAACATCCCATCGCTTTTACGGTTCGAAGTGTGTCGAGAACGGCGTTGGTTTCTTGGAAAAGATGACGTTCCGTCAACTCCAATTGCAATGCCTGGGCTGGGAGATTGACGGCCTCGAGTACCCGCTTGAGAGTAGCTGGAAACGACGGTTCTTGGATCTGATGAACGGAAAGATTCACCGCAACCGGAGGAACGGTCCCGTCGGTCTGTCGCCACAGCTTGGCTTGCCTGGCAGCCATGGCAAGGACGCGCTCGCCGATCGGAATGATCAGGCCATTCTCTTCGGCTCGTGGGATGAAATGCATCGGACCGACGAGTCCTTGAAGCGGATGTTGCCACCGGAGAAGGGCTTCCATGCCGATGATGGTATTCGTTTGGAGATCCAATTGTGGTTGGTAATACAGACACAATTCGTCGTTTGCGAGCGCCCGTTGCAGTTCGACATCGATGGAACCGGTTTGCAAACCTGCGATATAAAACTGATAGCGGTTCCCGCCCTGCGCTTTCGCCCGATACATGGCGCTGTCGCTATGTTTCAAGAGCTCCTGAGCGTTGGCGCAATCCCATGGATAAATGGTGATGCCGAGGCTACCGGTCACGGCCAATTGTCGGCCGTTTACGGCGATCGGTCGCGCAATGTGTTCGAGGATCCGTTGGGCCACGGTTTTGACATCGTCGACCGATGCAATGTGTTCCAGAAGGATCGCGAATTCGTCGCCGCCCATACGCGCGCCCGTATCGATCTCCCGAATACTCTGTCTCAAGCGGTGGCCGATCGTCTTCAACATCATGTCCCCGTGCTCATGCCCGCAGGTGTCGTTGATCTTTTTGAAGTGATCGAGATCCAAGAACAGGAGCGCAATGGCGGTTTGCGTTCGATTGCACCGGGCAAGCGCAAAATTGAGCCGATCGAAAAAGACGCTCCGGTTGGCTAAGCCGGTCAATTGATCGTATTGCGCCTGATACACCACCTGGGCTTGGGCACGGTGGCGTTCCAGGCTATACCGGACGGCCCTGGCCAAGGCATGGCTGTTGAGTTGATGGCGAATCAAATAATCTTGCGCGCCCTGATGCACGGCTTGAAGGGCGAACGAATCGTCGGCACGATCGCCGACACCAATATCGCCGAACTTGGTGAAATTTGAAGAAGATGACGAATGGTCTCGAGAACCGACCCCGTCGCACTGTACACCGCGACGAGAATGATATCGAAGGTCTCACGTCGAATCCGGTCGAACGCTCGATGTTCAGTTGTCGCATGGTAAAGATCGACAGGATTCGCAAAGCCTTCTTTCAGCATCTTTTCGAGTTCTGCATGCTGTTTCCGCTTATCGATGATCAGAATTTTCATGCTGCGCGATGATGCTCCTCGGTGTGTGTCTCTAGGCTGACTTGTTTGACATTCTTGAGCGTCTCGCTCTGCTCAGTGCATTTATCGGTCATTTCACGCGGTTCCTTGACGTAGGCCTACATGGTGAAAGGGACAGACCATGGGTGAAAGCTCGTGGTGCGAAAGGGCGGCAAGAGGGACGGCTCTGTCGGTTTGTCATCGAGGGTTGTCTCGCTGCGCACGGGTAGATGGAATGGTACGAGGCCGGCTACGCGCGGAGCGCTTCGACGAAGACCGAACTCAGTTCTCCGCGAGCGATTTCCGCCACCGGGCCGGACATCGTCAAGTTAAATTGAGGATCGACCGCGACAAGCAATGTGCCGCCAGGAGCTTTCACGGTCACAGGGCTTTTGACGTATCCCAGCCGAACCGCAGCACAGGCCGCGGCACAAGCTGATGACCCCGACGCCTGAGTTTCGCCGGCGCCACGCTCCCAAATCAAAATGGAAATGGCTTTAGGACCTATGGGCACTGCCAATTGGACATTCGTGCGTTTCGGGAAAATGGTGTGTCGCTCGAGAGCGGGGCCGATTTCTAAAAGATCATCCCGTGTCCATTTGCCCCCTTTTTCCTTGAACACAACACAATGTGGGTTTCCCACGCTCACGCCGGTAAATCGGAGCGAACGGCCGGCAGCCTTGACGGGTTGCTGAATCAGTTCGGCGACACGAAGTGAGCAGGGCAGGGCCAGCGGCTGAAACGAGGCACGTCCCATTTCGACTGTTGCTCCCTGCACATAGCCATGGTCGTTGATGTCCAGCTCGATGCGAACAATGCCGCCTTTGGTTTCCACGGTGAACGCGCGCTTGCGCGTGCGACGGGTCGCATAGAGGTAACAGCCGAAAATTCGGAGGCCGTTCCCGGATTTCTCTGCTTCACTGCCGTCGGGATTGTAGATACGCAGTCCGAAATCGGCTTTCGAGGAAGCGGTCAAGGCTAGGATACCGTCGCTTCCGATGCCATAGTGGCGGTCGCACAAGAGACGAACGGCACGAGGACCGAGTTTGAAGTCGAGCTCATTGGGGTCCAAAACAAGGTAGTCATTGCCGAGACCATGGCCTTTGAAAAACGCATTCTTCATGCAGCCACCGTTCGATAAAGAAGTCTTTCGTGCCCGATGATCGAAAGCGATCACGTCCATTCGCTTTCGATGCGGAACGATGGGATCCTACTATCCATTTAGTAGGTAAAATCAAGCAACGCATTATACGGTCGATCGCGAATTCTGTCAAAAAAGATAAGGGGAGAAGAACGTCCGGCTGCTCTTCGTATGGGACTAGCCTGCGAATGAAGGCCGAAGTCTCTTTGAACGCGTACAAATGCTTTGACCATCGGGAAGGCCTTCATCCATTCTGATTCTTCTTGGATTTCTCGAGTCGACGTGGTTCCCTTGTGCCCAATCGTTGGGGGCAGTCAGCGAGGTTCATCTCCGGTTGAAAGATGGGTCAGCTTTGGGGCGGAGCCTAAGGGAACCCTTCTGGTCCTTCAGCGACTGGATCGTGTCAGCGGGAGCCCGTTGAATAGGTCTTAGTTTTTACGCAATCCATCGCTCGGGCGAATCCAGAACCAGAGACATCCGCCCGCCCCGGCAATCCCGGCGGCACATCCCAGCGCGACAGACCATCCGAATTGGTCTGCCAACCATGGTGTGAGAGTGGGGGAGAGCGTTCCGCCCAGATTCGCTCCCGTGTTCATGATCCCGGATATGGTGCCAGCATGGGGCTGGGACAAATCCATGGTCGAGGCCCAAAACGCTCCGACGGTGAAATACAACCATCCGGCACCGATGGACAGCAGGCTGAGAGCAAGGAACGACGTCTGGACATTGGTGCCGACGATGATACACAGGGCAGCGAGGATCATGCCGGCCGAGCCGATACTAGCCCGCCCGGTATTGACCCCGTATCGGTGAGCCATGCGATCCGTCATCCAACCGCCGAGGGGACAAAACACCGTCATGGCCACGAATGGCGCGGAAGCATACAAGGCGCCGTGCAGTTCGTCGAATCCGCGGACATTCACCAAATATAAATAAAACCAAGACATATAGATATAGGCCACATAGCCGAGGCAGGTGTAACTGATGACCAACCACCAAACTGTCGGCGTCTGGACCATCGCTTTCCAGGGAACCGTACGATGTCGGTCGAGTCTATCCGCTGGCTGTCCGGTCCGAGAAGCCGGTGTGAGCGCTCTGTCCTCTACCTGAATGCGCGGTTCGCCGATGATTAGCTCAAGTTCGGCCTTATTGACGTGGGGATGATCCCCCGGGCGGTCGGTCGCATACCACCACCAAAGAAGGGCAATCCCCATTCCCAACAGTCCGGCAAGATAGAATGCGGTTTGCCAACCATAATTCACCATGATCCAAGCGGTGACGGGCGGAGTCAATGCTGATCCGATCCCGATCCCCCCGATCGTGAGTCCCATCCCGAAGCCCCGTTCTCGTGGCGGATGCCAATTCGCGACGGTTCTATTGAAATTCGGCAACGCCGCTGCTTCCCCGACCCCGATCAAAAAGCGCATCAGCATCAGCGAGCCGAGGACGCCGAACCACTCGGCAATCCACAGGGTCGGCGCGATGGCCGTCGCAGCGGTGAAGATCGACCACCAGAGCACCGCTAGAGCTAGCACGGTTCGCGGCCCCCAGCGATCGCCCAGCCAACCGCCGGGGATTTGAAAGAGGGCATAGCCCAGGACAAAGGCAGAAAAGACCTGGCCCATTTGGATATCGGTGAGCCCCAGTGCCGGCATCATTTGGCGAGCAGCTACGGAAATGTTGACGCGATCGATATACGTGACAATACTGATGAGGAGGAGCAATCCGAGAATCCACCACCTGGTCCGGGTCGGCTTCGGGGAAGAAATCGGCGGAAGGGGGTGGGCAGACCGTGTCACGGGACCGATGTAGACGGCGAAGATTCCGCTGGTTGTCTTTCCGCGGCTACGAGATCGCGAGCTAAGGCCAAGGCCTCCTCGCGAGTCCGTACCTCTTCATTGAGACGAGCCTTGAGCAGGCGATCGAGGATCGTCCGATACGCCGGGCCTTTACGAAGTCCGAGGGCGTGAAGATCGTGGCCGGTTACCAGCGGACTCATGCGGCGCAAGGTCAGGAGATATTCTTTGATCCGTTGCATGCCGACCTGCTGGTTCGGATCGGCAAGCGTCTTCATCTTGGCCATCAAAAATATGTGACATTCAATGGGCCACGGATGCAATCGCTCGTAGATGTGGGCCGGTGTCAGCGAAGCTTGCATCAGGTCATGCAGGAGCTTGTGGTAAGAGGAGAGGAATTCGGCCATGATCGGGACAAAGGAACCGGGAAATCCTAGCCGATTCCAAACCGCTGTGGCCTCTTGCGGTCCCAGCTGTTCGAACAAAGCGAGTGCATAGGGAATCCAAGCTTTTCGCGGCTCTGATGGGCAATCGACGGCATGCCAGGTCAGGATTTCGCCGATATCCTGGCAAACGCGCTTCAACTGGACAGACCATTCTAAATTCGAATGAACGAATCGGAGCAGATGTAATTCGTGCAATCGCTGAAGGGCATTGGCCGGCATCGCCTCTTCAAGAAGATGGATCATTTCGTCTCCCAAGCGATGCCCCGACAATCGATGAAAGAGATCCATGCGCACCGCATTTTCGATAAACGCACGCGTCTCCTTGCTGATCGTGAATCCGAACCGTTGTTCGAAGCGAACGGCACGAAACGCGCGAGTCGGATCTTCGACGATACTCAGGCTGTGCAAGACGCGGATCACTCGATCCTTGATGTCGCGACGGCCACCGAAAAAATCCAACAGCTCTCCAGCATGACGATTGAGGCGAACGGCCAACGCGTTGATCGTAAAGTCGCGTCGATACAGATCCTTTTTAATGGAACTTCGCTCCACAGTGGGAAGAGCAGTCGGATATTCATAATGCTCGGTGCGGGCGGTGGCGATGTCCAACGTGAGCCCAGGCGGATACGCGGCTTCTCGCGACAGCTTGAGCGCAGCGGTTCCGAACCGCTCGTGGACGACGACCTTGGCCCCCAACCGTTCGCCGAGCCGTTTGCCGAACGCAATGCCGTCCCCTTCCACTACGATATCGACGTCGAAATTCGGAATGCCCAGAAGCAGGTCTCGTACGATCCCGCCAACGAGATAGACCGAACATCCCAATTCATCTCCAACTTGTCCTGTCGAGCGTAACAGCGTCTGGACGGAATCCGGAAGGCGCTCCTTGATCACATTCATCAGATTTTTGGTATCACAATGAGAGAGTTCTGCACCATATTCCGCGAAACGACTGCCGGAGGCATGGTGCATCATGTCGTCGTGGAGGGTGCGGAGCAGGTCGGTCCGACTGAAAATCCCCACAACTCGGTTCACGTCGTCCACGATGGGCACGACGCGTTGATTGCGGTCCAGCATCTGCCGATGCACCACTTCGAATCCGGTCTCTGGGGTCGCGAGAAATATGTCTTGCAGCATAATATCCTCGACTCGCAAACAGTCGAGACCATGAAAGAGTGCTTTTTGAACCGATTCTCGGGTGATCAGCCCTAAAAAACACATGGCTGGGTCGACGACAGGGAGGGCATTCACTTCATATTGGGTCAGACGCCGTTCGGCCTCTTTGACCGTGGCACCAGCACGGATGGTTTGAACGGGTGTGGTCATGAGTTGCTTGATCGGACACCACGTTGCCGCTTGTTTTTCCAATTCTTCACGGAGGCGTTGTTCGACTTGCGGCAAGGTCACGTCTTTGAGGCTTGCCGCCGCGGCCAGCCGATGTCCTCCGCCGCCCAAGGCTTGCGCGATGTGTTGCACGTCGATGTCCTCGTGTTGGCTGCGTGCGATGAACTGAATTTTCCCCTCCATGGCCACGGCAGCGAGAATGGCATCCGCTCCTTGAAGCTTGAGAAGATGGTGAACGAGCGGTGCGATATCCGAGACGTAGAACGGCCATGCGATCAGGGTGAGAAGAATGCGTTTTTTTCCTAAATAAAGGACATGGGAGGCTTGGATCATGGCGCTCAATAATTCGATCTGGGCTGCCGTGAGCGACGGCTTGGTATACGCCATGACTTTCTGCAAATCGGCTCCGCATTCCAGGAGATAGGCAGCGGCGTACAGATCGCGCGGCGTTGTTCCTGCATAGCTCAACGACCCCGTTTCCTCATAGAGCCCCATCGCCAACAGTGTGGCTTCGGAAGGTGTCAGCGTGATCTGGCGTTTTTGGATGCGCTCCACAAGCAGCGTCGTCGTCGCGCCCAGGGGCTCGATGGCCCGATAGTCGGCCTGCAGGAGCGGAAGCGCGCCAATATCGGCTGGGTGATGATCGTACACATGGACCGAAATATGGGGTTGCCAGAGAAGAGCTTGAAGGGGTCCTAGGCGAGCAGGCTCTTGGGTATCCACGATAATTACCCGGGTGACGGCCGAGGCATCGACATCGAGGCGAGAACGGATAGGAAGGGGGAAATCTTGAAGATACGCCCGAACGGGAGGTTGGCACCCGCCTGGTGCGATCAGTATCGCCCCTGGGTACAACTTTTGAGCTGCCACCATCGATGCCAGTCCGTCAAAATCCGCTCCCTGATGTGTGCAAATGATCTCCATCATTTGTATTGTAGCAAGTCGGATGGAGAACTGGCAGACAGAAACGGAATTTTTCTGTTTCTGATCTCTGGTCCTTGAAAGAGCATAGCGGTCCGTGTTAGATGCAACTCATGGAGTGACCATCCTTCAACTACGAATCAGGTTTTTTATGTGAGGAGGTGCTTAATGGCAACGAGGGCCAAAACAGTAGGAACGGCCAAGGGGCGGACGACGGCCAAAGCGAAACAAAAGGCTCGCTCCCGAACGAAGTCTTCGACGAGTGCGAAGGTCGGCTCAAAGGCGAAAGCCGCGACGAAAAGCCAATCGGCTTCGACACGGAGAGCGGCAGCGAAAGGCAAAGTTCAATCAACAGCAAAACCGAAGGTCCTAAGCGCGCGAAAGGCCACGAAATCGGTCAAGCCTGCAGCCAAATCCAAAGCCAAGGCGACAGCGCCTCGCGCCGGTACCCCCAAAAGGACCAGGGCGAAAGCCGCGAAACGTGCGGCTCCCAAATCGAAGGCGGCAGTCAAAACTCCCAAGAAAAAGCCGGAAGCCAAAGCTCCCGAGAAAACACGAGCCACGAAACCAAAAGCTGCCAAACCGGCTGAAGCGAAAAAACGTCGCACTCAGCCTGAGACTCCTCTAGCTCCAGCCGTGGCGGAAACCGTTGAAACCTTGGAACCTCCTCTCGAAGAAGAAGCGGGGATAACGGAGGCTGCGTTGGATATTACAGCCGAACCCGAAGCGGAATTCGACGATTTGACATCGGAATTGGTCGAAGAGACGGCAGAGGAGCTCGAAGATCTCGCTGAAGATCTGACGGAAGATCTCACCGAAGACCTGACCGACGAATTTTTGGACGAAGCGTTTGCTGATGAATTGGGAGCCGATACTGACGACGTCGACTTGACCGAAGACCTATCAGAGGAATTAGGGACTGAAAAATTTTTCCGGGATACAGAGTCGGGGCTCGACAACGAGGAAGAGGATGACATTCCGCGCTCGTGGTAAGCGAAGCACGGATGATGACTCGCCGACTCGATCAAGCAGATCTCGAAAGAGATATCAGCGATATAGAGGAATACGATCGCTATCGGAGAATGATCGGAGAATGAGTGCAGGCACATGTCTGAGTCGAACGGGATGCTCCGAATAGGGGATGAAGCGCCAAATTTTACCGCGGTGACCACGCATACGCCTGAATTCGGATTCAGTGCGTGGCAAGAGCAAGAATGGGTGGTGTTGTTTTCACATCCAGGGGATTTCACACCGGTATGTACGACCGAACTCATCGAGTTCGCCCATCAGTACGACCGCTTTCGGCGAAGAGCTGTCAAACTCGTGGGATTGAGCGTGGATAGTGTTTATGCACATTTAGCCTGGCTGCAGAACATTAAAGAAAAGATGGGTGTGACGATTCCCTATCCGATTATCGCCGATGCGGATATGAAAGTGTCCCGCTTGTACGGCATGCTCGATCCAGGAGCCTCGAACACGGCCACTGTTCGGGTGGTGTTTATCATCGATCCGAAACGAACCATTAGAGCCACGCTCTCTTATCCAATGAACATCGGACGGAATATCGATGAAATCTACCGGTTGGTCGTGGCGCTTCAAACCGCCGACCGTTTTGGCTGTGCGATACCGGCGAATTGGCAAGAAGGCGAGAAAGTCGTCATCCCTCCGCCCAAAACCGTCCATGAACTCGAAGAACGGTTGAAGCAACCTGAAAACGACGCTAAAGATTTTTACCTGGTATTCAAAGATCTGCCTTCCCGACGCTCGTCATCTGAATCACCGTAATATCGATGCGAAGCCGTGGAAGAGGATATCTTTTTCCCCTTGTCGATGAGTCGAGGCCATGGGTGCGCGCGAAGGTCAAACCAGATAGGCTCATCCCCCTTTATGCTGTCGACATTCCTGAATCACCGAGGAATCAGAACTCATTTTTGGACTTCGCTCCGTCGTTTTTCGGTTCCAGTTTTCCCGAGTTAGCTTCATGAGGAACAGATTGACCCCCTGTTGGTGGCTGTGCTGCGTCGTGATGGTGGCCTGTCCTGGAGGGGTCGAGGCGTGCAAACTGATTTCGCCAAACGCGGACCGAGCGATGAGCTTTGCGCGACATCTTGTTGGTGCCTGCACACCAGATCAACGACGGGAACTGGCCGTGCCTGCACAAGAAGTGTTCCAAGCAATTCGCGAAGGACGGCATGTCGATCTTGTGGGTGTGGAAATTGGCGGCGTCATTCATTTCGATCGGTTGCCGCTCCAGGATGTGACGTCGGATACGGTGCCTCTGCCATCGCTCCGCGCTGCACTGCGTGCACGTGGCATTCGCCAGGTGCGGGTTGTCCGGGGAACCCTTTCCATTCAAGACAGCACGGTGCCTGATGTCCTGGCGACGAATCTGCTCGAGGGGGCGATTATTTTCCATGGTCCCGTGACGATGAAGGGGACGACCTTTCGCCGGTCCATAGATTTTTCAAAATCCGTGTTTCTCAAGCCGCTCGATTTCTCCGACGCAGTTATCCTCTATGAAACCTTTTTTATCGAAGCCCAATTTTTCGGTCCTGTCGCATTCGAAGCGGTCTCGTTCGGCACACATACGCGGTTTTATCGGTCGGTCTTTCACGAGTCCGTCACGTTCGCGCGATCGAGATTTCAAGGACTGGCCGAATTCCTCGAGATCCATACCCAAGCAACAGCCGATTTTTCTTCAGTGATCTTCAGTCAGGGAACCGGGTTTTCCGGAGCACGGTTCGGACGCGATGTAAAGTTCTCGAATAGCAGGTTTGAACATGAAACCTTTTTCCGGTTCACCGAGTTTCGCGCACGGGCCGATTTTCAACAAGCCACATTTGAGCAAACCGTGGATTTTACCGGGGCTATCTTCAGAGTAAATCCAGATTTCAGTCATGCCACTTTTGCGCGTCCACCGAATCCCTCGTTACCTATTCCTGCCCTCCGATCGAACATGTTATGGCAATGGGTCTTCGAGCAACGCCAACAATTGATCGTTTTCGTTATTCTCGCCACTGCTACCATCATTACGATATGGACCTTGCGACGCGCATAACAGCAACCTTCACAATGCTCTTCCACAATATGTAGGTTTTTCCTTGAAGTAACACACAAAAACTGGTATATGTGGTATGGCTTTTTGATCTGCTCGTTGATAGGACTTTCGTCGAATGGAGTTTTCAGGTATGACAGGGGAGCTGATTATCACGGAATCAGAATCCGACGAACTTCCCTATCACGTCAGATTGGATTCCTTTGCCGGCCCCTTGGATTTGCTGCTCCATCTGATACGCAAGCATGAAATCAATATTTACGATATCCCCATCGCCATGATTACGCAACAATATTTGGATTATCTGAGTTTCATGAAAAGCTTAAATCTTTCATTGGCTGGGGAATTTTTGGTCATGGCAGCGACACTGCTCCATATCAAGTCGCGAATGTTGCTGCCCACCGATGACGCGAGCCACGAAGAGCAAGAAGAGGGTGAGGATCCGCGTGAAGAACTGGTCCGTCGATTGCTGGAATATGACCGATTCAAAGAGGCAGCAGGCCGGCTGGCGTATCGAGAACGCATGTGGCGCGATGTGTTCGAACGGGAACCCGCTCCCATTGACGATGATTCACCGGATATCGAGGAGACCGAGGAAATCATATTGGCCGAGGATCTCGATCTTTTTGATTTGCTGAGCGCATTGCAAGACGTCCTCAACCGCAAAGCTGCCCAAGCTTGCCTCAATGTTACTGTGGACACTCTCACCGTGCAGGAGCGGATCCATTGGATTCTCGAATGTCTCGAATTCAACTCGACGGTCACCTTTCAATCCTTGTTCGATCCTGTGACCACGCGCGCCATGGTGATTGTGACGTTTTTGGCGCTCTTGGAATTGGTACGCATGAAACTGGTCCGTGTTCACCAAAGCGAGGTATTCGGTCCCATACAAGTCTCTCGAACCTTTTCGCCAGGGACCTGGCCTCAATTTGACAAACGTGGAGTTGGCGACTAGCACCTGCTGCGCCCTGATGTTGAGCAAGGAGGCATGCATGACGGCAAAAGCGACTATGTCTCTCGATCACCAACAAGAACCCGACAGCAAGCTTGCGCAAGCTGTTTCACCTGCAAGCGAGAACGGCCATCATGGCCAACCACATTTTCCCGCACGCCACCAGGGTCCTGTTGGGCATCGAACGGAACTTCAAGGTATCGTGGAAGCAATATTGTTTACGGCAAGCGAACCGCTTTCCCTGGAGCGACTCTCCAAACTTCTCGAAGAATTCCCGAAAAGCGACATTCTTTCCGCGCTCAAACGATTGCAAGACGCATGCGATCAAGAAGGCCGCGGGCTTCAACTTGCCGAAGTTGCTGGTGGGTATCGGTTGGTGACCAGGGGGGAATATGCGACTTGGGTGCGACGATTGAAAAAAGAAAAGCAGAGCACAAAGCTCTCGCGCTCTGCATTGGAGACGCTTGCGATCATCAGCTACAAGCAGCCGATCACGCGACACGACATCGAAAAGATTCGGGGCGTAGAGACCTCCGGGGTGCTACGGACGCTCTTGGATCAAAAGTTGGTGCGCATAGTCGGACGCCAGGATGTGCCTGGTCGTCCTATTCTCTACGGGACCAGCAAATATTTTCTCCAACGATTTGGGTTGCGCGATCTACGCGACTTGCCGCCATTGCGGGAACTGCAAGATCTCGGCCCTCCCGATCAGCCTGCTTTCCCCGGAGACGAAGAATCGGTCGATCAAGAATCGGCACACCCTGTCGCAGAACCATCCTCCTGACCTCGTAACTCTGGCCGCCGGGTCTTATCTCGGTTGAGCGCTGCTTGTCCAATTTCCTGCCCATTCCTTAGAATCGGTGTAAAGTCTTTGTCGCAATTATGACGCTCATTCTTCCGGAAAAATCCCTTTCCCTCAGTAGAGACCTACGCCGTTTGATTGGGCCGACCAAGGTCAAGGACGATGCGGCCAGTCTCAAGGCATATGCCGTCGATGCGGGCATCTATCGCCTGCCCCCTCGCGCCGTTGTGCTTCCAGAAAATGAAGAGGATATCGAAGCCATTGTCGCGTTTGCGATGGAGAACGGGGTACCGCTCACCCCTCGAGCTGCGGGAACCAATTTGACCGGTTCGGCAATCGGGGAGGGAGTGATTGTGGACATCTCCCGCATGAACCGCATGTTGGAGGTCAACCGCGAGGCCAGATGGGCCCGAGTCCAGCCGGGAATCGTGCTCGCCGAGTTGAACAAACGCCTGGCTCCTCTCGAGCTCATGTATGGCCCCGACCCTTCGAGCGGCGAGATGTGCAAACTTGGCGGAATGCTCGCCAATAATTCAGCAGGTCCCCATACATTGCGATACGGCGCGGTCAAAGACAACGTGCACGAACTTCGCGTGCGAACGGGGGAAGGATGGCTGACCGCTCGGGCCTATCGCGTCGATGATCCGGTACTGGCCGAACTCTGGCGGGAACATCCCTCGCTGGAGAAGGTGGCGGGCTTCATCCGCGAGTCCCGGGATGTAATTCTCGCTCATCGCCCACGGGTGAGCAAAAATAGCGCTGGGTATAACGTCTTCGATGTGAGCGAGGGAATGGATCACGGTATTCTCGACCTGACCAAGCTCTTCGTGGGAAGCGAAGGAACGTTAGGGATATTTAGCGAGGCGACGCTGCGGCTCGTCGATCGGCCTCGAGCCACGGTGACTGGACTGTTGCATTTTCGCGATTTGGGCGAATTGGGAGAAGCGGTCCCTGAATTGCTCGAACTCCAGCCGGATGCCCTAGAAGTCATGGATGCCAATACGCTCGATTTGATTGGACGGCACACATACGGGATCCCGGCAGATGCCACCGCCACGTTGCTGATCGAATTCGACCAGGGGAGCACTCCTGGTCGCACGGATCGTTTGATGCGTCTTTGCCGCAGATATCGACTCGCCGACAAACCGGCCCTAGCATTCGATCAAGAACACCAGGCACAGTTATGGCGAGCCAGAAAAGCCTTGTATCCCACCCTGTACCGCTATGATCCGAAGAAGAAGCCCATCAATTTCGTCGACGATGTCGTCGTGGCTGCCCAACGAACCGGAGAATTGATTCGCTATCTGGAAACGTTTTTCGAGCGTCAATCCATCGCCGTGGCGATTTTCGGACATATCGGCAACGGCAATGCCCATATCGTCCCCCTGTTGGATGTCAACGATCCACGCGATTTTGAGCGGATGGTCGAGGCCTATCGCGCGATCCATCGTAGTGTCCTCGAGGATTTCGGCGGCTCCATCTGTGGCGAACACGGCGATGGACGTGTGCGAGCCGAATTAGTACGCACGATGTTTGGTGAGGATCTGTACAGACTGTTTGTCAGGATCAAACAGGAGTTGGATCCGGCGGGAATTTTCAACCCCGGCGTCAAAATCAGCGATACCTCTTTTACCGAGCACATCGATTTCGATCGATTAGCAAAACCTTGCGCAACCTGCGCCAAATGCAACGCCGTGTGCCCTGTGTACGATGTATTTCAATCCGAGGATATGAGTTCGCGCGGATGGTTCGAAATCGTCACCGCGCAGGATTACCGTTACCTCGACTCCAAGCGAGTGGTGGAAGCCTGCCTCAATTGCAAGTCGTGTCGGGCCATCTGTCCTGCCGATGTCGACGTGGCCGAGCTTATTTTACAACGTCGTGCCGAGCATCCTAATCGACTGGCTGGATGGATCTTTGCCCTGCACGCGCGATCCGGACTTTTTGAATCGTTGGTGAAATGGGCGGGGCGCACGCAGGAATGGTGGGATCGCCCGACGATGCGTGCCATCCTCGAGATGCTTACCCGTCCGTTATTGCGACAGCTTGACGAACGGGCCAAGTTGCCGCGGAATTTTCGTCTTCCTCGGCTGGCAACGCGGACGCTCCGTGAGCGGTATTCTGAGCTCTGCGGGCATCGACAGACCTCCGTGGCCTATTTTCACGGTTGTGCGGCGAATTATTTCCAGGACGGCGTCGGAGACGCCGTCATCGCGGTACTTCGCAAACTCGGCATCGAACCGGCGCTTCCGCCTCAACGATGTTCGGGAACGCCGATCGACACGTATGGATATCGACAACTGGCCAAAGACGGGGCACGCGAAAACCTCGAACACTTGGCACCCTATGAAACGGTCGTTACCGGGTGTGCTTCGTGCACGCTCAGTCTCAAAGACTATGTCCGCTGGTTTCGTGGAGAACCCGAATATGCTATGGCCGAGGATCTGGCGCGTCGGGTCAAGCATATTTCCGAGTTCGTGGTCGAGCATGCAAATGGAGAGCTCTTTGCCGCTCAACCGTCTTGTGGGGGCAATCGACTTCGCCACATTGTGACCTACCATTCTTCCTGTCACTTGCGGGCGGCCGGGGTCACGACGGCTCCGCGCCGACTGCTCGCCCGTCTTCCTGGCGTTCAGTTCGTCGAAATGGCCGATGCCGATCGATGTGCTGGCGGGGCAGGAACCTATGTCATTAAAGCGTACGAAACATCCATGAACATTTTCGAGCGCAAGCGGCAAGCCATCATGGACAGCGGAGCAGACATTGTCGCAACCAGTTGCCCGGCCTGTATGATTCAATTACGACATGGCTTGCGTGATAGCGTGACCGTGAAACATGTCGCGCAATTGCTCGACGAGTCCATAGCGTACAGCGAATCAAGAAACGCGTAACAGGTGAGCAGCAGCGCTCGCACGATCAGATCGCATCAGGGGGAGAGGTTGTCATGGTCAAGGTCATGATTTTTGGACAAACGCTGCGGGATTGCGTTGACGAATCGGACATCGAATGTCCGCTGGATGGGGCGACGACGGTTCGCCAGCTCGTGGAACGGCACCCGGACCATTTTGCCAAGCTCATGCCGTTTTTCGAGTCGAGTCAGGTCCTCATTACCGTGAATCAAAAGGTCTCGACATTGGAAACCGGCATCAAGTCAGGCGATATCATCAAACTCACCCACCAATTCAACCCCGAGTTCGATGGCACTCTCTGGCATAATCCCTGATCACGAATGTGTGGCCTGGAGCAACAAATGGTCGTACCCGGGACCGTGTCGCTCAGTTAAAACGACGGCTATAGCTTGGAGATCTGCGTCAGCCCGTGAAAATAGGGTTGGAGGATCTCGGGAATACGGACTGTCCCGTCCGGCTGTTGATAATTTTCGAGGATAGCCACAATCGTTCGGCCGATGGCCAAGCCCGAACCGTTTAAGGTATGGACAAATTGCGGTTTTCCTCCAGCCGGCCGATACCGGATATTCGCCCGCCGCGCTTGAAACGCCTCGAAATTGCTACAAGAAGAAATTTCCCGATACGCGTTTTGGGACGGGATCCAGACTTCTAGATCATAGGTTTTCGCCGCGGCGAATCCGAGATCTCCTCGACACAAAGCCATGACGCGATACGGAAGGTCGAGTCGTTGCAAGATCGTTTCCGCGGCTTGCGTCAATCGTTCCAAATCGTCGTAGGATCGATCGGGATGGGAAAAGTTCACGAGTTCCACTTTGTGGAATTGATGCACGCGAATCAACCCACGTGTGTCTTGCCCGTACGATCCCGCCTCGCGTCGAAAACACGGAGTATGGGCGGTGTACCGTAATGGAAGATCGCGTTCCGCAAGAATCTCTTGCTGATGCAGATTCGTGACCGGCACTTCCGCCGTAGGGATGAGAAACAAATCATCCTCCGGAAGATGAAAGAGATCGCTTTCGAATTTAGGAAGTTGTCCCGTTCCGATCATGGCTGCGCGATTGACCAGATAAGGAGTCAGTACTTCGGTGTAGCCATGCTCCTGTGTGTGGATGTCAAGCATCAACTGGGCCAGGGCTCGTTCCAACACGGCACCTGCTCCTCTGGATACCGGGAAACGGGCTCCGGCGATTTTGGCTCCGCGTTCGAAATCCAGAATGCCGAGGGATTCCCCGAGTTCGACATGGGATTTAGGGGGAAACGAAAACGCTCGCGGCGTCCCCCATCGGCGAACCTCCACATTGTCGCGGGCGTCAAGCCCGTGGGGAACCGATTCATGAGGAATATTGGGAATGCTCAAGGCGATGTCGCGCAATTGGTCTTCGGTGACCTGGAGCGTTTTTTCTAATGTCTGAATGTCCTCGCGGAGCGATCGCATTTGGGCGATCAGTTCATCGGCAGGCTGCTCGGCTCGTTTCAATTTCGCGACTTCTTCGGAGCCTGTTTTGAGTCGATGGCGCAGGGTATCGAGGCGGGCGATAAGCGTGCGACGTTCTTGAGCCAGTCTGTGGATGGTATCCCACGGGACATCGGCGCCTCGCGGACCGAGTCTTTCTCGCAAACGGTCGGCTTGTTCGCTCAAGAGACGAAGATCGTGCATTGGAAATCCTTGGCCAGACGTGATCGTTTTTACCACCAGGTTTGCAGCGAGTCAACGAAGCCAGATAAGCGAATGACGGAGGGGCTAGATGTGCGTTCGTGACTAGCGTTCGTATCACACTAATATGAATCGCGCGTGCTGTTGATCATTTGTCTTTCGGAAACCGACTCCGTATAATCAGGAGCCGACGACATGATAAGGAAAGCCAGCGCATGACCACGATCACAGGCCATCGACGAAGTGACGGACGTCAGGTCAACGAGATTCGCCCCGTCAAAATCACGCGCCCATTCACCAAATATGCCGAAGGATCGGTTTTGATCGAAATGGGCGACACCAAGGTCATTTGCACAGCCTCGGTCGAGGAAAAAGTCCCTCCGTTTCTTCGAGATAAAGGGCAAGGTTGGATCACCGCCGAATACGGCATGTTGCCGCGTTCGACCCATGATCGGTCGGCACGAGAGGCGAGCAAAGGCCGTCAAGGCGGACGAACGCTCGAGATTCAACGACTCGTCGGTCGCACGCTCCGAGCCGTGACCGATATGACGCAAATGGGCGAACGGACCGTCTGGATCGATTGCGATGTCATCCAGGCCGATGGCGGCACGCGCACAGCGGCCATCACCGGCTCATTTATCGCATTGGCAGATGCATTCGGCAAATTATGTGCAGATCAGATTTTGCCTCACCGCCCGCTGAAAGATTATTTGGCTGCCATCAGCGTAGGAAAAGTCAACGGACAGATTCTGCTCGATCTCGCCTACGATGAAGATTCCTTGGCTGAAGTGGATATGAATTTGGTTATGACGGGCCAAGGCCGGTTCGTCGAAATCCAGGGCACCGCAGAGCAAGCCCCTTTCGACAAAACCGATCTGGATGCCTTTTTGACGTTGGGGTGGACCGGCATTCAGAGCTTGATCAAGTTGCAACAGGAGTTGATCGGCCCATTGTGAGAACGCATTATGACCGATCTTGTGCTTGCGACGCACAATCCCCATAAAAAAGAAGAACTCGTGGCCTTGCTGGCCGATTTGCCTCTGACCGTGCATACGCTCGACGAGTATCCCGGAGCGCCCGTTGTCGAAGAGGATGGGGAAACCTGCCTCGCCAATGCCACGAAAAAAGCGGAAGGGATTGCGCGCTATACCGGAATACTGACACTAGCAGACGATACGGGTTTGGAGGTCGATGCTCTAGGTGGGCGGCCCGGTGTTTATGCTGCTCGGTATGCAGGGGAGCATGCGACCTATGAGGAGAATTGGCGCAAGCTCTTGCAAGAATTGAATGGAGTGCCGCTTGAGCGTCGTACGGCACGCTTTCGAACTGTTGTAGCCATTGTCTCGCCGGATGGGGAGGTCTCGATCGTAGAAGGCGTGCTGGATGGACTCATTGCCACCGAACCGCAGGGGACAGGGGGATTTGGCTACGATCCGGTCTTTTGGGTTCCATCACTTGGTCAAACGCTTGCCCAACTCTCATTGGAAGAGAAAAATCGAATCAGTCATCGGGCAAGAGCTTTATGTAAGGCCAAAGAACTCATCGAACGACAATTTATCCGCCCATCGATATCGGGGCGTGGCGCAGCCCGGTAGCGCACCTGCTTTGGGAGCAGGATGTCGGAGGTTCAAATCCTCTCGCCCCGACCAATCTTTTCAAGCAGTTATAAA